>NZ_JAUVVF010000078.1 GCF_030604785.1 Paracoccus sp. (in: a-proteobacteria) | reverse complement strand
TCTGGACGTTGTTCCGGGCGGTCTGCGGATCGTGGAACTGGCCGACGGGGTGACCGAGGAGGAACTGCGCGCGGCGACCGAGGCGACAATCGTCGCCTGAGGCGCGGGCCGGCAGGGCGGAGGGGGCGCTGCCCCCGCCGTCCAGCGGACGGCCCCCCGGGAGATTTGGAACCAAGGCAAAGCGGGCCTTGGGGCGGAACGGATCATGACGGCTGACGAGATCGAGCACCTGTTCACCGGCCCCGACGGGCGGTTCTCCTGTGCGCGGTGGGGACGGCCGGTCGATGGCCAGGCAGCCGACCTGCCCGCCTACAGCGCACGCTTGAGCCGGCGCATCAGCATGCACATGCAGATGCAGGCGGCCGCATGCCGGACAGGACCTCCTGGATTTCGCCGTCGACACTGCCGCTGATGCAAATGCCGCGCACATCGAGCGCAACAGAAGGTCGACACGATGAGTTCATGCCGGATGTGCTGTCGGCCAGTCCCTCAGTGCAAGATTAGGCGTCGTCACCTGGGGCGCGTTCGAAGCCTTGGACATCCTTGGCAATGCCGGTTACGGCATACGATAGCCCGCCAGCCTGATCCATCAGGTCACACGACGAAGCTCGGCCTCGACGACCGGCACGCGGCTTCATTCCGTCCGCAGCGGCACCTGGACGATCACGCGGTAGCCCCGCTCTGCCGGGATCGCGGTCATCGAGGCGTCAAGCTGCGCCACGAGTCCGTCGATGATGCGCGTGCCGAGGCCCGGCTCGGCATCGCCGTCCTTGCCGGTGCCGTTGTCGGCCATGTCGAGGACCAGATCCCCTCCATCCAGCGCGGTCCTGACGGTGATGATTCCGTCGGCCACCCCTGCCAGCCCGTGCTTGATCGCGTTCGTCGCCAATTCGTTCACGATCAGCGCCAGCGGGATGGCCATGTCGGCCGGCAGGCTGACCTCGGCCGCGTCGCAGCGGACCTCGACACCCGCCGTCCCGGCATCGCCCGAGGCCAGGTTCCCGCACAATTCGCGCAGATAGGGACCGAAGGCGACGGAGGATACCTCGTTCGAGCGATAGAGCATCTCGTGCACCGAGGTGACCGCCCGGACCCGCGCGGCCGCGCCCTGCAGCCGGTCGCGGACCTCGCTCTCTCCGGCGCGGCGGGCGTCGGTGCTGAGGATGCTGGCCACAAGCTGGAGGCTGTTCTTGATGCGGTGGTTCACCTCGCCCAGCAGCGTCTCCTTCTGCGCCAGCAGGCGGTCGCGTTCCGCCAGCGTCCGGGCCAGTGTCTCCTCGCGCTGCTTCGAGACGGTGATGTCCAGACTGACCACCACGAAGCGGGGCAGCGCGTCGCGGTGATCGCGCACCAGCTCCCCGTGAGAGGACAGCCAGGCCGTGGTCCCGTCCGGCCGGGCCAGACGATGCGCGACCGACACGACGGTATGTTCGGGCGCGTTCATGTTGCGCTCGAACGCGGCCTGCAATCCGGCCCCGTCCTCGGGATGGACCAGCGCGAACATGTCGGCGGCGGGCAGCGTGCCCTCGCGGTCGGGCAGTCCCAGCAGGGCGGCAAAGGCGCGCGAGGCATAGATCGTCCCCGTCCCCGGGTCGTATTCCCAGAATGCCAGATCGTTCAGCCGCTGCGCCGCGCGCAGGCGGATCGCCTGATCGCGACGGAACATCACCTCTTCGGTGACGTCGCGGACATGATGGATCAGCGCCACGACCTTGCCGTCGCGCAGGATCGGGGTGTTCAGCGGCTTCCAGTGCCGTTCCTCGAACCCGCGGGCCTTGCCGCGCACGGGGATGTCGTATTTCTGGACCGCCATGGCATGCGGCCGCCCGGTCGCGCGCGCCTTCTCCAACGAGGCCCGCAGGTTGCGCACGCCGTCCGCATCGGGGTCGTCGGGGTTGTCGGGGAAGGCCACGAACAGCGGCAGGCCGACCAGGTTCTCGCGTCGCGCGCGGGTCAGGTCCAGATATTGCTGGTTCACGTCGATGATGTTGAGGTCGGGATCGAGGATCAGATAACCATGCGGTGCCGCCTCGAAGACCGCATCGCGCAGCATCCCGGCCTGCAGCTTCTGCGACGTCTCAGCCATGTCCGCCTCCGTACGCATGCCTTCATGTACGGACATTATCGGGCGTATAGATCAAGAAGCCAACCCCGCCCGGTTCCGGTCGGGCCGATGGTCGGGTGACGCAAGGCCGTCGCGGCGCGCGAAAAACCGTTGACGCAGGCTTTGCCCGTCGGGACACTTTCCTGTGTCGCGGTCCATGCGTCGGCTGCGGCGCCGGGAGACACGGCATGGACAAGGATGCGGAACGAAGACCGGACGCATTGCTGCTTTCCTGGCGGCATGTCACTGTTATGTTCGCGGCAAGCCTTGGCATCGTTCTGGCGGGATATGCCCTTGCGGGACAGGTCGGGGCAGTGGCGTCCCTTGCCGGGCTGATGACGGGCGCTTTCGGGTCAGGGTCGGCGGGACGGCCCGGCGCGCTTGCAGGGGGCGCGGGCCTTCTGTTCGCATTTGGGGTCCTGAATGCGGGGGCCGGAATGCCGGTCGGCCTTGGTCTGACCCTTCTGCTGTGCATCGCCGCGGGGATCGAGGCGGCCAGGACCGGCACCCGCATCGCGATCATGATCCTTCTTGGCCTGACGCTGCTGATGTCCGCATCCGATCCGGTGCCGTTGGCCCGGCTTCTGGTTCCGGCGGTCACCGGTCTGGCGACAGGGCATGTCCTGACGCGGCTCCTGTCTCTGGCGGGCGCGATACCGGCGGGCGTGCTGCCGCCTCATCATGCCATGCGGCTGGTCCTGTTTCTGGCGGGCGGTCTGGCGCTGGCGCAGCTTTGCGCGCTGCTGGTCGGGGATCCCTACGGTCACTGGGTCGTGCTTCTGTTCGTGTCGCGGGCGCTGGTGCCCTTTCCCCACCGCAAGGAGCCGTTGCTGCGATACGGCACCGGCGCGGCCATCGGCGTGGGGGCAGCGCTGATGATCGAGGCGCTGCATCTTCCCGGTCTGGTCAGGCTTCTGATTGCCGCGGGGGCGCTGGTGCTTGGCCTGCGATTCATGATCCATCACCGGCCGATCGCGCCCGCCATGATGACGCTGGCGGCGCTTCTGGGCACGGCGCCGACGGTCGAGGCGGCGCTGGCCCGCGGCGAGACGGTCGCGCTAGTGCTGGGCATCATCCCTCTTGTGGGCCTGGGTCTGGATCGGCTCTGGCGCGGCGTGGCCGGTGGCGACGCGCGCAGGACCAGCCCGAACCCCCGTGGCGATCCGCAGGTCGCGGGGCCGCGCCATTCTGCAATCTCCAGCGAGAGGTCAAAGCGATGAAGAGACTTGCCACATCCGCCCTAGCCTATCTGATCGCGAATGCGGTCGGCCTGCTTCTGGCCAGCCTGCTGTTGCCGGGCTTCAGCATCGGCGTCCTGCCTTTTGTCCTGGTGGTGATCGTCTTCTCGGTTCTGCAGGCGGTCATCGGGCCGCTGATGGCCAAGGTCGCGTCAAGGCATGTGCCGCAGATGATGGGCGGCATCGCGCTGGTGACGATCTTCGTCGGCCTGTGGATCACCGACATGCTTCTGCCTGGCATGCAGATCGGCGGGATCTCGAACTGGCTGGCCGCGACCCTTCTGGTCTGGCTGGGCAGCCTGGTCGCGACCATCCTGCTGCCGATCTACGTGCTCAAGAGCCTCGGCCCGACCGGCGCGCGGGCGGGCTGAGCATGCCGGGGCGGCGTCCGGGCATGGCAAGGCGGGTGGCGCGGGCCGTCCTGATCCTGCTGGTCGTGCTGCTTGGCGCGCTGGTCGCCCTGCGCGTGACCCATCCCCTGCCCGACCGCGCCAGCATACAGCCCTCGGCCGCGCTGGCCGCCAGCGACCGGACGGCCCTTGGCGCGGCGCTGATGCCGATGATGGCCGCGCATCCCGGCCAGAGCGGAATCGCATCGCTGGCCGACGGGCGCGACGCGCTGGCCATGCGCGTGCTTCTGGCGCGTCAGGCCGAAACCTCGCTGGATGTGCAATACTACATCTGGCAGACCGACCCGACCGGCTGGATCCTGCTGGACGAACTGCGCGCCGCCGCCGAACGGGGCGTCAGGGTGCGCCTGCTTTTGGACGACAACGGCATACCCGGCCTGGACGAGGTTCTGGCCGCGCTGGACGCCCATCCCCGGATCGAGGTGCGGATCTTCAACCCCTTCACCTTTCGCCGCCCGAAGCTTCTGTCCTATGCGTTCGACTTTGGCCGTCTGAACCGGCGGATGCACAACAAGTCGATGATCGCGGATGGCGTGGCCACCATCCTTGGCGGGCGCAATATCGGGGACATCTATTTCGCCTATGGCGAAGGGGTCGCCTATTTCGATCTGGACGTGCTGGGCGTCGGCCCGATCGCCGCCGATGTGGCCGCCGATTTCGACCGCTACTGGGCCAGTGAATCGGCCTATCCCGCGGATCTGGTCCTCGGCCCGCCGGGCGACGGGGCCGAGACGCTGGCCCGCGCCGCCGAGGATGCGCGCCGCTCGGTCCTGGGCTCGGAGTATCTTGCCGCCATCGCCTCGGCGCCGGTGCTGGGACAGATCATGGCGGGCCGGGACATCCTGGAATGGACCGAGGCCGTGCTGGTCAGCGACGATCCCGCCAAGGGGCTGGGCCGGGCCGCGCGGGACGATCTGCTGATGGGCAGGCTGTCGGCGCTGGTGGACGGGGTCGAAAGC
>NZ_JAUVVF010000056.1 GCF_030604785.1 Paracoccus sp. (in: a-proteobacteria) | reverse complement strand
CTGCCCGGCGCCGAGGGCGCGCCGCCGCCCGACCGGCCGGCCGCACCGCAGGCCGGCCTGCGTGCGCCGAGTGACGAGGCGCCCGTGGCGCCCGCCCCTGCCGACCCGGTGCCCGATCCTGCACCGGCTGCCGAAGCGCCTCGCGAACCCGTGGCGATCCCGCGCCTGCATGCGCCCGCGCTGGATTTGTCCCTGCCGCCCGATCTCAGCGACCTGCGCCGACTGGAGCGTGACTGAATGACCCCCACAAATCCTCTGATCGCCGCCACCTTCGCGCCTCCCGTGATGGAGGCCCGCCGCTGGCTGGACGGCGTGCATTTCCCCCCCGACCGCCCGCTGCTGAACGTCAGTCAGGCCGCGCCCGTCGATCCGCCGCCCGAAGGGCTGCGCCGTGCGATGGCCGATGCGCTGCTGACCCGGCCCGAGGCGCATCTTTACGGTCCCGTTCTGGGCAATGCCGATCTGCGCGAGGAATTGTCGCGGGCCTTCTCGGCGGGGTATGGCGGGTCGGTCGCGGCGGAGCAGGTGGCGATCACGCAGGGCTGCAATCAGGCCTTCTGCGCGGTCATGGCCAGCCTTGCGGGGCCGGGGGATCAGGTGATCCTGCCGACGCCGTGGTATTTCAACCACAAGATGTGGCTGGACATGGCGGGCGTCGAAACCGTGCCGCTGGCCTGCGGCGACGACATGCTGCCCGATCCCGACCGGGCCGAGGGACTGATCACGCCCCGGACCCGCGCCATCGTGCTGGTCACGCCCAACAATCCCTCGGGGGCGGAATATCCGTCCGAACTGGTCGGGCGCTTCTACGATCTGGCGCGCCGCCACGGCATCGCGCTGGTCCTCGACGAGACCTATCGCGATTTCGACAGCCGCGAGGGCGCTCCCCATGATCTGCTGACCCGGCCGGGCTGGGACGAAACGGCGATCCAGCTTTACAGCTTCTCCAAGGCCTATCGCCTGACCGGACACCGCGTCGGCGCGCTGATCACGAACCCCGCGCGGCTGGCCCAGATCGAGAAGTTCCTCGACACCGTCGCCATCTCGCCCAGCCAGCCGGGCCAGATCGGCGCGGTCTGGGGGATGCGGAACCTTGGGCCGTGGCTGGCCGGCGAACGCGCCGAGATCCTGGCGCGGCGGGCGGCGGCGGACAAGGCGCTCTCGGCCCTGCCGGGCTGGCGGCTGAAAAGCGCGGGCGCCTATTTCGCCTGGATCGAACATCCCTTTGCCGAAAGCTCGGCCGATCTGGCGCGGCGCATGGTGGCCGAGATCGGCGTTCTGGCGCTGCCCGGCACGATGTTCACCCCCGATGACGACCCATCGGGCGCGCGCCATCTGCGGATCGCATTCGCCAACGTCGATGCGGCCGGGATCGGTCAACTTGCCGAAAGGCTTGGCCTCTTGCGCGGCTGACGGCTTGTCGCGGGGGCCGTGCCGTCCTAAAGACGGCAGCGACGACAAGCACAAGGACAAGCCATGGCCAACCTGCGCGCAAAGGGCAAATCGACGATCGTCTGGATCCTGATGGGTCTGATGGTCCTGGGCCTCGGGGGCTTTGGCGTGACCAGCTTCTCGGGCGGGTCAACCGCTGTGGGGCAGGTGGGCGAGACCCGCGTGACCGCCGACGAATATGCCCGCGCGCTGCGCGGCGAGATGATGGCCATCACCCGCCAGACCGGCCGCCCGCTGAGCATGGCCGAGGCGCAGGCGATGGGCCTGCCGCAGGCCGTGCAGGCCAACCTGTTCACCGCCGCGGCGCTTGCCGAACAGGCGCGCGTGATGGGTGTCTCGGTCGGGGACGAGCGTGTCGCCCAGACGATTCTGGCCGCCGATGCCTTCCGCGGCCCGAACGGCCGTTTCGACCGCGCCGCCTATGCCGAGGTGCTGCGCCGCGAGCGCCTGACCGAGGGCGAGTTCGAGGCCGCGATCCGCACCGACGAGGCACGGCTGCTGCTGCAGCGTGCCGTTGCGGGGGGCGTCGCGGCGCCTGCGCCGATGGTCGACCAGACGACGCGTTGGGTGCTGGAGACCCGCGATTTCAGCTGGCGCGAACTGACCGAGGCCGATCTGCCCGCCCCCATCGCCGAACCCGACGAGGCGACGCTGGAGGCCTGGCACGCCGCCAATGCCGACCGCTTCACCGCGCCCGAGCGGCGCGTGATCTCTTATGCCTGGGTGACGCCGCAGATGCTGGCCCCCGAGGTCGAGCTGGACGAGGCCGCCCTTCGCGCGACCTATGACCAGAACATCGCCGAATTCCAGCAGCCCGAACGCCGCCTGCTGAGCCGCCTGATCTTCGGCTCGCAGGAACAGGCCGCCGATGCCGCCGCCGCGATCGAGGCGGGCGAACAGCCGTTCGAGGCCTTCGTGCTGCAACGCGGCCTGACGCTGGACGATGTCGATCTGGGCGCGGTCTCGCAGGCCGAGCTTGGCGCGGCCGGGGCCGAGGTCTTCGCCGCGCCGGGCAATCAGGTCGTGGGCCCCATCCAGACCGATCTGGGCTGGGCGCTGTTCTCGGTGAACGCCATCCTCGATCCGGTCGATGTCCCCTTCGAAGAGGCCCGAGAGGGCCTGCGCGCCGAAGCCGCGCTCAGCCGGGCCGCGCGGCTCATCCAGGACCGCACGCTGGAATTCGAGGATCTTCTGGCGGGCGGCGCCACGATCGAGGATCTGGCCGCCGAGACCGAGATGGAGGCCGGCCGGATCGAATGGCATCCCGATCTCGAGGCGCCCGAGGACAGCATCGCGGGCTATGCCGATTTCCGCGACCGCGCCGAGGCGCTGAGCGAACGCGATTTCCCGGAATTGTTCGAACTTGTCGATGGCGGCGTCTACACGATGCGCCTTGACGAGGTGATCCCGCCCGCGCTGATCCCCTTCGAAGAGGCGCGCGCCGACGTCCTGGCCGATTGGCGTCAGGCCGAATTGCAGCGCCAGCTTCTGGAACTGGCCGAGGGTCTGCAGGTAGCGGCCCTGGCCGATGCCGTGGTCGAGCCGCTTCGCGCGCTGCAACCCGCCCCCGAGACGCCCGCCGCGCTGCCTGCCGAAAGCCCTGCCGAGGCGACCGCCGAGACCCCCGCCGAACCTGCCGCCGAGGAGCCTGCGGATCAGTGGATCTCCGAGACCGGGATCGTGCGGAATGCCTGGATGCCGAACCTGCCTCAGGCGGCGCTGCTCGAGGCCTTTGCCATCGACGAACCCGGCGAGGTCGAGATCGTCGATGCGGGCGACCGGGTGATCCTGGTCCGTCTGGATGCGGTGGGCGATGCGGACCTGTCCAGCACCGATGCGATGGCCGTCCAGGACCGCGTCGCGGCACGGATCGGCCAGTCCCTGCAGGACGACATCTTCGACTATTACGCGCGATACGTTCAGCGCCAGCACCGGATCGAGGTCAATCAGGCCGCGATCAACGCCATCAACACACAGGTCCAGTGATGCAGCTTTCCCCCGATTTCGACGCCTTCCAGCGCGAATGGCAGGCGGGGCGCAACCAGCTTGTCACGATCCGGCTGGCGGCGGATCTGGACACGCCGGTCAGCCTGATGCTGAAACTGGCCGAGGCCGCGCCCCACAGCTTCATGCTGGAATCGGTGACCGGGGGCGAGCTGCGCGGCCGCTATTCCATCGTCGGCATGAAACCGGACCTGATCTGGCAATGCCGCGACGGCCGGGCCCGCCTGAACCGCGAGGCGCGCTTTTCCGATGCCTGGCAGGATGACGACCGCCCGGCTTTGGACAGCCTGCGGGCGCTGATTGCGGAAAGCCGGATCGAGACCATGCCCGAGGGTGTGCCCCCCGTTGCAGCGGGGCTTTTCGGCTATCTGGGCTATGACATGATCCGTCTGGTCGAGCATCTGCCGGATGTGAACCCCGATCCGCTGGACCTGCCCGACGCGATCCTGATGCGCCCCTCGGTCGTCGCCGTGCTGGACGGCGTCAAGGGCGAGGTGACGCTTTGCGCGCCTGCATGGCACGATGGCGGCGACAATGCCCGCGCCGCCTATGCCCGCGCCGCCGAGCGCGTGATGGATGCGCTGAAATCGCTGGACCGCGTCCCACAAGAGCCGCGCGCCCTCGGCGACGAGGCTCGGATCGGCGAGCCGGTCTCGAACTTCGCCAAGGACGACTATCTGGCCGCGGTCGAGAAGGCCAAGGATTACATCCGCGCAGGCGACATCTTCCAGGTCGTGCCCTCGCAGCGCTGGCGCATGGACTTTCCGCTGCCGCCCTTCGCGCTCTACCGCAGCCTGCGCCGCACGAACCCTTCGCCCTTCATGTTCTACCTGAACATGGGCGGCTTCCAGATCGTGGGCGCCTCGCCCGAGATCCTGGTCCGCCTGCGCGACGGCGAGGTGACGATCCGGCCCATCGCCGGAACCCGCCCGCGCGGCACTGATGAGGCCGAGGACAAGGCGCTGGAGGCCGACCTGCTGTCCGATCAGAAGGAACTGGCCGAGCACCTGATGCTGCTGGACCTCGGGCGCAACGATGTGGGTCGCGTGGCGCGCCCCGGCACCGTGCGCCCGACCGAGCAGTTCGTGATCGAGCGCTACAGCCACGTCATGCACATCGTCTCGAACGTGGTGGGCGAGCTGCGGGACGGCGAGGACGCGCTGTCCGCGCTGCTGGCCGGGCTGCCGGCGGGCACGGTCTCCGGCGCGCCCAAGGTCCGCGCGATGGAGATCATCGACGAGCTGGAGCCCGAGAAGCGCGGCGTCTATGGCGGGGCGGTCGGCTATTTCGCTGCGAATGGCGAGATGGACATGTGCATCGCGCTGCGCACGGGCGTGGTCAAGGACGGCGCGCTCTACATCCAGGCCGGGGGCGGTGTGGTCTATGACAGCGACCCCGAGGCCGAGTTCATGGAAACGGTGAACAAGTCCCGCGCCCTGCAACGCGCGGCCGAGGGCGCCGCGCGCTTCCTGCCCGGCAATCGCTGAGGGCCGGGCCGGCGCGTTTCCCTCTTGTGCGGGCTGCCGGAAAGGCGTCAGGTGCACGATATGCAAATCGACGCCACGACTCGCCGCGATCTGGTCGGCATCGGCTGGATGGTCGCGACGGGGCTGTGCTTTGTCGCGGTGAACGCCATTGTCCGGGGGCTGGAGGGCGCGCTGCCCGCGCCGCAGGCGGCCTTCATCCGCTTCGTGATCGGGCTGGTCGTGCTGGTCCCCGTCATCCTGCCGGCCCTGCGTCAAGGATTCGAGCCGGTGGTCTGGCGTATGTTCGGCCTGCGCGGCGCCCTGCATGTCGTGGCGGTGATCGCTTGGTTCTATGCGATGTCGCGCATCACGGTGGCCGAGGTGACGGCGATCGGCTTTCTCAATCCCATCGTCGTGACGCTAGGCGCGGCGTTGTTCCTGGGCGAGCGGCTGGCCGCGCGGCGCATGGCCGCGGTCGGGGTGGCGCTTCTGGGTGCGCTGGTCGTCCTGCGCCCCGGCCTGCGAGAGCTGGATCCCGGGCATCTGTCGCAGATCCTTGCGTCGGTCGCGTTCGGGGCGTCCTATCTGGTGGCCAAACGCCTGTCCGAGCGGGTTCCGGCCTCGGTCGTCGTGGCGATGATGTCGCTGACGGTCGCCATCGGGCTGGCGCCGCTGGCTTGGCTGGTCTGGGTGCCGCCGACCCTGTCGCAGGTCCTGTGGCTGGGTCTGGTCGCCTTTTTCGCGACGCTCGGTCATTACACGATGACGCGCGCCTTCGCGGCCGCGCCGCTGACCGTGACCCAGCCGGTGACCTTCCTGCAGCTGGTCTGGGCGAGCCTGGTCGGGATCCTCGTCTTTCACGAGCCGCTGGACGGGTGGGTGATCCTGGGCGGGGCGATGATGATCGCCGCGATCAGCTACATCACCTGGCGCGAGGCGCGGCTGCGGGCGGCGCTGAAGACGCCGCCGGTGGGGGCGACGAAGATCTGACGGGCTGATTGCGTCCCGCGGCCGCCGGGGGGCTTCGCGCCCCCCGGACCCCCCGCGGGATATTTGTCCCAAGGCAAAGGCAGGCGAGTCAGCGATTGGGCCAGAGGGGGGCGTGCCGGTTCACGTCCTTGTAGAGCAGGTAGCGGAAGCGCCCCGGACCGCCCGCATAGCAGGCCTGCGGGCAGAAGGCGCGCAGCCACATGAAATCGCCGGGGCCGACCTCGACCCAGTCGCGGTTGAGGCGGTAGACGGCCTTGCCCTCGAGGACGAAGAGGCCGTGTTCCATCACATGGGTCTCGGCGAAGGGGATCGAGCCGCCGGGTTCGAAGTTCACCAGCGTGATGTGCATGTCGTGACGCAGATCGGCCGGGTCCATGAAGCGGGTCGTGCCCCAGGCGCCGTTCGTCCCTGGCATCATCGCGGGCGCGATGTCCTGTTCGCGGGCGACGATCGGGTCGGGGAGGGTGGTGCCGGCGGCGGGTTGCCAGCGTTTGCGCCACCAGTGAAAGCGGGTGTTGTCGCGGCCGGGATTGGTGATGTGCCATGCCGTGCCGGGGGGGATATAGGCAAATCCGCCCGGTTCGAGATCATGGATCTTGCCCGCGATCTGCAATGCGATGCGGCCCTCGGTCACGAAGATCGCGTGCTGCACCTCGGTGTCGTCGTCGGGGCTGTCGCTGCCGCCATTCGGAGCGAGTTCGACGATGTACTGGCTGAACGTCTCGGCAAAGCCGGTCAGGGGCCGGGCGATGATCCACATGCGCATCCCCGTCCAGCCCGGCAGGGCGCTGGTGACGATGTCGCGCATCGTGCTGCGGGGGATGACGGCGTAGGCCTCGGTGAAGATGGCCGTGTCGGTGGTCAGGTCGGTCTGCGGCGGCAGGCCCGCGATGGGCCCCGCATAGAGGTTGGGATGGGTCATGCGGGGGTCTCGTTGCTGATGATCTGGGTGATGCGAAGGCTGGCGATGCGGATGACCTGCGCCTCGGCGGTGGCGCGTTCGGTGGCGGTGTCGCTGTCCAGCCGCTCCTGCATGGCGGCGAGGATGCCGGCCTTGTCGTGGTCGCGCACCGCGATGATGAAGGGGAAGCCGTGGCGGGCCATGTAGGCCTGATTCAGTCGCGTGAATTCCGCCCGTTCCGCATCGGTCAGGGCGTCCAGCCCGGCGCTGGCCTGTTCGGCGGTGCTTTCGGCGGTCAGGCGGCGCGCCTGGGCCAGCTTGCCCGCCAGATCGGGATGGGCGCGCAGGACGCCCAGCCGCTCCTCGTCCGAGGCCTGGCGGAAGATCTGCGCCATGCGCGCGGCCAGACCTTGGGCGCTGTCATGGGCGGCGCCCATCTCGGCGGCAAAGACCCGCTCGGCGATGAAGGGGGAATGTTCGTAGACGCCGCCGAAGCGGGCCACGAAGCTTTCGCGCTCCATCTGCGAGGGGCGCGGGCGCGGCTGGAAGGGATGGACCCGCGCCCAGTGGCGCGCAATGTCGAGGCGGGTGGCGAACCAGACGCCGTCATGGCTGCGCGCGTGATCAAGGAAGCGCTTCAGCGCCATCGCCCGGCCCGGCCTGCCCGCGAGGCGGCAATGCAGGCCAACCGACATCATCCGGGGCGCGCCCGCCGCGCCCTCGGCATAGAGCATGTCGAAACTGTCGCGCAGATAATCGAAGAAATCGGTGCCGGTGCCAAAGCCCTGGCCCGAGGAAAAGCGCATGTCGTTGGCGTCCATCGTGTAGGGCACCATCAGCTGGGGGCGGCCTTCATGGACATGCCAATAGGGCAGTTCGTCCGCGATCGTGTCGGCGAGATAGTCGAACCCGCCTTCCTCGCAGCCAAGCGCCACCGTGTTCATTGAGCAGCGGCCCTGGTAGAAGCCGCGTGGGCGCTCGCCGCAGACCGCCGTGTGCAGCGCGATGGCCTGGGCGATGTGTTCGGCCTCGATCTCGCGCGGGACGTTGCGGTAATCGATCCATTTCAGGCCGTGGGTCGCCATTTCCCAGCCGGCCGCCTGCATGGCCGCGACCTGTTCGGGGTTCCGTTCCAGCGCGGTCGCGACGCCGTAGCAGGTGACGGGAGTGCCCTCGAGCAGGCGCAGAAGCCGCCAGAAACCCGCGCGTGCGCCGTAATCATAGATCGATTCCATGTTCCAGTGCCGCTGGCCGGGCCAAGGCTGGGCGCCGATGATCTCGGACAGGAAGGCCTCGGAGGCGGCGTCGCCATGTTCGATGCTGTTCTCGCCGCCCTCTTCGTAATTCACCACGATCTGGACCGCGATCCGCGCGCCGCCGGGCCATTTCGGGTCGGGGGGCGTGGGGCCGTATCCTCGCAGGTCGCGGCTATAGCGCATGTCTTCCTCCGGTGGGTCTCTCACCGGCCAGCAAAGCGCGCCCCGCTGGCCGGGGCAAGCGGGCAGGGGCGGAATTCACTATCAAGGAAACGGCGACAATCGCGCTGCCCGCCGGGCGGGCAGATGATCAGGTCTGCGGCTCGGGGGGCTGGCCGCCCATCGCCTCGGTCAGGGCGGCGGCGGCGGCGGTGACGGCCGCGCCGAGCGTCTTGACGTGCTCGGGCTGGATGCGATGCGCGGGGCCACTGACCGAGATGCCCGCGACGGCCTCTCCGGTCAGGTCGAAGACGGGGGCGGCGATGCAGCGCATGCCGCGGGTCTTTTCCTCGTCATCCAGCGAGAAGCCGCGATGACGGATGCGGGCCAGATCGGCGCGCAGCGCCTCGGGGTCGGTCAGCGTGTGGTCGGTGAAGCGCTGCAGTCCTGGACCGGACAGGATCGCGTCCAGAATCGCGGGGCGGCCAAAGGCCAGCAGCGCCTTGCCGATCCCCGATGCGTGCAGAGGCGAGCGGGTGCCGGGCGGAAAGAAGGCGCGGATCGTCTCGGTCGTCTCGACCTGGCTGATGAACAGGACCGCATCGCCGTTGGGAATGCCCAGATTGGCGGTCTCTCCGGTATGCTCCATCAGCCCGCGCAGGATCGGGCGGGCGCGTTCCACCAGCCCCGAGCGGCGCATGAAGGCCGAACCCAGCCGAAAGCTGGCCGGGCCGATATTCCAGCCTTGGGTCGCCGGGTCGCTTTCGACCATGCCGCGCGAGGCCAGCGTGTGCAGGATGCGATGGGTGGTCGAGGGGGGCTGGCCCGCGCGTTCGGCCACCTCGCTCAGCGTCAGGTTCGGCCGCGCCGCCAGCAGATCCAGCATGTCCAGCGCGCGTTCCAGCGCCTGGACGGTTGCGGGGGCCTCGGGCGAGGCCTTGCGCGGGCGCCCCCTGCGGCGGATGGCTTCGGCCATTTTCGTCACTCCGTTGAGATAGCATAGCCATTCGGCAGAAAATCGCCTGTGGCGCGTGTCAATGCGTTGAAAAGATGGGGTTTGATGAATTCATGGCACAAATTGGAAAGATATTCCACAAAAATGTGACATTGCGCCGCAGGAGAAGGCTGGGAATGCTGCCTCTCAGAGGAGACATCCGCAGTTTCGACGCCTCGGCGTCCAAGGTCAAGTCATCGGTCTGACCGATTGGCAGGCTTCGGCCCGCGACGGTGATCGTCTCGGCGGCAAGGGCGGGCCGGGGGAAGCTGGACGCGCTGAAAGCCATGGGCCGGGCATCGATCCCGCCCCAGAATAAGGGACAGCCCGTCGCGGCGAGGCGGTCCCGCACAAGGGAGGACAGTGAATGACCCGATCCGGCATCGGCACGCCCGAAGAGATGCGCGACCCCGATTACATGCCGCCCTTGTGGCAGGCGGTGCCGCTTGGCATCCAGCATGTGCTGGCCATGTTCGTGGCGAATGTCACGCCCGCCATCATCGTGGCGGGTGCGGCGGGGTTCGGCTTCGGCTCGAACAGCCCAGATTTTCCCGAAATGCTGTATCTGATCCAGATGTCGATGCTGTTCGCAGGCGTTGCCACGCTGCTGCAATCGGTGACGATCGGTCCGGTCGGGGCGAAACTGCCCATCGTGCAGGGGACGTCCTTCGCCTTCATCCCCATCATGATCCCGCTGGTCGCGGGCAAGGGTGTGGACGGGCTGGCCGCGCTGTTCACCGGGGTTCTGCTGGGCGGTCTGTTCCACGCGGCGCTCGGGCTGGTGATCGGGCGCATCCGCTTTGCGCTGCCGCCGCTGGTGACGGGGCTGGTCGTCACGATGATCGGTCTGGCGCTGGTCAAGGTCGGCATCGAATATGCGGCGGGGGGCGTGCCGCTCAAGGCGCAGGGCTCGGCGGCCTATGGCGACTGGGCCAGCTGGTCGGCCGCTCTGGTCGTGATCGTCGTGACGCTGGTGCTGAAATTCTTCGCGCGGGGAATGCTGTCGATCTCGGCGGTGCTGATCGGAATCGCGGCAGGCTATGCGTTCTGCCTGATGACGGGCAAGCTGCCGGTCGCGGCGATCACCGGATCGTGGAACCAGGCGGCGGCCTTCGCGCTGCCGATGCCGTTCCGCTACGGGTTCGAATTCTCGGCCGCGGCGGTGATCGGCTTCTGCCTGATGGCCTTTGTCTCGGCCGTGGAAACGGTGGGCGACGTCTCGGGCATCACCAAGGGCGGCGCGGGGCGCGAGGCGACCGACCGCGAGATCGAGGGCGCGACCTATGCCGACGGGATCGGCACGGCCGTGGCGGGGGTCTTCGGCGGGCTGCCCAACACCTCGTTCAGCCAGAATGTGGGCCTGATTGCCATGACCGGCGTGATGAGCCGCCATGTCGTGACGCTTGGCGCCGTCTTCCTGATCCTCTGCGGGCTGGTCCCCAAGATCGGCGGGCTGATCCGCACCATCCCCATCGAGGTGCTGGGCGGCGGCGTCATCGTGATGTTCGGCATGGTGGTCGCTGCGGGCATCTCGATGCTGTCGGATGTGGACTGGAACCGGCGCAACATGGTCATCTTCGCGGTCGCGCTGTCGGTGGGCCTTGGCCTGCAGCTCGAGGCGATGGACACCGCGCCCGGCGGCGTCGATGCGCTGCAGCACCTGCCCGAGACGCTGCGCATCCTCGGCGCCTCGGGGATCCTGCCCGCCGCGCTGATCGCCATCGTGCTGAACCTGATCCTGCCGCGCGAACTGGCGGACGAGGCCACGGAAGAGGTCTCGGGCGGGCTGAAGGGGCAGGGCAAGGGCCTGAGGCCGCGACAGGGCCAGCACTAGCCGAGGCCGGGCTTGCGCGCGATTATGCACGGAATGTTAAGACTGCCTTGCCCATGCTGCCTCTCGAATGGCGGGCGGCATCGGGTATCAAGGGACTGGACCTGCCGACGGAGGAATGGATGCCGGGCTATCTGACGACCCATGTTCTGGACACTGCACGCGGCCGCCCGGCCGAAGGGATGGAGGTGGTGCTTTACCGCCTCGACGGTGCCACGCGCACCGAGCTTGCGCGGCTGGTCACGAATGCCGATGGCCGCACCGACCGCCAGATCCTGCCCGCCGAAGGTTTCGCGACCGGCAGCTACGAGCTGGAATTCCACGCCGGCGCCTGGATGGACGCGACCGGCATCCCGCCCGAAAGCCCGCGCTTCCTGGACGTGATCCCGATCCGCTTCGGCATGTCGCAGGACGATCATTACCACGTCCCGCTGCTGGTCTCGCCCTTCGGCTATTCGACCTATCGGGGCAGCTGAGATGATCCCGGAAACCGTCATCCTGTGGGAATGGCTGGCCTTTGCGGTCCGCTGGATCCATGTCATCACCGCCATCGCCTGGATCGGCAGCAGCTTCTACTTCATCGCGCTGGATCTGGGCCTGCAAAAGGCCCCGCATCTGCCCAAGGGCGCGCATGGCGAGGAATGGCAGGTCCATGGCGGCGGCTTCTACCACATCCAGAAATACCTCGTCGCGCCCGAGCGGATGCCCGAGCATCTGACATGGTTCAAATGGGAAAGCTATTCGACCTGGCTGTCGGGGGCGGCGCTTCTGATGGTCACCTACTGGGCGGGGGCGAACCTCTATCTGATCGACCCGGCCAAGGTGGATCTGGCCACATGGCAGGCGATCGCGATTTCGGCGGGCTCGCTGGCGCTTGGCTGGCTGATCTACGACACGCTCTGCAAGTCGCCCTTGGGCAACCGGCCGACGGTGCTGATGCTTCTGCTGTTCGTCGCGCTGGTGGCGGTGGGCTGGGCCTATGACCAGGTCTTCACGGGGCGCGCGGCCTTACTGCATCTGGGCGCCTTCACGGCGACGATCATGACCGCGAACGTGTTCCTGATCATCATGCCGAACCAGCGCATCGTGGTGGCCGATCTCAAGGCCGGGCGCGCGCCCGATCCGAAATACGGCAAGATCGCCAAGCTGCGCTCGACGCATAACAACTACCTGACCCTGCCCGTCATCTTCCTGATGCTGTCGAACCATTATCCGCTGGCATTTGCCAGCGAATACAACTGGCTGATCGCGGCGCTGATCTTCCTGATGGGCGTGACGATCCGGCATTTCTTCAACACCATGCATGCCCGCAAGGGCTATCAATGGTGGACCTGGGCGGTGACGGTGATGCTGTTCATCGGGGTGATGTGGCTCTCGGCGCTTGGCGTGAACCAGGACAGCTATGACGACGCGATGGCCCGTCCCCTGACCCCGGTCGAGGCGCGCTTTGCCGAGGCCCCCGGCTTTGACGAGGTGACGCAGACCGTGATCGGGCGCTGTTCGATGTGCCACGCGCGCGAGCCGGTCTGGGACGGCATCCGCCTGCCGCCCAAGGGCGTCGTGCTGGAGACCCCCGCCGACATCGCCCGCGCCGCGCGCGAGATCTATGTGCAATCGGGCCTCACCGATGCCATGCCGCCCGCCAACCTGACCGCCATGCAGCCCGAGGAACGCGCGCAGATCATGCGCTGGTTCCGCGAGGTCGGCGCCTTCGGGGTGGCGGGGCTCTGATCGCCCCTTGACAGGAGGGCGCCGCGCCGGGTTAAGGCGCGGTGATGCTGTCTGCCTTGCGCCTTGTCCTGCTGCTGGGGGTGATCCTTGGCGTGGTGCTGCCGAAATCCTCGGCCGTGCTGGCAGGGATGGGTGTCGTCGACAGCCGCACGGTGCTGATCTGCACCGGCCACGGCCTGACCGAGATCACCCTGACCGAACCCGGCGAGACGCCCTCGGCGCCCGTCGACCGGCACGAGGCGCCCTGCCTGCTGGTCCATGCGCTGGACGGCACTGCCGCGCCCTCGATCCCGCCCTTGTGGCTGGAGCTGGCCTCGGCCGTTGGCCCGGTCTCGGATCACCGCCTCTGGCGGGCCGCCCATGCCCCCCGCGCCGGTCATGCCCGCGCGCCACCCCGGATCTGACGCGCCCCCTTTTTTCGTCCTTTCCGACATCCGCATGGCCACGCCATGCGCAAGAGGCATGATCCATGACCCATTTCCCCATGACCGCCTTGGCGGTCCCGCTCGTGTGGACGCGACCATGACCAGCATCGACGCGACCCTTGATGACAGCCGCGCCCGGACCGCGCCGCGCCTTTACCGTGCGGCCTGGCGCTGGCACTTCTATGTCGGGCTCTTCGTCATCCCGTTCTTTCTCGTGCTGGCCGTCACCGGCCTGATGATGCTGTGGATCGCCCAGATCGACGGCCGGGACGGCGAGCGCATCCCGGTCGAGCCGCAGGCCAGACCCGCCAGCCTGAACCTGCAGGCCGCCGTCGCCCTGACCGCCGTGCCCGGCGGCGAGCCGCGCCTCTACATCGCGCCACGCGCGCCGGATCGGGCGGCCCTGTTCCGCATCGACGGCCCGGACGGTCCCGTCATGGTCGCGGTCGATCCGTTCGGGGCGCAGGTGATCGACAGCTTCCCGCGGCGCAGCGGCTGGTATGACTGGGCCGACAGCATCCACAGCGACCTGCGCCTGGGCGTGGCGGGCGACCGGATGCTGGAAATCGCGGCCTCGCTTGGCATCATGCTGCTGGTCTCGGGCCTGTTTCTCTGGTGGCCGCGCGGGACCAGCCTGCCTGCGGCGCTGGTGCCGGATCTGCGCGCAAGGGGCCGCGGCCTCTGGCGGTCGCTTCACGCAAGCATCGGGGTCTGGATGTCGGTCGGGCTGGTGTTCTTCCTGGTGTCCGGGCTCAGCTGGGCGGGCATCTGGGGCGGGCAGATGATGCAGGCCTGGTCCACCTTTCCGGCGGCGAAATGGGATGCGGTGCCCCTGTCCGACGTGACCCATGCCAGCCTGAACGATGGCCCGAAAGAGGTGCCCTGGGCGCTGGAACAGACGCCCATGCCCGCCTCGGGAAGCCCTGCCGGGCAGCCCGGCATTCCGGCGGGCACGCGCGTGACCATCGACAGCGTCGATGCGCTGGCACGCTCACTCGGCTTTCAGGGCCGCTATCAATTGGCCCTGCCGCGCGGCGAGACCGGCGTCTGGACGATCAGCCGCGACAGCATGAGCACCGACAGCCTGGACCCGACCAGCGACCGGACGGTCCATGTGGACCGCTACAGCGGCCGTATCCTCGCTGATGTGCGGTTCCGGGATTACTCGCTGGCCGGCAAGGCGATGGCGGTGGGCATCGCGCTGCATATGGGGACGCTCGGCCTCTGGAGCGTGCTGGTGAACACGGTCTTCTGCCTCGGGGTGATCTTTCTCTGCGTCTCGGGGGCGGTCCTCTGGTGGAAGCGCAGGCCATCCGGCGCATGGCGGCTGTCCGCGCCACCCATGCCGCGCGAGATGCCGTTCTGGAAAGGCGCGGTCGTGGCGGGTCTGGTGATCGGCGTGGCCTTTCCGCTGGCCGGTCTGACCTTTGCTTCGGTGCTGCTGGCGGATTGGCTGATCCTGTCGCGCCTGCCCGCCCTCAGGCGAGCGCTGACCTGAGCGCAACGCCTGCGTCGGCGAGGCTGCGGGGGCCGTCAGGCCCCCGGGCGCGTGCATACCCCCCGCCGGGGGGAGGGCGCGCCGCGACCCCCCCCCCCCCCTGCCGCCGGGCGCAATAGGGGGACAAGGGCCCCCCAAAGCCCGGGGCCGGATACCCCAACCAGCGG
>NZ_JAUVVF010000044.1 GCF_030604785.1 Paracoccus sp. (in: a-proteobacteria) | reverse complement strand
TGCGCGCAGGCGGCGATGCTGCCGAACCGGACCTGCCGCCCCGACAGGCCCGGCCCGTAATGCGCGTATTTGCCGGAATTCGTCATCAGCGCCCGCGTTGCGGACGGAAAGACCGGCTCGGATATCGAACACCAGCAGAGATCGGGCAGCACCTGCACGCCGGCCCCGGTCAGCCGCTGAAGCGTGCCGTCTGCGCGCGCGGCCTCGATCACGGCGCGGCCGGCGGTGACGATGGTCGGGATCGCCACCGGCCCGCCGTCCAGCGCGCCCGCCAGCGCGCGGCACTCCTCGACCGAGGCATGGGGGCTGCCAATGGCAACCAGCTCGACCGCTTCCGGCCCGGCATTCAGCGATTGCCAGCCGCGCCGCATCTGCGGCAGGTCGATACTGCGGTGATCAGCCTCGGGTTCGATGCGCTCGGCTTCTGGGGTGACGCCCTCGACATGCAGCATGGGTGCGGCGGAACTGGTGCCGAAGGCCGCGCAGAGCGCCTTGAGGTTCTCGGGCGTGGGGCGGGCCGCCGCCACGCCTCGGATCAGCGGGATGCGGTCGGGCGAGGCCTGACCGGCCAGATAGCCCAGAAGCGGCCAGAACGCGTCGTCGATGCCTTGGGGCAGCGTCACCTCCACAATCCGCCGCGCGGCGCGGTGCTGGTCCAGATAGACCCCGGCCAGAGGCGCCCGGCCCGTTATTGCGATGCACAGGTCCAGAAAGTCCGGATGCTTGGGCGTGCGCGCGCCACGGACGGAATTGGCATAGATCACCGCATTCGATTCCGCCCAGGCGATGGGTTCGTCCCGCGCGGGGGCGCTGTCCAGCAGATAGGGGGCACAGGTAAAGCTGGGCTGGCAGCCCATCCGCACATAGGCATCGGCCAGACGCTGCGCGGGGTCCCCGAACAGGTCCGGCACGCCTTGCGCCCGCCAGTTCCGGTGATCGACCGAGATCGCATTCATCGTCGTGGGGATGCGGACGCGTGCGCCCAGATCGGCCATGGCTTCCGCGAAGGTCAGGTTGGCGGGGCTCGCATAGATGCACCCGTCGACATGGCCCTGCGTGACCGAGACCAGCCGCTCCGCGCCCTGAAGCCGTGCCATCCGGCAGAGGATGCGCATCGCCTGCTGCACCGCGCGGCCCTCGGCGCCTTCCAGCATGGCGCGGTCGCTGTCGGTCAGGGCGAGTTCGGGGGCGGGCAGATGCGCCAGCGGCAGGGGCTGGCCGCCGGCCACCAGCGCATCGGGGGTGATGCGGATGTGGCTGGCTGTGGCTAGAGTCGCATGCAGATCTGGCGGGCAGCGCACGACCGGGATGGGGCGGTCGAACATCTCGGCCGCGATCAGCGCGCCCAGGGTCACGACATCCTCGGCCTCGGAAAAGATCAGCGCGGCGGGGGCGCGGCCATTGAGCGCCATGTCCAGCAGCACCCCCGATCCGGTGCAGGACCCCCGCGTCGTCGGCATGACCAGAACGGCGCCGGTCAGGCATTGCCCGTGCAGCGGGTGATGCACATCGATGATCGTCGCATTGGCGGGATCGATCCCGCCCCAGAAGCTGATCGGCTCGTCGGTGGCGATGACCGGGCCTTCGGCCGCGCCGGGCAGGATGATGTGGGCGATGCTCATGTGACGACGAAGCCGTGGGCATAGGGGTCGCGGTCGTCGATGAAGATCGTGTTGATCCCCGTCTGCCGCGCCCAGCCCCCGATCGAGGGGATGATCGCGGCCCGCCCCGAAAGCTGCGTCTCGGCCTCGACCCGGCCCTTGAAGATCGAGCCGATGATGCTTTCGTGCCAGAACGCGTCGCCCGGCTTCAGCCGACCCTTGGCCGCCAGTTGCGCCATGCGGGCCGAAGTGCCGGTGCCGCAGGGGCTGCGGTCGATGGCCTTGTCGCCGTAGAAGACGGCGTTGCGCGCGTGCGCGCCGGGCTGCGTCGGCGCGCCGGTCCACAGGATGTGGCTGAGGCCCGAGATCTGCGGATGTTCGGGATGGACGAAATCGTATTTCTCGTTCAGCGCACGGCGCAGCAGGGGCGACCAGCCGATCAGCTGGCCGGCCGTATGGTCGGCGATGTCGCGGAAGTTCTTCTGCGGATCGACGATGGCGTAGAAATTGCCGCCATAGGCGACGTCGACGACGATCTCGCCCAGACCCTCGACATGCGCGGTCAGGCCCTCGGCATGCAGATAGGACGGCACGTTGGTCAGCCGCACCTCCTCGACAAAGCGGTCGGGGCGGGAATAGGTGATGTCCACCTTGCCTGCCGGCGTGTCGATGGACAGCCGCCCCGGCTCGCGCGGTGTGATCAGCCCGTTCTCCAGCGCCATGGTGATCGTGCCGATGGTGCCGTGGCCGCACATGGGCAGGCAGCCCGAGGTCTCGATGAAGAGCACGCCCACCTCGCAATCGGGGCGGGTTGGCGGGTAGAGGATCGCACCCGACATCATGTCATGGCCGCGCGGCTCGAACATCAGGCCGGTGCGGATCCAGTCGAAATCGCGCAGGAAATGGGCGCGGCGTTCCAGCATCGTCGCCCCCTCCAGCAGCGGCGCGCCGCCGCTGACCAGCCGCACAGGATTGCCACAGGTATGCCCGTCAAGGCAGGAGAATGTATGCGTGCCCAAGTCAGAACCTCTGAGGAGAAAACGGAGTGATGGCGATGGGCGGCGGCGCGCCCGTCACCAGATCGGCGACGATGCGGGCCGTGCCCGCCGATTGCGTCAGGCCCAGATGGCCGTGACCGAAGGCGTGGATCACGCGGTCCGACGCACGCGAGCGGCCGATGGCGGGCAGCGTGTCGGGCAGCGAGGGGCGGAACCCCATCCATTGCCTGCCGCCCTCGGTCCGCAGGCCGGGCAGGAAGGTGCGGGCCTTCTGCAGCATCGCCTGCGCGCGTTTCCAGTTCGGCGGCAGGTCGAGGCCCCCCAGCTCGACCGCGCCGCCCACCCGGATGCCGCTGGACAGCGCGCTGACAACAAAGCCATGCCCGCCGAACGTCACCTGCATCCGCAGATCGAAGGCGTCGCGGGGCAGGGTCGTGTTGTAGCCGCGCTCGGTCTCCAGCGGGATGCGGTCGCCCAGATCGCGGGCCAGACCGCGCGCATGGGCGCCCGCCGCCAGCACGACATGATCGGCGCGCCGCACGCCTCCCCCGGCCTCGTGCAGGGTCGCGCCCGAGGCGTCGGCGGCGATCCCGGCAATCTCGGCGCGTTCGATCGAGCCGCCCGTGGCGCGCAGGCGCTCGGCCAGCGCCAGCACGTAGTCCCGCGGATCGGCGATGGAATACCAGCCCGGCGTGAAGGTGCCGTGGGTGAAGCGCGGCGAAAGGCCCGGCTGCAATGCGGCCATACCCGCCGCATCCAGATGATGGAATTCGATCCCGTGATCGGCGCGGGCCTGCCAGCCGGGCAGCGAGGCGTCGAACTCGGCCCGGGATTCATAGACCTGAAGATTGCCGCGCTTCTGCAGCATCGCCAGCGTGCCGGTGGCGGCCAGGAATGGCTCAAGCTCGGCGCGGGACAGGTCCATCAGCGTGGTCTGGGCGGTGGTCGATTGCGCGACCCGGTCCGGCTGGCAGGCCCGCCAGAAACGCAGCATCCAGGGCGCGATCCGCAGCGCATAGCGCGGCGGCACGGAAAGCGGGCCAAGCGGGTCCAGCAGCCAGCGCGGGGCCTTGCGCAACAGACCCGGCGAGGCCAGCGGCAGGATGTCGGTGAAGGCGAAGGCCCCGGCATTCCCGGCCGAGGCGCCCGCCGCCGGCCCCTCGCGGTCCAGGACGGTCACCTCCAGCCCGCGCTGGCGCAGCATCAGGGCCGCCGAAAGCCCGATGACGCCCGCCCCGATGACGATCACGCGCGGCATGGTTCAGGCCGTGGCCGCAAGGAACTTGCGCAATTCGGCGCTTTCGGGCGCGCCGAAAAGCTGGGCGGGGGGCGCGATCTCGGCCATGATGCCTTGATGGAAGAAGGCCACCCGGTCCGAGACCTCGCGCGCGAACTTCATCTCGTGCGTGACGCAGATCATCGTCATCCCCTCGGAGGCCAGCAGGCGCAGCGTGTCCAGAACCTCGCCCACGAGCTGGGGGTCCAGCGCCGATGTGACCTCGTCGAACAGCATGTAATCGGGCGACATGGCCAGAGCGCGCGCGATGGCCATGCGCTGCTGCTGCCCGCCTGACAGGCGGCCCGGATAGACCTTCAGCTTGTCGCCAAGACCCACATGGTTCAGCTGGCGCACGGCCTCGGCCTCGGCTTCGGTCTTGGGGCGGCCCAGAACCTTGCGCTGCGCGAGCATCACGTTTTCCAGCACGGTCAGATGCGGAAAGGCGTTGAACTGCTGGAACACGATCCCGATGCGGCGTCGCAGCTTGTTCAGGTCGGTCCCGCGCGCATGGACCTCGGTCCCGTCCACCAGGATGCGGCCGCTGTCGATGGGCTCCAGCCCGTTGATGCAGGTCAGCAGCGTCGATTTGCCCGATCCCGATCCGCCGATCACGGTCAGCACCTCGCCCTTGGCCACGGTCAGATCGATGCCCTTGAGAACCTCCAGCGGGCCGAAGGATTTGCGGACATTCTCGATTTCAATCATTCGACCATTTCCTTTCGAGATAGCCACCCAGCCGCGCTATGGGGAACGAGATGAGAAAGTAGAACAGCCCGCAGATCAGCAGCAGGAACAGGGGCTCCTGAAGGCGGGTGATCAGGATCTGCGCCGATTTCAGCAACTCGACCACCTGCACCACGTAGACGAGCGCGCTGTCCTTCATCACCCCAAGCGCCAGCCCGATCCACGAGGGCAGCGCGATCCGCGCGGCCAGGGGCAGCGTGACGCTGGTCATGTCCTGCCGCCATGTCAGCCCGAGCGAGCGTGCGGCCCGGCGCAGCGTGGGCGGCACGGCCTCGATCCCGCCGCGCACGATCTCGGCGCAATAGGCGGATGTATAGAGCGACAGAACCGCGCAGGCGACCGTGAACCCCGAGATGCGCCAGCCAAGCACCGTGGTGACGAAGGCATTGGCCAGAACAAGCTGGATCAGCAGCGGAATGGACCGGAAGATGTCCAGCACCAAGGTCAGGGGCGCCGCCCACCACGGCCCGATCTGGTGGCGCAGGATGCCGAAGGCGATCCCCATGATCGTGCCGAAAAAGACCGAGATGGCGGTGACGACCAGCGTCATCCCGGCGCCGCGCGCCAGAAAGATCAGGTCGTTCGTGGTCAGGGCGGTATCGAAGAACATCATCTCCCCCTCAATACCGGAACAGCCGCGCTGCCAGCAGGCGGGCCGACAGGGTGACGGTCTTGGTGATCAGGTAGAAGATCACCGCAGCGATGGCGAACAGCTCGAAGGTGCGGAAGGTGCGCGCGTTCAGGTCGCTGGTCACGCCGTAGAGGTCGGTGTTCATCGCCACAACCGTCCCGAGCGAGGTCATCAGGATCGCCCAGACCATCTGGTTCGTCATCGGCAGGAACGAGATCCGCAGCATCTGCGGCATGACCACGTAGCGGAACGCCTGAACCGGCGTCATGCCAAGCGAGCGCGCGGCGCGGGTCTGGGTCTCGGGAATGCCCTTCAGCGCGCCTCGGAAATTCTCGGCCAGATAGCCCGCATTGTTGAAGGCGATGCCGATCAGCAGCGACAGATAGGGCGACAGATGGATTCCGAAGCCTCCCAGCCCGAAATGGACCATGTAGATCTGGAACAGCGCGGGCGTATTGCGCGCGATCTCGACCCAGGTGGAGGCGATGGCGGACAGGAGGCGGCTGCCCGACAGGCGGAACAGCGTCAGGATCACCGCGATCGAGATGCCGATGACCATCGACAGGATCGCGACTTCCAGCGTCACCAGCGCGCCTTCCAGCATGCGCGGCAAGGAATTGAGGGCCTGCGCCCACCGGAAATTGTAGTTGAACATGACGCCTCCGGCCGCCGGGCGGCAATTGTGACTGGCGAGGGCACAGCGCAGCCGGGGCGCGCCACGACGGGCGCGCCCCGTTCAGGGGATCAGCTCAGCGATAGACGCCCGGGATCGTCAGATCGGCCGGCTCGCCCTCGCCGATCCACTTCTCGTAGAGCTCGGCATAGCGGCCGGTGCGGACCTGCTGGTTGATGAACAGGTTCATGTAGTTGATCAGGCCGTATTCCTCGCGCAGCGTGATCAGCGCGACGTAGTCGGGCACCATCGGAGCCTTGTCCACGATGCGGATGCCCGGGAAGTTGCCCGAGGCGACATTGGCCTCGGCCACCTCGACGGTCGATACGGTCGCGTCAAGCTGGCCCTGGCTCAGCGCCAGGAAGACATCGGCCTGGTTCTGATAGGGACGGAACTGCCCCTCGCCCCATTCGGCGACCTTCTCCTCCAGCCAGATCGCCTCGTAGGTGCCGGCGGTGGCGCCGACGGTCTTGCCGCGCATGCCCTCCCAGTCGGTCATCTCGACGTTCTGGTTGGCGACGACGGCGTTCTCGAAGGCATAATAGGGGATCGAGAAGCCGACCGTCTTGGCCCGTTCCAGCGTGTCCGAGGTCGACGCCACGGCCACGTCGACGCGGCCCGACATCAGCGCGGGAATGCGTTCGGGAAAGGTCGTCTCGACGATCTCGGCCTGCACGCCGAGGGCGGCGGCCAGATCGTTGCAGTAATCGACGTCAAAGCCGATCGGCTCGTTGTTGCTGTCGCGCGAGCCCATGGGCGGAAAGTCCAGAACGACCGCGCAGCGCAGCACATTGGCTGAGATGATGTCGTCCAGCTTGTCGGCAAAAGCCGGGGTTGTCAGCCCGGCCGCCAGCATCAGCCCCGAGGCAAGAATACCGGTTTTCATGAAGTTCCCCCTGATTGTCAGCGACTCGTTTTTCTCGTGGTCCGTGCTGCTGACTATCCGAGCAAGTCGCGCGTAGATCAAATGAAAAATACAAGAATTATACAAAGAGGATTCAATATTGCTGATGGCTTGCGATTCTGTGGACAGCTTGTATGCAATGAAGCATCCCGTGCTTTCAGCCGCCAGAGGTTCCCGCCATGACCGCGATCACCGTCCAGGACTTGACCGACCGTGTCGCCGCCATCCTGCGGCGCGCTGGAATGAACGCGACGCAGTCCGACGCGCTGGCGCGGATCATGGCGGCGGGGGAACGCGACGGCTGCAAGTCTCACGGCATCTACCGGATCGAGGGTGTCCTGCGGACCATCCGGGTCGGCCAGGTGAACGGCCAAGCCGAGCCACGCCTTCTGCCCGATGACGGGCGCGCCATCATCCGGGTCGATGCCGGACGCGGCTTTTCCACCCCGGCCTTTGAACTGGGGCTTCCGCATCTGGTCGCGCGGGCGCGCGAACTGGGGCTGGCGGCTATGGTGGTGAACGATTGCACGCATTTCTCGGCCCTCTGGCCCGAAGTCGAGGCCGTGACCGATCACGGGCTGGCGGCGCTGGTCATGTGCCCAAGCTATGCCAGCGTCGCGCCTGCGGGCGGGACCAGCCCCCTTCTGGGGACGAACCCGCTGGCCTTTGGCTGGCCGCGTCCCGGCGGGCATCCCTATGTGTTCGATTTCGCCACCTCGGTCGCCGCGCGGGGCGAGCTGGAACTGCTGCGACGTGCGGGCAAGCCGCTGCCCGAGGGCTGGGCCATCGGCCCAGACGGCGCGCCGACCACCGACCCCGAGTCCGGGCTGGCCGGCGCGATGCTGCCCTTCGGGGGGCACAAGGGCTCGGCCATCGGGACGATGATCGAATTGCTGGCCGGCATCATGATCGGCGACCTGACCAGCCCCGAAGTGCTGGAACAGCTCGGCACCACCACACTGGCGCCGTTCCACGGCGAATTGGTGATCGCGCTGTCGCCCGAAGCCTTTGCCGCCGGTCGGCCCGGCGATCCCTTTGCCCGGGCCGAATTGCTGTTCGACGCGATCACAGGGCAGGGCGCGCGGCTGCCCTCGGCCCGCCGCTTTGCCGCCCGCGCCGCCTCGCAGGCCGATGGCATCCATCTTGACGAGGCCGAGCGGCGGCAGCTTGACCGGATGCTGGAACTTGGCCTTGACGCAGTGGATTGACCGGGTTCTGACAGGTCCAGCCCTTCCCTTCCCGAACGACCGGAGTGACCATGCTCAAGACCGACACAGCCAATCCGGCGGAACGCAAGCGGGGATCAGGGGTCCGCGTCGTCTATGAATCGCTGCGCGACGAGATCCTGGACCTGACGCTGGCCCCCGGCAGTCCCATCGACGAGGTGCAGCTTGCCGAACGCTTCAACATGTCCCGCACCCCGATCCGCGAGGCGCTTGTGCGGCTGGCCGGAGAGGGCCTGGTCGAGACGCTGCCCAACCGCTCGACCATGGTGTCGAACATCGACTTTCTGAACCTGCACACCTTCTTTGACGCGTTGACGCTGATGTATCGCGTCACGACGCGGCTGGCGGCCCAGAACCATGCGGCGGGGGATCTTGAGCGGATCCGCGCCCATCAGGCGCAGTTCGCCGCAGCGGTCGAGGCGCAGCAGGCGCTTGCGATGATCGCCACGAACCGCGAGTTCCATGCCGCCATCGCCGAGGCGGGCCGGAATCCCTATTACACCGGCCTGTTCCTGCGCCTTCTGGACGAGGGGCGGCGCCTTTTGCGGCTGTATTATCAATCCTTCGACGACCGGCTTCCGCAGGAATTCGTCGACGAGCACGAGGCGATGATCACCGCCATCGCCGCCCGCGACGTCGAGGCCGCAGACAGGCTGGCGCGAAGCCATGCCAACCAGATCGTGCGGCAGATCCAGCAATTCTTCGCCCGTGATGCCCGGCAGGATATCGCGCTGTAGCGACCGAGCTTGTCGACAGCGTGCATATTGTTGTCGACAAAGAAAATGCAAAGGCTATTCTGATCGGCGACCGGTGACGAGCCCGTCCCTGCCTGCCCGCGCGAATCAAGGAGCTTTCGATGGACAAGACAGTCTTTAACGGGGTGATCCCGGCGCTGATGACCCCCTGCACCAAGGATCGCACGCCCGATTTCGACGCGCTGGTGCGCAAGGCCCAGCAGCTGATGGCGGCGGGCATGTCGGGTGTGGTCTATTGCGGCTCGATGGGGGATTGGCCGCTTCTGACCGATGTGGAACGGATGGAGGGCGTCGCCCGCCTGGTCGAGGCGGGCATTTCGGTGATCGTCGGCACGGGCGCGGTCAATTCGCGGCTTGCCGCCGAACATGCCGCCCATGCGGCGCGCGTCGGGGCGGCGGGCCTGATGGTCATTCCGCGCGTCCTGTCGCGTGGCTCGTCGCCGGTGGCGCAGCGTCACCATTTCAAGGCCGTCCTGTCGGCGGCGCCCGACCTGCCTGCGGTGATCTACAACAGTCCCTATTACGGCTACGAGACAAAGGCCGATCTGTTCTTTGCCCTGCGCGCCGAACATCCGAACCTGATCGGCTTCAAGGAATTCGGCGGCCCGCGCGCGATGACCTATGCGGCCGAGCACATCACCAGCGCCGATGACGACGTGATCCTGATGGCGGGCGTGGATACCGGGGTCTATCACGGCTATGTCAAATGCGGCGCCAGCGGCACGATCACCGGGATCGGCAACGTCATCCCGAACGAGATCCTGCATTTCGTCTCGCTGGCCAAGGCTGCGGCTGCCGGCGATGCCGAAGCGCGCGACCGCGCCCGTGAACTGGGCGAGGCGCTCGAGGTGCTGTCGTCCTGGGACGAGGGCGCCGATCTGGTCCTCTACTACAAGTATCTGATGGTGCTGCAGGGCGATGCGGAATACGCGCTGCACTTCAATCCGACCGACGCGCTGACCCCCAGCCAGCAGGCCTGGGCCAGGACCCAGTTCGACCAGTTCCGGTCCTGGTATGCCGCTTGGTCCGCCCGTCACGGCCTGAACGTGACGCGCGCGGCCTGATGGGCGCCCAGCACTGTGCTCCGCAAGGTGGCATTTGGCTGGCCTGTCGCGTCTCCCATACAGGATGGTGCACCCGTGATGCGCATCGACGGGGGCCTGACAATGCGGGCCAGTCGTTGCCGCGCTTGCCTGGAACTCCAGCATGGCGGCTCTTCTCAGACTGGGCGCGATGCCTGAACGACCGGTGTGAAGCCGCCCCAGATCATGCGGGTCATGTCGAAGGGGCAAGACTGACCGGATAGTCGCGGGTCGGTGCAGATGCGGGCATTGCCCTCGTCGCGGGCGTTGCGGTCGGGCCATTGCACCCAGGCGAAGACCACAGCCTCGTCCGGCCTCGCCGCGACGGCGTTGCGGAAATCAGTGATCTTTCCGTCCGGGATGTCGAGTTCCCAGCATTCCGCCACCCAGCTTGCGCCGTGCTCGAGGAAAACCGGATCGCAGGCGCGGGCATAGGCAGCGAAATCGTCGCGGGCGGCGCACGGGACGGGGATCACGAAGCCGTCGAAAAAGCCCCCGGGCCCGGGCGCGCCAAGTTCGAGAAGCGGCTCGAAATGCCCCCAGATCACGCGTCGGCCATCAAAGGGCATGGGGTTTCTGGCCGGATCGACGCGCGGATCGTCCATCGCGGCCTGAAAGTTCCGTTCTTGCGCGTCCCGGTCCGGCCAGCGGTAGAACGAGAAGATCACGCTTTCCCCCGCCTCGGCCAGGACCGCCTTGGGAAACGAGTGTGCCTCGCCGACAGGCACGTCCTCGCCCCATCCCTCCATCGCGGCGCTCAGGCCGTGATCAAGAAAGGCCGAGGCTGCAAGGTCAGCATGGATGATGAAGGCGTCGCGGTTGGCGGTGGGAACTGCCGCGATGAAACCGGTGATGCAGGTCATGAGCTTTCCTCCGGAAGGCAGGTTGTGCAGATGGATCGTCGTGCCGCGAAGCCGTGGCAGGCAGCGCGAACTGGCTCGGGCGGGCGCCTTTTAATTCAGCCGGCTTCGCGAGCAGGCAAGCCAGCAGGCGTCAGCGTTCATGGGCCCCTTTCCCCTCGATGATCCTGTCGCGGAATTTCGCGATGCGACGCCGTCGTGTTTGGGCGGTCTTGGCGCCGCTCAGGGCGATGACATAGCTTCTCTGTCGGCCGGGCGTCAGCGCGTGAAACGCGGTGGCAAGCGCGGGGTCGTCGTCCAAGGCCTCGACCAGTTCGTCGGGAAGGTCCGGGCTGCCGGATGCCCGGGGCGGCCTTCGGCCAGCCTCGGCATGGGCGACCGCCTCGGCCAGATAGGCAAGCAGAATAGGCGCCGTCCGTTCGACCTGATCGGCACTCTCGAACCGGATCGTATTGGCATGCCGCGTATTTGGCCCCGGCTTGTCCAGCACATGCTCGGGGTCCTGCAGCAGCGCCGCGTCGAAGAAGCCTAGGACGAACCTGTCCCGGAACGCGCCGATGATCGCGATGTTGCGCCCCGCATGCCGGTAGCAGGGCTGGCCCCACCGCACGGTCTCCTCCAGCCCGGCCGAGCGGCAGATCGCCCGCAGCCGCGCCAGGCCCTCGGCCCAGATCCGGGTCGCGCAAGCCTCGGTGTCGAACCGGTCGCAGCGTCCGCAGCCTTTGGTGAAGTAGTCGTCGGCGGCCTCGATCACGGCGTGCCTCGATGGGTGGCGACATGGGCGGCGTAGCTGTCCAGGATCGCCTGCCAGCCCTGGCGCTGCATCTCGGGCGGGTTCATCGTCTCGGGGTCGAAGCGCGTAGTGACGCGGGTGCCCGCGCCTTCGGGCACAAAGGTCGTCCGGGCCCGGCGTCCATCCTCCAGCCGCAAGGTCAGGGTGCGGGGGGCGTCCACCTCTTCATAGACGCCCTCAAGATCGAAGCCGAAAGAGCCGTCGCGCGCCTCCATCCGCACGACATGCCGGCCCCCGGCCCTCAGATCGACGCTGGCCGAGGGACAGTGCCAGTCGGGCGAGGCCTGGTTCCACTTCATGATCGCCTGCGGCGTGGTAAAGGCCGTCCAGGCCGCGTCGGGCGATGCGGGCACGAAGGCCGAGATTTCAATGGGCTCCATCACGATTTCCTTCCGGGCTGGGTGGTGCGGCCGTCACCCGCGTCGTGCGGCATCGATGGCGGCGTGGTCGATCTTGTGCATGGTCATCATCGCGGCGAAGGCGCGGGCGGCCTCGTCGCCGCCCTTGGCCAGCGCCTCGGTCAGGGTGCGCGGAGTGATCTGCCAGCTCAGGCCCCACCGGTCCTTGCACCAGCCGCAGGCGCTTTCCTGTCCGCCGTTTCCCACGATGGCGTTCCAGTAGCGGTCGGTCTCATCCTGCGTGTCGGTGGCGATCTGGAACGAGAAGGCCTCGCTCTGCGGGAAGGCCGGGCCGCCATTCAGGCCGATGCAGGGAATGCCGAAGATCGTGAAGCCCACGACCAGCACATCGCCCGCCTTGCCCGAGGGATAGTCGCCCGGCGCGCGGCTGACCGAGGACACCGTGCTGTCGGGAAAGATCGAGGCGTAGAAGCGCGCGGCGGCCTCGGCCTCGCTGTCGAACCACAGGCAGATCGTGTTCTTCGGGATCATCGCGGCCTCCTGTCGCCGCGGCGCGGGATTGCAGCCGCATAAATCATTTGATATCAAATTAACATGGAAGAGACAACCCCCGAGCTTCTGCCGCGCGAGACGGTGCTTCAGATCCGCGACACATGCCTGTGCCTTGCAGCGCAGCGGGCTGCGCGCAGGCTTGCGCGGCGCTTCGATGCGGTGCTGCGGCCGTTCGGTCTGACGAACGGGCAGTTTTCGTTGATGGTCGCGCTGAACCAGCCAGACCCGCCGCCGATGGGGCGGCTTGCGCCCTTCCTGGCGATGGACCCCTCGACCCTGACCGCAGCCGTCAAGCCGCTGGCCCGACGGGGCCTGCTGACGGTCGAGCCGGACCCCGATGACCGCCGGTCGCGCCTGCTGCACATCACGCCCGAGGGCGTGGCGCTGATGCGGCAGGCGGCCGAGGTCTGGCGATCGGCTCATGCCGCGCTTGACGCCCAGTTGCCTTCCGGACTGCCCGAGACTTTGCGTCAGGGACTGGCGGCCGTTGCCGCCGCCCCTCCGCCCGCACCGCTAAACCCCGGAAAGGACGACTTATGACCGACAAGCCGGTAAAGGGCCCTGCCTCGTATTTTCCCTCGATCGAACGAACCTATGGTCGCCCCATCGCAGAATGGCAGGCGATCATCCGTGCGCAGGGTCCGAAGAAGCACATGGAACTGGTCGCCCTGCTGAAGGAGAAGCACGGGATGGGTCACGGCCATGCCAACGCGCTGGTCGCCCATACGCTGGCCGAAGACCGGGCGTGACCAACCGCGCTGCCTGATGCCGCGCCGGCAGAGGGTCGCCATTGCGCGTCCTTCCGTATCGGCGTGGCGTTGAGGCACCGGGGCGCGGCCTTTTTTCCTGGTGGCCTGATGCGCGTACCGGTGCGCTCGGCGCGGTGATGGCGCACTGGCCCGGCTAAGCTGACGAGCCAGCACGGATAAGCGGCGATCATCGCAAGGCCCAGTCCGTGCACGATCTGCCCTCTCAGCAGGCGTTCTGATGCGCAAGCGGGCCCTGCCGGGGGCCATTTCGATTTGAGCGCTCAAAAAGGTTGCCAAGGGGCGTGGTGGAACCTTACGGTGAACCAATGACAAATGGTTCGCCCATAAACGAGGTCGGTCAGGTGCAGGACCGGCACGACCAGACGGCCTATTCCTCGCTGGCGCTTGAACGGGTGCGGGCGCTGCTGTCCTCGCCGGACATGCAGCGCGGGACGCGCCTGCCGCCCGAGCGCGAACTGGCCGAGACCCTGGGTGTCGGACGACGCGCCGTGCGGCGCGCGCTGGAAGTCCTTGAGGCCGAAGGCCTTGTCTGGCGCCGTCAGGGGGCGGGCACCTTTGCCGGGGCGCCGCCGGGGCCACGCTCGGCCCATCCGCTGCACCTGCCTGCCACGCCCTCGACCCTGTTGCACGTCATCGAATCCCGGCTGGCGCTTGAGCCGTCGCTCGCGCGGATGGCCGCCGCCCGTGCCACGCCGGACATCCTGCGCCGCATCGCCGTCTGCATCGAGCGGATCGAGGCCGCCCCCGATGTCGATGCCGCCGATCTGTGGGACAGCGCGCTGCATCGCGAGATCGCGCAGGCCACCGGAAACCCGCTGCTTCTGGCGCTGTTCGACCGGATCAACGCCTGGCGTCACGATGCGGGCATCCGTCAGCTGCGCATGCGGACCCGCGCGCGCACCGGGACGGGCCATGCCCAGGACGATCACCGCCGCATCCTAGCCGCATTGCAGGCCGGGGACGGTGCCGCCGCCGCCGGGGCGATGCGCGATCATCTGACCGAATTGCACGCGATCTTCCTGCGCTACAGCCAAGAGGAGCTGACCGCCGATGACGGCTGACACCCCCGTTCTGGACCTGCGCGAATTGTCCATCCGCTTCAAGGGCCAGCCGATCGACCTGATCGACCGGGTCAGCCTGTCGATCCGCCCCGGGCGCACGCTGGCGCTGGTCGGTGAATCGGGCTGCGGCAAGTCCGTGACCTCGCTGGCGGCGATGGGGCTGCTGCCGAAAAAGGCCGCGACCGTGACCCACGGACAGGTGCTGTTCCGGGGCGAGGATCTGGGCGCCAAGACCGTCACCCAGACGGAATCGCTGCGCGGCAACCGCATGGCGATGATCTTTCAGGAGCCGATGACCAGCCTGAACCCGGTCTTCACCATTGGCGATCAGGTCGCCGAAGCCGTGCGCCGCCATCGCGGCTGCACGCGCGAGGCCGCCCGCGCCCGCGCGTTGGAGATGTTCCGTCTGGTCCGGATGCCCGCCGCCGAAAAGCGCATGGACGATTATCCGCACCAGCTGTCAGGGGGTATGCGACAGCGGGTGATGATCGCGATGGCGCTGGCCAACGACCCGGAACTGCTGATCGCGGACGAACCCACCACGGCGCTGGACGTGACGATCCAGGCCCAGATCCTGGACCTGATGCGCGATCTGCTGACCCAGACCGGCGCCGCCATGCTGATGATCACCCACGATCTGGGCGTGGTCGCGGAAATCGCCGACGATGTGGCTGTGATGTATGCGGGCCGCGTGGTGGAAACCGGCCCGGTCGGCGCGATCTTCGGCGATCCGCAGCACCCCTACACGATCGGCCTGATGGGCTCGATGCCGGCGCTGGCGGGCCGGGCGCAGGGGGCGGCGCGGTTGATGACCATTCCCGGATCGGTCCCTGTGCCTGACGCGATGCCGCCCGGCTGCCGTTTCGCCTCGCGCTGTCCCTTTGCCAGCGCGGAATGCGACGCGGGGCGGCCCCATCTGCGGGTTCTGGGCCCCGGCCATGCCGTCGCCTGCATCAAGGCCCCGCTCGAGGCGCATTTCGCGAAAGGTGCGGCATGAGCGATCCGATCCTGACCACGACTGCTTTGGAAAAGCGTTTCACCTCGGGCAAGGGGATCATCGGCAAGCCGACCGTGATCCATGCCGTCAACGGCGTCAACCTGTCGGTGATGCGCGGCGAGACCTTCGCCATCGTCGGGGAATCGGGCTGCGGGAAATCGACGCTGGCGCGGCTGCTCGTGCGCCTGCTGGAACCGAGCGAGGGGACCGTCACCTATGACGGGCGCGACCTGACCACGCTTGGCGCGGCCGAGATGCGCCGCCTGCGGGCCGAGATGCAGTTCATCTTTCAGGATCCGTTCTCGTCGCTGAACCCGCGCATGACGGTCGAGACCATCGTGGGCGAGCCGCTGCTGGTGCATTCCGACCTCTCGCGCAAGGAACGCCGTGCGCGGGTGGCGGAACTGCTGACCAAGGTGGGGCTGCGGCCGGACCATGCCGACCGCTACCCGCATGAATTCTCGGGCGGGCAGCGCCAGCGCATCTGCGTGGCGCGGGCCCTTGCCTCAAGCCCCAGGCTGTTGATCGGGGACGAGCCGGTTTCCGCGCTAGACGTGTCGGTGCAGGCCCAGATCGTCAACCTGCTGGAGGATCTCAAGGGCGATTTCGGCCTGACCCTGATCATCATCGCGCATGACCTGTCGGTGATCCGGCACATGGCCGACCGCGTGGCTGTCATGTATCTGGGTGAGGTGGTCGAGCTGGCCGCGACGGAAGCCCTCTAGTCCGCGCCGCGCCATCCCTATACGCGGGCGCTCTTGTCCGCGATCCCGGTGCCCAGCCCCGGCGGGCGGGGCCAGATCGCGCATCTGGGCGGCGACATCCCCTCGCCCGCCAATCCGCCGCCGGGCTGCAAGTTCCACACCCGCTGCCCCCATGCGACCGAAATCTGCCGCACCACCCGCCCCGTGCTGGAGGAGGGGACGGCCCATCAGACGGCCTGCCATCACTGGCGCGAGTTGCCGGCACTGACCGAGCCCGCGCCGACCCCCGAACGCAGCCCTACCACAGCGGCGCGCTTCGCGCTCTGGCGCGAACATTCCACCTGAACAACCAAGAAACCAACCGGGAGACGATAATGCACATCAAGACCTTCATGGCGACGCTGCTGACCACGGCGGCTTTCGGGGGCATGGCCGCCGCGCAGGATCTGCGGATCGGTCTGAACGAGGACCCCGATTTCCTGGACCCGGCGCAGTCGCGGACCTTCGTGTCCTCGCTGGTCTATGAATCGCTCTGCAACCGGCTGTTCAACACGAATACCGACATGGAGATCATCCCCGAACTGGCCACCGAATGGGACTGGTCGGATGACGGGCTGACGCTGGTGCTGCAACTGCGCGAGGGCGTGGTCCATCACGACGGCACCCCCTTCAACGCCGACAGCGCGCGCCGCGTGCTGGAACGCAACATGACCCTGCCGCAATCCTCGCGCCGGTCGGAGCTGACCTCGATCGAGGGCGTCGAGGCCACGGGCGAACACGAACTGACCATCACGCTGAACGCCCCCGACGTGACCCTGCTGGCGCAGCTGGCCCATCATGCGGGACGGATGTATTCGCCCGATGCCGCCGAACCCGCCGCCGAGCGTTTCGGCCAGGCCCCCGTCTGCACCGGCCCCTATCAGTTCGCCGAACGGGTCGAGGGCGACCGGATCGTGCTGACCAAGTTCGACGATCACTGGGAAGCCGACGAATACCATTACGACCGTGTGATCTATCAGCCGATCCCCGACACGACCGTGCGGCTGGCCAATGTCCGTTCTGGCGATCTGGACATCATCGAACGCACCGCGCCGTCCGACGTGCCGCAGATCCAGGGGGATGACCTCCTGCAATTGTTCGAGATCGCCAATATCGGCTATCAGGGCATGACCATCAATGTGGGCAACGGCCCGCGTTCGGAAGGGCCTCTGGGCTCGGATGCGCGGGTGCGTCAGGCGCTGTCGCTGTCGATCGACCGCGAGGCGCTGAACCAGGTCGTCTTCGAGGGGCAGTATGTGCCGGGCAACCAATGGGCCGCGCCGGGCACCACCTGGTATGACGAACGCGACCCGCTGCCCGCGCGCGACGTGGAGCGCGCCCGCGAACTGCTGGCCGAGGCCGGGGTGGACACGCCCTTCGCCATCGAGATGCAGGTCGGCAACAGCCCCGTCGCCATGCAGCAGGCCCAGGTCGTGCAGGCCATGGCCGCCGAGGCGGGCTTTGACATCAACCTGCGTGCGACGGAATTCGCCACGCTGCTGTCCGAGAACGCGGCGGGCAATTTCGACATGTCGCAGCAGGGCTGGTCGGGCCGCATCGATCCCGACGCCAATGTCCATCCCTTCGTCAGCTGCGAGGGCGGCAACAACGATCAGAAATATTGCAACGAACAGGTCGACGCCCTTCTGGCCCAGGCCCGTGCCGAGCCTGATCCCGAGGCCCGCAAGGCGCTCTATGACCAGACGCGCGAGATCCTGGCCGAAGAGCTGCCGATCATCTACCTCTACCACATCAAGTATTTCTTCGCGATGCGTCAGGGGATCGAGGGCTTCGAGCCCTACGCCGACGGCATCATCCGTCTGCGCGGTGTCAGCGGCTGATCCCGTCCCGAAGGCCTGTGCCCGGTGCATCGCCGGGCGCAGGCATCCCCTTGCCAAAAGAGGCCGCCATGACGCGTTACATCCTGAACCGGGTGCTGGTCGCGATCCCCACGCTGCTGCTGGTCACGATCTTCGTCTTCATGCTGCAGAAGCTGCTGCCGGGCGATCCGATCCTGGTCCTTGCGGGCGAGGATCGCGACCCCGAAACCATCGCCATGCTGCGTGAGCAATACCGCATGAACGATCCGCTGATCTGGCAGTATCTCTACTGGCTGGGCGACGTGATGCGGGGCGATCTGGGCACCTCGCTGCGCACCGGCCTGCCGGTCACGGAACTGATCGCGCAGAAGCTGCCCGTGACGATCCAGCTGGCGGTGATGTCGATGATCTTTGCCATGGTGATCGGCATTCCTGCAGGCGTCATGTCGGCGGTGAAAAAGGGCACGTTCTGGGATTATCTGGCGAACATCATCGCCCTGTCGGGTCTGTCGGTGCCGAATTTCTGGCTGGGGATCATGCTGATCCTGCTGGTCTCGGTCAATCTGGGCTGGCTGCCTGCCTCTGGCTATGAAAGCCCCTGGGTCGATCCGGTCCGCAGCTTTCAGACCATGCTGATGCCCTCGATCGTGCTGGGCACCGCTTTGGCCGCGACGCTGATGCGGCATACGCGATCCTCGATGCTGGGGGTCCTGCAGGCGGATTATGTCCGCACCGCCCGTGCCAAAGGCCTGCGCGAAAAGACCGTGATCCGCCGCCACGCCTTTCGCAACGCGCTTCTGCCGGTGATCACGCTGTCGGCGGTGATGTTCGGCGAATTGCTGGCGGGCGCGGTGCTGACCGAACAGATCTTCACCATCCCGGGTTTCGGCAAGATGGTGGTCGATGCGGTCTTCAACCGCGATTATGCCGTGGTGCAGGGCGTGGTGCTGGTCACCGCGACGGGCTTCATCCTGATCAACCTTCTGGCGGACATCCTCTATGTCCTGCTGAACCCGCGCATGAGGGCCGCGATATGAGCGATGCCGTGATCGCAACCCCCGCAGCCCCCGTCGTGGCCCCGCGCCGCAAGAACCGCGCATGGGAAAAGCTGAAGCGCAACCGCAGCGCCATGGTCGGCGGGATCTTCGTGCTGTTCTTCGTCCTGCTGGCTGTGCTGGCGCCGGTCCTGCCGATCCCGAACCCGGCCGCGACGGACTGGGCCAAGATCCGCCTGTCGCCCAATGCCGAGCATTGGCTGGGCACGGACGAGATCGGCCGCGACATCCTGTCCCGGATGATCTGGGGCGCGCGCGCCTCGCTGATGGCGGGGGTCGTGTCGGTGATGATCGCGCTGGCCGTCGGCGTGCCTCTGGGCGTGCTGGCGGGCTATTTCGGCGGCTGGACCGACCAGATCATCGCGCGGGCCACCGACGCGCTGCTGGCGATGCCTTTCCTGATTCTGGCCATCGCGCTGGCGGCGTTTCTGGGCCCCAGCCTGACGAATGCCATGATCGCCATCGGCCTGTCGGCGGTGCCGGTCTTCGTGCGCCTGACGCGCGGGCAGGTCATGTCCGTCAAGACCGAGGACCATGTCGAGGGCGCCCGCGCCATCGGCCTCGGCCATCTGCGGATCATGTCGCGCTACATCCTGCCCAATGTCTTTCCGCCGATCCTGGTGCAGGCCACGCTGACCATCGCCACCGCGATCATCGCCGAGGCCTCGCTGTCCTTTCTGGGTCTGGGCCAGCAGCCGCCCGCGCCCAGCTGGGGCTCGATGCTGGCGACGGCCAAGAACTTCCTGTCGCAGGCGCCTTGGATGGCCATCTGGCCGGGGGCCGCGATCTTCCTTGTCGTGATGGGCTTCAACCTGCTGGGCGACGGCCTGCGCGACGCACTCGACCCGAAAGAGACATGATGACCGGCGCAATCGCATCCACCCATCACCTGGCGACCGAGGCCGGGGCCGACATCCTGCGCGCGGGCGGCAACGCCTTCGACGCGGCCGTGGCCGCGGGCCTGGTCCTGCAGGTGGTCGAGCCGCATCTGAACGGCCCCGGTGGCGATCTGCCCGCGATCCTGTGGAAGGACGGGCGCGCAACGGTCCTCTGCGCGCAGGGCCCCGCGCCGGCGGGGGCCACGATCGACCATTACCGGGCCCAGGGGCTGACGCTGATTCCCGGCAACGGCCTCTTGGCGACCGTCATTCCGGGCGCCTTCGACGGCTGGATGCTGATGCTGCGCGATCACGGCACGATGGAGCTGCCCGAGATCATGGCCCCCGCGATCCGGCTGGCGGCGGACGGGCATCCGATCCTGGACCGTGCGGCGGATGCCATTGCCGGGTTGGCAAGCTTCTTTACCGAGCATTGGCCGTCTTCGGCGGCGGTCTGGATGCCGGGCGGAGCGGCCCCGGCCAAGGGGGGGCTGTTCGCGAACCCCGATCTGGCGGGAACCTGGCGGCGGATCGTCGATCTGGCGCAAGGTGACACGCGCGAAGCCCGGATCGACGCGGCGCGCGACGCCTTCTATCGCGGCTTCGTGGCCGAGCGCATCGGCGCCTTCATGGCCGAAGCGGCCCTGATGGATGAAAGCGGTCGGCCCCATCGCGGCGTGCTGACGGCGGATGACATGGCGGGCTACGCGGCCAGCTACGAGTCACCGACGACCCTGACCCAAGGCGGCTGGACCATCGCCAAGACTGGGCCCTGGGGTCAGGGGCCTGTCATGCTGCAGGCGCTGGCCGTGCTGGCGGGCGACGATCTGGCGGCGATGGACCCGACCGGCCCGGACTTCGCCCATCTGGTGATCGAGGCGCAAAAGCTCTGCATGGCCGACCGCGAGGCCTATTACGCCGATCCCGCCCGCTTCCCTGTTCCGATGGATGAACTGCTGTCGCCCGGTTACGCCGCGCAACGCCGCGCGCTGATCGGGGACCGCGCCGATAACCGGCTGCGGCCCGGCACCCTGCCGGGCTACGAGGCGCAGATCGCCCAGGTCAGCGCCATGCTGGATCGCCTCAGCCTGCCCGAGGGTGCCGTCTACGAGCCAACGATGGCGCATCTGTCGGATGCCCCGCGCGGCGACACGGTGCATCTGGATGTGATCGACCGGTGGGGAAACATGGTCTCGGCCACGCCCTCGGGCGGCTGGCTGCAAAGCTCGCCCATCGTGCCGGGGCTGGGCTTCTGCCTGAATTCGCGGGCGCAGATGTTCTGGCTGGATGCCCGGGCGCCCTGTGCGCTGGCACCCGGCAAGCGGCCGCGCACGACCCTGTCGCCCAGCCTGGCCTGGCACGAGGACGGGCGGCGCATCAGCTTCGGCACGCCGGGCGGCGATCAGCAGGACCAGTGGCAATTGCTGTTCTGGCTGCGCCACGCGCATCAGGGGATGGACCTGCAACTGGCCGTGGATGCTCCGATGTTCCACATCACGCATATGCCGTCATCCTTCTACCCCCGCACCCGCGCACCGGGCGGCGTCGTGGCCGAGGACAGCCTGCCGGACGCCACCCTCTCTGCGCTGGAACGGGCCGGCCATGTCCTGACCCGTGCGCCGGCGGGCAGCGTGGGGAGGCTGACGGCAGCGGCGCGGGACGCGGATGGTCGGCTGACGGCGGCGGCCACGCGGCGCACCGCCCATGGCCGGGCCATGGTGCTGGACTAGCGCGGTCCGGGCGCGACGATGATGCGGTTAATATGTGGTGCAATCGTCAAGCGGCATCTGATCGATAACGGAACCCCCACGACCGCAGATGAGGAAGCGGGCGGTCGACATCATACTGCACAGTCTGCTGCCAAATGACCGTTTGTCGACCGCCAACGGGACCAGACGGACGCGCCGTTCACGACAAATCTTGGTGTGAACCATAGTTGGGCGCTTTTCCGCCGCTCAGTGCGGCTCTTCTGCATGCAGTTCGGGCCCGTAGCGCGATCACCCAGTGCTGACCTGTTTCCGCGGTTGACACACCGCTGCGGGCACAAGACAAGTCGAGTCATACAGGCTGACCACGTCCCGAAGGCCTGATTCACGAGTTACGGTTCAAGGAAGTCCGAATTGACCGAAGTAGCCCAACACGAGCCTTTCCGCCTCTTCTGGTGGGTCCCGAAGTCCAAGGGTATAAACCTCGGCGACGAGATCTCACCACTTGTCCTGTCGCATGTGAGCGGGCGCGAGGTCGTCCGAGGTTCACCAAATGATTGCGACGGCATTGCCATCGGCAGCGTGTTCAACCCAGGAATGGCGGATGCTCGCAAGCGCACCAAACCGCTGTTCGTCTGGGGCAGCGGAACCGGGAAGCCGTCACCCTGCTCAATGCGGCAAATGTCGGTCACGATTTCCGCGCTGCGCGGTCCGCTGACCGCAGGTCAGATCGAGGGTTGCCCCGATGTGCCCTTCGGTGATCCCGGCCTGTTTGTCCGCGAGATCTGGCCCGGCCCCGCCGAGGGGACCGAGCGGACAAAGGTCGGTCTGATCCCCCATCATAGCATGCTGAAGCATCCGGCGTTGAAACAGTTCAAGCAGGCCTTCGGGGACGTTGTCATTCTTGACTTCACTGACCCCGACATCGCCAAGACACTGTCGCGTCTGGCGCATTGCTCGCGGGTGGTCTCCTCCAGCTTGCATGGGCTTATTTTCGCCGATGCCTACGGGATTCCCAGCCTGTTCTGGAAAGAAAGCGAGACCACCGTACCTTGGAAGTATCAGGATTACTTTGAAGGCGTTGGTCGCGAAGGCTTCTGCCATCGCAACAGTACGGAGATCGTTGAGACCACGTTGAAAGAGGGCATAGATGCGCTGCCCTTCTCACATCTGCCGGAACAGCGTTGTCTTCAGGTCTTGGATGGGCTGCGCGAGGCTGTAAAGGCGATGCCCTGAAGCTGCGCGTTGCGTCCGCGCGTGATGCTCGCGCGCGTCCGCCCCCTCCAAAGGCTGGCCCCGCATCAGGGGTACAATGAAAGCGCGTGACGATGCAGAGTTTCTATATCCCTGGCGTTGATGGCCCCACGGTTCCTCACCCCGATGGGACGCTTCATGGAACGGAACTGGGACAGGCGGCTGTAGATGTATTTGATGGACGCACGATCTGCCCCTTCCCCCGGATAAAGGGACGTGACGGAATGAAGTCCCTTCATGGCACGAGACGCCGCAACTGGATCGTTCGCGGATCGGGGATCGTTCCGCTGAGAGGAGCCGTCTGCGACCAAGGGGGACTTTTCACCGCGCAGGACATTCCTGTCATGGGTTTTTCCGGCGCAGGTTTCTTCAGAAAATTCATCACGATGGGCAAGGAGTATCGGGCCGGAGCTGGCATACCTCGTATCTCCGAACGCTCGTTGGTTGTCTTCATGAGCGATACCAGCAATTACTACCACTTCATCGCGGATGTGATGCCGAACCTCGCGCGAGCCATAGGGGCTGCGGCCAGTCTGGATGCCGAGCAGATGGTGATCTATGGTGAAGAGCCCGAAGGAGGCTTTCGCCGGGCCTATCTTGACCTCATGCTGGCGCGGCTGGGAATTCCGGTCCGTTTTCACAAAGGCCCCTTTGCCGTTGACGACGGATACTTCATCGTCAACAGCGCACATAGCTATGCTCGTGACCCGGAAACCGGCGCATTGCTCAAATTGCCTCAGCCCAGCCCGTATCCTTTCGGCACGGCGGAAGGAATGTGGGATTTCTTTGACGCCTTTGATCGCGGTCATGTCGCTTTGCCCGAGGCACCTGTTCGTGCACCGATCCTGATCGTTTCGCGCGCCCATCTCGAGAATCGAAAGATCGTGAACGAGGACGAGCTGGTAGAACGGCTTTCCCCTTTGGGCGCCGAGCGCGTGATCCTCGAGGATTACAGCCTGCCACAGCAGATCGCGATGGTCCGAGCAACTCAGGTTCTGGTCGGGTGTCACGGCGCCGGGATGATCAATGGCGGCTTCTTGGGAAAGGGTGGTCGCGTCATCGAGATCACGGCCCGTCAATACGCCGCCCGGTCGCGCGATTTCGCGCGGCTCTCGCATGTACGTCCGATCCGCTATTCCTTCATCTTGGCCGACGAGCATGGCGACCGCTTCCAGATGACCTCGAACCTTGGGAACAACATCATCATGTCGCCGCAGGCGCTGGCCATGGCGTATGAATGGGCCAGCCACACGCTGAATGCCGAAGCGTCATGACAGGGTTTCCAACGCGAGGGGACCCCTCGCAGCCTGCGCTGTGCTCCCGACCTTCAGGCTGCCGCTTTATTCGGCCCCTTGGAGACTGACGGTTTGAGACGGGAGCTTTCGGCCAAGCTTTCTTAGCTGAGAAGGGAGGTTGGTGAGCTGAAGGCATCCAAATGCAGAAGGCGCTTATTGTGAATAGGGTTGGGCTTCAGGCCCATTGATTTTCAAAGTAAGAAAGTTACGGTTGCGGCGAGAGCGACGGCGGATAGTAGCGTGTGGCGATCCGGCGCCAGTACTTCATCCCACCAAACGTGATCTCGAGCCGGTTGCGACGCTTATCGTAGCGGATGGCCTTACCATGTGACTTCCGGCTTGCGATGCAGGCGCTGAACTGGCCCCCTTGGGTTCCTTGTTCACAACAAAAATCTGCGGGTTTGAGATTGGTAGTGGGGCGTTTCTGGGCAAGTTGGCCGGGCGCGGAGCCTTTAAATCGCTGAAACGACCGGCGCGCCTCGAGCGACGTTGAACTGGCCCCCTTTTCGACCGGACACTCGGGCATAACCATGGAGGCTTAGGCATATGCCTGAGCACGTGCTTATGTCTTCTTTGGTTGCCGCCCGTGATGCAAGAGGCTTCAGACCCCGGTGGCT
>NZ_JAUVVF010000023.1 GCF_030604785.1 Paracoccus sp. (in: a-proteobacteria) | reverse complement strand
GGATGAAGGCAGCATCCTCGACGAAGCGCCCCGGCGCCTGACCGATGCCGAGGTCGAGGATCTGCGCCGCCAGCTTCGGGACCTGCGGACCGCCCAGGCGGGCGGCGCGGGCTTTTCTGAGGCTGAACGCGATCTGGTCTTCCAGATCGCCGATGCGCGCCCTGCGCGCAAGCCGGTCTCGGTGCGCGGTCCCAGCCAGGAGGCGGTCCGCTCGGCCGTGACCGAGGCTGTCGGCACCGATCGGCCGCAGCCTCGCAGCGGCACCGATGCCGCCCCTCCGGCCCCGACGGCGCGCAGCGCGTCCTCGGGGAACCTGGCGCGGTCCACCCGCCCGCGCGCGAAGCCGCGCAGCGGAGGGGCGACCAGCATCAGCCCCGGCGCCGTGGAACAGGCGCTCGCAGCCGCAGTGGCCTCTGATCCGGTCTCGCCGGGCGCGGTCGCGCTGACCGGCCTGACCTCGTCGCCGCTGCCCCCGCGCCGCAGCGACGCCGCGCGTCCGACCGCCATCGCCTCGACGGTGACCACCAATGCGATGGCGGCCTCGTCCGCCGCCCTTGCCGCGCCGGTCGCCGCCGCCAGCGCGGCGACTGTGCCGTCGGCCGCCGAATTGCGCGCCGCAGCCGAAGCACAGGCCGCCGAGGCCGCCTTGGCCGAACAGCGTCGCCTCGACGCCGAATTGCAGGCCCAGGCCGAGGCCCGCGCCCGCGCGCAGGCCGCCGCCGATGCCCGCGCCGAGGCCGAGGCCCGCGCTCAGGCCGAAGCCCGCGCCCGCGCCCAGGCTGAGGCCGAGGCGCGGCAGGCCGCCGCCCGCAACCAGCAATACAAGCCGCAAGAGATCGACAACGAACCCGATGTCGTCGCCTCGATCCCGCAGGGCGCCATCGGCAATGCCGCCGCGACCGCCACGGTGAAGGACGGGATCCGGCTGAACAGCACGCAGATCATCGGCACGATTGGCGCGGGTCAGGCCAGCCGCGCGCTGGTGCGCCTGTCCAACGGACGCATCCTGACGCTGCGGATCGGGGACCGCGTCAATGGCGGCACGATCACCGAAATCCGCGACAGCCGCATCCTGTATAACCGTAACGGCCAGATCCAGGCGCTTGGCGTGCTGAACGGGCAATAGGCCCGCTCAGCCGTCGAGACGGGTGATCTCGAACCCTTCGGCGGCCAGAAGGTTCAGGACGCCCTCCTCCCCCGGCAGGTGCAGCGCGCCGAAGGCCGCGACGACATGGCCACCCTGCGCCGCCGCATCACCGGCCGCATCCAGCAGGGGTTCGATCCAGGCGCGATTGCGGCGCTCCATCAGCCGGTCCTGCATCAGCTCAAGCTGCGCGTCGATGACTTCCGGATCCAGTCCGGAATTGGCATGGGCGTCATGCCGGGCGAATTCCCACAGCTTCCAGACATCGCCCTCGAAATAGCTGTCGGTCAGGGTCACGGCGTAATCGTCGGCCAAGGCTGCGGCGGGCAGGTTGGCGCGGATCATGTCCAGCTCCTGATCGGGCGAGAGGTCCTCGAACAGGGTGAAGACGGTATCCCACGGCTCGAGCGACAGGACCGGCAGGCCCCGCGTTTCGGCCTCGTCGATCAGCATGTGATCGAGGCCATGCGCCACGCCGCCCGCCTCGGTCATCTGGCGCATCATGCAGGGCGAGATGCCCAGCATCATCGAGACATACCAGGGCCGCATCCGCGAGGCCATGATGGCGGGGATGCCCCGGTCCGACAGCGCCGCGGACAGGGCCGCCCATTCCTCGGGCGACAGACGCTCCGGCAGGGTCGGGCCGGTGGGGTCGACCATCAGCGTGGGGTCGGCGGTCAGCGCCTCGGTCAGGCGCGCCTGTTCGGCAGGCCCCGATTCGACCAGCAGCGTCGTGGCGCCCTCGAATTCGGGCCGCACGAGGTCCAGCGTGGCCGCGTGGCGCGGGTCGTCGAAATGGTAGGTGCCGACCAGCACCATCTGCAGATCGTCGCGCGTCGCCCGAAAGACCAGACCGCGCCGGAACGGCACGCCCTCGGTCGCGGCCTCGATGGCGGCGATATCCTCGGCGGGCATGGTCAGGAACAGGTTCTGCCCCTCGCAGGGTGTCGCCGCCTGCGCCTGAAGGCCGGTTCCCGCCACCAAGGCCAGTGCCAAGAAGATCCTTGCCGCCATGTTCCGCCCTTTCCGATCGTTGCGGCGCAACCCTGACACGATGCCCGCCCGGATGCCAGTTCGGCGGGCGCGCTGCCCGTTGACAGAACCGCGAGATTTGCCTAGATCACCGTCATTGGCACTCGCACTCGGTGAGTGCCAACAGCGAAACACTGCAACCTGAAACATCGGAGTGTTCACCAATGGCATTCAAACCGCTGCATGACCGCGTGCTCGTCCGCCGCGTCCAGTCGGAGGAAAAGACCAAGGGCGGTCTGATCATCCCCGACAGCGCCAAGGAGAAACCGGCCGAGGGCGAAGTGATCGCCGTGGGCGAAGGCGCGCGCAAGGATTCGGGCGAACTGATCGCCCCCGCCGTCAAGACCGGCGACCGCGTGCTGTTCGGCAAGTGGTCGGGCACGGAAGTGACCGTCGACGGCGAAGAGCTGCTGATCATGAAGGAAAGCGACATCCTGGGCATCATCGCCTGATCGTCCGACCCTTCCTTCAACGATAAATTCAGGAGATTCAAATGGCTGCGAAAGAAGTCAAGTTCAGCACCGACGCCCGCGACCGGATGCTGAAAGGCGTGAACATCCTTGCCGACGCCGTGAAGGTGACGCTTGGCCCGAAAGGCCGCAACGTCGTGATCGACAAGTCCTTCGGCGCCCCGCGCATCACCAAGGACGGTGTCTCGGTCGCCAAGGAGATCGAGCTGTCCGACAAGTTCGAGAACATGGGCGCCCAGATGGTCCGCGAAGTCGCTTCGCGCACCAACGATGAGGCCGGCGACGGCACCACCACCGCCACCGTTCTGGCCCAGGCCATCGTCAAAGAGGGCATGAAGGCGGTTGCCGCCGGCATGAACCCGATGGATCTGAAGCGCGGCATCGATCTGGCGACCTCGAAAGTCGTCGAGGCCATCAAGGCTGCCGCCCGCCCGGTGAACGACAGCGACGAAGTCGCCCAGGTCGGCACCATCTCGGCCAACGGCGAAGCCCAGATCGGCCGCTTCATCGCTGATGCGATGCAGAAGGTCGGCAACGAGGGTGTCATCACCGTCGAAGAGAACAAGGGGATGGAGACCGAGGTCGAAGTCGTCGAAGGCATGCAGTTCGACCGCGGCTACCTGTCGCCCTACTTCGTGACCAACCCCGACAAGATGGTCGCGGATCTGGAAGACGCCTACATCCTGCTGCACGAGAAGAAACTCTCGTCGCTGCAGCCGATGGTTCCGCTGCTGGAAGCCGTCATCCAGTCGGGCAAGCCGCTGGTCATCGTGGCCGAGGACGTCGAGGGCGAGGCTCTGGCCACGCTGGTCGTCAACAAGCTGCGCGGCGGTCTGAAGATCGCGGCCGTCAAGGCTCCGGGCTTCGGCGATCGCCGCAAGGCCATGCTGCAGGACATCGCGATCCTGACCGGCGGTCAGGTCATCAGCGAAGACCTCGGCATGAAGCTCGAGAATGTCGGCATCGACATGCTGGGCCGCGCCAAGAAGGTCTCGATCAACAAGGACAACACCACCATCGTCGATGGCGCCGGTGAGAAGGCCGAGATCGAAGCCCGCGTGTCGCAGATCCGTCAGCAGATCGAGGAAACGACCTCGGACTACGACAAGGAAAAGCTGCAAGAGCGCGTGGCGAAGCTCGCCGGCGGCGTTGCCGTGATCCGCGTCGGCGGCATGACCGAAGTCGAAGTGAAAGAGCGCAAGGACCGCGTCGATGACGCGCTGAACGCGACCCGCGCGGCCGTTCAGGAAGGCGTCGTGGTCGGCGGCGGTGTCGCTCTGGTCCAGGGCGGCAAGGTGCTGGAAGGTCTGACCGGCGCGAACAGCGACCAGAATGCGGGTATCGCCATCGTGCGCCGCGCCCTGGAAGCCCCGATGCGCCAGATCGCCGAAAACGCCGGCGTCGACGGCGCTGTCGTGGCCGGCAAGGTCCGCGAATCGTCGGACAAGGCCTTCGGCTTCAACGCCCAGACCGAAGAATATGGCGACATGTTCAAGTTCGGCGTCATTGACCCGGCCAAGGTCGTCCGCACCGCTCTGGAAGACGCGGCCTCGGTTGCCGGTCTGCTGATCACCACCGAAGCCATGATCGCCGAGAAGCCCGAGCCCAAGGCCGCGGCTGGCGGCGGGATGCCCGACATGGGCGGCATGGGCGGCATGATGTAATCATCCCCCTGCCCCTTCGCACACGGAAAGGGCGCCCCCTCGGGCGCCCTTTTTGCATGCGGGATCAGGGGACGGGCCGGGACGGGGTTCGTCGACCCGTCAGCCTGCGAATGGCCCTATTCCGCCTGTGCCCCGCCGGGGCGACGCAGCAGCGACTGGACCGTGTAGACCAGGATCGCCATGCCGACCGCCCCCATCGCCGCCACGCCCAGCAGCACGATCACATCGACCGGCCCGCCGATGTCGCGAAGATGCGAATTCGTGACGGCCTGGGTGAACAGGACGGCGGCTACCGCGCCGAACGGCATCGACAGCTGCGCCCAGAGGAATTTCCGCACCGAAAGCGACCGGTCGCGGATCAGCACATAGAGATAGGCCAGCGTGACCATCACGGCCGCGGCCAGCATCAGCCAGAACAGGGTCGCGCCGAACATCTCCTGAAAGACGGCCAGCAGGGTCTCGAATGTCAGTTCCTTCATGGCGCCCTCCTCAGGCCTTGCCGCGCAGCATCGCGTTATAGGTGGCCTTCAGCGCCACCTCCTTCATCAGCCAGCTGATCCACAATTCCTCGAGCGGCGCGATGAGGCCCGGGAAGGACGGGACCAGATTGTCCTTGTAGTCGAACTCGACCAGCATCGCGCGGCCGACCCGCGTGATCAGCGGACAGGACGTGTAGCCGTTGAAGGTCTCGGTTCCCTCATGGCCCTCGATGGCGGCGACAAGGTGATCCTCGACCACCGGGACCTGCCACTTGACCGATGCGGCGGTCTTGCCCTTGGGCACGCCCGCGACATCGCCCAGGGCGAAAACCTCGGGATAGCGCAGATGGCGCAGGGTCTGCTGGTCGCATTCGACCCAGCCCTGATCGGTCCATTTGTCGGCCCAGGACAGGCCCGATTCCCGGATCACCTGCGGGGCGCGCATCGGCGGGATGACGTGCAGGTAATCGTAATCCATATCCACCTGCGACACGCTTTCCGCGCGCGTCACCGGATCGATGGTCGTCGCCTCGAAGCGCGCCTGCTTGCGGCCGGGCTCGATCGAGATCAGCTTGTGGCGCAGATGCGTGTCGATGCCTCGCTCGGCATAGAGCATCCGCACCTTTTCCGCCACGATCGGCACCGAGAACAGCGCCCCCTGCGGGGCGGTGTATTGAAACGAATGGCGCCCGGCGGCGGGGCCGCGGCTGGCGATGTCCTCGATCAGGAAGGTATGCTTCAGCGGCGCGCCCGCGCATTTCATCTCGGTCGCGGGGCGGGTGAAGACGCCGACGCCGCCATTCTCGATGAAATGGCTGGCGGCCTGCCAGGTGCGTGCGGCGTAATCAGGCCCGGCGTAAAGCGCGCCGATGCCGTCCCGGCCGACCATGTCCAGCGAGAAGCCGGGGATCGCGTCGTGATCCAGCACCAGACCCGGCGCCACGATGAGGAAGTCGTAATCCAGCCGCGTGCCGCCCTCGGTCTCGACGCGGCGCGCCTCGGGGTCGATGGCGGCGGCGCGCTCGGCCAGCAGCGTCACACCGCGCGGTATCCAGTCGGTCGTGCGGGAGACGGTGTAGGAGGCCGGTTTCAGCCCCGCGGCGACCAGTGACAGGCCGGGCTGGTAGTAGTGTTCGGTGCGCCCGTCGATCACGGTGATCTGCGCCCCGTCCAGACGCTGCACCAGCCGGTTGGCCAGCGCTGTCCCCGCCGCGCCCGCTCCGATGATGACGATGCGCGCATTGGTCGTCACCGAGGCGCGCGCCGGGCGCGCGGCCTGTGCGGTGGCCGCAGCAGCAAGCCCCGCAGCGGCAAGGCCGAAAAAGCCGCGGCGGCTTGACGAGAATGGGTTGGTCTTCTTCACGGCAGGATTCCCCCCAAGGTCCGCGCCCGCCAAAGCGGGCATGAGTGAATGTTCAGGAAAATGCCTGCCTCCGCCCGCCCGGTCACAGGGCCGGGACGACGGAACCAGCTTGCGGACCCTGCCCCGGGTCCGGATTTCGCGCGCCAGACATTCCTTGACCGGAATGTATACCGGTCCAAGCCGTCGCGCGACCTTGATCTATATCAATGATTGAATGTGTTTTCGGCGCCCGCCGGCGTCACGAGATGACGGTCTCGGCCCCCATCGCCTCGCCAAGCGAGCGGAAGCGGCTTCGCGCCACCTCGCCCATCAGATCGCGGCCCGTCGCGGTCAGCTTCAGCTCGATCCGCTTGCCAGGCACGTGGATCAGGCGCCCCGCATCGGCCGGGTCGTCGATGGCGAACATCGCGCCGAAGCGCATCGCCTTGCCCAGGATCTCGGCCTCGCGCAGGTGGGTCTTGTCCAGCAGATCGAAGAGCGGCGCCATGGGCGACTTCGCGCGGCTGTTCTTGTAGCGGTGCAGCAGCGCGACGCCCAGAAAGACGCGTTCGGGATGGCTGAGCGCGGCCATGTTCGCGCGGGTGACATTGTCGAAACAGGCCTCGGCCCGGTAATCGGGATGGGCGCGCCATGCCGTGTCGTGCAGCAGGCAGGCCGCGCGCATCAGCCGGTCGCGTTCGGGCGGCATGTCCGGAAACAGCGGCAGCAGGAAGTGATAGAGCTTCTTGCCGAAGCCGGGCAGCCGGGCCATCTGCTTTTCGGTGAAGCGCGCAGCCTCAAGCAGCGGATCACGGCGGCGCAGCTCGCGCGACATGTGTTCGTAAAGCAGCCCCTCGCGGATGCCGTAGCTCGAGACGTTCAGTTCCTCGGGCGCGAAGACGCGAACCAGCCGCGACAGGACGCGCCCAGCCAGCGGAACCAGTTCGATCCGCGAGGTCGAGATGCCGGTCCGCGCGCGCAAGGCCGCCAGATCGTGCTGGCCGATCCAGTCGACCGTCGCCAGCACGTCCTCGGGGGTCATGCGGTATTCGTGCAGCACAGTCATCGGGTAATTCCGGCGTTCCATGTCCAGCCGGGCGATGGCCCGCCACGAGCCGCCGACCAGATAGAGCCGCTTGTGATCGCCGCCCATCGCGGCCAGCAGTTCCGACAGGATCGCGTCGATATGGCCCTTCAGCGCGTCCTCGGACACCTGTTGCAGCCGGAACGGCCCCAGTGGCGAGGTCGCGCGCCGCCCGACCTTGCCCCCGCCCAGTTCGGCCAGCTCCATCGAGTTGCCGCCGATATCGCAGACCAGCCCATGCGCCTCGGGCCAGCCCAGCAGCACGCCCTGCGCCGACAGCCGCGCCTCTTCGGCGCCGTCGATCACGTGCAGCTTCAGCCCGGTCTCGCGTTCGACCTGTTCCTGAAAGGCCGGGCCGTCCTCGGCCTCGCGGACGGCGGCGGTGGCCACGCAGGTCAGGGGCTCGATATCCATGCTGCGCGCCAGGGCCGCGAAACGGCGCAGCGCGGACAGGCCCCGGCGGATCCCCTCGGGGTTCAGGCGGCCGGTCCGGGCCATGTCCTGCCCCAGACCCGCCATGATCTTCTCGTTGTAGAAATAGGCGGGCGAGCGGGCGGCACCGTCGAACACGACCAGCCGGATCGAGTTCGAGCCCACATCGACCACGCCCACCCGGCGCAGGGCGCGCTTGGGCAGCTTGCGGAATTTGGGGCCGAAGGGATCGACCTTGCGGCCCGATGTGGTTCTGACGCCGTTCATGCCTGTCCGTCCTTGCGCCGCAGCGCGCTATTCCGCCGAATGGGTCAGCGCCGGGACATCCCGCGCGCCTGCCGTTCCCCGCCCGGAAAGAGAAGGGTTTTCCATGAAGAACCGGTGACAGTTGAACAGATCGTCCCGGCCCTCGGGAAGATATCGCACATAGCGGCCGTCGGGTTGCAAAAGCCAGCTCTGCGCCTCGTCGGCCATGTTGGCGGCCATGACCTGGCTGACGATCTGGGCCTTCACGGTCTCGTTGTGGCATTCCAGCAGCGTCTCGACCCGGCGGTTGAGGTTGCGGTCCATCCAGTCGGCCGAACTGAAGAAGACCCGCGCCTTGGCCGAGGGCAGCCCATGCCCCGAGCCGAAGCACACGATGCGCGAATGCTCCAGATAGCGCCCGACGATGGATTTGACGCGGATATTGTCCGACAGCCCCTTGATGCCGGGGCGCAGGCCGCAGATGCCGCGCACGATCAGGCTGATCCGCACCCCCGCCTGGCTTGCCGCATAGAGCGCGTCGATCACGTCCTTTTCGATCAGCGCGTTCATCTTGGCCCAGATCTCGGCGGGACGACCCTGCCTTGCATATTCGGCCTCGCGCGCGATCAGGTCCAGAAGCCGCGATTTCAGGTCGATGGGCGCGATGGCCAGGTTTTCCAGCCCGGCGGGCTGCACATAGCCGGACAGGTAGTTGAAGACCTTGGTCGCGTCGCGGCCAAGCGCGGGATCGCAGGTGAACAGCGACAGGTCCGTGTAGATCCGCGCCGTGATCGGGTGGTAATTGCCCGTGCCGTAATGGGTATAGGTCACCAGCGCGTCACCCTCGCGCCGCACGACGGTGCTGATCTTGGCATGGGTCTTGTAGTTCACGAAACCATAAACGACATGCGCGCCCGCCCTTTCCAGCCGACGCGACTGGCGGATATTCGCCGCCTCGTCGAAGCGGGCCTTCAGCTCGACCAGCGCGGTGACGGACTTGCCGGCCTCGGCCGCCTCGCAAAGCGCGTCCACGATGGGGCTGTCGCGGCTGGTGCGGTAAAGCGTCTGCTTGATCGCCAGCACGTCCGGATCGCGCGCCGCCTGCGCAAGGAAGCGCACCACCATGTCGAAGGTCTCGTAGGGGTGGTGCAGCAGCATGTCCTTCTGGCGGATCGCGGCGAACATGTCGCCGTCATGGTCCTGCACCCGTTCCGGCACGCGCGGCGTGAACGAGGGCCACAGAAGGTCGCGGCGATTGTCCAGCACCAGTTCGCGCAGATCGGCCACGCCCAGAAGCCCCTCGACCTCGACCACCTCGTCGGGGCCGACCTCAAGCTCGTACATGATCAGGCGGCGCAGGCGGTCGGGCGCGCCCGCGGTGATCTTCAGCCGGATCACGCTGCCCCGGCGGCGGCGCTTCAAGGCGGTCTCGAATTCGCGGACCAGATCCTCGGCCTCGTCCTCGACCTCCAGATCGCTGTCGCGCAGCACGCGGAAGCTGCAATGGCCCGCATCCCGATAGCCGGGGAACAGGCTGGACAGGTGCATCAGCAGCAGGTCCTCCAGCTTCAGGAACCGCTCGCCCCCGGGCAGGGCGACAAAGCGCGGCAATTGCGCCGGGATGGGCAGCAGCGCCTGCATCTGGCGGCCATCCGTCTCGCGCGCAAGTTCGAGGGCCAGCGAAAAGCCGGTATTCGGGATGAAGGGGAACGGATGGGCCGGGTCGATCGCCAGAGGCGACAGGACCGGAAAGACGCGGGTCTCGAAATAGTCCCGCAGCCATGTCTCTTCGGCGCGCGTCAGGCGCTGGCGGGACAGGATCACGATCCCCTCGCGTTCCAGTTCGTGCCGCAGACGGTTCCAGACGCTTTGCTGCGCACCCATCAGACGCCTTGCATCGGCGTTGATCATCGCCAGCTGCTCGGCCGGGGTCAGCCCGTCATCGGACAGGCTGGAATTGCCCTCGCGCATCAATTCGCGCAGACCGGCCACGCGGACGGTGTAGAATTCGTCAAGGTTCGTCGCGCTGATCGAGACAAAGCGCAACCGCTCCAGCAGCGGGACGCGGGGGTTGCGGGCCTCGTCCAGAACGCGCCAGTTGAAGGACAGCCAGCTGAGTTCGCGGTTGAAGAACCGCGCCGGGCCTTCGGGGGGACCGCCCTCGAGGGGCTGGGCTTCGGGAAAGGGCGTTCTGAGAAAATCGGCGAGCGTCATGGTCATCACATTGCCAGGATGGCGCGATCATGCCCGCTCGGTCGAGAGATTGTCCAGCAGGTCGGCGGCGATCCGGCGGGTCACGGGGCCTTTTTCGGCCATCGCCGCGCGGTCCATCGCGGCGACCAGCCGCCGCGCCAGACCCAGATCGCGGTCCATGTGCAGGACCAGCCAGTCGATCAGCCCGGCCGAGACCGAAAGCTGCCTGTCCGCGAACAGCTTGACCAGCACGGCGGCCAGCAATGTCTCGTCCGGCGGGCCCAGATGGACCTGCGGCATCGCGTCCATCCGCGAACGCAGATCGGGCAGGACCAGCCCCCAATCGCGCGGCGCCCTGCGCGCGGTCAGCAGCAGCAGGCAGTCGCGCGGCCCGCAGAGGTTCCACAGATGGAACAGCGCCTGCTCGGCCCCCGCCGCGAAGCCGGCATGATCGGCATCCTCGACCACCACCGCCCCGCCCTCGGCCGCCAGCAGGTCGGCCGCATCGGGACGCAGGGCAGCGGCGCTGATGCGCCGGGCACCGTTCTCGGCCGCCCAGAAGGCCGCCATATGCGTCTTGCCCGCACCTTCCGGACCGATCAGCAGCATCCGCCCCTGCGGCCAAGACAGTGGCTGGTCCAGCACGCGAAGCGCGGCCTCGTTCGCGGGCGCGGCCAGGAAGTCGGCGCGCGCATGGGCCGGGGGCGTGGTCAGGTCCAGCGTCAATTGGCGCGAGGTCGAGAACAGCGTCATGCGGCCGGACCCTGCCCGCCGGGGGGCGGCGTTTCGGGCGACAGCGGCACCAGCTCGACCCGCAGGGGGGCGGCGGGTTCGGGCGCGGCGCCCTCGCCGGTATAGAGCCCGCTGACCAGGTAGCGCGATGTCAGGAAGCGCGCCAGAACCCCAAGCGCCGCCGCCATCGGCACGGCCAGGACCAGCCCGACAAAGCCGAACAGCGATCCGAAGACCGACAGCGCCAGCAGCAGCCAGACCGGGTGCAGCCCGACATGGTGGCCGACGATCTTGGGTTGCAGGTAATTGCCCTCGACAATCTGGCCGATGGCGAAGATCGCGATGACCGCCCCGATCCAGAGCGGGTCGCCCCAGAAGCTGAACAGCGCCACCCCGATCGCCGTCGCGCCCCCGATCAGCACTCCGACATAGGGGATGAAGGACAGGACCGCCGCCATGATGCCGATGAAGAACCCGAAGGGCAGCCCGACCAGCATCAGCATGAAGGCATACCACGTCCCCAGGATCAGGATCACCAACGCCTGCCCGCGCAGGAAACCGGCCAGGGCGGCGTCGATCTCGGTCGCCAATTGCCGGATGACAGGGGCGTGTTCGCGCGGCAGCAGCGTGTCGACCCGCGCGACCAGATGGTCCCAGTCCAGCAGCAGGTAGAAGGCCACGACCGGCACGATCACCAGCAGCGCGACGGTGCCCACGAATCCCCGGACAGAGCCCAGCACCCGCCCGGCCAGCGCGCCCGCCTGTTCGCGAAGCGCGGCCGCCATCTCGGACACGGTCTGCCCCGATTGACCGGCATCGGGGATCAGCGCGGGAAAGCGCGTCTCGACGAACAGGCGGGCCTGTTCGTACATCTGCGGCGCGGTCTCGATCAGCGCGCCTGCCTGGCGCAGAAGCAGCGGCACGATCAGCAGCACGACAGTGACGAAGGCCAGCACCATCACCAGCGTGATCACGACCACGGCCATGGTGCGCGACAGGCCCGCCCGCTCCAGCCGGTCAGCCAACGGGTCCAGCAGATAGGCGATGCCCGCGCCCAGGATGAAGGGCAGCACCGCCTGCCCCAGAAGCCACAGCGAGACCAGCAGGACAGTCGCCGCAAGGCCCCACCAGATCAGTTGCAATCGAACCGGAATACCCATCGCGCAAAACCCCCGCACCGCACAGGGTCTATCTGCCCGCGCACAGGCCTCATGGCAAGGCCGGGCCTTGCATCGCAGCCGCCTTTGGCCCAAGACGGCCCTGCAAACCCTGCCAGATACGAGATCGCCCATGCGTCTGTCGCGTTATTTCCTGCCCGTCCTGAAGGAAGACCCCAAGGAGGCGCAGATCGTCAGCCACCGCCTCATGCTGCGCGCGGGGATGATCAAGCAGCAGGCTGCGGGGATCTATTCCTGGCTGCCGCTTGGCCACAAGATCCTGCGCCGGATCGAAACCATCGTGCACGAGGAACAGGCCCGCGCGGGTCATATCCCGATGCTGATGCCGACGCTGCAGCCGGCCGATCTGTGGCGCGAAAGCGGGCGTTACGACGATTACGGCGAAGAGATGCTGCGCCTGAAGGACCGCCACAAGCGCGACCTGCTCTATGGTCCCACCAATGAGGAGATGATCACCGACATCTTCCGCAGCCATGTGAACAGCTACAAGGACCTGCCGCTGACGCTGTATCACATCCAGTGGAAGTTCCGCGACGAGATCCGCCCCCGTTTCGGCGTGATGCGCGGCCGCGAATTCCTGATGAAGGACGGCTACAATTTCGACCTGACCAAGGAAGACGCGCTGCACGCCTATAACCGCCATCTGGTCAGCTATCTGCGGACCTATGAGCGCATGGGCCTGCAGGCCATTCCGATGCGCGCCGATGGCGGGCCGATCGGCGGCGATTACACGCATGAATTCCTGGTTCTGGCCGAGACGGGCGAATCCGAGGTCTTCTATGACAGCGAGATCACCGACCTGACCTTTGGGGACCGCCAGATCGACTATGATAGCGTCGAGGAATGCCAGGCCGTGCTGGAGGAATTCACCAGCCGCTATGCCCGCACCGACGAGACCCATGACGAGGCGGTCTATGCCCAGGTCCCCGAGCAACGCCGTCGCAAGGCCCGCGGGATCGAAGTCGGCCAGATCTTCTATTTCGGCACCAAATATTCCGAACCGATGGGCGCCACGGTGGTCGGCCCCGACGGCGCGCGCGTGCCCGTGCACATGGGTAGCCACGGCATCGGCGTCTCGCGCCTGCTGGGCGCCATCATCGAGGCCAATCACGACGACAAGGGCATCATCTGGCCCGAGGGCGTGACCCCCTTCCATGCCGGCATCGTCAACCTGAAACAGGGCGACGCCTCGACCGACAGCGCCTGCGAGGCGCTGTATGCGGCGCTGCGCGCGCAGGGTCTGGACCCGCTCTATGACGACCGGGACGAACGGGCGGGCGCGAAATTCGCCACGATGGACCTGATCGGCCTGCCCTGGCGGATCACGGTCGGCCCGCGCGGACTGGCCGCCAACAAGGTCGAGCTGACCGACCGCCGCAGCGGCGAAAGCACCGAGGTGACCCCCGAAGAGGCCGTGGCCCGACTGGCGCGCATCTATGCCCCGGTGCTGGCGCGGGCCTTCCCGATCGCCTGACGGGCGCATGAACCCGGCCCGGCGCTGCCCTGACGGGGCGGCGCCGCGGCGTCACCGATCTGTGACAAGGCGGCACTAGGCTGATGGCTCGTTCAACAGCCGCAAGAGTGTTCCATGACCGCCCGCCTGCCCTGCCTGTGCTCGGCGCTGGCCCTTCTGGCCGCATCGCCCGCCTTGGCCGAAAGCCACTTCAACCGCATCGCCACCCTGCCCGTCACCCGCAACATGGCCGAGGGCGAGGACCTGTCCCGCGAAAGCTCGGCCGAGATCATCTCGGCCTCGGAAGACGGGATGATGCTGGTCTATACCGACAGCCCCCTAGGCGTGATCGGCCTGATCGACATCACCGATCCGCAAGCGCCCCGCGCGTTGGGCAGCATCGACATGGAGGGCGAACCGACCACCGCCGTCTTCATCGGCGCGACGGTCTTTGCGGGCGTGAACACGTCGGACAGCTTCGACAACCCCTCGGGGCGTCTGGTCGCGGTCGATCCCGCGGCCATGGCGATCACCGCCTCGTGCGAGCTGGGCGGTCAGCCCGATGCGGTGTCGCGCGCGCCCGATGGCAGCTTTCTGGCCATCGCCATCGAGAACGAGCGTGACGAGGATCTGGGCGATGGCGGCCTGCCCCAGATGCCTGCCGGCCATGTCGTCAAGCTGCCCGTCGTCGACGGCACGCCCGATTGCGACGCGATGCAGGTCATCGACCTGACGGGGCTGGCCGACATCTTCCCCGAAGACCCGGAGCCCGAATTCGTCGATGTGAACGCGGCGGGCGAGATCGTCGTCACGCTTCAGGAAAACAACCACATCGTCATTATCGGCGCCGACGGGTCGATCCTGTCGCATTTTTCGGCCGGCGAGGTCGCGCTGGAGGGCGTCGACACCCGCCGCGACGGCGCGCTGGATTTCTCGGGCAGCAAACCTGCCGCCCCGCGCGAACCCGATGCGGTCAAGTGGCTGGACGACCAGCACATCGCCTTTGCGAACGAGGGCGACTGGCAGGGCGGCACCCGCGGCTGGTCAATCTTTCACCGCGACGGCACGCCGGTCTGGGATTCGGGCGCCTCGCTGGAACATGCCGTGGTCGAGCTGGGCCATTACCCCGAACATCGCAGCCATTCCAAGGGCATCGAGCCCGAGGGGCTGGAGATCGGCACCTTTGACGATGTGCCGATGGTCTTTGTCGCGCTGGAACGCGCCTCGCTGATCGCGGTCTATGACGTGTCGGACATCGCGGCGCCAAGACTGCATCAATTGCTGCCCTCGGGGAGCAGCCCCGAGGGCGCGGTGGCGATCCCGGCGCGCGGACTTCTGGCCACGGCCAATGAACTGGATGCGCGGGCCGATGGCGGGGCGGGCAGCCATGTGATGATCTACGAATGGCAGGAGGCGCCCGCCGCCTATCCGATGATCACCTCGGCCGGCGCGGACAGCCTGATCGGCTGGGGCGCGCTGTCGGGCATGGTCGCCGATGCCACGGTTCCCGGCAGGCTTTATGCCGTGTCCGACAGCGTCTACGGGATGCAGCCTGCGATCTTCACCATCGACGCCACCCAAAGCCCGGCGCGCACCACCGACAAGATGGTGGTGACGCGGTCCGGCCAGCCCGCGCAGAAGCTGGATCTGGAAGGCATCGCGCTGGCGCCGGACGGGGGCTTCTGGCTGGCTTCGGAGGGGCGGTCGGACCGGCTGATCCCGCATGCCGTCTATCGCATCGACGCGAAGGGCGAGATCCGCGAGGAAATCGCCCTGCCCGCCGAACTGGTCGCGCACGAGATTCGCTTCGGCTTCGAGGGGATCGCCGTGCAGGACCAGACCCTGTGGCTGGCCGTGCAGCGCGAATGGCGCGACGATCCGGCGGGGATGGTCAAGCTGGTGGCCTATGACACGGCGGCCAAGAGCTGGGGCGCAGTCCATTATCCTCTGGACAGCCCGGCCGAGGGCGCGTGGATGGGCCTGTCCGAGATCACGATCCATGGCGACTGGGCCTATATCGTCGAGCGCGACAACCTGATCGGCGAGGCGGCGACGACGAAGCGGCTTTACCGCGTGGCCCTGTCGGCGCTGGACCCCGCTCCTCTGGGCGGGCCGCTGCCGGTCGTGGAGAAGCAAGAGGTGCGTGACTTCATCCCCGACCTCATGGCGCTGAACGGCTATGTGCAGGACAAGGTCGAGGGTTTCGCCATCGACGCCGCGGGCGAGGCCTGGGTCGTGACCGACAATGACGGTGCGCAGGACGCCTCGGGCGAGACGCTGTTCTGGACGATCGGCCGGATCGACTGATCCTGCGCCGAAGCGGCAGGCGGCGCGCCCGCCTGCCGCGTCTGCCTCAGACCCAGCCCATCAGGACGGGTCCGAGGATCAGCCCCGCCAGAACCAGGCTCTGCCCGATCAGCAGCGCGATGGCACCCGGCCCCACCTCGGCCAGCCGCGCCAGCGATGTCTTCATCCCCACCGCCGCCACCGCCGCGACCAGGATCGCGCGCGAGGCGACCGAGGCCGCATCGGTGATCATGTCGGGGACCAGATGCGCCGAATTCAGCCCCGCCAGAACCAGAAAGGCCAGCACGAAGCCCGGCAGGATCGGCGTCTTCGCCCGCCCCTGCCCCGACTGCCGCAGGATCAGCGCCGCGACCAGCACGACCGGCGCCAGCAGCGTCACGCGGATCAGCTTGACCACCGTGGCGGTGTCGCCGGCCTCGTCCGACAGCGAATAGCCCGCGCCCACGACCTGGGCCACATCATGGATCGTGCCGCCAAGGAACAGCCCCGCCTGATGCATGTCCAGCCCCAGCAGCGTGGCCAGCGCCGGATAGAGGATCATCGCCAGCGTGGACAGCGCCGTGACGGTGATCACCACGAAGGACAGATCGCGTTCCGTCGTGGGACGCGGCGGCAGGACCGAGGCGATGGCCATCGCCGCCGACGCGCCGCAGATCGCCACCGAACCGCCGGTAAGAAGGCCGAAGGCCCGGTCATGGCCCAGCCGCCGCATCAGCGGCACCGAGCCCAGGATCAGCGCCGCGATCGAAGCCGCGATCAGCGCGACGAAAGGCCAGCCGATCAGCGCGACCATCTCGACCGAGACGCGCAGCCCCAGAAGCGCCACGCCCAACCGCAACAGGCCCCGCGCGGCAAAGTCGATGCCGGGGGCGGCGCGGGCATCCTCGGCCATGAAATGCAGCGGCATCCCCAGCAGGATCGCCATCAGCATGACCGGCGCCCCGTAATGGGCCGACAGGAACTGCGCCGCCATTGCCACGATCACGGCCAGCGTGACACCGGGGCCCAGCAGGCGCAGCCGTTCGATATTCACAGGCTGCATGGCTGCGGCCCTTGTGAAAGGGGCCTTGCAGCCCCCTTCCTGTCATCGGGAATGGTGGTCACTGGATGTCCCTTGTCCGTTCCTCGTTCACGGCCGCCTCGGCCTCGGCCACGGCATCGCGGAACAGGGCCAGGATCTCCTCGCCGCCGCTGACGGACGAGGTGAACCATGCATAGACCGGCTCGGCCGCTTCGGCAAAGGCGGCCCTTTCCTCGGGCGTGGGGACATAGACCTCGCCGCCCGCGGCGGCAAAGGCCTCGTAGGCCGGGATCGACTTGCGCTTGGGCGAGGCGAAGGTCGCCTGTTGCAGCGCGTAGAAGCCGTCCACGACGATCTGGCGCATGTCCTCGGGCATGGCCATGAAGCTGTCGTTCGACATCCACCAATAAGCGCCCATATAGGCGTGCTGGTCCAGCGTCAGGTAGCGCAGCCCGGCCTCGGGAAAGCGCATCGACATGATGTCGGTAATGCCGTTCGCGGTCCCCTCGACCACGCGCGTCTGAAGCGAGGTGAAGAGTTCCGGCCACGGGATCGGCGTGGGCGAGGCGCCCATCGCGCGGGCCAGTTCCTGCGGCAGGTCCGCCACCACGGTCCGCATCTTCAGCCCGGCCAGATCGGCAGGCGTCTGCACGCGGCGCTGCGTATTGGCATAGCTGCGCCAGCCGCCAGTATTGCCGATGGTCATCAGCCGCAGCGTGTCGCCGCTGTCCTCAAGCGCCCGGTCGCGCAGATAGCGCATGAAATCGCCCGACAGCACCCGCTCCGCGACCCGGTCGTCGGCCATCAGATAGGGCATGTCCAGCACCTGGAAATAGGGAAACAGCCCGGCCGCCCCGTCCAGCGTCGAGATGTAGACGTCGATCGAGCCATCGGCCACGCCCTGCAGGCATTCCGCCCCGTTCGAGCAAAGCTGCGTGCCCATGTAGATCTCGACCGCGATGGCGCCGTTCGAGGCCGCCTCGACATGAGACTTGAAGACCTGCAGCCCGTCGTAATCCTCGTCCTCCTCGTTCGAGTTGGCGACGGCGCGGATCGTGTAATCCTGCGCGAAGGCGGGCGCGGCCAGCGCCAGGGCCGCCGCAAGGGCCAAGGTGGTCTTGAACATGGTGGTTTCCTCCCGGGTTGGTGTTATCGGTCAGTCCGCAAAGCCGGTCAGGCGCGGAATGGTCATGGACAGGGCGGGGAAATAGGTGATCAGGAAGATCACCGCGATTTCGACCGCAAGGAATGGCAGGATCGCGCGGGCGATGGTGGTCACGCGTTCCTTCGAGACGGCGGCCGCCACGAACAGCACCAGCCCCATCGGCGGCGTCGCCAGACCCACGGTCAGGTTGACGCACATGATGATGGCGAAATGCACGCTGTCCACGCCCATGCTTTCGAAGACGGGGGCAAGGATCGGCGCCAGGATGATGATCGCGGGCCCGGCATCAAGGAACATGCCGACCACGAACAGCAGCAGGTTGATCAGGAACAGCAGCAGCAGCGGGTTCGCCGTCAGCCCCAGGATGAAATCGGCCATGATCTGCGGCGCGTGCGACAGCGAAACGACCGTCTTGAACGACATCGCCGCCCCCACCAGCAGCAGCACCACCGCCGATGTCAGCGCCGCCCGGCCCAGCACGTCGGGCAGCTCGGCCACCCGCATCGTCCTCAGGACGAAAAGCGAGATGATCATCGCATAGACGACCGCGACGGCGGCAGCCTCGGTGGGCGTGAAGATGCCGCCGAGAATGCCGCCCAGGATGATGACCGGCGTCAGAAGCGGCCAGAACGCCCTGAGGCTGGCGCGTCCGCGCGCGGCCCAGGGCTGGCGGGCCGAGGCGATGGGGAAATCGTAGCGGTCCGCCATGATCTTGATGACGAACATCAGGCCCAGCCCGACCAACACGCCCGGCACGATGCCCGCCAGGAACAGCGCGGCCACGCTTTCGCCCATGACATAGGCGTAGATGATCATGATCCCCGAGGGCGGGATGATCGGGCCGATCACCGAACTGGCCGCCGTGATCGCGGCGGCGAAGCGGCGGGTGTAGCCCTGCTTCTCCATCGCGGGGACCAGCATAGAGCCAAGCGCCGAGGTATCGGCCACGGCAGAACCCGAAAGCCCCGCGAACAGCATCGAGCTGAGCACGTTCACATGCGCCAGCCCGCCCCGCAGATGGCCCATCAGGGCCTGCGCGAACTCGACCAGCCGCAGCGTGATGCCGCCGCGGTTCATCAGCTCGCCCGCCAGCATGAAGAACGGGATCGCCATCAGCGGAAAGCTGTCCATCCCGTTGTAGAGGTTGCGGTACAGCAAGGTCAGGTCGCGTTCCTGACCGTTCATCCACAGGATGATGCCGGGCGCGGCCAGCATGCCAAAAAAGACCGGCAGGCCCAGCATCAGGAACAGAAGGAACAGCGGCAGAAACCAGATCAGCATCAATCGACCCCCCGCGCGCCGGTCTCCATGCCGTCCCCGGTGGGGATCGGCGGCAGGTCGCGCACGCCCGCCAGCTGCGCCAGATTGCGCAGGATCAGTTCGACATTGACCATGATCAGCAGGACCAGCCCGACCGGGATCGAGGCCATCATCCAGGACCGCGGCACGCGATACCATTCCGACAGGTCCAGCGAGACCGGCACGAACAGCGAGGCGCTGGCAAAGCGCCCGCCAAGGCCCGTCACCTCACGCCAGCCGATCTGCAGCGCGACGACCAGCACGGCCAGCGAAACCAGCAGCAGCACGATGTTCAGAAGCCGCGCCAGCAGCGCGGGCAGCAGCATGGGCACGAAGTCGATCGCGACAAATCCGCCCCGGCGGAACGCCGTCGGCGCCATGAGCCCGGTCATCCACATCATGCAGAAGCGCGCGGCCTCGTCCGGCCAGGCCAGCGCGCTGTTCATGATGTAGCGCTGAAAGACCTGCAGGATCGTCACCGCGACCATGATGGCAATGGCGACGATGCCGCCCGCGCGGCCCAGCCTCAGCACTGTTTCGTTGACCCGGGACAGGGGCCGGATCACGGCCTCGAACAGGCTCATTCTTGTTCCCCCCTCTGCCGCCGCGCCTCCCCGCGCGGGGCGTTTCACTTGACCGAGATGTCGGCGATCCGCCCGCCGAAGAAGGCCAGCGGCGCGCCCTCGGTCAGCGTCGCCTGAAGCACACGGCCCACGACGATGGCGTGGTCCCCGGCCTCGTGCAGCGCAAAGCGCTGGCAGTCAAAGCGCGCCAGACAGCGGTCGAGGATCGGCACGCCCTGCCCGTTGCGCCCCGCCAGATCGCAGAGCGCGTCGCGGTTGCGCGCGACCGTCCAGGCCAGATCGGCCTGATCGGCGGCCAGGACATGGATCGCGTAATGCTGCGCGGCGGCAAAGACCGGATAGCGGGTGCTGGCGCGGGCGGGCGACCACAGGACCAGGGGCGGCTCCATCGAGACCGAGGAAAAGCTGTTGGCGGTGATCGCCACGCATTCCCCCGCCGAGCCCGTGGCGGTCACGATCGTGACGCCGGTGGCAAAGCGCCCGAACGCGTCGCGCAGCTGGCGGCCATTCTGCGGATCTGGAACGAAGCTTGCGGGATCGCTCATCTGCATCACGCGACCTCTCGGCCCAGTGCCGCTTCGTAAAGCTGGAACCACTCGGTCCGCGACAGGCTGACCTTCAGCGCATCCGCTATGGCCGCGATGCGGGGCAGCGCATTCGTGCCCATGACCGGCAGGATCCGCGCGGGATGGCGCAGCAGGAAGGCCACCGCCACCGCCGCCCGGTCCACGCCATGCGCGGCGGCAATGCGGTCCATGACTTGCGCAACCGGGCCGTCGCCCCTCATCAGGCTGCCGCCGCCCAGAGGCGACCAGGCCATGACCGGATCGCGGCGGCGCTGATGATAGGCCAGATCGCCATCGGTGAAGGCCTCGATCCGGGCCAGCGATATCTCGATCTGGTTCGTCGCCAGGGGCGTCTGCATCGCCGATTGCAGCAGTTCGACATCCCAGGGGCGGAAGTTCGAGACACCGACCGCGCGAACCTTGCCCTCGGCCACCAGCGCGTCCAGCGTGCGGCCCGTCTCGTCGTGGTCCATCATCGGATCGGGCCGGTGGATCAGCAGCAGGTCGATCCGGTCCGTGCCCATGTCGCGCAGGGACGCCTCGACCGAGGCGCGGATATGCGCTTCGGACGTGTCGTAATGCTTGCAGGGCGCGGCGGCGTGCCGGCCCATCGGCGCGACGATGCCGCATTTCGTCACGATCTCGATCCGGTCGCGCAGGCCGGGGCTGGCACGCAGAGCGTCGCCCAGGACCGCCTCGGCGGTGTAGCCGCCATAGATGTCCGCCTGGTCCATTGTGGTGATGCCCTGGGCCAGACAGGCCTCGATCTTGGCGCGCACATGGGCGGGCGAGGTGTCGGGATCATCCCCGATCCGCCACATCCCGTAGACCAGCCGCGACAGGCTGACCCCGCCCTTCAATACGATCCGTTCCATCATCAGCGCCTTTCGCCTGCGGCCAGCGGGGTCGCGGGGGCGCGCTCCGGCACGCGGCCCCAGACCCGGTTCAGCTGGCAGGTGTTCATCTGGGGCAAGACGCGGCTGCCGAAATGGCAGGCCTCGTCCTTGTGCGGATAGCCCGACAGGATGAAGGCACGGATGCCCATCTTCCGCAACTCCTCGAGCTTGGTCAGGACCTGATCGGTCGAGCCGACGATGGCCGCCCCGCAGCCCGACCGCGCGCGCCCGATGCCCGTCCAGAGATTGGGTTCGATATAGCCCTCGTCATCGGCCAGATCGCGGTTGCGCGCCTGACGGCTGACGCCGAGCGATCCGGCATCCAGAGCGCGCTCGCGGATCGCGCGGCCCTGTTCGTCGTCCAGCTGGCTGACCAGTTCGCGGGCATATTCGCGCGCCTCGGCCTCGGTGTCGCGGACGATGACATGGGCGCGGAAGCCGTAATCCAGCGTCCGGCCGTATTTCTCGGCGGCCGCATGGGCGGCGCGCATCCGGTCGGCGATGTCCTCGGTCTTTTCGGGCCACATCAGATAGACGTCGCAATGCTGGCCGCACAGATCCAGCGCGTCGGGCGAATAGCCGCCGAAATACAGCATCGGCCCGCCCTGCTGATAGGGCTTGGCGGGATCGGTGGTCAGGCCGGTGAAATTGTAGACCTCGCCCTGATAATCGATCTGCTCGCGGCTCCAGGCCTGCTTGAGGATCTCGACCACCTCGCGCGAGCGTTGATAGCGATAGGGGCTCGGCTCCTGCTGGCCGGGGAAGTCGCTGCTGATGATGTTGACCGTCAGGCGGCCTTTCAGCATGTGGTCCAGCGTGGCGATGGTGCGCGCCAGCATGATCGGCTGCATCTCGCCGCAGCGCACGGCGGCCAAGAGGTTGATGCGCTCGGTGATCGGCGCGCAGCCCGCGACGAAGGACAGCGTGTCCTGCCCGACCTGGTAGCTGGACGGGCACAGGATGTTGCCGAAGCCCTGCGCCTCGGCGGTCTTCACGATGTCGCTGCAATGATCCCACGACGATCTCAGATCGCCCTCGGGCACGCCCAGATGGCGGTAATCGTCGGAACACAGCGCCGAGAACCAGGCGACTTCGACGGCCTTCAGATCGGCCGATGTGACGGGAACGACGGGCATTCTCTCCTCCGTGAGTCGCCTGCGGTTTCCTCTTGCATAAAGCTGTCCTTGATGTAGATCAATGGTGCATCAATTTTCGCCGAGGGGGGGGAGCCATGGCGGAGAAGCAGCGCGCCGACGCCCTGCCCATCCATATGCAGATCAGCGAGATGATGATCCGCGACATCGCTGCGGGCCGGCTGGTCGACGGCCAGAAGCTGCCGCCCGAACGCCAGATGGCCGAGGCTCATGGCACGACCGTGCGCACCCTGCGCAAGGCCCTGGCGGCGCTGGCCGATCAGGGCCTGCTGGAACGGCGGCAGGGTTCGGGAAACTACATCCGCGCGGGCGGTCAGGCGGTGTCGGTCTATTCGATGTTCCGGCTTGAACATGCGCGCGGCGGAGGGGGTCTGCCGAATGCGCGCATTCTGTCGGTCGACCTGTTGCCCAAGGATGCGGCCCAGCCGGCCTATGGCGCAGCGGACGAGGCGACGCGCTTCCGCCGGCTGCGCTTTCTGGATCAGGTCCCCATCGCCGTCGAGGAGATCTGGCTGGATGCCGGCGCGGGCCGCATCCCTCGCGATCAGGTGCAGGATTCGCTTTATCTGACCTACAAGCGGGCGCTGAAGCTGTGGATCACGCGGGCCGAGGATCGCGTGGGCCTGGGCACCGTTCCCGACTGGGCGCCGGACGATTTCGGCCCCCGCCCCGGCGCGACCTGCGCCTATATCGAGCGGCTGTCCTGGGCGCAGGGCGCGCAGGCGGTCGAGTTCTCGCGCACCTGGTATGACCACGAAAAGGCGCTTTACGTCCAGCGCCTCATCTGAGGAGATCCCCATGATTATCCAGACCCCGCCCGCCGCCGACAGCCGGCTGATCACCTATGGCGTGATCGGCTGCGGCATGATGGGGCAAGAGCATCTGCGCAACATCGCCCTGCTGCCCGGCACCGCGATCGGCGCGATCTTCGAACCCGATGCCGGGATGCGGCAGGCCGCCGCGGCCCTGGCTCCGGGCGCGGCGCTCTGCGACAGCCTGGACGCGTTGCTGGAATGCCCCGACCTCGACTGCCTGCTGATCGCCAGCCCCAATTTCCGCCATGTCGAGCAGTTGCAGGCCATCGCCGCACGCCGCCCGCTGCCCGTTCTGGTCGAGAAGCCGCTGTTCACCGACCCTGCCGATCTGGCCGCGCTGGAACGCTTTGCCGCGAGCTATCCCGCCCCTGTCTGGGTGGCGATGGAGTACCGCTACATGCCCCCGGTCGCGCATCTGCTGGCGCAGGCGCAACAGGCCACGGGCGGCATCCGCATGCTGTCGATCCGCGAGCACCGCTTTCCCTTCCTGGAGAAGGTCGGCGACTGGAACCGCTTCAACCGCTATACCGGCGGCACCTTCGTCGAGAAATGCTGCCATTTCTTCGACCTGATGCGTCTGGCCGTCGGGGCGGATCCGATGCGCGTGATGGCGATGGGCGGTCAGGCGGTGAACCATCTGGACGAACGCTATCAGGGCCAGACGCCCGACATCCTGGACCACGGCTATGTCGCCGTCGAATTCCAGGGCGGCACGCGGGCGATGCTGGAACTCTGCATGTTCGCCGAAGGCGCGCGCTGGCAGGAAGAGATCAGCGCCGTCGGCCCGAAGGGCAAGATCGAGGCTTTCGTGCCCGGCCCGACCCGCTTCTGGCCCGAGGATTTGGGCGAGCCTCCCGTCGCGCAGGTCGTCGTCTCGCCCCGCGATCCCAAGGGGCCGCGCATGCTGGAAATCCCGGTCGATCCGGCGCTGCTGGAGGCGGGCGACCATAACGGCTCGACCTTCTACCAGCATCAAGGCTTTCTAGAACTGGTGCGCGGGCAGCGCAAGGCGCCCGATGTCAGCCTGTCCGACGGGCGTTGGGCGGTGCTGATGGGTCTGGCCGCGCAGCGTTCCATTGCCGAGGGCCGGATGGTCGAGATGACCGAACTGGTGGGCTGATCGCGGCCGGCAGGTCTGGTCGCGGATGCAGGCGCAGGGCCGCTGCATCCACGCCAGCCGCGTGCTTTGGCCCATGCAGGCGAAGCAACGCGCTTGCATCGGCTCGCTGACAGGTTTATCGCCAATCGACGATAAACGAAGGATCGGGTCATGGCACCTGAGGATGACGACCTTGCCGCTCTAGCCAAGGCGCTGGCCCATCCGGCCCGCATCCGCATCCTGCGGCTGCTTCTGGCCACGCCCGGCTGCATCGGCGGCGACATCGTCGACGCGGTCGGGCTGGCGCAATCGACGGTGTCCGAGCATCTGCGGCTGCTCAGGGCGGCGGGCGTCATCCATGGCGAGATCGACGGCCCGCGCATCTGCTACGCGCTGAACCCCGTCGCGCTGAAGCCGCTGGCCGCGTTCATCGAGGCCCTTGCACCGCCGCCTGGCGATGCCTGCTGCCTGCCTGCCGGAAAGGAAACGACATGAGTCTGTTCGAACGCTGGCTGAGCCTGTGGGTCGCCCTTTGCATCCTGGCGGGGCTTGCGCTCGGCACGCTGGCGCCGGACCTGTTCGAGGTTCTGGCGGGGCTGGAATATGCCTCGGTCAATCTTGTCGTGGCGGTGCTGATCTGGTCGATGGTCTATCCGATGATGATCGCGATCGACTTCGCCTCGATCCGCGACGTGGGCAAGAGACCGCGCGGGCTGGTCATCACGCTGGTGGTGAACTGGCTGGTCAAGCCCTTCACCATGGCCGCGCTGGCGGTCCTGTTCTTCAACCACGTCTTTGCCGGCCTGATCGACCCTGCCCGGGCGCCCGAATACATCGCCGGGCTGATCCTGCTGGGTGCGGCGCCCTGCACGGCGATGGTCTTCGTGTGGTCGCAGCTGACCCAGGGCGATCCGAACTACACGCTGGTGCAGGTCTCGGTGAACGACCTGATCATGATCGTGGCCTTCGCGCCCATCGTCGCCTTCCTGCTGGGCGTGACGCAGATCGAGGTGCCGTGGTCGACGCTGATCCTGTCGGTGGTTCTCTACATCGTCATCCCGCTGATCGCGGGCGCGCTGACGCGGCGGGCGCTGATCGAACGCGGCGGCGCGGCGGCCATCGAGGCCTTCACCGCGCGCATCAAGCCCTTCTCGATCATCGGCCTTCTGGCGACGGTGACGCTGCTCTTCGGGTTCCAGGGGCAGGTGATCCTGGGCCAGCCGCTGCTGATCGCGCTGATCGCGGTGCCGATCCTGCTGCAATCCTACGGCATCTTCGCGCTGGCCTATGCCTGGGCCTGGGCCTGGCGCGTCCCGCACAAGGTCGCGGCACCCTGCGCGCTGATCGGCACATCGAATTTCTTCGAGATGGCGGTGGCGGTGGCGATCGGCCTGTTCGGGCTGAATTCCGGCGCGGCCTTGGCAACGGTGGTTGGCGTTTTGGTCGAGGTGCCCGTGATGCTGTCGCTTGTCGCCTTCGCCAACCGCACCCGCGCCCGCTTTCCCGCCTGAACGGGACGCCCTGTCGGACGAGTTCTGCCACGATGACAGACGCTTGATCGCCTTGAATGCCTCGCTTGGATTGGTCACGCGCATGTCCCGGTCTGCCTCGTGTCGCAGCAAGGGACAAGGCCGGCATCAAGGATCACGGGCTCAGTTGGTCGCAGGCGACGGTGTAGGAAGCCGTATCACCAGATCTCTAGGCCGAAAGCGAGGATCAACAGCACATTTCCGGAACCAAAGCCTGACAGCCTCATGTGCCGGCCATACTGCTGGAAGCCGATGATCACGTGTTTGGAAGCTGAGGGAACGACGGGACGCAACTGAACTGGCGCCGCGCGATCTGGACCCGCCAATCCGTATAGCCGCGCATCCGCCGCAGGGCTCGTTATATCCCGTCGAAGATAACGCTTGCCTGCCCGGCCGGGGGATGCTGTGATGCGGCGGGTGACGATACGAGGCTTGGATGCGCCCCCTTCTTCTTGCCCTCGCGCTGGCCGCGGCCGCCCCCGGCGCGGCCCTGTGCGACGACGTGACGATCTTTGCCGCCTCCAGCCTGACCGAGGCCCTGGGGCAGGTCGCCGATGACTGGTCGCGCCAGACGGGCCACAAGGTCACGCTGTCCTTCGCCGGATCGGCCACGCTTGCCCGCCAGATTCGCGAGGGGGCGCCGGCGGATCTGTTCATCTCGGCCAGCAGCGACTGGATGGACGCGCTCGAATCCTCGGGGGATCTGCGAGAGGGGACGCGGCGCGACATCCTTGGCAACCGGCTGGTGCTGATCGGTCCGGCCGGCGCGGAACCTGTCACGGTCGATGCGGCGCTGGACCTGCCGGCGATGCTGGCGGGGGGCCGGCTTTCGATGGCGCAGGTCGATGCGGTCCCGGCGGGGATCTATGGTCGCGCGGCGCTGACGCATCTGGGCCTGTGGGACGCGGTCGCCCCGCTGGTCGCGCAATCGGAAAACGTGCGCGCCGCGATGACCTTCGTCGCGCGCGGCGAGGCGCCGCTTGGCATCGTCTATGCGACCGACGCCGAGGTCGATCCGGCCGTAGCGATCATCGGCACCTTCCCCGAAAACAGCCACCCGCCGATCACCTACCCCGCGGCGATCACCGCGCAGGGCGACAGCGCCGCCGCCCGCGATCTGCTGGATTACCTGTCCTCGGAGGCGGCGGCGGCGCGCTGGCGCTCCTTCGGCTTTCTCGTCGCGCCATGATCGCGCTGCCCGATCCGTGGCTTGGCCCGACGGAATGGCAGGCCGTGCGGCTGTCGATGCGCGTGGCATTCTGGGCGACGCTGCTCAGCCTGCCCTTCGGGGTGCTCACGGCCTATGCGCTGGCACGCTGGCGCTTTCCGGGGCGACAGGTGCTGAACGGGCTGGTCCATCTGCCGCTGATCCTGCCGCCGGTCGTCACGGGATACCTGCTGCTGATCGCCTTCGGGCGGCGCGGTCCCGTCGGACAGGTGCTGGAAAGCTGGTTCGGGATCGTTCTGTCCTTTCGCTGGACCGGGGCGGCGCTGGCGGCGGCGGTGATGTCCTTTCCGCTGATGGTCCGCGCCATCCGCCTGTCGATCGAGGCTGTGGATCCCAGGCTCGAAGCCGCCGCCGCGACGCTTGGCGCGCGTCCGATATGGGTCTTCCTGACCGTGACCCTTCCCCTTGCCCTGCCCGGCATCGTGGCGGGCGCGATCCTGGCCTTTGCCAAGGCGGTGGGCGAATTCGGCGCGACCATCACCTTCGTGTCGAACATTCCCGGCCAGACGCAGACCATCCCCTCGGCCATTCACGCGCTGCTGCAGGTGCCGGGGGGCGAGGATGCGGCCGGCAGGCTGGTTGTCATCGCGGTGCTGATCGCCATGGCGGCGCTGGCCCTGTCGGAGTTTCTGGGCCGCCGCGTGGCGCGGCGGGTGGCGGGCGCATGACGCTGTCGGTCCGCCTGCGCCACGCCCTGCCCGGCTTCGATCTGGATATAGACTTTCAGGTTCCGCCGGGGCTGACCGTGCTGTTCGGCCCGTCCGGCGCGGGCAAGACCACGGTGATGAACGCCGTGGCCGGCCTGCTGCGCCCCGACGAGGGGCGCGTGGCCTTGGGCGATCAGGTGCTGACGGATACGCGGACCGGCCTGCACCTGCCACCCCACCGCCGCAGGCTGGGCCATGTCTTTCAGGAGGGACGGCTGTTCCCGCATCTGTCGGTGCGCCGCAACCTGCTTTACGGGCGCCGCTTTGCGCCGCGCGGGGCCAAGGGGCCGGATCTGGAGCAGATCGTCGCGATGCTGGGTATCGGCCACCTGCTGGAGCGTCGCCCCGGCGCGCTGTCGGGGGGCGAACGCAGCCGCGTCGCGCTTGGGCGGGCGCTGCTGGCGGGGCCGCGCCTGATCCTGGCCGACGAGCCTCTGGCCGCGCTGGACGAGGCGCGCAAGGCCGAGATCCTGCCCTTTTTCGAGCGGTTGCGCGACGAGGGCTCCATCCCGATCCTCTATGTCACCCATTCGGTGGCCGAGATGCGGCGCCTCGCGACCACGGTCGTGGCGATCGAGGGCGGGCGCGTGACCCGGACCGGCCCGCCCCCGCCCGCCGACGAGGCCCAAGATTTCGAGGCGCTCTGGCAGGCGCTTGGTCCTGCCCTGGCCGAGCGCCTGCGGGACGCGCCGGATGGAAGGCTGCGCCTGCCTCTGGCCGGGCGGCAGGTGACAATCGGTCTGGACCCGCCGGCGGATCGGGGCATGGCGCAGGACCCGCGCCTGCGCTAGGGCTGCGACAGCGTTTCTGGCGGTGAGGGATGGGTATGAGCCTCGCGGATGATCTGGACCGGGCCGAACAGGCCGCGCGGGCGGCGGGTGCGGCGCTGCTGGCGCATTGGCATGACCGCGCCCGGCTGGACGTGCAGGCCAAGCGGCGGGGCGATTACGTCTCGCAGGCCGATGCCGAGGCCGAGCAGATCCTGCGCCGGCACCTTCTACGCCCCGGCGAGGGCTGGCTGGGCGAGGAAAGCGGCACCCTGCCCGGCGCCCGGCGCTGGATCGTCGATCCGCTGGACGGGACCACGAATTTCCTGCGCGGCATCGGGCACTGGGCGGTCTCGGTCGCGCTCGAGGATCAGGGCCGGCTGGTCCTTGGCGTGGTGCTGGACCCGGTCAGGGACGAGGTCTTCACCGCGCATCTGGGCGGCGGCGCGCATCTGAACGGCGAAAGGCTGGGCCCCGCCCCGCCCCAGGGCTTCGACGCCGCCCTCTTCGGCACCGGCCTGCCCTTCGGCGACATGCCGCATATCGAGGATCACGCCGCCGACCTGACCCGCGTCCTGCCGCATTCGGCGGGGGTGCGGCGAATGGGTGCGGCGGCACTGGACCTGGCCTATGTCGCGGCGGGGCGGCTGGACGGGTTCTGGGAACGCCGCCTGCGTCCCTGGGACATCGCCGCCGGGCTCGTCCTGCTGCGCGAGGCGGGCTGTCGGGTCGAGGGCTGGACCGCCGCGGACCGCCCCGAGGACAGCGGCAACGTCATCGCCGCCGCCCCGCCCCTGTTCACGGCCCTGGCCGCGGCCCTGCGGGGCTGACGAGGCGCGCATAGAGATCGCCCGATCCCGCATCGGGCGTCAGCCCGGCCAGAAAGGCGCGCGCCGAGGCGGCATCCTGCCATTCCGGCCACAGGAAATCCGCGCGTTCGCCCAGAACCGGGTTGAAGCGGTATTCGCCCAGTTCCTGCAACCGGTCGATCACGGCCAGCGTTCGGTCGCGGAAGGCGGGCAGGTATTCGACCGACAGCATCGGCAGGGGCTGGCTGAGACCGGCCAGCACGTCCAGCTCGAAGCCCTCGACATCGATCTTGACGTAATCGGGCAGGCCGTGATCCGCGATCAGCCGGTCCATCGTGGTCATCCGGACGTCTTGGCTGCGATCCCACCGCACATGGCCGAAGCCGGGCGCCACGGCCGCCTCGCCCGTGAAGGTGGCGCTGAGGGACGAGACGGTCGGATGCAGCGATGAGACCGCCATCCGCGCCACGGTCTCGGCCGGGCCGACGGCCTCGCGGCGCAGCACGATGTCGCGCGGCAGGCTGCGCGCCAGAAAGCTTGCAAAGGGTTCCTGCGGCTCGCAGGCCACGACGCACGCGCCCGCCGCCCGCATCGCCCGCGACCGGCTGCCGACATGGGCGCCGATATCGAAGGCCAGATCGCCGGGGCGCAGCAGCCGCGCATGAAAGCGGTTGCTGGCCCTGCGGCGCAGCGGATTGTAGTAGATCACAAGGGACCGCATCAGTCCCAGAGAAGCGCGCAATCCCATCATCCCGTCCCGTTCTGCCCGGCGTCGAAGCCTAGGCACGCCGGCCGCCGAGGTCCAGTGCGCCGCCCCCCTGAAAAGTCGTGTGACATTCTGCCACGCGCTGCATCCTTGTGGGGAACCGCCCCGTGGATGAACGTGTTGAAGGAAATGACCTTTACATTCATGCAGGTGGGGGCCGACGAATGAAGGCAGCGCAATCGGGGCTTCTGGCGGCAGGACGCATATCCGGCGACGAGGGGGCAAGGCCCGCCGCAACCAATCCCTTTGAACCGGATCTGGGACAGAGGATCGCCCGCGCGCTGACCGATCTGCGCCTTGGCCTGCCGCTTCTTCTGACCGACGAGGCCGGCGCGGCCGTGATCCTGCCGCTCGAGACGCTGGACCCCGGCCGCTTTGCCGCGCTTGGCTCGCCGGGCCGGCTGGTGGTGACGGCGCGGCGCGCCGAGGCCCTGCGCCAGCCCGCTTCGGGGGCCGAGGTCGCGGCCCTGCCCGTTCCGGCCGATGCGCGTCTGGACTGGCTGCTGGCCCTGGCGGACCCGTCGCGGATGCCGCCTCCGTCTGCGGCCATTCCCCAGGCCGCACTTGATGCGCCCGGGAACCTGCACCGTGCCGCGATCCGGCTGGTCAAGGCGGCCGAGCTTCTGCCCGCCGCCTTGGTCGTCACCGAACCCGCGCTGGTTTCGGCCGCGCTGCAGGGCGGGGTCGAGCCGCTTTCGGCCGATGCGGTCCTGTCGCAGATCATGATGCCGCGCGATCCGCGGCCCGTCTCGAATGCGCGGGTGCCGATGCTGGCCTCGCCCAACGGGCGGCTGCACGTCTTCCGCGAACCCGGCGGAGCCGAGCATCACGCGGTCGAGATCGGTCGGCCCGACCGCAGCCGCCCGGTGCTGGTGCGCCTGCATTCCGCCTGTTTCACCGGCGACGTGCTGGGCAGCCTGAAATGCGATTGCGGCCCGCAATTGCGCGCCGCTCTGGCCGCGATGGAGGATCACGGCGCGGGCGTGCTGCTCTACCTCAACCAGGAGGGGCGCGGCATCGGTCTGGCCAACAAGATGCGTGCCTACAGCCTGCAGGATCAGGGCCTGGACACGGTCGAGGCCAATCACCGCCTGGGCTTCGAGGATGACGAGCGCGATTTCCGCACCGGCGCGGCCTTGCTGCGGCAGATGGGCATCTCGCAGGTGCGCCTGATGACGAACAACCCCGCCAAGATCGCCCGGCTGGACTGCGACGGGATCAGAGTGGTCGAACGCGTGCCGCTGCGCGTGGGACGCGGGCCCGAGAACAGCGCCTATCTGGACACCAAGGCCCGCAAGTCGGGGCATCTTCTGGCATGACGCCGCGCGCACTCTGGTGCATCAAGCCCGGTCAGGCCGAACTGCGCCCCGCCGCGCCGGGCGAAGGGGTTGCGGTGCGCGCGCTCTTCTCGGGCATCAGCCGCGGGACCGAGCGGCTGGTCCTGTCGGGCGACGTCCCCGCGGCCGAGCGGGACCGCATGCGCGCCCCCTTTCAGGAGGGGGATTTTCCCTTTCCCGTCAAATACGGCTATGCGCTGGTCGGTCAGGCGACCGAGGGCGCGCTGGCGGGGCGCCCCGTCTTCGCGCTCTTTCCGCATCAGGACGAGTTCCGGCTGCCCGAGGACGCGCTGATCCCCCTGCCCGACGGCCTGCCGCCCGAACGCGCCGTGCTGGCCGCCAATATGGAAACCGCTCTGAACATCCTGTGGGACAGCGGCGCGGGACCGGGCGACCGGATCGCCATCGTGGGCGGCGGGCTGGTCGGGTTGCTGGTCGCCAGCCTCGCCGCGCGCCTGCCGGGGGCCGAGGTGACCGTCGTCGACCTGCAAGACCGCGCGGCGCTGGCGCGCAGCATGGGCTGCGCCTTTGCCCATCCCGACCACGCGCCGACGGGACAGGATGCGGTGATACATGCCAGCGCCTCGCAGGCAGGTCTGACGCTGGCTCTGTCGCTGGCCGGGCCGCAGGCGACAATCACCGAGGCCAGCTGGCACGGCGAATGCCAGGTCGCCCTGCCCCTTGGCGCGGCCTTTCACAGCCAGCGGCTGCGGATCATCAGCAGCCAGGTCGCCTCGATTCCGCCCGACCGGGTGCCGCGCTGGACCTATCGGCGCAGGCTGGCCAAGGCTCTGGACCTCTTGCGCGACGACAGGCTGGATGCGCTGATCTCGGGCGAGACCGCCTTTGCCGCCCTGCCTGACGCCTATGCCGCGATCCTGTCGGACCCGGCCACCCTTTGCCACCGTATCCGCTACTGAGGAGTCAGCATGTTCGCCGTCGAAGTCCGGGACCACATCATGATCGCGCATTCATTCCCCTCGCCCACGTTCGGGCCGGCGCAGGGGATGCACGGGGCGACCTTCACCGTCGATGCGGCGCTCTTCGCAAAGGAGATGGACCACGAAAGCCTGGTGGTCGATATCGGTCTCGCCACCGAGGAACTGGCACGGACGCTGGCGCCGCTGCGCTACAAGAACCTGGACGAGATCCCTGAATTCACAGGAAAAATGACGACGACCGAATTTCTGTGCAAGCATATCTTCGACCAGATGGCCGCCACCGTGCGGGCTGGCGGGCTGAAGGATGGCGGGCGCGTCTGCAAGCTGCGGATCACGCTGCATGAAAGCCACACGGCCCGCGCCTGGTTCGAGGGGGATATCTGAAATGGGCTTCTCGGCCGCCTGGCTGGCCTTGCGCGAACCGGCCGACCGGGCGGCGCGCGATCCCGGGCTGCTGTCGCGCGCGGCAACCTTGGCCGGGCCGCGGCCGGTCATCTTGGACCTCGGCTGCGGCACCGGCTCGACCCTGCGGGCGATGAGCCCGCATCTGCCCGCCCATGCGCTGTGGCGTCTGGCCGATCTGGACGCCGACCTTCTGCGCCTTGCCGCGGCCGAGGCGCCGGGCCGCGCCACCACCCACCTTCTGGACCTGCGCGATCTGGACGCGCTGCCGCTGGAGGGGGTGACGCTGGTCACGGCCTCGGCGCTGCTGGACCTGATGCCCGCCGACTGGATCGGGCGGCTCGCCGCGCGCCTCGCCGCCGCGCGCCTGCCTTTCTATGCGGTCCTTTCCTATGACGGCGTGATGGCATGGCAACCGCCCCTGCCCGACGACGACGCGATCACTCGCGCCTTCAACGACCACCAGCGCCGCGACAAGGGGCTTGGTCCCGCCCTCGGCCCCGCCGCCGCCACCCGCGTAGCCGAGATCTTCACCGAGGCAGGCTTCACGGTCGCCACCGCAGACAGCCCCTGGCGCATCGGCCCGGATCAGCAAGACCTGCACGACGCCCTGGTCCAGGGCATTGCCAGCGCCGCGGCCGAACAGGGCGCCCCCGACGCCGCCGGCTGGGTGGCCGCCCGCGCCCCCCTGTCGGCCTCGGGGCAATGCATCATCGGCCATCGGGACCTGCTGGCGACCCCGCCCGGCCTGACACATCCTGACCCCCGCTGAGGAGAGACCAACATGCACGCCATAGACGTCACGCCTCGGGTCTGGGACCGCATCCTCGCGGTGCGCAACGGCACCGCCTGCGCCTGTTGCGGCCGCTTCACCCCCGCTGAACGGGCGGCGCTGGATCTTTACGGACCGGTCGCGCGGCGCGATCTGGGGCCAGTCACGGTCGCGCAGATCGGCCAGTCGCTTGACGGGCGGGTCGCCACCAGTTCCGGGGATGCCCGCGACGTGTCCGGCCCCGAGGGGCTGGCGCATCTGCATCGCCTGCGCGCATTGGTCGACGGGGTCGTGATCGGCGTCCGCACCGCGCTTCACGACCACCCCAGGCTGACCGTGCGCCTGTGCAGCGGCCACGACCCGGCGCGCATCGTGATCGACCCCAGGGGCCGCCTGCCCGATGACGCGTTGCTGCTGCGGCCCGGAGGCGCAAGGCGGGTCATCGTCACTGCCGTCGACCGGCCCCGCGCGCCGGGGGTCGAGATCCTGCGCCTGTCTGCGGTGGACGGACGCCTCGATCCGAGGCAGATCCTCGAGGCGCTGCGCGAAATGGGCCTCGGCTCGCTGCTGATCGAAGGCGGGGGCCTCACGATCACCGGCTTTCTCGAGGCGGGGCTGCTCGACCGGTTGCAGGTCTCGGTCGCGCCGCTGATCATCGGGGCGGGGCCGCAGGGATTGACCACCCGGAACCCGGTCGACAGGCTGGCGGACGCGCTGCGGCCGGATACGCGGGTCTATGGCCTGGGCAGCGACATCGTCTTTGATTGCGGCCTCGGACCGCGTGCCGAACTGGCCCGGCGTCCGATGCACGAGCGTCAGATGATCCGCCACGCCCACTGACCCTCCGGCCCCCGCCTAGTGAAGCGCGGGGGGCGAGACGCGCAGCCTCTCCTCGACGGCGCCGATCAGTTCGGTCAGCGTGAAGGGCTTGGGCAGGAACGCGGAATTCGCCGTAGGCTCGTGTCCTTCGGCAAAGATGTCCTCGGTGTAGCCCGACATGAAGATGACGGCGGCATCCGGCCGGGTCTTGCGGGCCCGGGCGACCCAGCTGGGCCCGTCCATGCCCGGCATCACCACATCGGTCAGGAACAGATCAACGCGCAGGGCCGGATCGGCCAGGATCGTCAGCGCGGCCTCGGCGCTGTCGGCCTCGATCACCTCATAGCCCTTGAGCTTCAGCGCGCGGGCCGCGAAGGCGCGCACCGGAGCCTCGTCCTCGACCAGCAGAAGGCGCGGCTGACGCTGGCGCTCAAGCCGCGGGGCGATCAGGCTGCGGGTTTCCGTCCGGGCGGCGGGGGCAGGCGCGGCCTGGTGCTGCAGCGCGGGTAGATAGATCGTGAAGCTTGTTCCGACACCCGGCTGGCTGTCGCAGAAGATGTAGCCGCCCGTCTGCTTGACGATGCCGTAGGCGGTCGACAGCCCCAGCCCCGTCCCCTCGCCGGTGCGCTTGGTGGTGAAGAACGGCTCGAAGATCTTGGCCAGATGCTCGGGCGCGATCCCGCAGCCCCGGTCGCTGACCGTGACCCGCACGTAATCGCCGGCAGGCAGCGAGACCCGGTCGCGCTGCAGCGCCTGGTCCAGCAGGGCGTTCTCGGTCCGGATGGTGATCTCGCCGCCCGAGGGCATGGCGTCGCGGGCATTCACCACAAGGTTCATGATGACCTGCTCAAGCTGGCGCTTGTCGGCCCGGATGGGACGCAGCGCCGGATCGTGGCTGACGCCAAGCGTGATCCGCTCGCCCACCAGCCGGTTCAGAAGATGGGTCAGGTCCGCGACCGTGTCGCGCAGGTCCAGCGTCTCCATCCGCAGGGTCTGCTTGCGCGAAAAGGCCAGAAGCTGTCCGACCAGCGCCGCGGCGCGGTTGGTGTTCTGGCTGATCTGGTCCAGATCCGAGTAATCGGGGTCGCCCTTGTCGCGGCGCAGCATCAAGAGGTCGCAATGGCCGCGGATCGCGGTCAGCAGGTTGTTGAAATCATGCGCGACGCCGCCCGCAAGCTGGCCGATGGCCTGCATCTTCTGGCTCTGGACGAATTGCGCCTCGAGCGTCTTCATGGCGCTGATATCGGTCAGCACCGCCACCAGCCCGCCGCGTTCCGCCGGATCGGGGGCCAGGGCGACCTGGAAATGCCGGTCCTGACCGCCGCGCCCCTGGCCGCGCAGGCGCAGGATCTCGGTCGGATTGGCAAGGCTTCCGGCGCCGGCTTCTGTCAGCCACTGGATCAGGGGGCGGCCCGGCCCCTCGAACAGGGTCGCGAGGTTCAGCGCCTGACCGTTCGGGGCAAACCCGTCGCGCTCCAGCAGCCGGCGTGCCGCGCGGTTGGCCTGTCGCACACGACCGTCGGCGGCCACGCGCAGCATCGCGACGGGCAGGGTCTCGATGTCCTGGGCGCTGTCGTCCTGATCCAGCGCGGCCGCGATCTCGAACTGGTCGGGCGCGGCGCCGGCGGCGTGATAGGCCCAGATCTGCAGGGGCGCATCGGGCGAGCCGCTGAGCGAGAGTGCATCGCCATTGCCAAGCTCGATCTCGGCCGAGCCGAGGCGCATCGCCCGGGCGGAAAGCTGCGCCATCTCGGAGACCGCATCCGCGCGCAGCCGCGACAGGACGTCAAGGACCGACACGGCATTGCCGTCGAACATGTCGCGCGCGGCATTGTTCTGAAACAGGATACGCCCCTCCGCATCGCAGACCCAGACCGGTTCCGGTGCGGCCGCGACCTCTCCCCTGATTGCGGAGAGGGCGCGCCGCGCCCGCTGATCGCGCAGGATATGCGCAAGCGAAACCGCCCCGCCCAGAAGATACCAGGCAACCGCGATCGTCGCCACGATCACCGCCACCCGCCCCGCCAGCGCCCCCGGCATCACCAGAAGCGCCGCCGAGCCCAGCACCATCGGCAGGACCAGCAGCGGCACCGCCGACACCGCGCCCCGCGGCAGTCCAACACGTTCGTCCCAATATGCCATGCGAATCGCCCTTCTGGCCCCTCGTTCCGACCGGCTTAACCGATCAGCCCTTAAGAGAGCGTTAAGGGCGGCTTTCCGCCTCATCCATCCCCCTGCCGCAGCAGCAGCGAAAGGAAGAAGCCGTCGCCGGCCTCGAGCGGGGTCCAGAGGCGCTGTGTCGCCACGTCGAATTCTGGATTTTCCGACAGGAAGCGGCTGATCTGGCTGTCATTTTCATCATCCAGCAGCGAGCAGGTCATATAGGCCAGATGCCCGCCCTGCGCGACCATCCGGGCCACGTCGCGCAGGATTTGCGCCTGCGTCACAAGCAGCCGGTCCAGATCCTGCGGCGTCGTGCGCCAGCGCGCATCCGGGCTGCGCCGCCACGTGCCGCTGCCCGAACAGGGCACATCCGCCACGACCAGATCGAAACGCCCCGTGACCCGCGGCAGAACCGACACGCGCGCCCCCGCCCGCGCCGCACGAGCGGGCAGATCCTTGAGCCGCTGCGGGGCGGCGTCATGGGCGAAGAAGGTCGCGCCGGGTTGCCGCGCGGCCAGCGCCAGCACCTTGCCGCCCCCGCCCGCGCAGTAATCCAGAACGCGCATCCCCGGGGCCAGCGGAAGCGCCTCGCAGGCCAGTTGTGGCGACAGGTCCTGCAACTCGACCAGCCCGTCGCGATAGGCGCTGCTGGCGGCCACGCGCCTCTCGCCCTCGGTCACGCGCAAAGCCGAGGCGCCCGCGCCCGGCTCGGTCAGCACGCCGTCCGTGGCCAAGGCGGCGGCAGCGGCTTCGCGCGGGCCGCGCGCCAGGTTGGCGCGCAACCAGACCGGCGCGCGCTGCCCCATCGTTGCCGCAACCGCCTCGGCCCGGTCGCCGAGCGAGGCACGCCAGGCCGGGTGCAGCCACTCGGGCAGATCGGCCAGCGGGCCGGGGGGCGTGGCGGCATGGGCGGCTTCGGCCTCGGTCAGGGGCGCGGGGGCGTGGCCGGTGCCTGTGAACAGCGCCTGCGGATCGCGGCCCTCGGCGCGGGCAAGGCCGATCATCAGGCCACGCCCCGTCAGCCCCCCGCCCAAGGCTGCCAGCGTGTTGCGCTGCCGCAGCGCGCCAAAGACCAGATCGCGCACTGCCGCCCGATCACCCGAGCCCGCAAAACGCGAGGCGCGCGACCAGCGCAGCAGCGCGGCCTCGGCCGGGTCTCCGTCAAGGATGCGGTCCAGCACCTCGATGGCGGCGGCGATCCGGGCGCCGGGCGTCACCAGCGCCCCCAGTCACGATGTCTCATTCGGCGGCCTTCCAACCCGTTGCGAAGGCGCAGAATGCTACAGGCAGGTCGAGGTCGCAATGACCGGAAACAGCGTGAACAGGCTGGAGACCAGCCCGATCCATGCCCCCGCCACGATCAGCCAGCGCGACCGTCCCGGCGGTATGCCTCGCGGCACCACGCGCAGCACAACCACATGCAGCGCCAGCCCCACGCCCCAGGCCAGCCACATCGCCATGTGGTGCCAGTCGGTGAACAGGACCGGCACGCGCGTCCAGCCCAGATTGCAGCCCGCCCCGTGCAGCCCGTAGACGACCGAGAACAGCACCCCCCAGAGGACCGGCCCGACCAGAGCCCGCCAGAGCCAGCTCATGACAGCACCTCCTGCGCGACGATCAGCACGAGAGACACGGCCGACGTGCCCAGCCAGAACATCTGGAACAACTGCCAGATCGGTGAGGCCCCGACGCGTGTGGCGCTGACGCGGCCCTGACGGTGATCGGCAAGGCTGCGCAGCGCCAGAAGCGAAGCCACGACGCCGTGAAAGACCGCAAAGCCCAGCACCACCCCGCGCAGCGCGTCGCGGGCATGGCGTGTCGGATCGTCAAGCCCGTAGGCCAGCACAGCCAGCGCGGCCAGCGCCAGTCCGCCCGAGCCAAGCCCGACCAGCGCCCAGGTGCCGCCAATCGGTGTGGTCCGGGCGGTCTCGGCCCGGAACGAGGCGACGAGGCCCAGCGCCATCGCCGCAAGCGCCACCAGCGCGGCGATCACATTCTGCAGCGTGGCGATGCCGCTGACCGGCGCAGGCCAGTTCGGTGCCACCACGGTCAGGAAGCCCACCCCGAACATCAGCGAGGCGTAGAGCGTCCCGTCCGCCAGCAGCAGCGCCAGCGTGCCGGTGCGCGCTAGCGTGTTGCGGCGCTGAAAATGCAGCGGCAGGTCCAGATCGGGCGCGACGCGCGCGGGCGGATGGTCGCGATCCGTGCCCATGATGTCGCCCCATTTCCACGCCGCCCAGATCGTCAGCAGGATGCCGACGGGTGCCAGCCAGTAGAACCCCGAGAGCATCGCCGCAAAGAAGCTGCCGATCGCGGCAGAGGTCAGCAGGGGCAACGAGGTGCTGTGGGCCAGCACCGCCACATGGTCGGGCCTGCCGCTGCCCGGCTCGACCACCAATGTCTCGCGCCAGCCGCGCGGGGCGCCGGGCAGCAGCCCCTCGCCGCGCGCCAGAGGCAAAAGCGCATTCGCGTCCCCATGGCGCGGACCGGGCAGCGAGGCGAAGTTGTAGGACGGCGCCGGCAACGGCATCGCCCAGTCCAGCGTCGGCGCACGCCAGGGATTGCGCCAGCTGCGCCGTCCGAACAGCCATTGCATCGCCACGTCAAAGGCAAAGAGCGCAAAGCCCGCCGCCGTGATCATCCCGAAGATCGACGAGATCAGGTTCAGCCATTCCCATTCCGGATTGTCGGGATAGACCGCGATGCGGCGCGGCATCCCCAGAAGGCCGGTCAGATGCATCAGGAAAAAGGTTCCATGAAATCCGATCAGGATCAGCCAGAACGCAGCCTCGCCCAGGCCCCTCACGCGCCAGCGCCCGCAGATCAGCGGCATCCAGTAGCTCACTGCGGCCAGCATCGGAAAGACGAAGCCTCCGATCAGGACATAATGCAGATGGGCGACCACGAAATGCGTGTCATGCGCCTGCCAGTTGAAGGGCACCATGGCCAGCATCACGCCGGTCAGCCCGCCCATCACGAAGGTCGCGAAGAACCCCATGATATAGAGCATGGGCAGCCGGAACTGCACCTGCCCCATCCACATCGTGCCGATCCAGGCGAAGATCTGGATCGCCGTCGGCACCGCCACCAGCGCAGAGGCCGCCGAGAAGAAGGCCAGCGCCATATGCGGAATGCCCACGGTGAACATGTGGTGCACCCAGAGCCCGAAGGACAGAAAGACCAACCCGGCCACCGCCGCCACGATGGCGCCATAGCCCAGGATCGTGGTCCGCGACAGGATCGGGATGATCGTGGACAGGGCCCCTGCGGCGGGCAGGAAGATGATGTAGACCTCGGGATGACCGAACAGCCAGAACAGATGCGCCCAGAGCAGCGGGTCGCCGCCGCGGGCGACCTCGAAGAATGGCCAGTCGAAGGCGCGCTGCACCTCGAGCAGGATCGAACCGAGGATCAGCGGCGGAAAGCCCACCAGCATCATCACCGCCGTGCCCAGCAGATACCAACCCATGAGCGGCATCTTCGTCAGCGGCATGCCCCCCGCGCGGCAGCGCAGGATGGTCACGGTAATCTCGACCGCGGCGGCCATGGCGCTGATCTCGACGAAGGTGACGCCCAGAAGCCAGACATCCGCGTTCACGCCGGGGCTGTGGGTGCGGTCCGACAGGGGTGTATACATGAACCAGCCGTCATCGGGCGCGACCCCGAAGACCAGCGACAGCACGATCACGCTGCCGCCGAAGAAATAGCACCAGTAGCCAAGCGCGCTGAGGCGCGGAAAGGCCATGTCCCGCGCGCCCAGGATCTTGGGCAGAAGCCACAGCGCCAGCCCCTCCAGCATGGGGATGGCGAACAGGAACATCATGATCGTGCCATGCATGGTGAAGATCTGGTTGTAGAGGTCCAGATCCAGGAAGGCGCCCTGCCGCGTGGCAAGCTGGGCGCGGATCAGCATGGCCAGCACGCCTCCGATGGCGAAGAAGACGAAGGCCGTCACCATGAAGCGCAGCCCGATCGTGCCATGGTTGACCGAGGTGAAGAACCCCTTCCAGCCCGGCTCGTCGCGCCAGACATCGTCCAGTTCGCGGTGCAGCCGCAGCGCGCGGCGGGGCGGGTTCGCGGCGATGTCGAGGCTGTCGACCATCGGTTCGGACGGCGCGATGGCGCGGGGATCGGCGGGTGGCGTGAACGTCATGGAAGGATCCCTGCCTGATTGTCTGCGAAAGCCGCCATCGCCTCGGACATGTCGGGCATGGGCAGGGCGGGGTCGTAGGCGACGACGGTGAAGCGCATGAAATTGTGTCCGAAGCCGCAGAATTCGGCGCAGAGCCCCTCGTAGATGCCGGGCGCGTCGGCGCGCAGGCGATGGCGGTTCGCATGGCCCGGAACGGCATCCATCTTGCCGCCGAGCTGCGGCACCCAGAAGCTGTGGATCACATCGGCCGAGGTGATGACCACATCGAAGCTGGCCCCGGCAGGCACGAACAGCGTGTTCCGCGTGACGACCGGCACGCCGCCGGGGCCGGGCTGCGTGAACTGCCATTCCCATTGCGCGGCATGGGCCGAGACTTCCAGCGCGTCATCGGCGCGCGCCAGCATGCGCTCGCCCAGCCACAGCGAAAAGCCGACCAGCACGGTCAGGACGCTCAGCGTGAAGCCCAGGCCCCAGCCCCAGATCCAGTGCCGTTCCGAGGCCCGCCCGCCCTTGTTGCGGACCGCGAGGATCAGCATCACGCCGACCAGCAGCGTGATCAGCGTCGACCCCGCCAGCATGGCCCACCACAGGATCGCCGCGTCCCGCGCCGCCGGACCCGAGGGTTCGAGCGTGCTGAGCGGACCGTCGCAGCCTGCCAGCAGCGGAACCGCCAGCGCGGCAGCCGCCTTGTTCCCCCATGATCGCCGTCCGAACAGGAGAGACCGCCGATGCGCCAGAAACGAAGCTGGAAACAGCGCCGCCGCCTTGCCGACCCGATCGAGGAACATGTCGCCTTTGACGACACCGAGACCAAGATCGCCCTGTCCGGCCATCCGCTTCACGCGATGATGGTGGCCTTTCCCATCGCGCTGGCCTTCTCGACCCTGGGGGCGGACGCGCTCTATTGGTGGACGGGCGATGATTTCTGGCCGCGCGTCGCGCTGTGGGCCTCGGGGGCGGCCTTCGGGCTGGGCGTCGCGGCTGGCGTGACCGGCACGATCGAACTTCTGATGGTGCCGGGCATCCGCATCCGGTCGGCTAGCTGGACTCATTTCATACTCGCGGTGATGCTGCTGTCGCTCTTGGGTCTGAACTGGGGCTTCCGTCTGCCCGATCCCGAAGGCGCCGTCTTGCCCTTCGGCTTCCTGCTGTCGGCGCTGACGGGGCTGATGACGGGGATCACCGGCTGGCATGGCGGAAAGCTGGTCTTCGACTACCAGATCGGCACGCAGCGCGGGGGCCGGGGCAACGAGGACTAGGCGCCCCCTCATGACTGGCCCCCCGCCTGACCATCTGCCTGACCGCGCGGGGCCAGCATGAATTCGGGCATGAGATCGGTGGTCCAGGCCAGATCGGGCTTGGCCAGGACCAGCCACAACACCCCGACCATCAGCGGTATCCCCAAGACCAGCGCCCAGACGGGCGAAGGCAGGTGGTGCAGGCCGCGCTTCTCGGCCGAGGACAGGATCAGATGGCCGATCCAGGCATGGACCAGGCTCATCCCCGCGACCAGGGCCAGCTTGGCGATGAACCACAGATCAAAGACCTGATCGGCAAAGATCAGCCCCGTCCCCGCCGCGATGGCGATGATCGCCGCCGGGGTGGCAAAGCCGACATAGCCGTAATGGGTGATCAGCCTGAACTCGGCATAGCGCGCCTGCGTCTGTTCCGAGCCGGTCTGCCGCTGCCAGATCGCGCCGTAGAGATACAGCATCAGCGGCAGCGCGATCATCGCCGCGCACCAGGCGACCATCGCGGCGATGTGCAGAAATTTCAGCCCCGCGACGATCATGCGGCGAAACTCCGGCGCCAGCCCTGCCACAGCATCCCCGCCGCGATGGCCGCGACCGGCAGGAAGCCCGGCACCCACATGACCAGACCGGCAAGCTGCTGATCGACCAGCGGGTCGATCCCCCAGGCCACCGCGCCCTCGACATGCGGGAAATACAGGATGGCGGGCGCGAAGGTCAGGATCGCCCCCAGAAAGCCCATGACCCCGGCCAGCCCGCCGATCAGGACGGCGCGGCGCAGCGCCTCGTCCCCGGCAGGTCCTGGCGCCAGCACCGCCGACCAGAAGGCCCAGGCCGGCAGGATCATCGCCGCCTGCATCAGCCAGTAAAGCCCGTCCGACCGCCAGATCGCCTCGTAGATCGCGGGAACATGCCAGGCGACCATCACGCCCGACAGCACCGCCAGAGACAGACCCGCGGGCAGGCGGCGTGCAAGGATGGGCCAGGCCACCGCAAGCGCGGGCGCGGCCAGCGTGATCAGCAGCAGGTGATGGGCCGAGCGAACCGAGAACAGCGCCACCGTCATCGCGCAGAGCGGCGAGACGAAGGCCACGACCAGAGCCGCCACCGCGATCAGGCCCGGAACCCGCTGCGCCCGCCCCGCGCGCCACAGGATCAGGCCCGATAAGACGGCCAGTCCCGCCAGCAGCGGCGGGTCGAGGTTCCAGCTTTGCCACAGCGCGCCCGGAGCCGGGGCCGGTCCGCAATAGGGGTCAAGCCTGTCGCTCATCATGGTGCCTCGTTCTGCTGTGGCCCGATCTGCCGCGGGTGCCGCGACCGCCTGCGCCCGCCGGTCGCGCACGCGGCCGGGCGCTCCTGTCCACCGTGACAACCGCGCCCGGGCGGGTCGGTTCCCGGCCGGAACGCCGGAACCGTCGCGCGCGCCTGACGTTGGCCTGCCATGAGCCCCCGCCCTGCCCCGCCGCATCACCATGTCCGGCCTGCGGACCGCCCCGCCATCGTCCTGGCCGAGGCGACGGGCTGGGTTCTGGCGGCGGCACTGCTGCTGGCGCTGCCCTTCCTGGTCATCCTTGCCGGAGACCCACCGCGCGGCGGTGCCCTGACGCGCAATCTGGCCTATGCGCTCGGCTTCGGCGGGCTGGCGCTGGCGGGGCTGCAATTCGCGCTGACCGGCCGGCTGAAGCCGCTGCTGCGCCCCTTCGGCGCGGACATCGTGCCCGTCTTCCACCGCTTTCTCAGCTGGGCGGCCCTGGCCTTCATGCTGGGCCATTTCGGGATGCTCTATGTCTGGCATCAGGACGATCTGGGCAGCCTCAGCCCGCTTCAGGCGCAGCCGCACATGACGGCGGGCCGGGTCGGGCTGGCGGCCTTCGTGGTGCTGATCGTCAGTTCCGAATTCCGCAAGCGGCTGGGGCTGGATTACCTGTGGTGGCGCAGGCTGCATGTGGCGCTGGCGCTGATCGGGTTCGGGGCAGCCGTCTGGCACGTGCTGGGCGCGGGCTACTTCACCGCCGAGGACGGCACGCGCGGACTGTGGCTGGCGGTGACGCTGGCCTGGCTGGGGCTGATCCTCTACACGCGGCTGATCCGGCCGTGGTGGCAATCGCGCAACCCGTGGCGCGTGATCGAGATCCGGGACGAGGGTGACGGCATCCGCCTGCTGCGCCTGCGCCCCGAAGGCCGCCCCCTGCGCGACTGGCGTCCCGGCCAGTTCGCATGGCTCGCCATCGGCAATTCGCCCTATTCGCTGCGCGAACACCCTTTCACAATCGCCACCGCCCCCGACAAGGGCCACGAGATCAGCTTTGCCATCAAGGCCCTGGGCGACGACAGCCGCCGCCTGTCCGAGGCCCGCGTCGGCAGCACCGCCTGGATCGACGGCCCTTACGGCGTCTTCACCATCGACCGAGAGGCCGATGCGCCGGGCTTCGTGATGATCGCGGGCGGGGTGGGCATCACGCCGATCATCGCGAACCTGCACGCGCTGCAGGAACGCCGCGATCCGCGCCCGGTCCATCTGCTTTACGCCAATGCCGACTGGGACGGCGCGGCCTTTCGCGACGAGCTGGCCCGCATCGCGCGCGACATCGACCTGCGCGTGACCCATGTGCTGGAAACCGCGCCCGATCCGCGCCCCGAGGGCCAGCACATCGCCGAGGGCCGGATCGACGCCGATCTGATCCAGCGCGTTCTGCCGCCCGACAGCCGCGATTGGCCGCACATGATGTGCGGGCCCGCCCCGATGCTGGCGGCGCTGCGCAAGGCGCTGCGCGGACGCGGCGTGCCCGCCCACCGCATCCACAGCGAAATCTTCGAGATGGTCTGACCCATGCGCCCGCTTCTTGCCCGCATCCTGGCCCTGATCCTCGCGCTCGTGACGCTTGGCTATGCCATCGGGTTGGCCCTGCTGGTCAGCTAGCAAGGCTTGCATCCGTCGCCGCGCTGGCGGATCAATCAGCCAGCGAAAAGGCCATCGGAGCCCCAAATGAGCCTGCCCCTGCTTGGCGTTGCCCTGACCTATCCCGATTTCGACGACCTGCGCGACTGGATCTGCGGACCGGGCCGCGCGGTCGAGATCCAGGATTTCTGCGCGCTGGACGCGATCCGCGGCGTGTGCGACGACCTGATCGCCGCCTGGGCCGCGCTGCGCGACGACCTGACCGGGCCGGTGGGCATCCACGGGCCGTTCCTGGGTCTGGATATCGGCAACCCTGATGCCGAGATCCGCGCCGTCGTGCAGAAGCGTCTGCTGGAAGGGGTCGAGATCGCGCTGGCCCTGCGCGCCGACCAGATGGTCGTGCACAGCCCCTTTACCTATTGGCAGCATCTGAACCGCGAGAATTACCCCTCGATCAGGCCCGCGATCTTCGAGGCGGCGGAGGATTGTCTGGCCCCCGTCCTGGCCCGCGCGGCCGAGGGCGGCTGCCAGATCGTGCTGGAGAACATCGACGATGCCGATCCCGGCATCCGCGTCGATCTGGTCGCGGCGATCGACCATCCGCTGCTGGCCGTCTCGCTGGATACGGGCCATGCCGAGCTGGCGCATGGCCGCTATGGCGCGCCGCCGGTTGTGGATTACATCGCCGCCGCGCGGGGACGGCTGGGCCATGTGCATCTGCAGGACGCGGATGGCTATGCCGACCGGCACTGGCATCCGGGCGACGGGCGCATCCCGTGGCGGCCGGTCTTCGATGCGCTGGCCGCCCTGCCCGACACGCCGCGCCTGATCCTCGAGGTGAATGCCGACCTGCCCCGCCTGCCGCAGACGGTGGCGCGGCTGAACGCGCTTGGCCTTGCGCGCTGATCAATCCGACAGGCCGTCCCGCCAGGGCAGATCGGGCAGGCCCGCATCCGGCACGGCCGCCGCCGCTTGTCCGGCGGCCAGCGCCCGGCGCAGGGCGTCGCGGTCGGGGATGTCGGCGCCTCGGGACAGGGCGCGGGCCAGCCAGCGCGTGATCTGGGGGGCCGAAAGGCTGGTGCCGCTCAGCCGTTGCCAGGCGGCTGGCGCGATGCCGGGCAGGACCATGCCCTGCCTCGCCGCGCTGCGATCGGCGGGCGCGGTCACGTCGCCCGCGCGTCCGTCCGGCAGCAGCCCGCAATAGGGGCTGAGCCGCGCCTCGGGTCGGATCGTCGTGGCTCCGACGCGGATCTGGCGGCGCCCGCGCGCATAGGCGCTGGCCGAGCCGTTGCGGCGGATCGGCCCGGGCGCGGGGTCGGGATCGGCGCCCGGCCAGCCGCCGTCATCGTCGCGCAGCGCATGGGCGGGATCGACCAGCCGCGACTGCCGCCCCTGCGCGCGAAAGCCGGGCAGCCGGTCGTCGCGACGGATCGCCAGCGTGCAGCCTGAAGGGCCGGCCGCGACCAGATGCAGATGCCACAGGCCCGGCAGGCCCGCCCCCCTGTCGGCCTCTGCCATGTCGTCCGCAGGCAGCGTCGGCGGCAGGATCAGCGTCAGGCAGGCCCGTCTGCCACCCCGCCGCTGAAGGACCGCCCTCACCAGCCGCCTGCCCTGCCCGTCGCAGAGCCAGCCCGAACCGGTGGCCGTCAGCCCCACCTCGCCCGTCGCGCCCGAGGGCGCGGTCACGCGCAGGACCGGCGCGGCCTCGCCGGGGGCCGCCCAGATCTCGACGGCATTGGGCGTGGGATCGCCCGGCGGGATCTGCCAGCCGACGCCCTGCCCCGACATCAGATGCCCGCGCAGACGGTCCTGCCGGTTGTTTCCGGTCGGCAGGACGACATGGACCAGCCCCAGATCGTCGCCGGTCCGGTCCGCGATCGCGTCCTGAAGCCGCGTCAGCAGCAGGCTGCCATCATCCGCCCCGGCCGTCACGCCAAGCGACAGGTTCAGGACGACCGCGGGCCGCACCCGTCGCCCCGCCCGGGCGGACATCTCGCGCGCAAGCGCACGGGCGCGGGCGATCACGAAGATCACCGCGGCCTGGATGAACAAGGCCGCCACGCTGCCCGAGGTCTCGGCCAGCGCCGCGCGGGGCAGCGACACCGCCAGAACCGGATGGTCGCGCCCCGCCGGATCGTCCGGATCATGACCCGCCGCCAGCGCCGCCACCGCCGCGCCATGGCTGGACGCGGCCGCCATCGCCATGCAGCGCCCCGGCGCCATCAGCCCGGCGGCGCGATAGGCCGCCAGCGGATCGCCGGGATCGGCCAGCGCGTCGATGACGCCGCCCCGCAACTCGCGCCCAAAGGCCAGATCGGCGCGGGCCTCGGTCGCCGGGGCCTCCATCAGCCAGATCGCGGCCATGCGGCTGCGGCCCGATTCCGTGCGGAACAGCGGATGGGCAAAGGGGATCGCATGGTCGATCACCGCGACGATGACCGCCCGATCCAGGTCGGCGGGATGGGCGTCGGGATGCAGAAACGCCTCGTCGGCGGCGGGCGGCAGGTCGGGCGCCGGGATCACATCGGACGGCACCAGCCGTGGCAGATGCGCCAGCACCGGATCGAACAGGTCAAGGCTCTCATGCGCGATCATCGTCCGAACGCCGCCTCGATCAGCGCCGCAAGGGCCGCGCGCTGCGCCTCGTGCGGGCGTTCGGCCATGGCGGGATCGCGGGCCAGAAGATCCTCCAGCAGGGGCCAGACCTCATCGTCGCGGATCGCCTGATCCGGCGGGTCGGGCTGCCAGTCGAGCGCGCGGTCTACCCCCATCGTTGCCCCCAGTCCTGCCCCGCCCCCTGCCACAGGGCCGCCAGCAGAGGCGCCTCGGGCACGGCAAAGGCCTCGGTCGGGGCAAGGCAGGTCGCGTCCCGCCAGGCCCGACAGAAGGCAGGCAGATGAAAGTCACGGCTGCCCCCCGGCGCGTCGGCGCCCCATGCGCCGCCATCCAGCGTCAGGCCCGTCACCTCGGCCCCCGTCGCGCGCGCCACCAGCCAGCCCGCGACGGCCAGCCCCAGCACCGCCCCCGCCGCGCTGTCGACCGGATAATGCACGCCCGCGACCGTCCGGTTCACGGCGATCCGCGCGGCCATCCGGTCCAGCGGGCTGGCCGGGTCCGGGCCACCGGCCCCCGACAGGGCGGCCAGCATCCCGGCCAGCGCAAAGGCCTGCGCGGCATGGCCACTGGGAAAGGCCGAATGCCCCGGACAGGCGATCACCGGCTGGATGTCGGGCGACAGCACATGCGGGCGCGCCACGCCGAATCCCAGCTTGGCGCGCTGAACCATCGCCGTCGCCAGATCCTGCACCACCCCGGCCAGCAGCATCAGGCAGGGTGTCCATCCCGAGGCCAGCGGCAGGATCGAGCCGAAGAACGGCAGGATCGTCCCGGTCTGGGCCAGGATTTCGGGCATGCGCTCGGCGCGCAATTCGGCATAGCCCGCGACAAGCTGCGCCTCGGCCATGAAATCCGCATCCGAGGGGCGCACGATCCCCGCCAGTGTGCCGCCCCCTGCCGTGATCGAGAAACGGTCCAGGCCGGCCTGCACCGAAAGCCCCTCGGACAGTTCGGATACCAGCGCGGCGATGGCGAAATGCGGCTCGATCCGGCGCAGGCGGGTCAGCGGCGTCTGCCGCGCCAGGCCGGGTTCCGCAACCGCGACCGCCCCCATCGGCGCGATAGCGTCGCGCGCGACCATCAGCGCCTGCGCCAGCGTCCCGCCCCCGTCGGACGCGCCCCCGGCATGGGCGTTATGGGCATTGTGCGCGTTGTGGGCATTATGGGCGTTATGCGCGTTATGCGCATTGGCAAGCGACATCGCATCCCCCTTTCGGCACCTGCAGGTGCCCCTTGTCTCGGATCGTGCAGCCGCCTTTCGGGCCGTGCCGATTGATGGCGCCGATTCGGTTGACCTATGGTAACATATCACGGGAATTTGTTCGGAGTTTCAGCCATGCGCCTTCGGCTTCGGCTGATGGGACAGGTGCGTCTGAGTGACGAGGACGGCCGCGACCTGACCCCGCGCGGCCGCAAGGCGCGGGGCCTTCTGGTGCTGCTGGCCATGGCGCCCGACCTGCGGTTGGGCCGCGCGCAGCTTCAGGACAAACTGTGGAGCGAAAGCCCGCCCGCGCAGGGCTCGGCCAGTTTGCGTCAGGCGCTGCACGAATGCCGGCAGGCGCTTGGCCCGGCGCTGATCGGCGGCGACGGCTGGGCGGGGCTGGACCCGGCGCGCGTGACGATCGATCTGGCGCCCGTGACCGGCCCGACCGGCCAGCCCAGCGAATTCGCCGAGGGTCTGGATATCGACGATCCGGAATTCGAGGATTGGCTGCGCGACACGCGTCTGGCGCTGGAGGATCGCCCCGCCCCGGACGAGCGGCTCCAACTGGTCCTGTCCGACGCGCAGGGCGACGGCCCGCAGGCGCGGATGCTGGCCGATTGCGCCTTGTCCGAGGCCGCCGCGCGCGCCGCCGCGCTGATCCCCGCGCAGGTGATGCGCCAATCGCTGACGCGCCCCTCTGGCCCCGGCCTGCTGATCGAGGCCTTGTGCATGGCGCAGCCAAGGGGCGGGGTCGTGGTGATGATGGTGCTGCGCGATCTTCAAAGCGGGGCGCAGCTTTGGGCGCAGCATTATCCGCTGGCCCCGGGCCTGCCCGATCTGCGCCGCGCCTCGGCGGCGATGGCGCTGACCATGATCCAGACCGCCGGGCAGATCACGCGCAGGACCGGCGGGCTTTACCCTCTGGGCGATCTGTTCAGCTTTTCGCGCGCACGTCTGCTGGCCGCCGACCAGCGCCTGGCCGCAAGCCCGGGGCCGGTGCCGCAGGCCCTGCGCGCCTTTCTGCGCTATACGCTGATCATCGAGCGGCAGGGCGGCGATCCCCGCATCCTGCTGGACGAGGCCGATGCCCTGGCCCGTCAGGCCCGCGAGGCCGCGCCCTGCGATCCGGTCGTGCTGTCGGTCGCGGCGCTGATGGCCAGCTGGCGCGGACAGGTCTCGGGCGCGCTGGATCTGGCGCGCCTGGCCTGCCGGATGGCGCCGGGTCACGATCTGGCGCAACTGGCGCTGTCGCAGGCGTTGAACGATGCAGGCCGCGACAGCGAGGCTCTGGTGGCGGCGTTGCGGGCGGGCACCGGGCCGCTGGCGGTTCTGGGCCCGGCCAGCTGGCGGCTGCGCCTTGCGGTCGCGCAGATCCGCACCGGCCGCCTGGCCGAGGCCGAGGACAGCGCAAGCGCGGCCCTGGCCCATGCCCCCGATTGCCGACCCGCCCTGCGGATGCTGGCCGCGCTGCGCCATCATCGCGGCGACGAGGCGGGCGCGGTCTCGGCGCTGGAGGCGTTGCGGCGGGCCGAGCCTGATTTTAGCCTGCCCCTGATGGCCAGCCCCGATTACCCGGTGACGACGCTGCGCCGGGCCGGGCTGCTGGGGGTGACGCGCTCGGGGCTCTAGACCCGGCATTCCCGAAAAGGCGGCGGCTTTCACGCGCCGATCACGGCGCGATCACGCGCGGCTGGCACATCCCGAATCGCGGACCGGCACAACGCCCGTCCCGATCCCGAGGAGGAAGCCGCAATGACCGACAAGAAAGCCAAACCCGAAGCCGCTCCGATCAGCGTCCTGCTGGAGATGCGTGCCGATCCCGGCATGTCGCCGATCCTGGGCATGAACAGCGTCCCCGCCCTGGCCGGCGGCGCGCTGACGCTGGACCCCGAATTCGTCCCCGTCGCCATGGGCGGCGAGGCCGAGGCGATGGCGGGCCTGCCCCAGACCTACATCCTGCGCGGCACCGTCGAAAGCGAGGACCAGCTTCGCGCGCTCGAGGCCGACCCGCAGGTGCTGCGCGTCTGGAAGGACACGCCCATCGCGCCCTTCGCCCATCCGGGCCATTCGAACGATGCCGGTCCGGATCTTGACGACAACCCCGCGATGGGCGCCTGCCCCATCGGCAGCTGCGACTGCACCCCGCGCACCCCGGTCGGCACGATCGCGGATGTCGCGCGCTATCTGGGCGCCGACCAGATGTGGTCGCGCGGCTATCGCGGCGCGGGTATCGTGGTGGGGGTGCTGGATGGCGGCATCACCGCGCAGGGCCGCCCCGTCAAGGCGGGCGAGACCCCGCGCCGCATCCCCCGCGTGATCGGCGGCTGGCCCGCCGCAAGCTGGGGCACCGAGGCCAGCGCCTGGGGCGAGCATGGCAACATGTGCGCCACCGACGTCCTGGGCATGGCCCCCGAGGCGCAGATCTTCGACATGCGGATTGCGGGTTCGGGCGGCTCGACCGGCACGATCTCGCGGGCGCTCCAGGCCTTTGACTGGGCGCTGAACCATTACCGCATGCACGGCACGCCGCAGATCCTGACCAATTCCTGGGGCATCTTCCAGGAAAGCTGGGATGCCAGCTATGCCCGCGACCCCAACCACCCCTTCACCCGCAAGGTGGTCGAAGCCGTAAATGCCGGGATCATCGTCCTGTTCGCCGCCGGGAATTGCGGCGATACCTGCCCCGACGGGCGCTGCGGCCCCGACACGGGCAGCGGGCGCAGCATCTGGGGCGCGAACGGCCACGAGGCGGTGATGACCGTGGGCGCGGTCAACCTGCGCGAACAATTCGTGGGCTATTCCAGCCGCGGCCCGGCGGCGCTGTCGCCGCGCAAGCCCGATTTCTGTGCCATCACGCATTTCACGGGCTACCACGATTCGGACAGCGGCACCTCGGCCGCGACGCCGATCCTTGCGGGGATCTGCGCGCTGCTGAAACAGGTCAAGCCGGCGGCCAATACCGAGATGCTGAAGAACGCGCTGATCGCGACCTGCAAGGATATCGGCCCCGCCGGGTTCGACATCCATTCCGGCCACGGCATCGTGCAGCCTCTGGGGGCCTATGACCGGCTGACGCGGATCCTGAAGCTGCCGCATGTGGACACGACGCCCACGCGCGACATCCTGGGCACGCCGGTCGTGGTGGACCGCCACGACACACCGGTCATCGTCGACCGGATCGGCACGCCGATCCTCAAGGACCAGCTGTCGACCCCGGTCATCCTGGACCGGCCCGTCACGCTGCCCGTCCAGGACCAGCCGGGCACGCCCGTGGTGCTGGACCAGCCGCGCACCTCGCCCCTGCTGGATCGCGGCGGCACCGTCATCGCGGAGCGGATCGACCTTCCCGATCCGGGGCGGCCCTTCGTTCTGTCCACGCCCCATCAGGCGCCCGAATGGCAGGACTTCCAGCAGATGCTGGGCGCCCCTGACGAAACCCTGGCCGAGCTGACCCGTCAGATCAACGAGTTGCATGCCGTTCTCGAGTCGATGGTCGCTCAGTACCAGGCCGCGACGGGTCAGGTCTGATCCGTCGCGCGGGCCGGCCCCTGCCCTCTGCCGCCCCGATGCGGGGGCCGGCCCGACCTTCCATCACCCCATTCCCCGGAGTTCCCCATGATACTGATCATCTCGCATCCCGAAGACGTTCACGCCCGCACCGTCATCGACCATCTGGATCGGCTTGGCGCCGAGAGCCAGATCCTGAACCTTGCCCGCTTTCCCCGCGCCGCGCGGCTGGTGCTGCGCTACGAGCCGACCGGCAGCCAGCTTGGCTTCAGCGACGACGAGGGGCGGCTGATCGACCTCGACCGGGTCGGCGCAGCCTGGTGGCGTCGTCCGCAGCCGCTGGAATTTGAGCCCGGCCTTCAGGCGCAGGACTTCGCCGCCGCCGAATGCGCCGAGGCGCTGGCGGGGCTGTGGCTCGCCATGCCGTCCGCCTGGATCAACCCGCCCGTCGAGGACGAGGCCGCCAGCCGCAAGAGCTGGCAGTTGCGGCTGGCGGGCCAGCTGGGCCTGGACCCGCCCGAGACGCTGATCACCACCTGCGCCGAAAGCGCCCGCGCCTTTCTCGCGCAGCATGGCGACGTCATCTGCAAGCCCTTCGCCGGCAGCCTGCGCTACTGGCGCGAGACGCGGCGCATCGGCGACGCCGAACTGGCGCAATTGGGTCAGCTGCGCCACGCCCCCGCGATCCTGCAACGCCGGATCGAGGGGCGCGACCTGCGCGTGACGGTCGTGGGCCGCAAGATCTTTGC
>NZ_JAUVVF010000077.1 GCF_030604785.1 Paracoccus sp. (in: a-proteobacteria) | reverse complement strand
GGTCAAGCACCGCGCCCGACAGGATATGCGCCCCCACCTCGGAGCCCTTCTCCAGCACCACGACCGAAAGATCCGCGTCAAGCTGCTTCAGACGGATCGCCGCAGACAGACCCGCAGGACCCGCCCCGACGATCACGACGTCATAATCCATCGACTCGCGGATGATGTGGTTCTCTGTCATAGTCATGCTCCCCTCGCCTGCCCGCCGCTCAGCATTCCGGCAGGTTGACGGCGATGCCGCCCTGCGAGGTTTCCTTGTATTTCTCGCTCATGTCGCGGCCGGTGTCGCGCATCACGCGGATGCAGTTGTCCAGCGGCAGGAAGTGCGTCCCGTCCCCCCGCAGCGCGAGGCTGGCCGCCGAGACCGCCTTGATCGCGCCCAGGGCGTTGCGTTCGATGCAGGGGACCTGCACGAGGCCGGCGGCCGGATCGCAGGTCATGCCCAGGTGATGCTCCAGCGCGATCTCGGCCGCGTTCTCGACCTGCGCGTTCGTGCCGCCCAGCACCGCGCAGAGCCCCGCCGCCGCCATCGCGCTGGCCGAGCCGACCTCGCCCTGGCAGCCCACCTCGGCGCCCGAGATCGAGGCGTTGTGCTTGATCAGCCCGCCGATCGCCGCCGCGACCAGCAGATAGTCGCGGATGCCGCCGGGATGCGCGCCGACGCAATGGTCGAGGTAATAGCGCCCGACCGCCGGCACGACCCCCGCCGCCCCGTTGGTGGGCGAGGTGACGACGCGGCCGCCGGCGGCGTTCTCCTCGTTCACGGCCATGGCGTAGACGCTGAGCCAGTCGTTCGCCTGATGCGGCTGGTTCAGGTTGCGCCCGCGTTCGGATTCCAGCTGCTGGTGGATGGCGCGGGCGCGGCGGCGCACCTTCAGCCCGCCGGGCAGGATCCCGTCCTGCGCAAGGCCGCGCGCGATGCAGCCGTCCATCGCGGCCCAGATCTCGTCCAGCCGCCCGTCCAGCCGGTCGCCCAGCACCGCCTCCTCGTTGGCGCGCTTCATCTCGGCGATGCTGCGCCCCGAGGCGAGGCCCATGTGCAGCATCTGCGCCGCGGTCTCGAAGGGGAAGGGCACGCCGGCGGCCGGGCGGGCGGGGGCGCCCGCGCCGCGGCTGGCCTCGAGCTCGGGCCCGGTCAGCACGAAGCCGCCGCCCACGGAATAATAGGTCTGCTGGTGATAGGGCGCGCCCGCCGGGTCCAGCGCCCGCAGCACCATGCCGTTCGGGTGGCCGGGCAGCGCGGGGCCATAGTCGAAGACCAGGTCCTCGTCCGGGCGGAAGACCAGATCGCCCAGCCCGCCGGGGCGGACGATCCCGGTGCGGCGCACCTCGGCCTCGATCCGTTCGGCGTCGTCCGGGTCCATCCGGTCGGGCGTCAGCCCGCAGAGGCCCAGGATCACCGCCCGGTCGGTCGCGTGGCCCTTGCCGGTGAAGGCGAGGCTGCCGTGCAGCCGCGCCTGCAGGCGGTGCGGGCGGGTCGCGCCGGGGATCTTCTCGGTCCCGCCGCGCAGATCGTCCAGGAACCGCGCGGCGGCGACCATCGGCCCCATCGTATGCGACGACGAGGGGCCAATGCCGATCTTGAAGATGTCGAAGACCGAAAGGAACATCTACGCGCCGTAGATCGGGAAGCGGTCGCAGATGGCCTTGACCTCGGCGCGGACCTCGGCCTCGAGCGCGGCGTCCCCGTCCGGGTTCGCGCCGAGCGCGGTCAGCACGCGCAGGATCATCTCGCCGATCCTGCGGAACTCGGCCTCGCCGAAGCCGCGCGTCGTGCCCGCCGAGCTGCCGAGGCGGATGCCCGAGGTGACGAAGGGCTTTTCCGGATCGAAGGGGATCGCGTTCTTGTTGCAGGTCAGGCCCGCACGTTCCAGCGCGATCTCGGCGGCCTTGCCGGTCACGCCGAGGGGGCGCAGGTCGCACAGGACCATGTGGCAGTCGGTCCCGCCCGAGACGATGCCGACTCCGCCGGCCGTCAGCGTGTCCGCCAGCGCGCGGGCATTGGCGATCACGTTCTTCGCGTAGTCCTTGAACGAGGGCTGCAGCGCCTCGCCGAAGGCGACGGCCTTGGCGGCGATGACATGCATCAGCGGGCCGCCCTGGTTGCCGGGGAAGACGGCCGAGTTGAACTTCTTGGCCAGATCGTCGTCGTTCGTCAGGATCACGCCGCCGCGCGGGCCGCGCAGGGTCTTGTGCGTGGTCGAGGTGGTGACATGGGCGTGCGGCACCGGGTTCGGGTATTCGCCCGCCGCGATCAGGCCCGCGTAATGGGCCATGTCCACCATAAGATACGCCCCGACCTCGTCCGCGATGGCGCGGAAGGCGGCGAAGTCCATGTGGCGCGGATAGGCCGAGGCGCCCGCGACGATCAGCTTGGGCTTCTCGGCCAGCGCCTTGGCGCGCACCTTCGCCATGTCGATGAGATGCGTGTCCTCCTCGACCTCGTAGCTGACGACCTCGAACCACTTGCCCGACATGGTCACGGGCGAGCCGTGGGTCAGGTGGCCGCCATGCGCCAGCGACAGGCCCATGATCTTGTCGCCCGGCTGCAGCAGCGCCAGGAACACCGCCTGGTTCGCCTGCGCGCCCGAATGGGGCTGCACGTTCGCATGCGCCGCGCCGAAGAGCTGCTTGAGGCGGTCGCGGGCGATGTCCTCGACCTCGTCCACGAACTCGCAGCCGCCGTAATAGCGCTTGCCGGGATAGCCCTCGGCATACTTGTTCGTCAGGACCGAGCCCTGCGCGGCCAGCACGTCGGCCGAGACGATGTTCTCGGAGGCGATCAGCTCGATCTGGTCCTGCTGGCGCCCCAGCTCGCGGGTGATGGCGTCGGCGACGGCGCTGTCCGAGATCGTCGGGGTCTTGAAGTCGAGCATGGGGAAACCTTTCGGCAAAGCGGGATCGTCCGCGGCCGGGCGGCCGCAGCGGGAACGTTCAGGTCGGGCGGTTCAGAGGCCGGTCTTCAGCTCGGCCTCGACCTTGGCGAGGATGGCGCGGACATGGGGCAGGAAGCTGCGCCAGACATCCATGCGGAAGTCGTCCAGCCCGTCGCGCCGCAGGATCACCGTCGCGGTGTCGAAGAGCGTGCGCGCGCCGCGGCCCACCGCCAGCGCATCCACGTCGCGCGGGCAGCCGGCGGTCAGCGCGGTCAGCGCCTGCCGCCCCGAGACGCGCAGCGTGATCTCGCGGTCGCTGATCTCGACCAGGCTGTGGGGGATGGCGGCATAGGCCGCCGCCCCCGCCTGCACCAGCGCGTCGCGCTGCGCCGCGCTGGTCAGGATCGTCCATTCGTCGGGGCCGAGGCACAGGACCTCGGTCTCGCCGGTCGCGGCGCGCCGGCCGACCGCCTCGGGCAGCTCGAGGCCCAGGGCCTCGGCCAGCGCGGCGCGGTTCTCGGGGCGCACGCGCAGCGAGAAGCGGGGCGCGAAGGGCAGCTCCTCCAGCAGGAAGGGCGCGGCGGCGAAGTCGTGGCGTTGGGTGGTCATGGCGCGCTCCTCAGGCTTTCAGCCGTTCCCCTTCGGGGTCGTAGAAGTTGGTCGAGGTGATCGTGGCCTTCACGGTGCCGTTCGGCATCGGGATGTGCACCGTCTCGCCCATCCGCCCGTGCCCGCCGGTGATCACCGCCATCGCGATGGGCCGTCCGAGCGCGACCGAATCGTAGGACGAGGTGACGTGCCCCGCCATCGTCATCGGCAGTTTCTGGTTCGGGTCCAGCACGATCTGCGCCCCTTCCTCTAGCTTGGTGCCGTCCTCGGTCAGCAGGCCGACCAGCTGCTTGCGGTTCGGCGCCACGATGTCGGGCCGCATCAGCGAGCGCTTGCCGACGAAGTCCTTCTTCGCCTTGCCGACCGCCCATTCGAGGCCCGCGTCCTGCGGCGTCACCGTGCCGTCGGTGTCCTGGCCCACGATGATGTAGCCCTTCTCGGCGCGCAGGACGTGCATCGTCTCGGTGCCGTAGGGGCAGATGCCGTAGGGCTGCCCAGCCTCATGGATCGCCTTCCACAGCGCAAGGCCATGGCGGGCGGGGACGTTGATCTCGAAGCCCAGCTCGCCCGTGAAGCTGATGCGGAAGAGGCGCGCCGGCAGACCCGCGACGGTGCATTCCGCGACCGACATGTGCGGGAAGGCCTCGTCCGAGAGGTCCAGGCCTTCCACCAGCGGCGCGATCACCTTGCGGGCGTTCGGGCCGTTGACGGCGACCGTCGCCCATTGCTCGGTGGTCGAGGTCAGCCAGACGTTCAGGTCCGGCCATTCGGTCTGGAGGTAGTCCTCCATCATGTTCAGCACGCGCGCCGCACCGCCGGTGGTGGTGGTGACGTGGAAGAGGTCCTGGCTCAGCCGGCCGATGACGCCGTCGTCGCGGATGAACCCGTCCTCGCCCAGCAGCAGGCCATAGCGGCAGCGGCCCGGCGCGAGCTTGGTCCAGGGGTTGGTGTACATGCGGTTCATGAACTCGACCGCATCCGGGCCCGCGACCTCGATCTTGCCGAGGGTCGAGGCGTCGAACATCCCCACCGAGGCCCGCGTCTCGCGGCACTCGCGCGCCACGGCGGCGTGAATGTCCTCGCCCGCCTTCGGGAAGTACCAGGCGCGACGCCACAGCGAGACCGGCTCGAAGACCGCGCCGTTCGCCTCGGCCCAGGGGTCGATGGGCGTCTTGCGCGTCAGCTCGAAGGTCGCGCCCTTGTGGTAGCCGACGAAGGCGCCGAAGCTGGTGGGCGTGTAGGGCGGGCGGAAGGTGGTCAGCCCGACCTGCGGCGGCTCTTTCCCAAGCGCGTCGGCGGCGATCAT
>NZ_JAUVVF010000030.1 GCF_030604785.1 Paracoccus sp. (in: a-proteobacteria) | reverse complement strand
GGCCGCCGAGGGCGTCGTCATTCTCGGCCAGGACGCGCCCCTCGGGGGTGGACAGGACCAGCGAGGGATCGCCGCCGCCGATGGCCTCGGCCTCGATCCGCAGGGCCTGCGCCTCGCCTTCGACGACGAAGGCGTGCCAGCCGCGACTGCCTTCGGAGGACTCGACCTCGACCCGCAGCGGGGTCTCGGCGGTGTTCACCGTGCTGGCGGCCGCGTCGGCGGCGAACCATTGCGCCGGATCGCCCGAACAGGCGACCCCGTCGCCCTGGGCAAGCGCGGGAAGCGCGGACAGGCCGGTCAGGCCGACGGCAAGAGGCAAAAGCACTTTCATGGGAACACCCTGGGATCACGATATGGGCGCAAGGTGGCACCGCCGGACAGGCGCGGCAAGTTCGATCTTTGGCCGCAAAACATGCCGATCCGGCTTGACCCGCGCGCCTGCCCGCGCTTGAAGGCAGCAAAGCCATGCCCGCCCCTTGCGGGCCGGAACCGGAAGGCACGCGTCATGAAGTTCACCCTCTCCTGGCTCAACGAGCATCTGGACACCACCGCGACCCTGGCCGAGATCGCCGAGGCGCTGACCGATCTGGGCCTCGAGGTCGAGGAGATCGTCGATCCCGCCGCGAAGCTGGGCACGTTCACCCTGGCCCGGATCGAGGACGCCCAGCAGCATCCCGACGCCGACCGCCTGCGGGTCTGCCGCGTGATGACGGACGAGGGCGAAAAGCAGATCGTCTGCGGCGCGCCCAATGCGCGGGCGGGCATCACCGTGGTGCTGGCCAAGCCCGGCGATTACGTGCCCGGCATCGACACGACGCTTGGCGTAGGCAAGATCCGGGGCGTGGAAAGCCACGGCATGATGGCCTCCGAGCGCGAGCTGGAGCTGTCCGAGGAGCATGACGGCATCATCGAACTGCCCTCGGGCGAGGTCGGCCAGCGTTTCGTCGATTGGCTCGCCCAGAACGCGCCCGACAAGATCGACCCGATGATCCACATCAAGATCACGCCGAACCGCCCCGATGCGCTTGGCGTGCGCGGCATCGCCCGCGATCTGGCCGCGCGCGGCCTCGGCACGCTGAACCCCGCGCCCGAGGCGCGCGTCGAGGGCGCCTTTCCGTGCCCGATCGGCGTGACCATCGCGCCCGAGATCGCGGCCAAGGCGCCCTTCTTCGCGGGCCGGGTGGTGCGCGGCGTCACGAACGGGCCGTCGCCCGAATGGCTGCAGAAACGCCTGCGCGCCATCGGGCTGCGCCCGATCAATGCGCTGGTGGACATCACGAACTTCTTCACCTTTGACCTGAACCGCCCGCTGCATGTCTTCGACGCGGCCAAGGTGACGGGCAACCTGACCCTGCGCGGTGCGCGCGCGGGCGAGGAACTGGTCGCGCTGGACGACAAGACCTATGCGCTGCCCGAAGGTGCGGTGGTCATCTGCGACGATCACGGCCCCGAAAGCATCGCGGGCATCATGGGCGGCGCGGCCTCGGGCGCGTCCGAGACCACGACCGAGGTCTTCATCGAGGCTGCCTATTTCGATCCGATCGCCACCGCCACGACGGGCCGCGTGCTGAAGATCAACAGCGATGCGCGCTACCGGTTCGAGCGCGGCATCGACCCGGCCTTCACCCTGCCGGGGCTGGAACTGGCCACGCGGATGGTCCTGGACCTCTGCGGCGGCGAGGCCTCCGAGATCGTGACCGCCGGGGCGCTGCCCGATACCGGCCGCGCCTATCGCCTGGACCCCACGCGCACTTCGCGCCTGGTCGGCATGGACATCCCCGAGGACACGCAGCGCCGCACGCTCGAGGCGCTTGGCTTCCGGCTGGAAGGCGATAAGGCGCATGTGCCGTCCTGGCGCCCCGACGTGCTGGGCGAGGCCGATCTGGTCGAAGAGATCGCCCGCATCGCAAGCCTGACCAAGCTGCAGGGCAAGCCCCTGCCGCGCCCGCGCGCGGGCGTGCCCCAGCCGGTTCTGACGCCGCTGCAACAGCGTGAAAAGGCGGCGCGCCGGATGGCGGCATCGCTTGGCTACAACGAATGCGTGACCTACAGCTTCATCGACCACAAGGCCGCAACGCTGTTCGGCGGCGGCTCGGATGCGGTGCGCGTCGAGAACCCGATCAGCAGCGAGATGACGCATCTGCGCCCCGATCTGCTGCCCGGTCTTCTGGCGGCGGCGGCGCGCAATCAGGCGCGCGGCTTCGCTGATCTGGCCCTGTTCGAGCTGGGCCCCGTCTTCTCGGGCGGTGAGCCGGGCGAGCAATCTTTGCGTCTCAGCGGGCTTCTGGTCGGTCAGATCGCGCCGCGCGACCCCTTCGGCAGCCGTCGCAAGGTGGACATCTATGACGCCAAGGCCGATGTCGAGGCGGTGCTGGCAACCATCGGTGCCCCCGCCAAGGCCCAGATCAACCGCAAGCTGGACGGCTGGTGGCATCCGGGCCGGGCGGGCAACATCGCGCTTGGCCCCAACGTGCTGGCCACCTTTGGCGAGGTCCATCCCCGCATCCTGCGCGAGATGCACGTGAAGGGCCCGGCCGTGGCCTTCACGATCCATCTGGCCGCGATACCCTTCCCCAAGACCCGCACGCCGACCCGGCCCGCGTTGGAGCTGTCTGGCTTCCAGGCGGTCGAGCGCGACTTCGCCTTTGTCACCGCACCCGAGGTCGAGGCGCTGACGCTGGTGAACGCCGCGCTTGGCGCCGACAAGGCCCTGATCCGGCAGGTCAGCGTCTTCGACCAGTTCACCGGGCTTGAGGGCGGCGCCAAGTCGATCGGTCTGACCGTGCGGATGCAGGCTGCGGACAAGACCCTGACGGATGCCGAGATCGAGGCCGTTGCCGCCAAGGTCGTCGAAAAGGTCCAGAAGGCGACGGGGGCCACGCTGCGCGGCTGATCGCGGGGGCCTAGCGCCCCCGCCGCCTTTGCCTCTGGCGCTGCGTCAGGCGTTGAACGATCCTGTTCGGCATGTTTTCTGTCGACAGGACTGAACCGGATGCCCGCTGCGCGCGTTCCTGCGGAACGCCGGCGCCAGCGCGGCGGGGGACGAGGCAGGAGAAGACGTGGACAAGAGACTGGATCTGGTGATCGCAGCGCTGATCGCTGCACTTGTTGCTGCCGTGTTCATGCTGGATCTGCTGTATCCCCTGGGGACGGCGGTCTGGCTGCTCTACGTGGTTCCTCTGGCGCTGGCCCCCGTCGCGCGTTGGCCGCTGCTGCCGCCCGTGGTCGCGGCGATGGTCTGTCTGCTTCTGATCGCGGGCTTCTTTCTCAGCGAGGCGGGGGTCAGCTTTGGACTGGCCGTCGCCAACCGCATCATGGCCGGGGCGATCTTTGCCGCGCTCGGGGTGCTGGGCTACTGGCTGGTCGTGAACCGGACGCGTCTGGCGCGGGCGGATTGGGTGAATATGGGCCAGATCGCGGTCGCGCGCGCCATCCAGGGCGAGATGCCGCCAGCCCGGCTGGCTCAGCAGGTGCTGGAATCGATGGCCGAGCGCATCGGCGCGCGCGCGGCGGTCGCCTATGCCCGGAACGGTCGCGGCTTCGTGCGGCTGGCAAGCTGGGGGACCGAGGACGCGCTGATCCCCGACCGGATCGAGGAAGGGCAGGGTCATCTGTCCCGCGCCGTGGCCAGCGGCCAGCCCCTGCGGATCGACATGGCGCCGGACGAGGCGCTCGGCTGGTCCTCGGGTCTGGCGCGGGGGCGGACGGCCAGCACGGTGCTGGTGCCCCTGCGGGATGGCCAGCTGATCAACGGCGTGCTGGAATTCGGTCTGGACCGCCCCGTGCCCGACCGCGTGATCGACCTGTTCGAGCGCGTCTCGGACAAGCTGGGCATCGCGCTGCGCGGCGCGCAATACCGCGACCAGCTTCACGAATTGCTGGAGGAGACCCGCCGCCAGGCCGAGGAATTGCGCAGCCATACCGAGGAACTGGCCGCCACGAACGAGGAGCTCGAGGAACAGACCCGCGCCCTGCAGGACAGCCAGCGGCGGCTTGAGGAACAGCAGGCCGAGCTCGAGAACCAGAACACCCGGCTCGAGACCCAGACGCAGGAGCTGGAAGAACAGCGCGACGCGCTGGCCCGCTCGCGCCGGATGCTCGAGGATCAGGCCGAGGCGCTCGCCCGCGAAAGCCGCTACAAGTCCGAATTCGTCGCAAACATGAGCCACGAGTTGCGCACGCCGCTGAACGCGCTGCTGATCATGTCGCGCCTTCTGGCGGAAAATCGCGGCGGCACCCTGACCGAGGAACAAGTCCGTTGGGCCGAGACGATCCAGTCCTCGGGCCAGGATCTTCTGGCGCTGATCAACGACATTCTGGACCTGTCCAAGATCGAGGCCGGCAAGGTCGAGATCGCCCTGGACGAGATCGATGCCGGCCATGTCGCCCATCGCATCATCCGCGCCTTCGAGGCCGAGGCCCGCCACAAGGGGCTGGAGCTGACCGCCGATGTCGCCGCCGACCTGCCGCCCCTGCGGACAGATGGCCAGCGGCTGGAGCAGGTGCTGCGGAACTTCGTCTCGAACGCGCTGAAATTCACCGAACGCGGGCGCATCACGCTGCGCATCGCGCGGGCGCCGCAGGGCGTGGCCTTCGCGGTCGAGGATACCGGCATCGGCATCCCGGCCGACCAGCAGGAGGTCGTCTTCGAGGCGTTCCGACAGGCCGACGGCACCATCTCGCGCAAATATGGCGGCACGGGGCTGGGCCTGTCCATCTCGCGCGAGCTGGCCGATCTGCTGGGCGGCCGCCTGACGCTGGACAGCCAGCCCGGACGGGGCAGCACCTTCACGCTGATCCTGCCCGAACGCGCCCCGCGCGGCGAGGCCCGCCCCGCTGCCCCCGCGCTGCCGCAGCCGGCCTCGGCCGCGTCGCTGCCGGTCGCGCAATCGCCCGCGCTCGGGCTGGTCGAGGGGGTCGAGGATGACCGCGACCTGATCCGCGAGGGCGAGCGCGTGATGCTGGTGGTCGAGGACGATCCGGCCTTTGCCCGCATCCTGTGCGACCTGTCGCGCGAACTGGGATTCCGCTGCGTCTGCGTCTCGCGCGCCGACGAGGCCGTGGCGGCCGCGCGGCATTACCTGCCGCAGGCCATCGTGCTGGATATGGGCCTGCCCGACCATTCGGGCCTGTCCGTGCTGGACCGGCTGAAGCGCGATGTCTCGACCCGCCACATTCCGGTCCATGTCGTCTCGGCCGAGGATCACAGCCGTCAGGCCCTGTCGCAGGGCGCCATCAGCTCGATGATGAAGCCGGTCCGGCGCGACGAGCTGTCGCGCGCCATCCGCAATCTGGAAAGCCGTCTGGAACAGCGGATGCGCCGGGTGCTGATCGTCGAGGACGATCCCGCCCAGATGGAGGGGCTCAAGGCGCTGCTGGCCAGCGACGAGGTCGAGGCGATCGGGGCGGGGACCGCCGCCGAGGCCCTGCGGATCTGCCGGGGCGAGACCGTCGATTGCATCGTGCTGGACCTGACGCTGCCCGATGCGTCGGGGCTGGACCTGCTGGAACGGCTGGACGGCGACGGGCTCGGGGCCTTCCCGCCGGTCATCGTCTACACCGCCCGCGCCCTGACCGAGCCCGAGGAACAGCGCCTGCGCCGCTATTCCAAGTCGATCATCATCAAGGGGGCGAAATCCCCCGAGCGGCTGATCAACGAGGTGACGCTGTTCCTGCATCAGGTGGTCAGCGACCTGCCCGAAAAGCAGCGCGAGATGCTGGCCGCGTCGCTGAACCGCGACGCGCAGCTGGAGGGCCGCCGCATCCTGGTGGTCGAGGACGACATCCGCAACGTCTATGCCCTGACCGGCGTCTTCGAGCCGCATGGCGCCCATGTCCAGATCGCCCGCAACGGCCGCGAGGCGCTGGAGGCGCTTGGCCGCGTCAATGACGGCGCCGCGCCCCGGATCGACCTTGTGCTGATGGACGTGATGATGCCCGAGATGGACGGCCTGACCGCCACCCGCGAGATCCGCAAGATCGACCGCTGGAAGACGCTGCCCATCATCATGCTGACCGCCAAGGCCATGGCCGAGGACCAGAACCAGTGCCTTGCCGCGGGGGCCAACGATTACCTGCCCAAGCCGCTGGACGTGGACAAGCTCTTGTCGCTGACCCGCGTGTGGATGCCGCGATGACCGTGCGCCCCGTTCTGCCCGCGCCCGCCGAGGCGATCGAGCTTGACCTGTTCCTGGATGCGTTGCACCGCTGCCATCACTACGATTTCCGGTCCTATTCCCGCAATTCGCTGGTGCGGCGCGCCGATCTGGCGCGCGAGCGGCTGGGCTACGAGACCCTGTCGGAATTGCAGGGCCGGCTGCTGCGCGATGCCTCGATCCTGCCCGACATCATCGACGCGATGACCGTGCAGGTCAGCGAGTTCTTCCGCGATCCCGACTACTTCCTGGCGCTGCGGCGCGATGTGCTGCCGCATCTGCAGACCTTCCCGTCAATCAAGGTCTGGGTGGCCGGCTGCGCGGATGGCGAAGAGCTTTATTCGCTGGCCATCATGCTGGAGGAAGAGGGGCTTCTGGACCGCACCCTGTTCTACGCGACCGAGATCAACCGGCGCGCGCTGGCCCGCGCCGAGGCCGGGATCTATCCCATCGACCGCATGGCGCTGTTCTCGCAGAACTACCAGCGGGCGGGCGGGCGCGGATCGCTGTCGGATCACTACACCGCCGCCTATGGGCGCGCGGCCTTCGACCGCCGCCTGCGGGCGCGCACGGTCTTTACCGAACACAACCTTGCCACCGATCAGGTCTTTTCCGAGGTGCAGTTGATCTCTTGCCGCAACGTGCTGATCTATTTCGACAACAACCTTCAGCAGCGGGCCATCGGCCTCTTTGCCGAGGCTTTGGCGCGGGGCGGTTTCCTGGGGCTCGGCCTGCACGAGACGCTGCGCTTCTCGGCCCATGCTGGCGCCTTCGAGCCCTTCGACGAAAACCAGCGCATCTGGCGCCGCACGGCCCGGGACGTGACCCATGCCTAACACTCCGATCCGCTTCCTGATCGTCGACGACATTGCCGAGAACATCATGGCACTCGAGGCGCTGCTGCGCCGCGACGGGCTGATCATCGACAGCGCCGGATCGGCCGCGCAGGCGCTGGAACTGATGCTGGTCAACGAATACGCGCTGGCTTTTCTCGACGTGCAGATGCCCGGCACCGACGGCTATGAACTGGCCGAACTGATGCGGGGCACCGAACGCACCCGCAGCGTGCCCATCATCTTCGTCACCGCCGCCGAGATGGACGAGGCCCGTCGCTTCCGGGGCTACGAGGCGGGGGCGGTCGATTACATCTTCAAGCCCATCGACCCGATGATCCTGAAATCCAAGGCCGAGGTGTTCTTCCGCATCGGCCGCCAGGCGCGCGAACTGGAACGCCAGCGCGACGAGATGCAGGCCATCGCGCGGCTGCGAGACCGGGCCATGGCGCGGCTGCGGGCGCATGCCGACAATTCGCCGCTGGCCCTGGTCGAATGCGACAGCGATCTGGTGATCCGGGCATGGTCTGCGGGCGCCGAACGCGCCTTCGGCTTCACGCCCGATCAGGTTCTGGGCCGCCATGCCTCCGAGACCGGATGGATCGATGCCGAGGCCTGCACGCAGCTTGCCACCTGGTTCGATTGCGACGGCGACACCCCGCCCCGCTTCTCGACCGAGATCGAGGCCCGCCATGCCGAGGGCCAGCGCGTCGCCTGCGAACTCTACGGCTCGATCCTCTGCGACGAGGGCGAGATGTATTCGCTGTCGCTTCAGATCCTCGACATCACGGAACGGCGCCATGCCGAGGAGGTGCGCTCGCTGCTGATCGGCGAGCTGAACCACCGCATCAAGAACACGCTGGCCAATGTGCAATCCATCGCCCGCCAAAGCCTGCGGCAATCCGACAATCTGGCCGCGTTCGAAACCAGCTTCACCGGCCGCCTTCAGGCCCTGGCACGGGCGCATTCGATCCTGTCGGATGCGACATGGGCCAGCGCGACATTGGACCAGCTGATCGACGACCAGATCCGCGCCGGAACGCTGGATGCCGACCGGCTGCATCGCAGCGGTCCGCCCGTGGAACTGGCACCCGACATGATGCTGCGTCTGGCGCTGACGCTGCACGAACTGGGGACGAATGCCGCGAAATACGGCGCGCTCTCGACGCCCGAGGGGCGGGTCCATCTGGACTGGACCTGTCGGTCGGGCTGCCTGACCCTGACCTGGCGCGAGACCGGCGGACCGCCCGTGACCGCGCCCGCCCGCGCGGGTTTCGGCACCACGCTGATCGGCGCGGCGGGTTCGGGCGACGACACTGCCGCCCGCGCCGAATGGCGCCCCGAAGGCGTGGTCTGGACGATCCGCATGTCCGAAGGCATCACGCCCCTGAACCGCGAGGCCGCGCCCGAGGCTTCGCCTGCGGTGCCGGACATGTCCTCTCCTGCCGCGCAGGGGATCGAGGGCTGTCACGTCCTGCTGGTGGAGGACGAGCCTCTCGTCGCCATGGACCTGCGGTTCGAGCTGCAGGATGCCGGCGCCCGGCAGGTGACGATCGCCCGCAGCGTCCCCGAGGCCCGCGAACTGGTCGCCAGCCACAGCTTCGATCTGGCGCTGCTCGACGGCAATCTCGGCGGTCAGCCGGTGGACGAGGTGGCCGACGCCCTGGCGCGGCTTGCCGTACCGTTCTGCTTCGTCTCGGGCTACGGGCGCGAACATCTGCCCCAGGGCCACGACAACGCGCCGCTGATCGAAAAGCCGTTCCGCCCGGATGCGCTGCGCCTGATCCTGGCGCAGATGCTGGCCCGTGCCGTCAGGCCCGAATTCCAGACGTGACGCGCGGGTTCCGACAACCGGCGCGCCCCTGATGGCCGCCTAGATCAGCCTGCGGGGGCCGGCGCCCTTGGCGCGCCGCCGCTCGGTCAGGCGCTGCAGGGCGCCGGCCAGCCCGAAAAGGACCAGCCCCATCGCCGCCAGCAGCGCAAGGGCTGCAAACATCAGGTCGGTCTGGCCGCGCCCGTTCGCCATCAGCATCAGATAGCCAAGGCCCCGGCTGGACCCCACCCATTCGCCCACGATCACCGCAAAGGGCGCATAGACCGCCGCCAGCCTCAGCCCCGATCCAAGCGCGGGCAGGGCATTCGGCAACTGGATCAGCCACAAGAGCCGCAGCGGCGTGGCGCCCATCGCGCGGGCCAGATCCTCCAGCGCAGGGGGCGGCCGCATCAGCGCGTCGAAGAGGACCGAGGCGACCGGGAAATAGACGACCAGCGCCACCATCACCACCTTCGAGGCCGGGCCATAGCCCAGCCACAGCGTGACGACCGGCGCCAGCGCAAAGACCGGGATCGCCTGCGCCAGAACCAGCATCGGCCTCATCATGGCCCGCGCCAAGGGCGACAGCGCCAGATTCAGCGCCGTCACGATGCCAAGCGCCACCCCGGCCAGCAGTCCGGCGGCAAGATTGCCAAGCGTGAAACGCGCATGCTCGGCTAGCATCCCGGCATGGCCGACCAGCGCCGCGCCGACCCGCGCCGGTCCCGGCAGGATGAAGGGCGGCACCCCCGTCGCCCAGACCAGCGCCTGCCACAGCGCCAGCAGCGCCATGGGAACGGCGATCAGCCTTAGACCGCGCATGGTCGGGACAGCGACATGAACAATGCGGCCTGCGCGGCCAGAACCTCGGGCGCATCCAGGGGGCGCGGCGCAGTCCCGCCGGGCAGTGGCAGGGGGCGGCTGCCCTCGCGCCCGATCAGCCAGGCGCGGTCGGCCAGACGCGCGGCCTCCAGCGGATCGTGGCTGATCAGGATGACTGTCCGCCCCGCCAGCAGCTTTGCCGCCAGATCCTGCATCGCCGCCCGCGTCCCCGCATCCAGGGCCGAGAACGGCTCGTCCAGAACCACGACCGCGGCCTCCTCGATCAGGGTCCGCGCCAGCGCCACCCGTTGCCGCTGCCCGCCCGACAATTCGCCCGGGCGCCGATCCTCGAACCCGGCCAGCCCCACCTGCGCCAGCAGCCTGCGCCCGCGTTCCGGATCGGCCCGCTCGCCCCGCAGCCGCGCGCCGATCGTGACATTGGCCAGGGCGCTCGCCCAAGGCAGAAGCTGGTCCTGCTGGCTCATCACCGCGACCCGTCCCGCAGGCACCGTGACGCGCCCTTCCAGCCGCGCCGCGACCGGTAGTCCCGCCACCAGACGCCCAAGCGTTGACTTGCCGACGCCAGACGACCCCATCAGGCAGGTCCAGCCGCCCGGTCGGCAGACAATATCCAGTCCCCGCGCCAGCGGCCGATCGCCAAGCCACAGATCGCCCCGGATCAGAACCGCCCCCGCCTCTTTGCCTTGGTCGGCAAATATCCCGGGGGGAGTCCGCAGGACGGGGGGCAGAGCCCCCCTGCCGCTTTCGTCCGGGCGCGTGCTCACGTCCGGTCCAGCCCCATCTGCCAGAAGCCCACTTCCAGCTGCGTCGCCTGCCGGAAATGCCGCGCCAGCATCGCCGCCCGCGGCAGCGAGGGCCAGTCCGGCCCCAGCCGCGCCTCCAGCGCGGCATCGATCAGCGCGCCGACGTCATGGCAGACCTTCTGGTAATCTTCCCCGCCATACGTCGCCGTCCATTCGCCGTAGGGCCCGCCGCTTTCGGCATGGATCAGCCCGATCTCGCCATAGCCGAAGACGCAGGGCGCCAGTGCCGCCAGCAGGTCCAGCATGTCGCCCGCATAGCCCGTCGCCTGGACATAGCGCGTATAGGCCATGTTCGCGGGCGATTCCGGGGTCTGCTGCAGCATCTCCTCGGTGATGCCCTCGCGGCCGCAGATCTCGACATGCAGCGGCATCTCGCCGTTCAGAAGACCATGCGCGATGGACGAGGCCAGCGCCATCTCGGACATGCGCTCGGACTTGGCGAAGACCAGGGCCCAGGACCGCGCGAAATGTAGCAGGAAGACGTAATCCTGCCGCAGGTAATGCAGAAAGCTGTCGCGGGGCAGGGTGCCCGCCGCCAGCTGGCGGACGAAGGCGTGATCGACATAAGCGTCCCAATGGGGCGCTGCCTCCTGCCGCCACAGGGCAAAGGCGCGGCCGTAATCGGGGATGCGGTGCGCGGTTTCCATCATTCCACCTCGTTCACGTCGATGGCCAGATCCGACAGGGCCAGCCCGCCCGGCGTCGCGCCGCGTTCGGCCAGAAAGGCCTCGAAGGCCAGATAGCGGTCCGCATCCACCGCCGCCGGACGGCTGGAGAAACGCGGCCATGTGTCAGACCAGGCGGCCTCGTTCAAAGGCGTTTGCAATTCCGATGCCGTTTCAGAAAAGATTTTCCATGCCTCGTCGGGGCGGTTCTTCATGAAATCCGTCGCCCGGGCCGTCGCGGCGAGGAACGCGCCGACCGCGGCGCGGTCCATCCGGTCCGGGTTGGCGATGTAGATCAGCTCATCATAGGCGGGGATGCCATGCGCCTCGGGATAGAGGCAGCGGCCCTCGCGGCCCTCCAGCCGCAGCTGGTTCAGCTCGAAATTGCGGAAGGCGCCGATTACGCCGTCGACCTGTCCCGACATCAGCGCGGGCGAGATCGACCAGCCGATATTGATCTGTTCCACATCGCCCGGCTCAAGCCCGTCATCGGCCAGCATGGCGTCCAGCATCACCTCTTGCACGCCGGCCACGGCAAAGCCCACCTTGCGGCCCGCCAGATCCGCGGGGGTTTCGATCTCGCTTTCGGCCAACACGACAAGGCAGGTCAGCGGCGTCTCGATCAGCGTGCCGACGCGGATCACCGGCAGGTCCTGATGGCGCGACAGGTGCAGCTGGGGCTGATAGCTGATCGCCAGATCGGCGCGGCCCGCCGCCACCATGCGCGGCGGATCGTTCGGGTCCGAGGGCGTGACGACCTCGACCGCCAGTCCGGCATCCGCGAAGTAGCCCAGCTCCTCGGCCAGCACGATGGGGGCATGGTCCGGGTTCACGAACCAGTCCAGCATCAGCGTCAGGTTGGTCTCGGCATGGGCGGCGGGGGCGGCCAGCAGGGCCAGGGCAAGGATAGATCGCATGGGTCCTCAGTCGTTCAGGGCCAGAAGGGCGATCCGCCCCGGCCAGATGGATTGCAGCGCGCGCCCGGCATTGTGGGCGCGCAGGCCGGTGCGGCAGGCCAGCACCACGCGCGCGCCGTCGGGCGGGTCCAGACGGGTGATGCGCTCGGGCGGCAGGTGGCGGGCCTCGGCGCGGAAGGGCGCGGATTCGGCGCGCAGATCGACCAGCAGGTCGCCCGGCGCGATCTGGCTCTCCGCGATGAAGGGCAGGGGCGCCTCTGGCTCGGGCGCGCCGTCGAAGCGGAAGCCGCCCATCCGCCAGCTCGCCGCGTCGAAGCTGACCAGCCGGCCGAGCGGCGAGGGGCCGAGCCCCAGCAGCGCCGCCAGCGCCATCTGCGCCTGCAGCGCGCCGATCATGCCGACGACCGGCCCCATCACCCCGGCCGTGGCGCAGGTCGCCCCCCGCAGGGGCAGGTCGGGAAAGACCGCGCGCAGGCTGGGCGCGCCCCCGCAGCAGCCGAGCGCATAGCCCGACAGCGCCAGCGCCGAGGCCGCGATCAGCGGGCGGCCCGCCGCCAGGCAGGCATCCGACAGGGTCAGCCCGGCCGCGAAGGTGTCCGCGCAGTCCAGCACCACATCCGCCGCGGCGACGAGGTCCGGCGCGTTGGCGGGGGTCAGCCAGTCGGTGACGGCGTTCACCGTGACCTCGGGGTTCAGCGCGGCCAGCTGCGCGGCGGCGGCCTGCGCCTTGGGCTGGCCGATCTGGCGCATCGCGTAGAGCGGCTGGCGGTGCAGGTTCGTCTCGTCCACGAGGTCGCCGTCGAGCAGCGTGATCCGCCCGACCCCCGCGCCGGCGAGATACTGCAGCGCCGGGCAGCCGAGGCCCCCGGCGCCGACGACCAGCACGTGCGCCCGCGCCAGCCGCTCCTGCCCGGCGGCGCCGATATCGGGCAGCACCATCTGGCGGGCATAGCGGTTCATGGCGCCACCGCCAGCCAGTCGCGCATCCGGCCCTCGGGGTCGGGGTTCAGCGTGATGTCGGTCACGGCCGAGACCACATCCGCCCCCGCCGCCAGTGCCAGCGCGCCGCGTTCCGGGGTCAGTCCGCCGATCGCGACCAGCGGCGTGGCGCCGACCAGCGCCTTCCATTCGGTCACGCGGTCCAGCCCCTGTTCGTGCCAGCGCATCTTCTTCAGGATCGTCGGCCAGACCGGACCAAGCGCCACGTAATCGGGCGCCAGCGTCAGCGCGCGGTCCAGCTCGGCATGGTCGTGGGTCGAGACGCCAAGACGCAGGCCCGCCCGGCGGATGGCGGGCAGGTCGGCTTCGTCCAGATCCTCCTGCCCCAGATGCAGCCATTCGGCGCCCTCGTCGATGGCCACCTGCCAGTGGTCGTTCACGACCAGCGCCGCGTCATGCGCCCGCGCCAGCGCCAGCCCGCGCCGGATCTGGTCGCGCAGATCGTTCGGTGCGCGGTCCTTCAGCCGCAGCTGCACCAGCCGCACGCCCAAGGGCAGGGCGCGGTCCAGCCAGGCCGCGTCGTCGAAGATCGGGTAGAAGCGGGGCAGTCTCACAGCCAGGCCTTTCCGATGAGGGGGGTCGAGGGGGCGGCCATCTCGCGCGGCTCCATCGGGTCGGCGGCGCGGGCCAGCGCGCCCGCCTGCACGGCGAGGCCGAAGGCGCGGGCCATCGCCTCGGGATCGCCCGCCTGCGCCACGGCGGTGTTCAGCAGCACCGCGTCAAAGCCCATTTCCAGCGCGTCGGCCGCGTGGCTGGGCCGGCCGATCCCCGCGTCGATCACCATCGGCACATCGGGAAAGGCCGCGCGAAGCGTCCTGAGCCCGAAGCGGTTGTTCAGCCCAAGCCCCGACCCGATGGGCGCGCCCCATGGCATCAGCACCTTGCAGCCCGCATCCAGCAGACGCCCGGCCAGAACCTGATCCTCGGTCGTGTAGGGGAACACCTCGAAGCCCTCGGCGGCCAAGGTCTCGGCGGCCTCCAGCAGGCCGAAGGGGTCGGGCTGCAGCGTGTCGGCATGGCCGATCACCTCGAGCTTGATCCAGTTGGTCTCGAAGACCTCGCGCGCCATGCGGGCGGTGGTGACGGCCTCGCGGGCGCTGTGGCAGCCGGCGGTGTTGGGCAGGACCCGCACGCCCAGATCGCGGATCAGCGACCAGAAGGCCTGGCCCTGGCCGGCCTCGCGCCGCAGGGACACCGTGGCGACCGAGGCGCCGCTGGCCCGGAACGCGGCCTGAAGCACGGCGGGCGAGGGATATTGCGCCGTCCCCAGCATCAGGGGCGAATTCAGCGTGATCCCGTAGAAGTCGCGCATCGCTCAGCCCCCCTGCATCGGCGCCAGCACTTCCAGCCGGTCGCCTTCGCGCAGCGCCTGCGCGGCGCGGGCGGCGGCAGGGACGAAATCGCCGTTCAGCGCGGTGGCGACGCGCGCCTCGGCCCAGCCCAGCTCGGCCAGCGCGTCGGCCAGAGTGGCGGCGGCGATGTCGCGGGGGGTTCCGTTGACCTCAATCCTCATGGAGCAGTTCTCCCTTGCTGCGGTCGGTCAGGTAATCGGCCGCCTGCCGCGCCAGCAGCGGCGCCATCAGATAGCCGTGGCGAAAGAGGCCGTTCAGGTGCAGCACCCGCCCGCGCGCGATCACGCGGGGGATGTTGTCGGCGAAGGCCGGGCGCAGGTCGGCGCCCAGCTCGACCACGCTCGCCTCGGCGAAGCGCGGGTCCAGCGCATAGGCGGCCGACAGCAGCTCGAGCGCGGACCGCGCGGTGACGGGCGCGCGGCTGGCGCTTTCGATCTGGGTCGCGCCCAGCATGAAGAGGCCCCCCGCGCGCGGCACGATGTAGAGCGGATGGCGCGGATGCAGAAGCCGCACGGGGCGCGTCAGCGTGATCTCGGGCGCGTGCAGGACGGCCATCTCGCCGCGCACGCCGCGCAGTCCGGGCAGGGCGGCGGCCAGGCCCCGCGCGTCGATCACGGGGCCGGGGATGTCCTCCGGGGTGGCCTCGGTGCGTTCGATGGTGATGCCCTGCGCGGCAAGGGCTGCGACCAGATCGGCCAGGGCGCGGCGGGGGTCCAGATGCGCCTCGGTCGGAAAGAACAGGCCCGCGCGGTGATGCGCGAGGTCCGGCTCCAGATCGCCCGGCGCGCAGGTCTGGTGACCGGTGCTGCGGCGGGCAAAGCGCGTCAGCTCGCCCCGGTCGCGGTCCAGCGCGACGACCAGCGTGCCGCGGCGGGTGACGGGGGTGACCTCGGCCCAGGCCGCGCCGGCCTCGGCCCCGAGGCGGGTGACGACCGGCTCGGCCGTCACGCCCTCGCAGTGCGGCGCCAGCATCCCGCCCGCCCACCACGAGCAGCCATGCGGGCCGGGCGCGCCCGCCCGGTCCAGGATGCGCGGCGTCCAGCCCCGCCGTGCCAGCTCATGGGCCGCGAACAGGCCCGCGACGCCTGCGCCGAGGATCGTGACGTCACTCATCAGCCCAGACCGCGTGGAAATGGTGCACCGGCCCGTGGCCATGGCCTACCGCCAGCCCGTCCGCCGCGGCGATGGCGCCTTGCAGGTAGCGGTGCGCGACCCCCACGGCCAAGGCGAGGTCCAGCCCCTGCGCCAGCCCGGCGGCGATGGCGGCCGAGAGGGTGCAGCCCGTGCCATGAGTGTTGCGCGTGGCCTGCCGGGGTGCGCTCAGGCGGGTGACGCCCTCGGGCGCGACCAGCAGGTCGGTGCAATCCGGCCCCTCGGCATGGCCGCCCTTCATCAGCACAGCCTGTGCACCAAGCGTGCACAGGGCGGCCCCCTGACGGACCATCTCGTCCTCGTCAGTGGCGGGGGCGCAGCCCAGAAGCCGCGCGGCCTCGGGCAGGTTCGGGGTCACGAGGCGCGCGCGGGGCAGCATCAGATCGCGCAGCGCGCCGATTGCGGCCTCGGGCAGCAGCGCGTCGCCCGACTTCGCCACCATCACAGGATCAAGGACGACCGGCACGGCGTGCCCGTCCAGCCCCTCGGCCACGGTGCGGATCGCCTGTGCGTCGCCCAGCATCCCCAGCTTGACGGCGCGGATGTCCAGATCGTCGAACACCGCCCGCATCTGCGCCGCGATCATCGCCGGGCTGGCCGGTTCCACCATCGAGACGGCGCGGGTGTTCTGCGCGGTCAGCGCGGTGATCACGGTGGCGCCATAGACGCCGAGCGCCGAAAAGGTCTTGAGATCGGCCTGGATCCCGGCGCCTCCGCCGGAATCCGAGCCTGCGATGGTCAGGGCGATGGCGGTCACGCGTCTCCTCCTTGCTGTCGGTCGGGACATCGGGGGAGGGGGGCGATACGCAGGGGCAGCGCGCGGGCTGCGTCGTGATGCACCGTTCCCTCCGCCGGTATGACCCGGATCAGGTTCGATGGGTTGGCGCATGGCCTCTCAGCCTGTTTCCAGGCACCCCAACGGTCTTGCGTCACGCTAGACCGGCCGCATCGGGCGTGCAAGGGGGCAAACGCGGCAATCGGGACACAGAAGGCGGGGCCGATCTGGTAGGCTGTGGATAAGGCTACCCAATCCCTGCGGGTCTGCCTATAGTGCCGGTGGATTGCCGGACCAGAGGGACCATCCATGCGCTGCCCATTCTGTGGACATGCCGATACGCAGGTCAAGGACTCGCGCCCGGCCGAGGATAACGTGGCCATCCGCCGCCGCCGCCTCTGCCCCGGTTGCGGGGGCCGTTTCACCACCTATGAGCGCGTGCAGCTGCGCGATCTGGTCGTGGTGAAATCGAACGGGCGGCGCGAGGATTTCGATCGCGACAAGATGGCCCGGTCCATCCGCATCGCCATGCAGAAGCGCCCCGTCGAGCCCGAGCGGATCGAGCAGATGATCAGCGGCATCGTGCGGCGGCTGGAAAGCACGGGCGAGACCGACATCCCCTCGAAGATGATCGGCGAGATCGTGATGGAGGCGCTGTCGCGCATCGACAATGTCGGCTATGTGCGGTTCGCCAGCGTCTACAAGAACTTCCAGGACGCGGACGATTTCGACAAGTTCGTCTCGGAACTGCGCCCCGGCGCCGCGTCCGAGTAATCCGCGGCGTGAGCGCCCCCGAGGACGACATCCGCCATATGCGCCATGCCCTGCGCCTTGCCGCGCGCGGTCTGGGCAATGTCTGGCCTAATCCGGCGGTGGGCTGCGTCATCGTCAGGGATGGCCGCGTCGTGGGGCGCGGCTGGACCCAGCCTGGCGGGCGCCCCCATGCCGAACGCATGGCGCTGGACATGGCGGGCGAGGCCGCACGCGGCGCCACGGCCTATGTGACGCTGGAGCCCTGCGCCCATCACGGCCGCACGCCGCCCTGCGCCAGCGGGCTGGTCACGGCAGGGATCGCGCGCGTCGTCTCGGCCATGACCGACCCCGATCCGCGCGTCTCGGGGGCAGGCCACGCGATCCTGCGCGAGGGGGGCATCGCCCTGACCGAGAACGTGTTGGCGCCCGAGGCCGCGCGGTTGCAGGCCGGTTTTCTCAGCCGCCTGATGCGGGGGCGGCCTTTCGTGACGCTGAAGCTTGCGACCAGTTTCGACGGCCGCATCGCCATGCCGGATGGAGAAAGCCGCTGGATCACCGGACCCGAGGCGCGGCTGCATGTCCATGCGATGCGCGCCAGTCATGATGCGGTGATGGTGGGTGCCCGGACGGCGCGGGCCGATCTGCCGCATCTGAACGTGCGCGGCATCGCCACGCCGCGCCAGCCGGTGCGCGTGGTGCTGACGCGCGGCTCGCCGCCGCCAATGCCGCCCGAGGATGCGACGCATGGCCCGCTGTGGTTCATGCAGGGCGAATTGCCCGAGATCATGCGCGAACTGTCGCAGCGCGGCATCACGCGGCTCTACTGCGAGGGGGGCGGCGTTCTGGCCGCGGACCTGCTGCGGGCGGGGCTGGTCGATCAGGTGATGGGCTACACGGCCGGTCTGGCGCTGGGCGCGGCGGCCCGTCCCGCCATCGGCGCGACCGACTGGCCCGGCCTTGCCGCCGCGCCGCGTTTCCGGCTGGCCGAGACGCGGCGTCTGGGCAACGACCTGTTCCACCGCTGGACCATCGGCGCGCCCGGAAGCGGCGCATGAAAAAGCCCGCCGGAAGGCGGGCTTTCGGTCAGGGGCGCGCGCCCTTCATTCCCACTCGATCGTGCCCGGGGGCTTCGAGGTGATGTCATAGGTGCAGCGGTTGATGCCCTTGACCTCGTTGATGATCCGCGTCGCGGTCTCGCCCAGGAATTCGTGGGTGAACGGGTAGTAATCCGCCGTCATCCCGTCGACCGACGTGACGGCGCGCAGCGCGCAGGCATAGTCGTAGGTGCGGCCGTCACCCATCACGCCCACCGTGCGGACCGGCAGGATCGCGACGAAGGCCTGCCAGATCTCGTCATAGAGGCCGTGCTTGCGGATCTGGTCGATGAAGACCGCATCCGCCTTGCGCAGGATCTCGAGCTTTTCGCGGGTGATCTCTCCGGGGCAGCGGATGGCGAGGCCGGGGCCGGGGAAGGGGTGGCGGCCGATGAAGCTTTCAGGCAGGCCCAGTTCGCGGCCAAGCGCGCGGACCTCGTCCTTGAAGAGTTCGCGCAGCGGCTCGACCAGCTTGAGGCCCATCTTTTCGGGCAGGCCGCCGACATTGTGGTGCGACTTGATCGTGACCGACGGGCCGCCCGAGAAGCTGACGCTTTCGATCACGTCCGGGTAAAGCGTGCCCTGCGCCAGGAAATCCGCGCCCTCGATCTGGCTGGCATATTTCTGGAACACGTCGATGAACAGCCGCCCGATGGTCTTGCGCTTGACCTCGGGGTCGCTGACGCCTTCCAGCGCGCCCAGGAACAGCTCGCTTTCATTCGCGTGGATCAGCGGGATGTTGCAATTGTCGCGGAACATCGCCACGACCTGCTCGGCCTCGTTCAGGCGCAGAAGGCCGTGATCGACGAAGACGCAGGTCAGCTGGTCGCCGATCGCCTGATGGATCAGCACCGCCGCGACCGAGCTGTCCACCCCGCCCGACAGGCCGCAGATGACCTTGCGGTCGCCCACCTGCTCGCGGATCTTGCGGATCGCCTCGTCCTTGTAGGAGGCCATCGTCCAGTCGCCGGTGAAGCCCGCCATGCGGACGAAGTTCTCCAGCATCCGGCGGCCGTTCGGGGTGTGATGCACCTCGGGGTGGAACTGCACCGCGTAGAAGCGCCGCGACTCGTCCGCGATCATCGCAAGGGGGGCGTTGGGCGAGGTGCCGATGGCCTCGAAGCCGGGCGCCAGACGGGTCACGCGGTCGCCGTGGCTCATCCAGACCTCTTCGCGGCCGGTCTCGAACAGGCCGGCGAAGATGCCGTCGCCCTTGTGGCCCGCGGCGGGGGCGATGAAGGCGCGCCCGTATTCGGCATGGTGGCCCGCCTCGACGGCGCCGCCAAGCTGTTCCATCATCACCTGCTGGCCGTAGCAGATGCCGAAGACCGGCACGCCCATCTCGAACACCGCCTGGGGTGCGCGAGGGCTGCCCGTCTCGGTCACGCTGGCCGGGCCGCCGGACAGGATGATCGCCTGCGGCGCCATCTCGCGCAGCGCCGCATCGGTCAGCAGGTTGAAGGGATGGATTTCGCAATAGACGTTCAGCTCGCGCAGACGTCGCGCGATGAGCTGGGTCACCTGGCTGCCGAAATCGATGATCAGAAGGCGCTGATGCTGTGTCATGGCCCGGCTTTAAGCGCGCGCCCCGCTTCGCGCAAGCCCCCAGAGCGGCGTCGCGCGCCAGGCGCCGACGACTGGTCCTGCCCGTGATGACGGCAATGTGCGCCGCCGCCGCACGGAACGCGCCGGTGCGGCCTAAACTGTCCTGTTCCCGGCCGTAACCATGGCTGAAGCGAACAGAGGGCATCCCATGCGCGGAACGGAATTGACCAGCACGATCGACGACATCGCGCGACGGGTGGACAGCTTTGGCAGGCTGAACGACAAGGTGGCGATGCAGTCGCATATCCTTGCCGTCAACTCGATGATCGAGGCCGCGCGGGCGGGCCATCACGGGCGGGGCTTTTCGGTCGTGGCGGCCGAGATGAAGATGCTGTCCGGCCAGACCAAGGACAATGCCGACCAGTTCCGGCAGGACGTGCTGAGCTATGTGCAGACGGCGTCAAAGACGGCGGCGAACCTGACCGGCGCGCTGCGCGAGGCGTCCGAGCGTGCGATGATCGAAAAGGCGCATGTGCTGGTGCAGCTGATCGTGCGCAACCTCTTCGAGCGCACCGCCGATGTGCGCTGGTGGGCGACCGATCCCGGTTTCTGGGAGGCGCTGGCCCGGCCCTGCCCGGCCCTGCTGGCCCGCGCGCAGCAGCGGCTGGCGACGATCCACCGCTATTACACCGTCTATCTGGACCTGGTCCTGACCGATATGGAGGGCCGGGTGCTTGCCAGCGCCGCGGGTGGCGTCGTGCCGGGCGGGCGGCACCTGCCCGTCGACGCGCGGAACTGGTTCGACCGCACCGCGGGCTTGGCGACGGGGCACGACTATGCCGTGTCCGATGTCCATGAAAGTAGCATGCATGGCGGCCGCAAGGTTCTGGTCTATGCCACCCCGGTCCGGCGCGAGGGCGCCCCGGAGGCCGAGCCCATCGGCGTGCTGGCCGTCTATTTCGATTGGCAGAAGGAGGCGCAGATGATCGTGCGCGACGAAGCGGCCTTTACCGACGAGGAATGGTCCACGCGGCGCGTGCTGCTGCTGGATGCCGAGCATCGCATCATCGCCGACTCGCATGAACGCGATTTTCTGACGCGCCTGCCCTTGGGATCGGAAGAGCGGACGGGCTGCCTGCTCATGGCGGATGGCGCGCGGCTCTGCTTTGCGCGCACGCTGGGGTACGAGGATTATGACGGCCTCGGCTGGTACGGCGCCGTCATCGACAGCGGCGCCGTCTGACGCGGCCGCCCCCGGGTCGCGGCCTGAACGCGGTTCTCTGCTGGCGCGACCCTGCGCGCCGCGAGCCGAATGGCCGGCGCGCGGGTGCCGGCACATCGCCCGCTTGGGTCATCGCGCGGCGGCTGCCGGCCTAAGACCAATGTGCAATTTCCAACTCCGTCCCGCCTTGCTGATACTGCCGGGGTGTCTGTTCTGCCGTGCCGTCACCGTCGCCCGGTCCAGCCCGGCCCCTTGGGAGGAGAGAGGATGAACAAGTTCGTAATGGCCGCCTGTATCGGCATGATGGCAGCGCCCGCCGCCTTTGCGCAGGTGACCGAGGAGGATCTGCTGAACGACCAGACCATCACGACCCAGGTCGTGACCAACGGCATGGGCCGGGACTGGCAGCGCTACAGCCCGCTGGACCAGATCAACCGCGAGACGGTGCAGAACCTGTTCCCCGCCTGGTCGTTCAGCTTTGGCGGCGAACGCCAGCGCGGCCAGCAATCGCAGCCGCTGATCTATGACGGCGTGATGTATGTGACCGGCTCGTACAGCCGCGTCTTCGCGCTGGACGCCAAGACCGGCCGCAAGATCTGGCAATACGACGCCCGCCTGCCCGAGGGCATCCTGCCCTGCTGCGACGTGATCAACCGCGGCGCGGCGATCTACGGCGACAACATCTATTTCGGCACGCTGGACGCGCGCATCGTCGCGCTGGACCGCAAGACCGGCGCCGTCGTCTGGAACAAGCGCATCGCCGATTACCGCGAGGGCTACAGCTACACCGCCGCGCCCCTGATCGTGAACGGACTGGTCATCACCGGCAATTCCGGCGGTGAGTTCGGCATCGTCGGCGCCGTCGAGGCCCGCGACGCCGAGAACGGCGAGCTGGTCTGGCGCCGCCCCGTGATCGAGGGTCACATGGGTGAGCTGAACGGCGAGGAAAGCACCATGACCGGCACGCTGAATGCCAGCTGGCCGGGCGATATGTGGAAGACCGGTGGCGGCGCGCCCTGGCTGGGCGGCAGCTATGACGCCCAGACCGATACGCTGATCTTCGGCACCGGCAACCCCGCCCCCTGGAACAGCCACCTGCGCGAGGGGGACAACCTCTATGCCGCCAGCCGCATCGGCCTCGACCCCGCCACGGGCGAGATCAAGTGGCACTTCCAGACCACCCCCTGGGAGGGCTGGGATTTCGACGGCGTGAACGAGGTCGTGCCCTTCACCGACGCCAACGGCAATGGCCGCCTGGCCACGGCGGACCGCAACGGCTTCTTCTACGTGCTGGACCGCGAGGATGGCAGCTTCGTGGACGCGATGCCCTTCGTGAAGGACATCACCTGGGCCAGCGGCATCGACGAGAACGGCCGCCCGATCTACAACCCCGAGAACCGTCCGGGCAACCCCGCGGCCTCGGCCGACGGGCAGAAGGGCGAGGTCGTCTGGGCCGTGCCGGGCTTCCTGGGCGGCAAGAACTGGCAGCACATGTCCTATTCGCAGCGCACGGGCTATTTCTACGTGCCCTCGAACGAATGGGGCATGGATATCTGGAACGAGCCGATCACCTATCGTCAGGGCGCGGCCTATCTGGGCGCGGGCTTCACCATCAAGCCGCTGTTCGAGGACCACATCGGCTCGCTGAAGGCGATCGACCCGAACACGATGGAGATCAAGTTCGAGGTTCCCAACGGCGCGCCGCTCTGGGGTTCGACCATGGCGACGGCGGGCGGTCTGGTGTTCTATGGCACGCCCGAAGGCTACATCCAGGCGATCAACGACGAGACGGGCGAGGTTCTGTGGCAGTTCCAGACCGGCTCGGGCGTGACGGGCCAGCCGATCACCTGGGAAGACGAGGACGGCGTGCAATGGCTGTCGGTCGTTTCGGGCTGGGGCGGGGCCGTGCCGCTCTGGGGTGGCGAGGTGGCGCAGGAGGTGTCCTATCTGAACCAGGGCGGTTCAGTCTGGACCTTCCGCATCCCGGACCAGCTTCTGGCCTCGGCCAACTGATCGCGTCATCCGCGACACTGCGAAACCCGGCCCCTGCGGCCGGGTTTTTCACGTCCCCGCCCCTGCCGAAAGTCGAATAGGCAGGCCCGGCCCGGCAGGCATAGCCTTGGCCCATGATGTCGCTGCTTCGCCTCGTCCTCGTGTTGCTGATCGGCCTTCTGCCCTTGCAGGCGCGGGCCCAGGCACTGTCGGCCGACGAGATGCTGGCCTATGTCCCGCCGCCCTTCGCCCTGGGCGAGGCGCTGAACGAACAGGGCCTTTACCGGGTGCTGAACTCGGGCGGCGCGCCGGCGGGCTATGCCTTCACCACGCAGCCCTATGCGCCGCTGCCGGGCTTTGCCGGTGCGCCGGTCAACGTGGTCGTGGTGCTGGACCGCGAGGGGACCATCGTTACCGTGCGGCTGGTCCACCACAACGAGCCGATCTTTGTCTCGGGCATGGGAGAGGGGCCGTTCCGCGAGTTCTTCGAACAATATGCGGGCAAGTCGATCTGGTCGCCCATGACCATCGGCACGCCCTATGGCGGCGCCGACAGCGGCTCGGCGCTGGTGCATCTGGACGGGGTGACGAAGGCCACGGCCTCGGTCCGGATCGCGCATGAATCGATCATGGCGGCCGCCCATACCGTCGCGCGCGAGCAACTGCAGGGCCGCGTCGCCGCCCCCGCCGCGCGCCCGGATTTCGACCATGTCGAGGCGCTGACATGGGACGATCTGGTGGCGCAGGGCCTAGTCAGCCGCCTGCTGGTCACCAACGCCCAGATCGACGCGGCCTTTGCGGGCACCATCTGGGCGCAATCCGATCCCGAGGCCCGGGCCCGGCCGGACGATCCCTATCTGGACCTGTGGCTGGTCGATGTGACGCCGCCGGCCTTGGCCCGCGCGGCGCTGGACCAGTCCACCATCGACCAGATGGACCGCTTTCGCGGCGTGGCACCGACGGACGAGTTCCTGCTGCTGATCGATGCAGGGCGGCACGGGCTGGTCAGCGAGGATTTCGTCCGCAACACCGCCCCCGACCTGATCAAGGCCGAACAGGGCGGGCTGCCCATCGCGCTGCGCGATGCCGATTTCCTGGTGGATCTGGCCCCCGGCGCGCCCGAGGGGACGGCGCTGATCCTGCGCACCGACCGCAGGCTGGGCTTCAACCCGGCCGAGCCCTTCACCCTGCTGGTCGAGGCCGTGCGCGAACATGGCTACATCACCCCCGAGATCGGCCGGGTCGAGCTGTCGCTGGAGCACCGGACCGACGAGCGGTTCTTCATCCGCGAGGTGCCGCCCGTCCCCGTGCCGCCCTGGCTTGAGGCGCTTCAGAACCGGCAGGTCGATCTGGTCCTGCTGGCCATCGGTCTGGGGGCGCTGGTCTGGGCGCTTGGCGCGCGGATGAACCGGCTGGCGGGCTGGAGGCACTTCACGCCCGCGCGGCTGCTGATCCTCGCGGTCATGACGGGCTTCGTGGGCTTCTGGGGGCAGGGGCAGTTGTCGATCGTCACGCCCCTTGCGGTGCTGCGCAGCGCGGTCGAGGGGGGCAGCTATGCCTTCCTTCTTTACGACCCGTTCTCGCTGCTGGTCTGGGCGGCGGCGATCTTGGGCTTCGTGCTCTGGGGCAGGGGGCTTTTCTGCGGCTGGCTCTGCCCGTTCGGGGCGCTTCAGGAATTCGCGCATCACCTGGGCCGGGCGCTGCGTCTGCCGCAGATCAACCCCTCGGCCCGGTGGGACCGGCGGTTGAAATCGCTGAAATACGTCGCGCTGGCCGGGCTGACCGCGCTGGTCTTTCTGGCGCCGCAGCATGTGGACAAGGCCGCCGAGATCGAGCCCTTCAAGACCGCGATCACCGTCCATTTCCAGCGCGAATGGTATTTTGTGGCCTATGCCCTGTTCTGGCTGGCCCTGGGCATGGTGCTGTTCAAGGGCTTTTGCCGCTATTTCTGCCCGCTTGGCGCCTTCATGGCCCTTGGCGGGCTGCTGCGCGGGCGCGACTGGATCGCGCGGCGCGCCGAATGCGGCAGCCCCTGCCAGCTGTGCCGCGTAAAGTGCAACTATGGCGCCATCGAGAAAAGCGGCCGGATCGATTATTCGGAATGCTTCCAATGCCTTGACTGCGTCGCGATCCATGATGATCAAAGCCGCTGCGTGCCGCTGGTCCTTGCGGCAAGGCGCGCCGGGCGGAGCGGGGCGCGACCCCCGGCCCTTGTGCCGCAACCGCAGGAGGCCGGCGCATGAGCGGGCTGTCGCGCCGCCGCTTTCTGGCAATCTCGGCCGCTGCCGGGCTGACCGGCTCGGCCGGTGCCGTGCCCGCGCCGCGCCTGACATGGCGGGGCGTGGCGCTTGGCGCGGAGGTCAGCATCACGCTGGACGGACCACCCGAGCTGACGCGCCCCGCCCTTGCCCGTGCCCGACACGAGATCGAGGCCTACGAGGCCCGGTTCAGCCTGTTCCGCGCCGCCTCCGACCTGTCGCGCCTGAATGCGGCGGGGCATCTGCCCGATCTGGATGCGCGCTGGCGGGCGATGCTGGACCTCTGCGACCGGCTGCATCGCGCGACCGGGGGGCGGTTCGATCCGACGATCCAGCCGCTGTGGCTGGCCCATGCGACGGGCGGCGACATCAGCGCGGCACGGGAGCTGGTCGGCTGGGGGCGCGTCGCATTGCCCGCGCCGGGGCGGCGCGGCCTGCATCTGGACGCGGGGCAGGCGCTCAGCCTGAACGGGATCGCGCAGGGGGCGGCCAGCGACGCGGTGCGGCAGGTCCTGCGCGAGGCGGGTCTAACGCGGCTCTGCGTCGATATCGGCGAGACGGCGACGGCGGGCGGGCCGTGGCGGATGGGCGTTCTGGACCCCGAGCGGGGCCGCTTTGGCCGCGTGGCCTTGCAGGATACGGCTCTGGCCGTGTCCAGCCCCGGTGCGCTGAGCGTGGCGCCCGGCATCTTCCATATCCTGAACCCGCTTGGCGGCGAGGAACCGCTATGGTCCAGCGTGGCGGTGGTGGCGGACAGCGCGGCCATGGCCGACGGGTTCTCGACGGCGGCCTGCCTGATGAGCACGGAAGAGATCGCGGCCGCGGCCACCCTGCTGGGCGATCTGCGCGAGGTGCTGCTGCTGGACCGGCGGGGCAGGGTGGAGCGCATCCGCCCGGCCTGAAAGGTCAAGGTCCGCATATGAAAGGGGGCGCCATGGCGCCCCCTTTTTCGATCCGCGTTGCGGTCAGCGTTCGGGCACCAGCCCGCGCGGAGCGAAGCGCAAGACCAGCAGCAGCACCGCCCCCATCGCGATGAAGCGCATATGCGGCGCGCTTTCCAGCAGATGCGCCTTGAGCGGACCATCGGCCATCGGCCCGGTCAGGAGGCCGATCAGCGCCGGGCCCCAGACCTCGGCCTTGATCCACAGGAACCAGATCAGCACCGCGCCCAGCACCGCGCCCCAATTGTTGCCCGACCCGCCGACGATCACCATCACCCAGATCAGGAAGGTGTAGCGCAGCGGGTTGTAGCTGGTCGGCGCCAGAAGCCCGTCCAGCGTCACCATCATCGCCCCTGCGATGCCGATCACCGCCGAGCCCAGGATGAAGACCTGAAGATGACGCCCGGTGACGTTCTTGCCCATCGCCTCGGCCGCGGTCTCGTTGTCGCGGATCGCGCGCATCATGCGGCCCCAGGGCGATTTCAGCGCCAGTTCGGCCAGCAGCATGATGGCCAGCAGCACCACGAGGAACAGCGACATGTAGCTGAGCTTGACCCAGATCCCAGACGCCTCGGCCACGGGCAGGCCCCAGCCGGCCGCGAACTCCGCGAAATCGGGATTGCGTTGCAGGTCGATCTCGTAGGCGACGGGACGCGGGATCGAGGTGACGTTCATCACGCCGCGTGCCAGCCATTCCTCGTTGCGCAGGACGGCGACGATGATCTCGCCGATGCCGAGCGTGGCGATGGCCAGATAATCCGACCGCAGCCCAAGCGCGACCTTGCCGATCGCCCAGGCGGCGGCGGCGGCGAAGAGGCCGCCCACCAGCCACGAGGTCAGGATCGGCATGCCGAGGCCGCCGATATTGCCGTGGCGGGCGGGGTTGTTGGCCTCGATCGCGACGACGGCAGGATCGAACAGGTGGCGGAAGAGGAAGAAACCTGCGATCAGCACCAGCGCGACCAGCCAGCCCTTGCGCCAGCGGGTATAGACGATCTTCGCGGCGGCCAGCACGCCCAGGCCCACCAGCAGCGACAGGATCAGGCGCGGCCCGCCCGCATCCCACGCGCCCTCGACCGGGGGCAGCGAGACCAGCACCGGGGCCAGGCCGCCCACGGCCAGAAAGCCCACGACGCCCACGTTGAAGAGGCCCGCATAGCCCCATTGCATGTTCACCCCAAGCGCCACGATCGCCGAGATGAGCCCCATGTTCAGGATCGCGAGCGCGGTGTTCCAGCTGCCCGAGAACATGCCGTTGCGGACCGTGCCCTCCAGCACGAACAGCACGGCCAGGATCGCCAGCACGATCGGTGCGCGCCAGGGGCTGGAGGCTGCGGCTTGACGGTTTGTTGCCATGATGAACCCCTCCTCAGACCGACTTGCCGCGGAACAGGCCCGTCGGCTTGAACAGCAGCACCACGATCAGAATCACGAAGCTGACGGCGAATTTGTATTCGGTGCCCAGAAGCTGCATCAGGTTGCCCTGGCCCGGATCATACCAAGGCGCGATGTAGCCGACCACGCGCACCCAGGGGTAGGTCACCGCGACCTCGGAAAAGGCCACGAGGAACCCGCCCGCGATGGCGCCGAGCGGGTTGCCGAGGCCCCCCACGATGGCGGCCGCGAAGATCGGCAGCAGGATCTGGAAGTAGTTGAAGGGCCGGAACGACTTGTCCAGACCATAGAGCGTGCCCGCGATCACCATCAGCCCCGCCGCGATGATCCAGGTCAGGCGCACGACGCGTTCGGGGTCGATCCCCGACAGCAGCGCAAGATCCTCGTTGTCGGAATAGGCGCGCATCGCCTTGCCCGACCGCGTGCGGTTCAGGAACCAGAACAACGCCACCATCACCGCGAAGGCCAGCACCACCGTCAGCGCCTGGGTCGAGCGCAGCGCCAGACCCTCGGCCAGGCCGGTCATCTCGCGGAAGGTGCGGACATCGATCAGGAAGCGCGCGCCGTCGTCGAAGCGCTGTTCGTTCACCCCGATCAGCAGGCGCGTCAGGCCGTTCATGACGAACATCACCCCGACCGAGGCCATCACGAAGATGATCGGCGCGGCCTTCTGCTTGCGGTAGAAGCGATAGACCGCGCGGTCCGTGCCCAGGACCAGCAGCGCCGTCAGCGCGATGGCCAAGGGCAGCGCCAGAAGCGCGGTCGGCAGCGGGAAGATCGAGACGCCAAGCGCCTGAAGCCCCCAGGTCAGCAGGATCACGATGGCCGTTCCGAAGGCCATCGTGTCGCCATGCGCAAAGTTGGAAAAGCGCAGGATGCCGTAGATCAGCGTCACGCCAAGCGCGCCAAGCGCAAGCTGCGCGCCATAGGCGGCGGCGGGGATGAACACGAAGTTCAGAAAGACCACGAGGCCGTTCAGGATGTCCATGGCTCAGCCCCCCAGGAAGGTGCGGCGCACCTCGTCGTTCTGCATCAGTTCCTTTCCGGTGCCCGTATGCGCATTCGCGCCCTGCACCAGCACATAGGCCTTGTCGGCGATCATCATCGCCTGACGCGCATTCTGTTCCACCATCAGCACCGGCAGGCCGCCGCGCGCGATGGCGATGATCCGGTCGAAAAGCTCGTCCATGACGATGGGGCTGACGCCCGCCGTGGGCTCGTCCAGCATCAGGACCGAGGGCTGGGTCATCAGCGCCCGGCCCACCGCGACCTGCTGGCGCTGGCCGCCCGACAATTCGCCCGCCGCCTGCTTGCGCTTGGCGGCCACGGCGGGGAACAGCTCGTAGACCTGTTCCATCGTGGCGCGGATGTCGTCCTTGCGGATATAGGCACCCATCTCGAGGTTCTCTTCCACGCTCATCGAGGGGAAGATGTTGTTCACCTGCGGCACGAAGCCCATGCCCGCCTTCACCCGGTCCTGCGGGTTCAGTGCGGTGATGTCGCGCCCGCCCAGCCGCACGCTGCCTTGGCGCAGGTTCAGCATGCCGAAGACGGCCTTCATGGCGGTGGATTTGCCCGCGCCGTTCGGGCCGACGATCACGGCGATCTGGCCCTGTTCCACGGCGATGGTGCAATTGTGCAGGATGTCCGCGCCCTTGCCGTAGCCGCCGGTCATGTTCTCGCCGATCAGGAAGGGATCGCCGGGGCGACCTTCGCCCACGGGGCCGGAACGGCGGGTGCCGTCGATCATGCCGCGGCCCCTGGGGTTCACGACCGACAGGTCGCGGTTGCCGCGATTGCCGAAAACTGCGTCCTGATCGCTCATCCCACCATGTCCTTGTTCTTGAGGCCGGTGCCCAGATAGGCCTCGATCACGGCCTCGTTCTGCATGATGTCGGCGGCGCTGCCCCTGGCCAGCACATGCCCCTCGGCCATGACGATGACCGGGTCGCAGAGCTTGCCGATGAAGTCCATGTCATGCTCGATCACGCAGAAGGTGTAGCCGCGTTCCTTGTTCAGCCGGATGATCGCGTCGGCGATGGTCATCAGCAGCGTGCGGTTCACGCCCGCGCCGACCTCGTCCAGGAACACGATCTTGGCGTCCACCATCATCGTGCGGCCCAGTTCCAACAGCTTCTTCTGCCCGCCCGACAGGTTCCCCGCCAGTTCGTCCGCCAGATGGCGGATGGTCAGGAAGTCCAGCACCTCGTCGGCCTTTTTCCGCAGGGCACGTTCCTCGGCGGCGATGCGGCCGCGCTGGAACCAGGTCTTCCAGATCGTCTCGCCCGACTGGCCGCCCGGAACCATCATCAGGTTCTCGCGCACCGTCATCGAGGCGAATTCATGCGCCAGCTGGAAGGTCCGCAGAAGGCCTTTGTGGAACAGCTCGTGCGGGGGCAGGCCGGTAATGTCCTCGCCATCCATGAAGACGCGGCCCGATGTGGGCGGCAAGACCCCCGCGATGACGTTGAACAGCGTCGATTTGCCCGCGCCGTTCGGCCCGATCAGCCCGGTGATCGAGCCGGTCTCGATCGTCAGGCTGGCACCGTCCACGGCGCGAAAGCCGCCGAAATGTCTGTGAAGGTCCTCGACCCTGATCATGTTTCGCTTCCCTGTTGTCCCTTGCGGGAGAAAGCCGGCCGTGTTCGCGGCTCGTATGATTGCAAAATGGCCCGGCACCGCGAAGGGTGCCGGGCCCGTCAGGTTCCCGAAGGATCAGCGGAAGCCGATCGTCTCGATCCTGCCGTCCTTGATCTCGATCTCGCGGAAGCTGCCGCCAGCCTCGCCCGCGCCGATCAGCTCGACCGCGGTCGCGCCGACATAATCGACCTCGCCGCCGCCCGCAATGATTTCCAGCGCCTTGGCCAGCTCACCCGGCAGGATCGGCTCGCCGGGGGCGTTGGCCACGTCCATGATGTGGTTCTTGTACTCGGCCGGGTCGCTGCTGCCCGCCTTGGCCATCGCCAGAAGCATCAGAGCCGCCGCGTCATAGGCCTCGCCCGAATAGACGCCGGTGCCGTCGAAACCGGCTTCCTCGGCCATGGCCAGGAACAGGTCGCGGCCCTCGCCCTCGGCGGCGGGGTTCTGGCCGAAGCTGCCGTTGATCTCGGCGCCGAAATTGCTTTCCAGCGCGCCGCCGACCATGCCGTCGGGGAAGACGAAGGTTTCAAAGGCGCCGGTGTCCAGCGCGGCGCGCACCACGCCCGAGCCGCCCTGATCGACATAGCCCGCCACGACCAGCGCGTCGCCGCCCGCTGCGGCCAGTGCCGCGACCTCGGCCGAATAGTCGGCCTTGCCGTCGTCGTGGGGCGCGTTCACGGTGACGGTGCCGCCCGCCTCCTGGAAGGCCGCCGCGAAGCTGTCGGCCAGGCCCTTGCCGTAATCGTTGTTGGTATAGGTCACGGCGACGCTGTTCAGGCCGCGTTCCATGATGATCTCGGCCATGACCTGGCCCTGACGCGCATCCGAGGGCGCGGTGCGGAAGAACAGGCCGTCATCCTCGATCGTCGAGAGGGCGGGCGAGGTGGCCGAGGGCGAGATCATCACGATCCCGTTCGCCTTGGCGACGTTCTCCAGCGAGGCGATAGTCTCGCCCGAGCACATGCCGCCGACGATGCCGCGCACGCCTTCGGCCGTGATCAGGCGCTCGACCGTCGCGGTGGCGGCGGCGGCGTCGATGCAGGTCGAATCACCGCGGACCGGAACGACGGTGGCGCCGCCCAGCAGCAGGCCCGAATCCGACACTTCCTTCATCGCCATCTCAGCGCCCGATGCCATCGCGGGCGACATCGATTCCAGAGGCCCGGTGAAGCCGAGCGAGATGCCCATCTTGATGTCTTCCGCACCGGCCGCACCGGCGATCAGCGCACCGGCGGCGGATGCGAGGAGAAGCTTTTTCATTCTGTAGACTCCCAGTTGGAACATTGTCCTGCCGGCAAGTTAGAAGCAGCCTGCTGAAAAGGGAAGCATCATCGAAGCTGATATTCGTCTGCCCCTGCGGCAGTTTCACGCGTCGGGGCAGGGGCCCCGCCATGAAAAAAGGGGCCGCGGCGGGCCCCTTTTTCCGATGCGGGTCGCGCCCGCCTCAGCTTTCCTCGATCACCTGGCGGCGGGCCTCGTCCATCAGCTCGGCCATCTTGGCGCGGATGGTCGCGGCATCGGCATGGCCGGTCAGGTCGGCCTCGACCTTCCGGAAGACGTCTTCCTCGCCCGGCTCGTCGAAATCGGCGCTGACCACGCTCATGGCATAGGCGCGCGCATCGTCGCCCGTCTTGCCCAGGAGCCCTGCCGCCCATTCGCCCAGCAGGCGGTTCCGGCGTGCCTCGGCCTTGAAGCGCAAATCGGCGTCATGGGCGAATTTCGCCTCGTAGGCGCGTTCCCGGTCGTCGAACGTGGACATCTGAACCCTCCTGCTTCTGTGCTGCAGAAGATATGCCCCCGCGCCACGACGCCTTCAAGCCTCCTGTATTGCCCAAGCAGGGCATTCTGGGATAAGGCGCCACTTTGGGGACATGCGAAAGGACGGTCGGCTGATGGCACCGCGGCGCAAGAAGATTTACGAAGGCAAGGCCAAGATCCTTTACGAAGGCACCGAGCCGGGCACGCTCATCCAGTATTTCAAGGATGACGCCACCGCCTTCAACGCGCAGAAGAAGGCCACGATCGAGGGCAAGGGCGTGCTGAACAACCGCCTGTCCGAGTTCTTCATGCAGGGCCTGACCAATATCGGCGTCCCGAACCACTTCATCCGCCGCGTGAACATGCGCGAGCAACTGATCCGCCAGGTCGAGATCATCCCGCTGGAGGTAATCGTGCGCAACTTCGCCGCCGGCTCGCTGTCCAAGCGGCTGGGGCTGGAGGAAGGCACGATGCTGCCGCGCCCCATCGTCGAATACAGCTTCAAGAACGACGAGCTGGGCGATCCGATGGTCAGCGAGGAATACATCATCGCCTTCGGCTGGGCCACGCAGCAGGATCTGGACGACATCGTGTCGCTGGCGCTGCGCGTCAACGACTTCCTGTCGGGCGTGTTCTACGGCGCGGGCATCAAGCTGATCGACTTCAAGATCGAGATCGGCCGCGTCTGGGACAACGACTTCATGCGCCTGATCGTCGCCGACGAGATCAGCCCCGACAGCTGCCGCCTGTGGGACGTCAAGACCGGCCAGAAGCTGGACAAGGACGTCTTCCGCCGCGATCTGGGCAACCTGACCGATGCCTATACCGAGGTGGCGCGCCGTCTGGGCCTGATGCCCGCCAACACGACCAGCCTCAAGCCGACCGCGATCAACTAAGGAGCCCCGCCATGAAAGCACGCGTCACCATCATGCTGAAGGACGGCGTTCTCGATCCGCAGGGCGAGGCGATCCGCCACGCGCTTGGCGGGCTGGGTCACAAGGACGTCACCGGCGTACGCCAGGGCAAGCTGATCGAACTGGACCTGTCGGGCACCGACCCCGAGGCCGCCCGCGCCGAGGTTGCCCGCATGTGCGAGGGGCTGCTGGCCAATACCGTGATCGAGAAATACTCGATCGAGATTGCCTGACCCTTCGGCTGACGCTGCGGCAACCTGCCCTTATCGGCAGGTTGCCCGCGCTACCCCGTTGCAAAAGGCGCGCGATTGTCGCCCAATGTGCGGATGATGCACACAGAATCCGTTTCCTCAGAACCCGGCCCAGAAACCGGTGCGGCGCCGGTCATCGAGATCCGCGACCTGCGCAAGTCCTATGGCCCGCTCGAGGTGCTCAAGGGCGTGTCGATGACGGCGCGGCGCGGGCATGTGATCAGCCTGATCGGGTCCTCGGGATCGGGCAAGTCCACGCTTCTGCGCTGCTGCAACCTGCTGGAGAACAGCCAGTCCGGCGAGATCCTGTTCCAGGGCGAGGCCGTGCGCTGGAAGGGGCAGGGCGCCGCCCGCATCCCCGCCGACCGGGCTCAGGTCACGCGGATGCGCACGAACCTGTCGATGGTGTTCCAGCAGTTCAACCTGTGGTCCCACATGACGATCCTGCAGAACGTCATGGAGGCCCCGGTCAGCGTGCTGCGCGAGGATCGCGCCGTGGTAGAGGACCGCGCCCGCGCTTTGTTGGCCAAGGTCGGGATCGGCGACAAGGCCGATGCCTGGCCTGCGCAATTGTCGGGCGGCCAGCAGCAGCGGGCCGCGATCGCACGCGCGCTCTGCATGCAGCCCGACGCGCTGCTGTTCGACGAGCCGACCAGCGCGCTGGACCCCGAACTGCAGCAGGAGGTCGTGCGCGTCATCAAGGATCTGGCCGCCGAGCACCGCACCATGATCATCGTCACCCATGACATGCGGCTGGCCGCCGATGTCAGCGACCACGTCCTTTTCCTGCATCAGGGCGTGATCTGCGAAGAAGGCCCGCCGGAAAGCCTGTTCGGGAACCCGCAGACCGACCGTTTGCGCCAGTTCCTGTCAGCCTCGATGGCCGAATAAATCACCAACAGGAGAAGACCGAATGAAAACGCTGACGCTTGCCGCCGCCGCCCTTGCGCTGACCGCCGGGCTGACCTCGGCCCAGACCATCCGCATGGGGACCGAGGGCGCCTATCCTCCGTACAACTTCATCGACGATGCCACGGGGCAGGTCACGGGCTTCGAGATCGAGCTGGGCAACGCGCTGTGCGAACGCGCCGGGCTGGAATGCACCTGGGTCCGGAACGACTGGGATTCGATCATCCCGAACCTCGTTTCTGCGAACTATGACACGATCATGGCCGGCATGAACATCAACGAGGACCGCAAGCAGGTCATCCAGTTCACGCAGGCCTATACCCCCGCCATGCCGTCGGCCTATGCCGCCCTGTCGCCCGATGCCGATGTCGAGGGCGGCGTTGTCGCCGCGCAGACGAACACGATCCAGGCGGGCCACGTGGCCGAAACCGGCGCCACGCTGCTGGAATTTCCCACCCCCGACGAGACCATCGCTGCCGTCCGCAACGGCGAGGCCGATGCGGTCTTTGCCGACAAGGACTTCCTGGCGCCGATCGTGGCCGAATCGAACGGCCAGCTGGTCTGGGTCGAGGGCTTCGACACCGTTCCCCTGGGCGAGGGGATCGGCATGGGCCTGCGCCAGTCCGACAACGAACTGCGCGAGACTTTCGACGCCCAGATCACCGCGATGAAGGAAGACGGCAGCCTGAACGAGCTGATCCGCAAGTGGTTCGGCGAGGACGCGCTGGTCTTCGAGTGATCCATTGATCTGACCCGCCGCCGCGCGTGCTGACGTGCGGCGGCCCGTTCGGGGTGGCCGATGTTTTCCTATTGCTCTGATCCCTCGCAACTCGAGGGCCTGGTCTGGATGTCATGCTACCTGACCTCGGGGACGCATCTGCTGTTCTATGCCAGCTTCGGGACGGTGTTCCTGCTGCTGGCGCTGACCGCGCCCGCCGCGCTGGCGCTTGGCTATGCCGGCGCCCTCGCCTCGCGGTCGCAGATCGCGCCCCTGCGGTGGTTCGGCAAGATCTACACCTCGATGGTGCGGGGCATTCCGGACGTGCTGTTCTTCCTGTTCGTGCCGATCGCGCTGGATCAGGGGCTGGAATGGATACGCCACCAATTCCTGTGCGACAGCGACGCGCCGGTGCGCCAGGGCAACGACTTCGTCGTCTGCCCCGCCGCCAAGCTGCCGCTGAGCAATGCCGCCGAATGGGTCCACAACGCCTATGGCCTGACGCTGGCGGTCATCGCCTTTTCCATCGTCTTCGGCGCCTTCGCGGCAAATGTGCTTTACGGCGCGATGCAGGCCGTCCCCCGCGCCCAGCTTGAAACCGCCGAGGCCTACGGCATGACCCCCCGGCAGGTGACGCGCCGCGTGCTGGTGCCGCAGATGTGGATCTATGCGCTGCCCGGCCTGTCGAACCTGTGGATGATCCTGATCAAGGCGACGCCCCTGCTGTTCATCCTTGGGATCGAGGACGTGGTCTACTGGGCGCGCGAGCTGGGCGGGGCCAAGACCTCGGCCTTCACCTATCCCCATCCAGACTGGCGGCTTTACTACTTCCTTGCGCTGCTGGTCTTCTACCTGCTGATGACGGCGGTGTCGGAACGCGTGCTGACGCGCGTCACGCGCCGGCTGTCGCGCGGTCAGGCGACGCTTGGCGGCGAGGCCCTGGGCAAGGAGGCCGCCGCATGAGTTGCGCGCAGACCATCATCGATTACGGCCTGCGCTCGATCGGTATCGGCGAAAGGCTGCTGCCGCGCGCCGATTACACGCTCTGTCAGCAATTCACGCTGATCGGGTCGGGGCTGATCTGGAACCTCTATTTCGCGGTCCTGGCGCTGGCCTTCGGCTTCGTGCTGGCCAACCTGCTGGCGCTTGGCAAGGCCAGCCGGAACCCCTGGCTGAACCGCCCCTCGGATGCGTTCATCTTCGTGTTCCGGGGCAGCCCGCTCTTCATCCAGTTCTTCCTGGCCTACGAGCTGCTGGTCCTGTTGCCGCGCGCCGGGATCGAGATCTTCGGCTTCACCGTCCAGACAAGCTGGATGACCCGCGCCTGGGCAGGCGCGCTGATCGTCCTGATCCTGAACACCGCCGCCTATTCGGCCAACATCTTCCACGGCGCCCTTATGTCGGTGCCGCGCGGCGATGTCGAGGCCGCGGACGCGTATGGCATGACCGGCTGGACCCGGTTCCGCCGGGTGATCTGGCCCTCGATGATGCGGCTGGCTTGGCCCAGCTACACGAACGAGGCGATCTTTCTGTTCCACGCCACGACGCTGGTCTTCTTCTCGGGCTTTCCGGCCTTCCAGCAACAGGGCGACGCGCTCTATTACGCGCGCTATTTCGCGGACCGCACCTTCAACCCCTTTGTCGCCTATCCCATTGCGGCGCTTTATTTCGTGCTGGCGACCTTGGCTTTGATCTGGCTGTTTGGCAGGGTGAACCGGCGGTTGAACCGCCATCTTCCGGGCACCGTCAGGCGCCTGCGTTACCGCCCCCTGCTGATGAGATGAGATCATGGACTGGCTGAACGAGCATCCCGAGGTCAAGACGATCCGCGTGGCCGCCGCCGACCTGAACGGCGTCGCGCGCGGCAAGCGTATCCCGGCCCGCTATGCCGGCAAGCTCTTGGATGAGGGGACCAAGTTCCCCTATTCCGTGCTGAACCTGGACATCTGGGGCGAGGATGTCGAGGACAGCCCGCTGGTCTTCGAATCCGGCGATCCCGACGGGCTGCTTCTGCCCACGGAACGCGGATTTCTGCCCATGCCCTGGCTGGACGCGCCGACCGCGCTGTTGCCCCTGTGGATGTTCCATCCCGACGGCCGCCCCTACGAGGGCGATCCGCGCCAGGCGCTGGCGCGGGTGGTGGATCGCTACAAGGCCGCAGGCCTGGTCCCCGTCGTCGCGACCGAACTGGAATTCTTCCTGATCGACGACAGCGGCAAGCAGCTGCGCGTGCCGCCCAGCCCCCGTTCGGGCAAGCGCCGCACCGGCGGCGAGGTCCTGTCGCTGCGCGCGCTGGACGCCTTCGACCAGTTCTTCACCACGCTTTACGACGCCTGCGAGTCGATGGACATTCCCGCCGATACCGCCATATCGGAGGCGGGGCCGGGCCAGTTCGAGATCAACCTGATGCATCAGGCCGATCCGCTGAAGGCGGCCGACGACACATGGCTGTTCAAGATGCTGGTCAAGGGCATCGCGCGCCAATACGGCTTTGCGGGCAGCTTCATGGCCAAGCCCTACGAGACCTTCTCGGGCAATGGTCTGCACATGCATTTCTCGATCCTGACCGAGGACGGGCGCAACATCTTCGACAATGGCGGGGAAGAGGGAACCGAGGCGCTGCGCCATGCGGTCGGCGGCTGCCTGCGCGCCATGCCCGGCTCGACCCTGCTGTTTGCCCCGCACGAGAACAGCTATGACCGGCTGGTCCCGAACGCCCATGCCCCGACCGGGATCGGCTGGGCCTACGAGAACCGCACCGCGGCCATCCGCATCCCCTCGGGCCCGCCGCGTTCGCGCCGGATCGAGCATCGTGTGGCTGGCGGCGACGTGAATCCCTATCTGACCATCGCGGCCATTCTGGGGGCCGCGCTGAACGGCATCCAGGACGGGATCGAGCCGCCCCCCGCCTTCAAGGGCAACGCCTACGACAAGAACCTCGCGCAGTTGCCCGGCGATTGGGGCGCCGCAATCGAGGCCTTCGGCGCCTGCCCCGAGATCCGCCGCATCTTCCCCGATCATCTGGTCGAGAACTACCTGATGACCAAGCGGCAGGAACTGCACTACATGGCGGAATTGTCCGACGAGGAAACTGTCGAGCTGTATCTCGACACAGTGTGATTGTGTAGCGACCACCGAAAAACTGCCATTTTGCGGTAGTCGCTTCCATTCCTGCACGCATAAAAATGCCGTCGCAAATCGAGTTTTCATGAAACTCATTTCAGATCAGAAACTTGAGCATCAATGAGCCGCGACGGCTCGAGATCGGCAGTGACAGGACCAGGTTTCCGGCCCCGTCTTGACGCCTTTCGATCCGGCGTTCATCGCTGAAACCTGACCCGGGTCTTTCTGCAATCCGCGCCTCAGCCTGTCGCCCTCTTCCGGCGGCGGCGATGCGCTCCAGCTTTTCAAGGACCATCCATGCCCCGTCATCCCTTCATCAAAGCCGCATTTCCCGATCCCGACCTCACGCCGCGCAACACCTCCAAGCGCCTGATGTTGCACCTCACCGGGATCCGCATTGATCGTGGGGGCGTGGATGTGGACGGGCAGGATGAGGAACGGCTCTACGACCTCGCCTGCATGGGCAAGCTCGAGGGCGTGAGCATGACCCCCGAAGACCAAATCCGAACGGATCGGCGGGCCGTCCGGTTCTACGACCGCACCATACGCAATTCGAAGCTCGGTCATCTCGACAAGACGGAGCGGGAGAAGCTGGCGTGCCTGAAAGGCGGCGTCGGCCTGACGACCATCGAGAACGAGCATCAGGCAGATGCCTTGGCAGTGACGCTCCATGCCGAGATGCCTTGGATGTCGACCGCAACCAACTATGCGTGGCAAGCCATGCGCAGGTTTGTTCGCGAAGGCCATGTCGGTTTCCGCCTTCCGCCGGTGATTCTCGACGGGCCGCCGGGCATCGGGAAGACCAGATGGGCCCGGCGTCTCGGTGAACTCATCGGGGCGACCAGCACCATCATCGACGCAACAAGCGGAGCCGGCGGCTTTGCAGTCGAAGGGTACCAGCGCGGCTGATCGAACGCTTGCGCAGGACGAGTGGTTGAACTCATCATGGCGCAACTTGGCGGCACCCCTTCATCATCATCGACAAGCTGGACAGGGCGGGCCCCCGGTCGGAGAGCGAACTCTCACTCGGCTTGGCCGAAGGGCTTCTGCCCTTGCTGGAGCCCAGCACGGTCATCAACTGGAGCTGCCCATACTACCGGATCTGCTTTGACATGTCCCATGTCGGCTGGGTCCTCCTGACGAACCGCTCGGTCCCGGTGCCGGAGCCATCGCTCAGCCGCCGCACAGTACTGCAGATAACGCGGCTGAACCTCTTCGACCTGATCGGCTTTGCGGAACGCGAGGGGGCCCGTCGGAGACGTCGATCCATTCGATCATCGCGGCGCTTACTGCACTCGCACCCCAGGCCACTAGGCCTCCGAGTCTACGCGGGGCCTTCCGGATGCTCGACCGCGCGGCGGATCAAGGCAACGGGCCGACGGTGATCTGGTTTTAGCCACCGGACTGGTAACCGTCTTGGAGATGCAGCCCGGCTCCGGGTGCTGCGGCAGCAGATCCTGGGATCAGTGCCAGTGATCGAGGTGCCGGTGGCGCTTCGGCGGCAGATCGAGCCGCAAGTTGCACGGCTAGAGCTGCCCCGCGGAGGCAGCCCCCCGGACCATGAACATTGTGCGGCCGATCATGATGGGGAGGAGACGCATGGTCCACGAACGGGATCATGTTCGCGCAGAGGCGCTACTTGCCGCCATCGAGCAAGCCCGAACGGCCAAGGATCTGGAGACAGCGCGGCTGCTGGACCTCTGGGCAGGCTGCCGTCGCCGGAGACATGGAGCCGCCCTTTCTCTGGCGATGCCATCCGCTACCCAGCGACGGCTATATCACGACCTCTCCCCTGATAGCGCTTGGCGAGGATCTCGCCGGCCGCTGCCGGCGTCGGCGGTGTCGGAGGTGGAGAATCCGATGACCGCGCCGCCACATCTCGATCACCTCCTGAGCTTTGCAGCGGCTTGCGGTGCGCGGGTCGAGCGATCCTTCATCTTTGAGGAGAACGATAACGAGGGTGCGTGGAGCATTTTTCTGTTCTGAACACTGCCGCCGCAAGATAGGATCGTCTGGGAACTCAGCAATCGCCAATCGAGCATCTCAGATCAGCGCTTGCTCCGTAATCCTCTCCGTTAAAGCGGGGAGGATCACTGCTTGTTTTGTTTCGTTCCCAGAGGCGGCGGATCGAAACGACTGCATTAAGTGCTGCCGAGAGCGAGGCCGACCGGTGGACCTCAAGCAAAAGGAAAGGCCGATGAGCGGGGAAACGAATCTCGACAGCCTGCTGCGCGGCCTCTCGGGCGAGTTGGTGGAAGGCGTATTCGTCTTCGTGACCGTCGATCCGAAGAGGCTGCCTAGGGCACTCACCCCTCAAATGATTTTTCGGGAAACGGAGGGTGTAACGGTGATCCTACATCGGGACGAGGCAGAAGCGCAGGGACTTGCTTATGAATTCCCATGCAGAATGATCACCTTGACGGTGCATTCGTCACTGCAGGCGGTTGGTTTCCTTGCGGTCATTGCGACAAGGCTCGCAGAGCACGGCATCGGAGTGAATCCGGTCTCTGGGTTCTTCCACGACCATCTTTTCATTTCAGAAGGGCGCGAGGCAGAGGCTATGGCGATCTTGCAGACGATTGCGCAAGACCATCATTAGCTGCCGCCCTGAAACAGCAGAATCGTCCTCCGGCGCCGACATTGACCGGTCGACTTTGCCGCAGCGAGACTTAGTGACCGGTCTGGGAAAGCTGCAACGTGGCATAGTGCTTGCCCCGATAGGCGGGTTACCCTCGGATCATCGCCCCATTTCGGTGGATATCGAACCGGCAAAGCGATGATGATCGTGCCGCCGAGGCTTCCTGATCAGCGGCCGCCTAGCCTTCACCCCTCGCTGCCGCGATCGCCAGCCCGTCGGCAACGGCCGTGAAGACCTCGCTGGTCTCGTGCTGCGCTCCCGGGAACAGCCCGTGCATGGCGCGGGACACCATCGCCATCAGGCTGGAGCCTCCGACATGGATCACCGTCTCCACCTGCGCGGCGTCCAGATCGGCCAGACGCAGCGTCTCGCGGGCGCCCTCGGCCAGTGCCTCGGCATGGCGCCCGAGGCTCTCGGCCAGGGCCTCGGCCGAAAGCGGCACGGCGAGGCCCGCCTCCAGCGGGTCCAGCAGGATCGACGCCGCATCGCCCGCATTGGCGGCGATCTTGCCGCGCTCGACGGCGAAGCTCAGATCGTGGCCCAGCTCGTCCTGAAGCGCCCGCGCCAGGCGCGCCAGCTTCTCGGGCTCATGGGCCAGGCGCAGCATCTCGGCCACCATCCGGCGGTTCTGCGGCGTGTAGAGGAAGGGGATCTTCTCCCATGTGGCCAGGTCGTTGAAGATCGCGTTCGGCACCGGCGAGGCGCCCGGCCCCATCACCTTGCGCAATTCGCTGCCCTTGCCCAGAAGCGGCATCACCCGGTCGATGCTGATCGCGCGGTCGAAATCCGTGCCGCCGATGCGGACGCCGTGATTGGCGAGGATGCCGACCCCCTCCCGACCAGCTCGGAACAGCGAGAAATCCGACGTGCCGCCGCCTACATCGACGATGAGGCCGACCGACCCGGGCCGCAGCGCGCCGCTGGCAACGGCGGCGGCCTCGGGCTCGGGCATGAAAGCGACCTCGCGGAACCCCGCGGCCAGATAGCAGGCGCGCAGATCCGCCTCGGCCGCGGCCTCGCGCGGATCGCCCTCGGCGTGGAACACGACCGGCCGGCCCGAGAGGACGCGATCGAAGCGCATCCCCGCCTCGGCCTCGGCCCGCGCCTTCACCTCGGCCAGGAAGCGGGCGATGATGTCGACGAAGGTGACGCGCTCGTTCAGGATCTGGCGGCGCTCATGCATGAGCGAGGTGCCCAGCACCCGCTTCAGCGCCCGCATGAAGCGCCCCTCGGCGCCCTCCAGCAGCGCCTGGTTGGCGGGCTCGCCGATCAGCATGCGGCGGCTGTCATGATCGAAGAAGAAGGTGGTCGGCATGGTCGTCCGCCCCGGCGCCAGCGGGACCAGATGCGGCCGCCCGTCGCGCAGATAGCCGGCGGCCGTGTTCGACGTGCCGAAATCGATCCCGAGCCCGGGTATCTGCTGCGCCATGCCTCTGCGTCCTCCGATCGGGCGGGACGGGGTGCGTAGAGGGCGCGGCTTGGCCTGTCAAGCCGGGGTGGCGGTGTCACAGAGGCCGATGCAAGCGCGAGGCGGCGGCCGACTGCTCCGCGGCTGCCATGATTGGACCTTCCTTCGCGCCAACAGCAGTGGGGGTGGCGATGTCGCCCAAGGCATCGTCGAGCGCGGCGAGATCGGCCAGAGTCTCGGTGCGCAGCACTTCGGGTTTCACGCCCTTCTGGTCCCGAGCCGCACTCATCTCGCTTTACATGGCGGAGACATCGATGCTGCAGACAGGCCAAGCATCTTTGCTTTGCCATGACGCTGCGCAGGGCAAAACACGTTCTCGAACCACGATCGAGGCAGTACTATTTCATACGCTATCTTGTGCATGCAACGCCATGATCCGGATGCTGTGGCGAACCTTGCCGCGGCGGGCTCAAGCGGCCGACGTGGGGTGGCGCCGAAATGTGCGACGAGCGCCTGCCGGAAGAAACAGATCACTACCGCTACCGCTGCTGACATCGCCAGCGGCGAGCCCTGGGCAACGCGATCGCGCTCCTCGGGCTTGCGTTGTCACGCAAAAACGGCGCGCCGTGATGGCGCGCCGTTCGCTCCGGGGGGAGGGGAGCGGGGGTCAGGTCGTTCGCGGGCCGGGGAAGGGGAAGTCCAGCGTGCGGGCGTTCAGG
>NZ_JAUVVF010000072.1 GCF_030604785.1 Paracoccus sp. (in: a-proteobacteria) | reverse complement strand
GGCTTCAACCGCTCCATCTGCGCGTCAGTCAGCCAGAAAAGATTGCTCATCATCACCCCCGTCAGTTCGGGAGCTTGAATCACGCGGGCCGGACAGCCTCAAGAAAATCAATGGGTCCTGACCCTAGGCATGATGGTTGAGCAGGAGCGCTTTCCACGGCCATCGATAGTCTACCTAGATGGCGACCAAGATCCTCGAGCTGGTTGTAATATCCTGCCAGGAGGAGATGTCCCGGAAAGAGTTGTATTCGAAGGACTGGCCGCGATTGGTTGGCCTGACATTCCCAATCGTATTGAAAGAGGCGCCGCAGAAACAATTGATGCGCTAAACGCGGTCATGGTAATGCCGGACCACCACCTTTGGGTGAACACTGCTGGCGATCGTCTCGTTATTGGAGGCGATATGCTTTGGCAGGTTTTGGCATCATCATGGGTAAAGAACTGCTTAGATGGACAGACTGCAGATGCAGTGTGTCAGCCTGTGCGCGACGCGCTCGCAGGTGTCTGACAACAGGAACAGGTGCTGCAGGCCTAAGCCTGCAGCGACCTGACCCCGACTTCCCCCTCCTCGCGCGACTTGATCGCCGCCACCGCCGCGATACTGCCCGCGGCCGTGGTGAAATAGGGGATCTTGTCGTAAAGGGCGACGGCGCGGATCTCGCGCGAATCGGTGATGGCCTGGGCGCCCTCGGTCGTGTTCAGGACCATCGCGATCTCGCCGTTCTTCAGGCGGTCGACGATGTTCGGGCGGCCCTCGTAGACCTTGTTCACGCGGGTCGAGGCCACGCCCTGATCATCCAGGAAATCCGCCGTGCCCGAGGTGGCGACCAGCGAAAAGCCCATCGCGACCAGATCGCGGGCGGCCTGCGCCAGGGCCGGCGTCTTGTCGGAATCCTTGACCGACAGGAAGACGCGCCCCTCGGAGGGCAGATGCGTGCCCGCGCCCATCTGCGCCTTGAGGAAGGCGCGGGCGAAGTTGCGGTCCCAGCCCATCACCTCGCCGGTCGAGCGCATTTCCGGGCCCAGCAGCGTGTCGACGCCGGGGAAGCGGGCGAAGGGCAGCACGGCCTCCTTGACCGAGAACCACGGCGTGATCGGGTCGGCCAGCGTCATCGGATCGGCAAAGGGCAGGTCGTCCTCGGGGCCGACGCCTTCGGGATAGGGGGGCCGGGCGGGGAAGTTCGACATCGGCTCGCCCGCCATCAGGCGCGCGGCGATCGAGGCGATGGCGCTGTCGGTGGCCTTGGCGACGAAGGGGACGGTGCGCGAGGCGCGCGGGTTCACCTCGAGCACGAAGATCTGGCCGTCTTTCAGCGCGAATTGCACGTTCATCAGGCCGCGGACCTTGAGCGCGCGGGCCATCGCGGCGGTCTGCGCCTTGAGTTCGGAGATGGTCGCCGCGTCCAGCGTGTGGGGCGGCAGCGAGCAGGCGCTGTCGCCGGAATGGACGCCCGCTTCCTCGATATGCTCCATGATGCCGGCGACGTGGACATGCTCGCCATCGCAGAGGGCGTCGACATCGACCTCGATCGCGCCCGAGAGGTAGCTGTCCAGAAGGACCGGGCTCTTGCCCGAGACGGTCACGGCCTCGGAGATGTAGCGGCGCAGATGGTCCATGTCGCGCACGATCTCCATCGCGCGGCCGCCGAGGACATAGGAGGGGCGGATGACCAGCGGGAAGCCGATACGCTCGGCGATTTCAATGGCTTGCGCATCGCTGCTGGCAATGCCGTTGATCGGCTGCTTGAGGCCGAGATCGTTCAGCAGCTTCTGGAAACGCTCGCGATCCTCGGCCAGGTCGATTGCGTCGGGGGTGGTGCCGAGGATGGGTATGCCCTCGGCTTCCAGCGCGTTGGCCAGTTTCAGGGGCGTCTGGCCGCCGAACTGGACGATGACGCCGTGCAGCGTGCCGGCCTGCTGTTCGGTGTGCAGGATCTCGAGCACATGTTCCAGCGTCAGCGGTTCGAAATAGAGACGGTCCGAGGTGTCATAATCGGTGCTGACCGTTTCCGGGTTGCAGTTGATCATGATCGTCTCGTAGCCCGCGCCGGTCAGCGCGAAGCAGGCATGGCAGCAGCAATAGTCGAACTCGATCCCCTGGCCGATCCGGTTCGGGCCGCCGCCCAGGATGACGACCTTCTTCGCGTCGGTCGGGCGGGATTCGCATTCCACGTCGCCCATCGCGGGGGCCTCGTAGGTCGAATACATGTAGGGGGTCTGGGCCTCGAACTCGGCCGCGCAGGTGTCGATGCGCTTGAAGACCGGGCGGATCCCGTGGGCACGGCGGGCGCGACGGATCTCGGCCTCGTCGCGGCCGGTCAGATGGGCCAGGCGGGCATCGGTGAAGCCCATCATCTTGACCTGGCGCAGGCCCTCCTCGTCCGAGGGCAGGCCGTTCTCGCGGATCTGGTGCTCGGCATCGACGATCTCGCGGATGCGGGCCAGGAACCAGGGGTCGAAGCTGGTGACGCGCTGGATCTCGTCATTGGTCAGGCCGAAGCGCATCGCCTCGGCGATCACGCGGATGCGGTCGGGGGTCGCCTTGGACAGGGCCGCGATCACGGCGGGCTTGCCCTGGTCGGCGGCGCCCTCGATAGCGATCTCGTCGAGGCCGGTCAGGCCGTTCTCCATCGAGGCCAGCGCCTTTTGCAGCGATTCATGGAAGCTGCGGCCGATGGCCATGACCTCGCCCACGGATTTCATCGCGGTGGTCAGCTCGGGCTTCGAGCCCGGGAATTTCTCGAAGGCGAAGCGCGGGATCTTGGTCACGACATAGTCGATCGAGGGCTCGAAGCTGGCCGGCGTCACCTTGGTGATGTCGTTGTCCAGCTCGTCCAGGGTGTAGCCGACGGCCAGTTTCGCGGCGATCTTGGCAATCGGGAAGCCGGTCGCCTTGGAGGCGAGCGCCGAGCTGCGCGAGACGCGCGGGTTCATCTCGATCACGACCATGCGCCCATCGGCGGGGTTGATCGCCCATTGCACGTTCGAGCCGCCGGTTTCCACACCGATCTCGCGCAGCACCGCGATCGAGCCGTTGCGCATGATCTGGTATTCGCGATCGGTCAGGGTCAGGGCCGGGGCGACGGTGATGGAATCGCCGGTATGGACGCCCATCGGGTCGACGTTCTCGATCGAGCAGACGATGATGGCGTTGTCGTTGCGATCGCGCACGACCTCCATCTCGTACTCCTTCCACCCCAGAAGGGATTCGTCGATCAGCACCTGCGCGACCGGCGAGGCGTCGAGGCCCGAGCGCACGATCCGTTCGTAATCGTCGCGGTTATAGGCGACGCCGCCGCCCGTGCCGCCCAGTGTGAAGGCCGGGCGGATGATCGCGGGCAGGCCGATCTCCTCGAGCGCGTCCATCGCCTGGGCGACACCGGCATTCACGTCGTATTTGCCGTTCGCGCCCTTGGGTGCGGCGATGATCGTGGCCTTGGGGTTTTCCAGACCGATCCGGTCCATCGCCTCGCGGAAGAGCTTGCGATCCTCGGCCATCTCGATGGCGGCGCGCTGCGCGCCGATCAGCTCGACCCCGTAGCGGTTCAGCACGCCGTTATCGGCCAGGGCCAGCGCCGTGTTCAGGCCGGTCTGCCCGCCCATCGTCGGCAACAATGCGTCGGGGCGTTCCTTGGCGATGATCTTCTCGACGATCTCGGGGGTGATCGGCTCGATATAGGTCGCGTCGGCCATCTCGGGATCGGTCATGATCGTGGCCGGGTTCGAGTTGACCAGGATGACCCGGTAGCCTTCCTCGCGCAGGGCCTTGCAGGCCTGGGCGCCGGAATAGTCGAATTCGCAGGCCTGCCCGATCACGATGGGGCCTGCGCCGATGATCAGGATGGACTTGATATCGGTTCTCTTCGGCATGGTCGCCCCCGGATGTGCTGGATTTGCGTAAATCGACCGGGGTTATAGTCAAGACCGCCTTGGGCGCAAGGTGCGGCGGGCCGCGCGCGGCCGCAAAATGCGCGCTGTGGCAGGCTAGGGCCGGGCCAGCAGGGTCAGCGCGGCGCTGTAGCGGTTCTGTCCCGCCGGCTGGGTCAGCTGGGCGCGCGCCAGGAACGAGACGATCAGCCGCTCGGTCGCGGCGGGTTCGGCCAGATCGGACAGGCTGGACGTGCCGAACTGGCGCTGCGCGGCCTTGATGAATTCCGCGTTCTGGCGTTCGACCGGAAGCTTGCCGAAGCTGGGGCCGAAGCCCAGGGCCGTCTCGAACACCTTGCGCAGGGGCGGGTTGCCCATCACCTCGTACCACTGGGTCGCGGCGCTTTTCCCGCTGCTTGCGAAGGCCGCGATCTCGCGCCTGGCATTGAGGGCGAGGCGCAGATCCTCGTCCCCCGCGCCCACGCGGCGTTCGTATTCGCGCTGGATGAAGGCCTGGCCCAGCCTTTCGCCCAGATCGGCGGCCGGCCCCTTGGGCGCGGTGAAGCCCAGCGCCTCGGCCATGCGCAGATAGCGCTTGTCGCTGAGCCGGTTCACCAGCGCGTTGCGGTCGCCAAGGTCGGAGTCCAGGACCTTGCGGATGAAGGCCTTGTTGGCGACGTCGTTTTCCAGCCCGAAGGCCGACAGGACCGCGCTGAGCATGCGGTAATCGCCGACCAGCGCTTCGGGCGAGGCGAGCTTGTCGGGATTGTTGCGCAGATAGCTCGTCGCGCGCTGCACGACGGCATCACGGCGCAGTATCTCGATCTGGCGGGCTTCGGTCCTCTGCAGGATCTTCCACCCCAGAAGCCCCCCCGTGCCGGTGCTGATCGGCATCATCGGCCTGCCCTCACTGGCGGGCGATGGCGAAAAGCCGCGCCTCGCGGGGCAGCAATTCACGCAGGCGGCGCATCGCCTGATAAGGGTTGTCCTGGACGGCGTGATCGCTGGCCTTGGCCAGCAGGACGCGACTGTCGCGGTCGTCGAAGACCTGGCTCAGCTGCTCGATCGCGCGGATCAGCTGCTGGCGGCCGGTGGCCGCATCGGTATCGCCGGACAGCATCAGCTGCGCGATGTAGCAGGCCCGAGAGACCGGAGTCGTCGCCGCATCGGGGTGGATCGCGTCGCGCAGGCGGAGCACGTTGACGTTGGGCGTCTTGATCGAGATGCGCGACCGGCGGTCGCCGTTCTCGATGACGGCACCATTGATCAGAATGCGCTCGTTCGGGGCAAGCTTGAGGACGAGGCCGCTCATGCCGCGACCTCGCCGCGCAGGCCCTTCATGATCGACAGGTTGATGTCGATCAGCGCATCGGTGCCGGCCTCGCCCGCCAGGGCCGCATGGCCGCGCCGGAGGCAGAAGCCGGCCAGCGACAGAAGCCCTGCGCGCATCGCTTCCGGCAGCGCATTGCCCGGCTCGGCGAGGTCGGCGGCCAGGATCGTCCAGAGTTCGTTGTTCAGGTGCACGGCCTGCACGGCCTCTGCCGTGATGCAGTGCCGGGGCGCCTGGCGCAGCAGGCGGGTGACGCGCGAGAATGCGTCGTATTCCGCGTCGCGGGGGTTGCGCAGGGCTGCGCTCTTGTATCCGTGCTGGGTGAGAGGGGTGACCGCGTTCAAGGATGTCTTCCCGTTCTGGAGTGTCTTGGGGATGGGAGGGGGCGCCACGCGGCGCCCCGACCATCATCAGCGGAACAGCGACAGGATCGCCGACGGCGCCTGGTTGGCGATGGACAGCGCCTGGATGCCCAGCTGTTGCTGGGTCTGCAGCGCCTGGAGCCGGGCCGAGGCCTCTTCCATGTCGGCATCCACCAGCGCGCCCATGCCGATCTTCAGCGAATCGGACAGCTTGCCGACGAAGTTCGACTGGTCGGCGATGCGCTTGCCCGCCGAGCCCAGATCGGCGGCGCCCTGGATGGCGATGTCGATCAGGGCCTCGATCTCGCCGATCGCGGTCACGGCAGTGGCCCGGCTGTTGATCGAGGTGACCGTGGCCCCCGCGATATCTGCCTCGAAGTCGACGCCGTTCACCGTGATCGGGACCGCATCGGTGTCGACCGTGCCGTTCACGCGATCAAGCGAGCTCAGCACGCTGAAGCTGGTGCCACCCGTGCCGTTGACATCGGTCGCCAGCAGGTTGATCCCGTTCAGCTGCGAGGCGGCGACGATCGAGGTGATCTGCGCCCTCTTCGCGGCGATATCCGTCTGGATCTTGCCGAAATCGGCCGCGTCATTCGCCGCGCCGATGGCCAGGTCCTTCATCTCGCGCAGAAGGTCGGTGATCTGCTCGGCGCCGGCACGAGCCGTCGCCACGACCGCATCGGCCACGTTCAGGTTCTTCTGGATGGTCTTGAACGCCGACTGGTCGGTTTCCATGACCTTGGCGATGGCCCAGACGGCGGCATTGTCCTTGGCGTTGCCCACGGCCTTGCCGGTCGAGATCTCGGCCTGCGCCTTGCCCAGATTGGCATTCACCGATTTCAGGGTCTGGAGCGCGACCATGGCGCTGTTGTTGGTCAGAATGCTG
>NZ_JAUVVF010000036.1 GCF_030604785.1 Paracoccus sp. (in: a-proteobacteria) | reverse complement strand
CGCCGGGCAGGTCCAGCGCGGGGCTGTCGGCCACAGGCAGGGGCTGGCCGCGCGAGGGCGCATCGGGATCGGGCGCGGTCTCGGGCGGCTCGTTGCCACCGGTCGCGGCGACCGGCGCGGGCTCTGCGGCCGGGGGGGCGATGGCGGGCGCAGGCGCAGGCAAGGCCGCCGTGCCGCTGACGGGCGCGGGCAGACGCGGTGGCAGATCGCCCGACCGGCCGAATTCGGACCCGACCGGCAGATCCAGCGTCCCGAGGGCTGGACCGCCCTCGGAAGGTGCGGGTTCAGGCACGGCGGGCTGCGTCTCGGGCGCGGTCGGCAGCGGGTCGGAAAGCACATCCGCAGGCGGCTCGGGCAGCGGCAGAACCAGCGAACCCGCCACGATCAGCACCGCAGCCGCACCCGCGCCATGGATCACCCCACGAAAGAACCCGCCTGCCATCTGCCCTTCTTCCCGCGCCGAATCGCTCTGCCTCAACGCTGCCTGTCCCTGCCGCCGAAGGGGCAAGGTGAATGCCGCTCTTGACCCTTGGTCGCGCTTTGGCCCATCTATAGCCGACGCTTTCGCGGGGGGAAACCGCCCCCATGCCAAGGCCCCGAACTGCCTGAGACGGGTGCATCATGATCCTTCTGATCGACAATTACGACAGCTTCACCTGGAACCTCGTCCATTACATGGGCGAAGCCGGGGCCGAGGTCATGGTGCGCCGCAACGACCAGATCACCGTGGACGAGGCGCTGGACATGGCGCCCGAGGGCATCGTGATCTCGCCCGGCCCCTGCGATCCCGCGCAGGCGGGGATCTGCCTCGACCTGATCCGGGCGGCGGCGGAACGCGCCGTGCCCCTGTTCGGCGTCTGCCTGGGCCACCAGGCCATCGGCGAGGCCTTCGGCGGCCATGTCGTGCGCGCCAACCGCATCCTGCACGGCAAGGTCGATGCGATAAGCCATGACGGCACGGGGGTCTTCACCGGCCTGCCCTCGCCCCTGAACGCGACGCGCTATCATTCGCTGACCGTCCAGCCCGAGACGCTGCCCAATTGCCTTCGCGTCACCGCGACCTCGGATGACGGCACGATCATGGGCCTGATCCACGAGGCGCTGCCGATCGAGGGCGTGCAGTTCCACCCCGAATCCATCGCCTCGGAATACGGGCACGAGATGATCCGCAACTTCCTCGACCGCTGCGCGGCCCGCAAGGACGCCGCATGACCGACATCCGGCCCCTGATCGGCATTGCCGCCGAACGCGCCCTAACCGGCGCAGAGGCGACCGAGGCTTTTTCCGCGCTGTTCGACGGCGCCGCCACCCCTGCCCAGATCGGCGGCCTGCTGATGGCGCTGCGCGTGCGCGGCGAGACGGTCGAAGAGATCGCCGCCGCCGCAGGTGCGATGCGTGCGCGCATGAACCGGATCACTGCGCCTGATGGCGCGATGGACATCGTCGGCACGGGGGGCGACGGCAAGGGCACGCTGAACATCTCGACCGCGACGGCCTTTGTCGTGGCGGGGGCGGGCGTGCCGGTCGCCAAGCACGGCAACCGCAACCTGTCGTCGAAATCCGGCGCGGCGGATGCGCTGACGCAGATGGGGATCAACGTGATGGGCGGCCCGGCCGTGGCGCAGCAGGCGATCACGGGCGCGGGCATCTGCTTCATGATGGCGCCGATGCACCACCCCGCGATGCGCCATGTCGGCCCGCCCCGCGCGGAACTGGGCACCCGCACGATCTTCAACCTGCTGGGGCCGCTGACCAATCCGGCGGGCGTGCGCCGCCAGCTGACCGGCGCCTTCTCGACCGCCTGGCTGCGCCCGATGGCCGAGGTGCTGCGCGATCTGGGCAGCGATGCCGCCTGGCTGGTCCATGGCAGCGACGGCACCGACGAGATCACCATCGCGGGCGAAACCCGCGTCGTGGCGCTGAAGGATGGCCGGATCGAGGAATTCACCGTCACGCCCGAAGATGCGGGCCTTCCCCGCCACCCCTTCGAATCGATCATCGGCGGCGAGCCTGCCGAGAACGCGCGCGCCTTCCGCGCCCTGCTTGAGGGCGAGACCGGCGCCTATCGCGATGCGGTCCTGCTGAACGCGGCGGCGGCCCTGCTGATCGCGGGGCGCGTGCCCGACCTGCGCGAGGGGGCGGCGATGGCCGCGCAGTCGATCGACAGCGGCGCCGCCCGCGCCCGGCTGGCCACCTTGGCCGAGGTCACCGGCGCGCCCGAATCGTGACCCCGCCCGCTGCCTGGGCGCATCTGCCCTTTTTCCGCACCGAATGGCCCGCCATCAGCGACCGGCTGGCCGCCCTGCCCGATTTTCTGCCCGGACCCGAGCGCCTGTTCGCCGCGCTGGAGGCCACGCCGCCCGAAAAGGTGCGCGTCGTGATCCTGGGACAGGACCCCTATCCGACACCGGGCCATGCCAACGGGCTGGCCTTTTCGGTGGAACGCGGCGTGGCCTTGCCTCGGTCTCTGGCCAACATCTTCAAGGAGTTGCAAGCCGATCTGGGCGGCGTTCCCGCGAATGGCGATCTGTCCTTCTGGGCAGAACAGGGAGTCTTGCTGCTCAACACCTCGCTCAGCGTGCTGCCGGGTCAGGCGGGGGCGCATGCGGGCTGGGGCTGGGACCGGCTGGCCCGGCAGGCCGTGGCCGAGGCGCAGAAGCACGGTCCGCTGGCCTTCCTGATGTGGGGCAACCACGCGCAGAAGGCGCTGGCCGGCCTGCCGCGCGAGGGCGATCTGACCATCGCCAGCGCCCATCCCTCGCCGCTTTCGGCGCGACGGGGCTTTTTCGGCTCACGCCCCTTCAGCCGGATCAACGACTGGCTGGCCGCATCGGGTCGGGGCCGGATCGACTGGACCAGCTGATCCGCCCCCTTCCCCCGGACGGCCCGTGCGGCTAGAACCGGGGCATGAACATTCTCGACAAGATCAAGGCCTACAAGCTGGACGAGATCGCCGCCGCCCGCGCGGCCCGTCCGCTGGCCGACTTGGAGGCGCAGGCGCGCGCCGCCGATGCCCCGCGCGGCTTTGCCCGCGCCCTCGACCGCGCCGCAGAGACCGGCCCGGCGCTGATCGCCGAGATCAAGAAGGCCAGCCCCTCCAAGGGTCTGATCCGCCCCGATTTCGACCCCCCCGCCCTGGCCCGCGCCTATCAGGCGGGCGGGGCGGCCTGCCTGTCGGTGCTGACCGACGGCCCCAGCTTTCAGGGCGCCCCCGAATATCTGACCGCCGCCCGCGCGGCCTGCGACCTGCCCGCGCTGCGCAAGGATTTCCTTTATGACACCTATCAGGTGGCCGAGGCCCGCGCCTGGGGCGCCGATTGCATCCTGATCATCATGGCCTCGGTCGAGGATTCGCTGGCCCGCGATCTGGAGGACGCCGCGATCCATTGGGGCATGGATGTGCTGATCGAGGTGCATGACGCCGAGGAACTGGACCGCGCGCTGGCGCTGAAATCGCCGCTGATCGGGGTGAACAACCGCAACCTCAAGACCTTCGAGGTGACGCTGGACGTGACCCGTGATCTGGCGCCCCGCATCCCGGCCGACCGGCAGCTTGTCTGCGAAAGCGGCCTGTTCACGCCCGCCGATCTGGGCGCGATGATGCAGATCGGCGCCCGGCGCTTCCTGATCGGCGAAAGCCTGATGCGGCAGGCCGACGTGACCGCGGCCACCCGCGCCATCCTGGATGTCGCGGCATGAGCCTGACGCATTTCGACCAGTCGGGTCAGGCCCATATGGTTGACGTGTCGGCCAAGCCCGCCACGCTGCGCGAGGCCGTGGCCGAGGGGGTCGTTCGCATGACGCCCGAGACGCTGGCCCTTACCCAGGGGGGCGCGGCCAAGGGTGACGTGCTGGGGGTCGCGCGGCTGGCGGGGATCATGGGCGCGAAGCGCACCGCCGATCTGATCCCGCTCTGCCATCCGCTGCCCCTGTCCAAGGTCTCGCTGGAGCTGGACGCCGATCCGGCGCTGCCCGGCATCCGTGTGACGGCGACCGTCCGCACGACCGGCCCGACTGGCGTCGAGATGGAGGCGCTGACCGCCGTCACCACGGCCTGCCTGACCATCTACGACATGCTCAAGGCGGCTGAAAAAGGGATGGAGATCAGTGGGATAAGGCTGCTCTCCAAGACCGGCGGCAAGTCCGGACCCTACCGGGCCGAACCATGATCACCGTCGCCGAGGCCCTGGCCCGCGTCCTGGCACTGGCCCCCGCCCCGCGCGCCGAGACTGTCGCACTGGACGCGGCCTATGGGCGGGCGCTGCTGGACGCCCCGGCGACCGCCCTCACCCAGCCACCTTTTGACAGCGCGGCGATGGATGGCTACGCCCTGCGCGAGGCCGACCTGCCTGGCCCGCTCGAGATCATCGGAGAGGCCGCCGCAGGCCATCCCTGGCGCGGCACCCCGCGCCCCGGCACCGCGATCCGCATCTTTACCGGCGCGCCTGTCCCCGCCTTCTACGACCGCGTCGAGATGCAGGAGAACACGCAGCGCGACGGCGACCGGGTGACGGTCACAAGCCCTTCGGCCGGCCGCCATATCCGTCCGCGCGGCGGCGATTTTGCAGCCGGCCACCGTCTGGCGCCGGGGCGGCGGCTGTCGGCAGCGGATGTCGGGCTTCTTGCGGCGATGAACGTCCCGCACATCCGGGTCGCCCGGCAGCCGGTCGTCGCCATCCTGGCGACCGGCGACGAATTGGTGGCGCCCGGCGCTACACCCGGCGAGGGGCAGATCATCAGCTCGAACGATCTGGCAATCGCTGCCCTTGCCGCCGAGGCCGGCGGATTGCCGCGCGTTCTTCCCATCGCCCGCGATACGGCCGAAGACCTGCAGAGGGCCCTCGATGCCGCGCGCGGCGCCGATCTTCTGGTGACGATCGGCGGCGCGTCGGTCGGAGATCATGATCTGATCGGAAAGATCGCAGAAGATCAGGGCTTTGAGCGCGATTTCCACAAGATTTCGATGCGCCCGGGCAAACCGCTCCTGTCGGGCCGGCTGGCCGGAATGCCCTTGCTGGGACTGCCCGGAAATCCTGTCTCGGCAGTCACTTGCGGGATCCTGTTCATGCAGCCTCTGCTGCGCGCCATGCAAGGACTGATGCCCGGGCCCCGACGTCTGCGCGCCAGGCTTGCCCGCCCACTGCCCCCGGAGGGGCCCCGCGAACACTACCTGCGCGCGCGACTGATTCCGGGCGATGATCTGCCCCTAGCCGACCCGTTCGACAACCAGGATTCCGCGCTGCTGTCGGTCCTGTCCTCTGCCGATGCGCTGCTGATCCGCCCCGCAGGCGACGCCGCCCGCGAGGTGGGCGAAACCCTCGATTACATCCCGCTTGGTCCCTGACGATTAACGCTTTCTTCACCCTGATCTGCTCAGTTTGTTGACGAGATTCGCCTGTTCGTCTAGAACAATAACAGAACTTTTGGGGGATTGCGGGCCATGCTGACGAAGAAGCAGATCCAGTTGCTGGAATTCATACAGAAGCGCATGGGCCGCGACGGGGTGCCGCCCTCGTTCGACGAGATGAAGGACGCGCTGGACCTGCGCTCGAAATCCGGCATCCACCGGCTGGTGACCGCGCTCGAGGAACGCGGCTTCATCCGCCGCCTGCCCCACCGCGCCCGCGCGCTGGAAATCGTGCGGCTTCCCGACGCGCTGATGCCCCGAGACGAGCCTTCCGCCCCCGCGGCCGAGGGGTTCAGCCCGCGCGTCGTGCAGGGCAGCCGCTCTCTGCGGCCGCGCGGCGCGATGTCGGTGGTGGACAGTCCCGCGGTCGATCTGCCGCTGATGGGCCGCATCGCGGCCGGCGTCCCGATCGAGGCGATCAGCGAGGTCAGTCACCACGTCGCAGTGCCGGGCACCATGCTGACCGGCCGCGAACATCACTATGCGCTCGAGGTGACGGGCGATTCGATGATCGAGGCCGGGATCAATGACGGCGATGTCGTCGTGATCCGCGAACAGGACACCGCCGAGAATGGCGATATCGTGGTGGCGCTGGTCGACGGGCAGGAGGCGACGCTGAAACGCTATCGCCGCAAGGGCGCGATGATCGCGCTCGAGGCGGCGAACCCGGCCTATGAGACGCGCGTCCTGCCGCAGGACCGCGTCCGGGTTCAGGGCCGTCTGGTCGGTCTGATCCGCAGCTATTGAGGCTTGCGAGGGGCGCGCTCAGCCCCCGGCCAGAAAGCCCGGCCCCGCGCGCGACAGCAGCGCCCGCGCCAGATCGTCGCCCATCGCCACGCCCTCAGCCGCATCGCCTGCGCGACTATCGGCATGGACCTCGGTCCCGTCTGGCCGCAGGATCTCTCCGCGCAGGACCAGCCGGTCGCCCGACAATTCGGCCAGCGCGGCGATGGGGGTCTGGCAGGATCCGTCCAGACGCGCCAGGAAGGCTCGTTCGGCCAGAACGCGCAGCTCGGTGGGCGCGTCGTTGATGGGGGCAAGCAACGTCGCGGCGATCTCGTCGTCTCGCCGGCGCTCGACCCCGATCGCGCCCTGCGCCACGGCCGGCAGCATCTGCGACGGCTCCACCGGGCTGCGCGCGATCCCGGTCAGGCCCAGACGCGACAGCCCCGCCATCGCTAGGAAGGTGGCCACAGCCACGCCGTCCTGCAGCTTCTGAAGGCGCGTCTGCACATTGCCGCGAAACTCGACCAGCCGAAGATCCGGGCGGCGATGGGCCAGCTGCGCGCGCCGGCGCAGGCTGGACGATCCGACGATGGCGCCCTGCGGCAAGGCGTCGATCGAGGCGTGATGCGGCGAGATGAAGGCGTCCCGCACATCCTCGCGCGGCAGGAAGCAGTCGATCACCAGCCCCTCGGGCTGCAGGGTCGGCATGTCCTTCATCGAGTGGACGGCGATGTCGATCTCGCCCGACAGCATCGCCTCCTCGATCTCGCGGGTGAACAGCCCCTTGCCGCCGATCTCGCTGAGGGGACGGTCCAGGATCCGGTCGCCGGTGGTCTTGATGACCACGATCCGGAACGCCTCCTCGGGCAGGCCATGCGCTTCCATCAGGCGGTCGCGCGTCTCATGCGCCTGGGCCAGCGCCAGGGCCGAGCCGCGGGTTCCGATCCTGAGCGGGCGGGTGGGGTCAGGGAAGTGTGTCATGCCCCCCGCCATAGCCGCCCGCCCGCTGCTTGACAACGCCCCGTCCCTCGCTTTGAAGGGGCGGAGGAGGCGTCATGACCAAACTTCTGCTGCGTGCCCTGGCGGGCGAGACATTGCCGACCCCGCCGATCTGGATGATGCGTCAGGCCGGGCGCTACCTGCCGGAATACCGCGCGACCCGCGCCCAGGCGGGCGACTTCCTGTCGCTGTGCTACAATCCCGAACTGGCCGCCGAGGTGACGCTGCAACCCATACGGCGCTACGGTTTCGACGCGGCGATCCTGTTTGCCGACATCCTGCTTGTGCCCCAGGCGCTTGGCGCGGATCTGTGGTTCGTGACCGGCGAGGGGCCGCGGCTCAGCCAGATCCGCTCGGCCGCCGATCTGGACGCGCTGAAACCCGCCGAGGCGATCCACGAGACGCTGTCCCCGATCTACGAGACCGTCCGCATCCTGCGGCGCGAGCTTCCGGCCGAGACGACGCTGATCGGTTTCGCCGGCGCGCCCTGGACGGTCGCCACCTATATGGTGGCCGGTCGCGGCACGCCCGACCAGGCGCCGGCCCATGCGCTGAAGGATGCCGACCGCGGCAGCTTCGTGCGGTTGATCGACCTGATCACCGAGGCGACGATCGCCTATCTCTCGCGCCAGATCGAGGCGGGGGCCGAAGTCGTCAAGCTGTTCGACAGTTGGGCGGGCAGCCTGAAGGGTCAGGATTTCGACGATTTCGCGGTCGAGCCCGCACGGCGGATCATCGCCACCCTCAAGGCGCGCCATCCGGGCGTGCCCATCATCGCCTTCCCGCGCGAGGCCGGGCAGCGCTACATCGGCTTCGCCAAGGCGACCGGCGCGGATTGCGTCGCGCTGGACAATTCCGTGTCCGCCGAATGGGCTGCCAGCCATGTGCAGGCGGATGGCTGCGTTCAGGGCAATCTGGCGCCGCAGCAAATGGTGACGGGCGGCCCGGGACTGGTCGCCGAGGCGCAGCGGATCACCCGCGCCTTCCGGGGCGGCCCGCACATCTTCAACCTGGGCCACGGCATCACGCCGGATGCCGATCCCGACAATGTCGCGCGCATGATCGAGGCGGTCCGGACCGCCTGATCAGCGGGCGACGGCGCCCGGCCAGCCCTCGGCACGCAAGCGGTTCAGCGCGCCGATCAGGGCCTGCCGGTCGCCAAAAGGGCCGGCCATGATGACGACGGGCCGGTTCGCCTCGGCCCGCAGCCGGACGGCGGGCAGGCCCTTGGCGGCCAGAGCGCGGATCGCGCGGTCGGCCTCGTCCGGAAGGAACACACCGATCTGCACATAGCGCGCATGAGCCGGAATCATCTCGACGCCCGGGTTGGCAACCGGCCGCGACGGTTCGGCGCCTGCCTGCCGCGTCGGCGGCGATGCCGCGCGACCGCGAGACGGCGGGGCGGCGGCAGGGCGCGCCGGGGCCGGGTTCGCGCGGGTTGCGGGCGCGCGATCCTGCACCAGCACGGCGGGCGCGGGCGGGCGAAGGCCGGGGCAGAAGCCCGTCGGGTCCGGCACGCCCCCATCGACCGGCGGATCGCCATAGCCCAGGCGACGGCACAGATCAGCGGGCATGCCGGAGCCGGCATTGCGCTGCACGGCGGCGCGCTGCTGCAGGGAAAGGCTGACCGCGATCTGTTCTCCCAGGGCCGAGGGCGCGGCGGATGCCGGCGCCGGCTTTGGCACGGGTTCGGCCAGATCGGCCTGACGCAATTCCTCGGCCAGTCGCTCGGCCAACAGGGCGGCGGGATCGGCCGGGGGTTCAGGCGCGTCATCGCGCAGCACATGAGTACTGTCGGGATCGAGGCGCCGCATCTCGATACTGGGCGGGAAGCCACAGAGCGGCTGGCCTCCACCGTCAAGGCGCGCCTGCCAGCCCGCATCGCTCCGCTGGAACACGCAGCCCTGCCCGTCGATATATTGCCGCCCCGCGAAATCGCCGGGCGGCGGCGGGACCGGGGCGGCCTGCAAGGCCGAAGCGGCCAGCAGCAATGCCAAGAGAACCGGAACACGCATCATGGAACCACCTTGCCGCAAACTGCGACAAGGATTAGCGCAGGGGCGTGAACGCCCGGTTAACGGCCGCTATTTTGTGCCGAACATCCGGTCGCCCGCATCCCCCAGACCCGGCACGATATAGCCGTGATCGTCCAGCCGTTCGTCCAGCGCTGCGGTGAAGATCGGCACGTCGGGATGGGCGCCGCGCATCCGCGCCACGCCCTCGGGTGCGGCCAGAAGGCAAAGGAATCGCAGGTTTTTCGCGCCCCGCTCCTTCAGCATGTCGATGGCCGCGACCGAGGAATTGCCGGTCGCCAGCATCGGATCGACGACGATCGTCATGCGTGCATCCAGCTCGCGCGGGACCTTGCAGTAATATTCGACGGGCTTCAGCGTCTCGGGGTCGCGATAGAGGCCGACAAAGCCCACGCGCGCGCCGGGAATCAGCTCGAGGATGCCGTCGAGAAGTCCGTTGCCCGCCCGCAGGATCGAGATCAGAGCCAGCTTCTTTCCCTCGAGCGTGGGGGCGTCCATCTCGCAAAGCGGCGTCTCGATCCGGGTCGAGGTCAGTTCCAGCTCGCGCGTGACCTCATAGGCCAGAAGCAGGCTGATCTCGCGCAGAAGGCGGCGGAAACCGGCGGTGGACACGTCCTTCTGGCGCATGATCGACAGCTTGTGCTGCACCAGCGGGTGATCGACGACGGTGAGGTGCTGCATCAGGCAAAGTCCTTCATCAGGCGGTCGCGGGTGGCCTTGTCGCAGAAAGCGGCCTCCAGCGCCCAGAGATTGATCTGTCGGAACTCCGTATCGCCCCAGCCGAAGGTCGAGGCAAGCCGGTCGTATTCATCCCGCATCGTGGTGTGGAAGAAGGGCGGATCATCGGTCGAGACGGTGACGCGCAGCCCCGCATCGGCCAGCCGCGCGATGGGATGGGCGGCCCAGTCCGGCACGACCCCAAGCGCCACGTTCGAGCCGGGGCAGACCTCGAGCGTGACCTCGGCCTCGCGCAGGTCGCGCATCAGTTCGGCATCCTCGATCGCCTGCACGCCGTGGCCGATCCGCGTGCAGCCGAGCGCCAGCGCCTCGCGGATCGAGGCGGGCCCGCCCCATTCGCCCGCATGGCAGGTCAGGCCAAGCCCGGCCTCGCGCGCGCAGTCGTAGCTCCAGGCGAAATCGGTGGCCTTGTGCATCTGCTCGGCCCCGCCCATGCCGAAGCCCGTGACCCAGCCGGTCCAGTCGGCCGAAGCGGTCTCGGCGGCGCAGCGCGCGGTCAGGCGGGCGCGTTCGGGGCCGAAATGGCGGATGATCGTGACGATGCCGCGGCTTTCGATGCCTTGGGCGCGGGCCTTGTCGGCCACCTCGGTCATGGCGGCCAGATAATCGCGCCATGCAGACAGATCGCCGCCGCCGCAGAATTCGGGCGAGACGAAGAACTCGGTATAGATCACGCCCTCTTCGGCGCTGCGTTCCAGCACCTCGGCCAGCAGGCGGGCATAGTCGCGGGGGGTCTTCAGGACGGCCGTCGCGGCCTCGTAGCAGCGCAGGAAGCCCTCGAAGCCCTGATAGGCATAGGCGCCGCGTTCGTCGAAGACGCCGGTCAGGTCGGCGCCCTTTTCCTTGGCCAGCGCACGGATGAAATCGGGCGGCGCGGCGCCTTCAAGATGCAGGTGGATTTCGGTCTTCTTCATAGAAAGGATGTCCCATGTGCGGCAGCGGGCAGGCCCAGATGGGCCAGCACCGAGGCGCCGATATCGGAAAAGCCGACCAGCCCGGCTCCGCCCCGCCCCGCGCCATGCACCAGGACCGGCACGCGTTCGCGCGTGTGGTCGGTGCCGTGCCAGGACGGGTCGTTGCCGTGATCGGCGGTGAAGACGGCCAGATCGCCCGGCCGCAGGGTCGCCAGAAACCGGCCGGCCACCGTATCGAACCATTCCAGATGGGCCGCATAGCCCGGAATGTCGCGGCGATGGCCGAAGGCTGCGTCGAATTCGACGAAATTGGCGAAGGTCAAGCTGCCCGGCTCGGCTGTGCGGCCAAGGCGGATCAGGTGGTCGGCCAGTTCCGCATCCGAGCCCTTGTGCTGATGGGTGATGCCGCGATGGCTGAAGATGTCGCCGATCTTGCCCACCGCATGGGTGACGCGCCCTGCCCTGTGCGCGATGCCGAGGATCGTGTCGCCCGGCGGCGCGATGGCGAAATCGCGGCGGTTCGCGGTTCGCTGAAACGCGCCCGGCTGGCCACGGAAGGGGCGCGCGATCACGCGACCCACGCGCATCTCGTGCAGCATCGGCGCAACATCGCGGCAGAGTGCGATCAGCCGGTCGAGGCCAAAGGCTTCCTCATGCGCGGCGATCTGCAGCACGCTGTCGGCAGACGTGTAGCAGATCGGCCAGCCGGTCCGCAGATGCTCGGCGCCGAAGCGGTCGATGATCTCGGTCCCCGAGGCGTGGCAATCGCCCAGGATGCCCTCGGTCCCCGCCAGCGCCCGGATGCGGGCCGTGATCTCGGGCGGGAAGCTGGGCACGGTCTTGGGGAAATAATGCCACGGCCACGGCACCGGAACGCAGGCGATCTCCCAATGGCCCGACGGCGTGTCCTTGCCCTGCGAGATCTCGGTCGCGGCCGCCCAGAAGCCCGAGGGCCTTGCATCCAGCCCCGGCGCGTGTTCGCCCGAAGCCAGTTCCAGCGCCGCGCCCAGTCCGAGGCTGTCCAGAACCGGCATCCGCAGGGGATGCGCGGCGGCGATATGGGCCAGCGTGTTGGCGCCGGTATCGGGCAAGCCCTCGTTGAAGAACGAGGCCGCGTCGGGGGCGCCGCCGATGCCGACGCTGTCCATCACGATCAGAAAGGCGCGGTTCACGAGGCGACCCTCGCGCGGACCAGCGGGCCGGGATCGGCGGCCTCGCCCAGATGATAGGCGGCCGCGACGGCGGCGAAGGCGATGTCCGCGGCGGTCTCGTCGGCGGCATGGACCATGGCCAGCGGCCGGTCCGGGCCGACCGCCTCGCCCAGACGGGCCAGCGCATCAAGGCCCACGCGCGGATCGATCGCCTCGCCCGCCCGCACCCGCCCGCCACCAAGCGCCACGACCGCATGGCCAAGCGCGGCCACGTCGATCCGCGCGACATGGCCCGCAGGCGCGGTCACGGGGCGGATGACGGGGGCGCGCGCCAGATGAGCCTCGGGGCGCTCCAGCAGGTCGGCAGGACCACCCTGCGCGGCAACCATGCGGGCGAAACGCTCGGCGGCGGCGCCGCTGTCGAGCGTGCGCTTCAGCCCCTCGGGGTTCTGCCCGGCCAGTGCAAGCGCCTCGGCCGCAAGGGCCAGCGTCAGGTCGCGCAGCGCGCCCGGCTCGCCCTGCAGGACGCGGATCGCCTCGGCCACTTCCAGCGCGTTGCCGGCGCTGCGGGCCAGAGGCTGGTCCATGTCGGTGATCAGCGCGGCCGTGCGGCAGCCCGCGCCATTCGCCGTCTCGACCAGCGCATGGGCCAGCCTTTCGGCGCTGTCAGCCTTCTTGAGGATCGCGCCCGAGCCGGATTTCACGTCCAGAACCAGCGCATCCAGCCCCGCCGCCAGTTTCTTGGACAGGATCGAGGCGGTGATCAGGTCGATCGATTCCACCGTGCCCGATTCGTCGCGGATCGCGTAAAGCCGCCGGTCCGCGGGCGCGAATTCTCCGGTCGCCGCGACGATGGCGCAGCCGACCTGACGGGTGATGCGGCGCAAATCGGCCTCGGGCTGGTCGCAGACATAGCCGGGGATCGCCTCGAGCTTGTCCAGCGTGCCGCCGGTATGGCCCAGCCCCCGCCCCGAGATCATCGGCACGAAACAGCCCCGTGCCGCCAGCAGCGGCGCGAGGATCAGGCTGACCGTGTCGCCGATGCCGCCGGTCGAGTGCTTGTCCACGACAGGGCCGGACAGGTCCCATTGCAGCACATGCCCCGAATCGCGCATCGCCCGCGTCAGCGCCACCCGGCCCGGCACGCCAAGGCCCCGCGTCAGCACCGCCATCGCGAATGCCCCCGCCTGAGCATCGCTGACCGATCCATCGGCCAGCCCCTGCGCGATCAACGCCGCGCCCGGACCGTCAAGTCCGCGCCCGTCGCGCACCGCCGCAATCACCGGGCGCGGATCGGTCATGTGCGGTCCATGTGGCCGGCATCGAACCGGCCCGGCAGCAGACCGCCGATCGTGGTCTCCAGAAGCGTCCCGTCCGTCGTGGCCAGCGTCACCGGCACATCGGCGCGGCCGAATTCGGCCAGTTTCTGGCGGCAGCCGCCGCAGGGCGGCACGGGGCTGGGGCTGTCGGCGATCACGGCGACCTCGACCAGCTCTGTCTCGCCTGCGGCGACCATGGCGGCGATGGCCCCGGCCTCGGCGCAGGTGCCTTCGGGATAGGCCACGTTCTCGACATTGCAGCCCCGGTAGACCGCCCCCGAGGCCGCGCGGATCGCCGCGCCGACCTTGAAGCGGGAATAGGGGGCATAGGCGCGTTCGCGCACCTCGCGGGCAGCATCGACCAATGACATGTTCAAGCCTTTCATCCGTGTTCCCCGCAATTTGCGCCCGCATCGCGACACGCGCAAGCCGCCAGCGGCGTCACGGCCTCCGCCGGGGCGCCGAAGCCCGCGACATCGCGTCTGTTCGAGGCCGCGGAAATGGTTTAACGGTAAACCAATTCCGAAACCGGAGGGGCAGAGATGGAAGAACGCAGGCAGGACAGCGCCAGACAGGCGGCCTTGGATTATCACGAATTTCCGCGTCCCGGGAAACTCGAGATCCGCGCGACGAAGCCCCTCGCCAACGGGCGCGACCTGTCGCGGGCCTATTCGCCCGGCGTGGCCGAAGCCTGTCTGGAAATCAAGGCCGATCCGACGAACGCGGCGCGCTACACCTCGCGCGGGAACCTTGTCGCGGTCGTCTCGAACGGCACGGCGGTTCTGGGCCTCGGCAATATCGGCGCGCTGGCCTCGAAACCGGTGATGGAGGGCAAGGCAGTCCTGTTCAAGAAATTCGCGAACATCGACTGTTTCGACATCGAGCTGAACGAGCCCGACCCCGAGAAACTGGCCGAGATCGTCTGCGCGCTGGAACCGACCTTCGGCGCCATCAACCTTGAGGACATCAAGGCTCCCGACTGCTTCATCGTGGAAAAGATCTGCCGCGAGCGGATGAACATCCCGGTCTTCCACGACGACCAGCACGGCACCGCCATCGTGGTGGGCGCGGCGGCGACGAACGCGCTGCGCATCGCCGGCAAGCGGTTCGAGGACATCAAGATCGTCTCGACCGGCGGCGGGGCGGCGGGGATCGCCTGCCTCGACATGCTGCTGAAGCTGGGCGTGAAGCGCGAGAATGTCTGGCTCTGCGACATTCACGGGCTGGTCTATCAGGGCCGTGCCGAGGACATGAACCCGCAAAAGGCCGCTTACGCCCAGCCCTCGGACAAGCGGACCCTGGCCGAGGTGATCGACGATGCCGACCTGTTCCTGGGCCTGTCGGGGCCGGGCGTTCTGAAGCCCGAGATGGTCGCGCGCATGGCCCCGCGCCCGATCGTCTTCGCGCTGGCCAATCCCACTCCGGAGATCCAGCCCGACGAGGTCCGCAGCGTGGCCCCCGACGCGATCATCGCCACGGGGCGCAGCGATTACCCCAACCAGGTGAACAACGTCCTGTGCTTTCCCTTCATTTTCCGCGGCGCGCTGGATGTGGGCGCGACGACGATCAACGACGAGATGAAGATCGCCTGCATCGAAGGCATCGCGGCGCTGGCCCGCGCCACGACCGCCGCCGAGGCCGCCGCCGCCTATCGCGGCGAGACGCTGACCTTCGGCCCCGACTACCTGATCCCGAAGCCGTTTGATCCGCGTCTGGTCGGCGTGGTCAGCAGCGCGGTGGCGCGTGCGGCGATGGAATCGGGCGTGGCGACGCGCCCCCTGCCCGATCTTACGGCCTACAAGCAGAAGCTCGACAGCTCGGTCTTCCGCTCGGCCATGATCATGCGGCCGGTCTTCGAGGCCGCCGCCACCGCCACCCGCCGCATCGCCTTTGCCGAGGGCGAGGACGAGCGCGTCCTGCGCGCCGCCAACGCGATGCTGGAGGAGACCACCGACGTTCCGATCCTGATCGGCCGTCCCGAGGTCATCGCGATGCGCGCCGAACGCGCCGGCCTGCCGATCCGCCCTGAACGCGACTTCGAGATCGTGAACCCCGAGAACGATCCCCGTTACCGGGACTATTGGGAAACATATCACAGCCTCATGGCACGGCGCGGCGTCAGCCCGGACATCGCGCGCGCGATCATGCGCACGAACACCACCGCCATCGGCGCCGTCATGGTCCACCGCAACGAGGCCGACAGCATGATCTGCGGCACGTTCGGGCAGTTCTCGTGGCATCTGCGCTACGTCCGCGAGGTTCTGGCTCGCGACGGGCTGCGCCCGCATGGCGCGCTGTCGATGATCATCCTCGAGGACGGGCCGCTTTTCATCGCGGATACGCAGGTCCATCAGGACCCGACCCCCGAGCAGATCACCGAAGTGGCCTGCGGCGCCGCGCGCCATGTGCGCCGCTTCGGCCTGACACCGCGCGTTGCGCTTTGCAGCCATTCGCAGTTCGGCAATCTCGACAGCGCCTCGGGGCGCAAGATGCGCGAGGCGATGCAGCTTCTCGACTCGAAAAAGCCGGACTTCATGTATGACGGCGAGATGCATGTGGACAGCGCGCTGGACCCCGAGATCCGCGCCCGCATCTTCCCGGATTCGCGCCTCAAGGGCGCGGCGAACATCCTGGTCTTCTCGAATGCCGATGCGGCATCGGGTGTGCGAAACGCGCTGAAGATGAAGGCAGGCGGGCTCGAGGTCGGGCCGATCCTGATGGGCATGGGCAACCGCGCACATATCGTGACCCCCTCAATCACCACGCGCGGGCTTCTGAACATGAGCGTTCTGGCCGGAACCCCGGTCGCCTATTACGGCTGATCCGGGGGCCTGCGAATCGTCATTGCCGCGCATGGTGGCGGATTTTGCAAAGACACCGCGCCGCTTTGGCGCGGTTTTGCAGCCTTTGGGGTTTTGCAAAGAATTCAGCTCACAGGGGTCGGCGGCGCGGCGGAAATCGTGCGCCACCGACCTGATCGCACGCTAACAGAGTTGCGCCAAACGCCCCTTCCTGCGTAACAAACAGCCAAGGATGCAGGGAGGGGCATACGATGGCATACCGGGATATCTACAGCGCCTGGAAGGCAGACCCCGAGCGGTTCTGGCTGGAAGCCGCCAACGCGATCGACTGGACCAAGACGCCGGAACAGGCCTATTTCGACCAGGGCCCGGCGGGCGAGTGGTTCGCGGATGCGACCGTCAATACCTGCTGGAACGCGGTGGACCGCCATGTCGAGGCGGGGCATGGCGACCGCGTGGCGATCATCCATGACAGCCCGATCACCGGCACGATCCGCAAGCTCAGCTATGCTGAATTGCAGGCCCGCGTGGCCAGCCTGGCAGGCGCATTGCGGGCGCGCGGCGTGGCCAAGGGCGACCGCGTCATCATCTACATGCCGATGATCCCCGAGGCGCTGGAGGCGATGCTGGCCTGCGCGCGGATCGGGGCGGTGCATTCGGTCGTCTTCGGCGGATTCGCCGCGCATGAACTGGCGGTGCGGATCGACGACGCAAAGCCGCGCGCGATCATCGCGGCCTCCTGTGGGCTCGAGCCGGGGCGGGTGGTCCACTACAAGCCGCTTCTGGACCGCGCCATCGACGAGGCAGCCCACAAACCCGATTTCTGCGTGATCTTCCAGCGCGAACAAGAGGTCGCAGCCCTGATCCCCGGCCGGGATCTGGACTGGCACGGCTTCCAGGCCGGCGTCACCCCCGCCGATTGCGAACCGGTCGAGGGCAATCACCCGGCCTATGTCCTCTATACGTCGGGAACGACCGGCCAGCCCAAGGGCGTGGTGCGCCACACGGCCGGCCATATGGTCGCGCTGGCCTGGTCGATGCGCCATGTCTACGACATCGGCGCGGGCGACGTGTTCTGGGCGGCCTCGGATGTCGGCTGGGTCGTGGGGCACAGCTACATCTGCTATGGCCCCCTGCTGGTCGGCGCGACCACCATCGTGTTCGAGGGCAAGCCCGTGGGCACGCCCGATGCGGGCACCTTCTGGCGCATGATCGCCGAGCACGGGGTGAAGAGCTTCTTCACCGCGCCGACGGCGATCCGCGCGGTGCGCCGCGACGACCCCGAGGGCGAGCATGTCGGCCGCCACGACCTGTCCGGCCTCAAGGCTCTGTTCCTGGCCGGCGAGCGGGCGGATCCCGACACGATCACCTGGGCCGAGCGTCAGTTGGGCGTGCCGGTCATCGACCATTGGTGGCAGACCGAGACCGGCTGGGCCATCGCCGCGAACCCGCTTGGCGTCGAATTGCTTCCGGTGAAGAAGGGCAGCCCCTCGGTGCCCATGCCGGGCTATGACGTGCAGGTTCTGGACGAGGCGGGGCACCCGGTCGCCCCCGGCACGCTTGGCGCCATCGCCATCAGGCTGCCCCTGCCCCCAGGCACGCTGCCCACGCTGTGGAATGCCGAGGATCGGTTCCGCAAGGCCTATCTGGCGCATTTCCCCGGCTATTACGAGACGGGCGATGCGGGCTATGTGGACGAGGACGGCTATCTCTACATCATGGCGCGCACCGATGACGTGATCAACGTCGCGGGCCATCGCCTGTCCACCGGCGCTATGGAGGAGGTTCTTTCGGCCCATCCCGCCGTCGCGGAATGCGCGGTGATCGGCGTGGCCGATGCGCTGAAGGGTCAGGCGCCTCTGGGTCTCTTGTGCCTGAAGAAGGGCGTCGAGACCGCACCCGAGACCGTGGTGGCCGAAGTCGTGCGCATGGTGCGCGACCAGATCGGGCCTGTCGCGGCCTTCAAGACCGCATGCGTGGTGGACCGGCTGCCTAAGACCCGGTCGGGCAAGATCCTGCGCGCGACCATGTGCAAGATCGCGGATGGCGAGGATTTCAAGATGCCCGCCACGATCGACGATCCCGCCATTCTGGACGAGATCGCCGTGGCGCTGGCGCGCGTGGGCTATCCCGAAGCGCGCGGCTGAAGGTGGCGCCGGGGCGCAACGCCCCGGCCCGTTCTATCCCCGATGGCGTGATCACGCCTCGGCGAAGCTTGCGCCAAGGCGGGTCATCAGCGGCACGAAATCGGGGAAGGACGTGACGATCGGCCCGGCATCGTCGATGCCCACCGGCTGGTCGGCGGCAAGGCCCAGGATCAGGAAAGACATGGCGATCCGGTGGTCCAGATGCGTGACCGCCCGCCCGCCACCCAGCACGCCCGAGGCGCCGTGGACGGTCAGGCTGTCATGCGTTTCCTCGATGCGGACGCCGTTGGCCTCGAGCCCGCGGGCCATGGCGTCGATACGGTCGCTTTCCTTCACGCGCAGTTCCGCCACGCCGTTCATCACGGTCTTGCCCTCGGCGAAGGCCGCCACGACCGACAGGATCGGGAATTCGTCGATCATGCTGGCCGCGCGCGAGGCGGGAACCTCAACCCCCGTCAGGCGGCTGTGGCGCACGCGCAGATCGGCCACCGGCTCGCCCCCCTCGCTGCGCTCATTCTCAAAGGTGATGTCCGCGCCCATTTCCAGCAGCGTGACGTAAAGCCCGTCGCGGGTCGGGTTGCGGCTGACCCCCGGCACAAGGATGTCCGAGCCCGGAACGATCAGCGCCGCCGCGACCGGGAAGGCCGCGCTGGAGGGATCACGCGGCACTGCGACGGGCTGGGCGCGCAGTTCGGGGCGGCCTTGCAGCGTGACGACATGGCCCTCGACGGTGGTCTCGGCATGGATCGTGGCGCCGAAGCCCGCCAGCATGCGTTCGGAATGGTCGCGGGTGGGTTCGGGTTCGATCACGACCGTCTCGCCGGGCGCGTTAAGGCCCGCCAGCAGGATCGCCGACTTGATCTGCGCGCTGGCCACCGGGCTGCGATAGCGGATCGGCAGCGGGTCGGCGGCGCCTTCGATGGTGATGGGCAGGCGGCCCCCCTCGCGTGCGGTGATCCGGGCGCCGAATTGCTGCAACGGATCGGTCACGCGCGCCATCGGCCGGCGCGACAGGCTGGCATCGCCGGTGAAGGTCGCGGTGATCGGGGTCGTGCCCATCGCGCCCATGATCAGCCGCACGCCGGTACCGGAATTGCCGCAATCGATCACGGATTGCGGCTCGGCGAAGCCGCCCACGCCCACGCCATGGACCGACCACGCGCCGGGCCCCACCCGTTCGACCTGGGCGCCGAACGCGGCCATGGCGGCGGCGGTGTCCAGCACGTCCTGCCCTTCCAGCAGGCCGGTGATCGTCGTCTCGCCCACCGACAGCGCGCCGAGGATCAGGGCACGGTGGCTGATCGACTTGTCGCCGGGCACCTGCGCCTCGCCCGTCAGCGGGCCTGAGGCGCGAGAGGTCATCGGGCGGGGTTCGGTTGAATGCGACATGGGATCCCTCGTGTTTTCGCGGGTCTTTTACCGCTACCACCGAAGGCGTGCCACCATCTTCTTGGGGCTTCTTGTGACAGGGGACTTCCGCGCGTTAGAAGACGGGTTCAAGACGAGGTGAACCATGCAAGAGATCGAGGCCCTGCGCGCCATGGCCGACCCGGACCGCGCCGCGCGCGAGGCGGGCCGGCATAAGAGCGGGCGCGAGACACTGGGCCTGACGCCCGCCCAGATGGCCGAGCAGGTCGCGGCATGGCGGCTGCGCCCGCTGGAGGCGCGGCTGGCCCTGTCGGCCGCCCTGTGGCAGGCCGATCTGCACGAGACCCGGATGATCGCCCCACGCCTGCTGGCGCAGGCGCGGGTCGCGGCCGATCAGCCGGTTTGGCAGATGCTGACCGGCTGGCTGCCCGATCTGGACGGCGCGGCACTGGCCGACGCTGTGGCGACCGCGCTGCAAAAGCGCGTCGCCGCCGATCCCGCCCGGCTGGACGAGGCCGAGACCTGGCTCGAGGCCACCAATCCCTGGATCCGGCGGGTGGCGCTGGCCTCGGCCCTGCCCTTCGCCAAGATGCCGCATCCTAAAGACGCGGACCAAGCCGCCCGCCTGCGCGCCCATGACTGGGCCGCGCGGCTGGCCGCCGATCCCCATGGCGCTGTCCAGCAGGCCGTCGCGGTCTGGCTGCGGACGCTTGCTCCGCGCGACCCCGACGCGGTCGCGGCCTTCATCGCGACGCATGGGCCGCAGATGAAGCCTCATGCCCTGGCCGAGGCGCGTCGCGCGATCGAGGCGCGCGGTACGCCCGACGGTCAGGAACGATAGACCTCGAGCCGGGGCAGATCGGTCAGCGGCACGCCCAGCAGCTGCATCGCAGACAGCGAGACCTGGCTGCCCGAGCCGCCCGATGTCAGCGGGATCAGCTCGACCTGCGCCGACTTGCCGTTGGCCGGGTTCACGATGCGACCCATCGCGCGTTCCGTGACCAGGGGCGTGCGGATCCAGAACCCGGCCTCGGAGGGGTTGCCGAGCGAGCCGACGGTGGTGCCCAGCCGGGTCTCTGTCCGTTCGGCCGGGCGGGCGGCTGCGGCGCGCTGTTCCGCGGTCGTCGTGTCCAGCTGCGCAGCCGTGGCGCGCGCGGCGGGACGCGGGGAGGGCGCGCGGGTGATGGCGGTCGCTGCGGCGACGGCCTCGGGCGTGGGCGCGCCTGCGGGGGCCGAGGCGGGCGCGGTGCCGGGTCGCCCGGTCAGGGTGCCGGGGGCGCAGGCGGCCAGCAGCGCGGGCAGGATCAGGCAGAGCGTTACACGGGACATGGGCGCCTCTTGTCGATGATGTCGGGCCAGCCTAGACCCGTCGTGCGCCAGCGTCCACCGACAGCACCGTGACGGGGCCGTGACCGGCAAGTCCCCGCGCCCCGATCCCGGCCTTGCGCGCCCGCCTTGGCGCGCTTACCTTCGCGGGATGCCCCAACCCGCGCCCCTGATCGACCCTTTCGCCCGGCCCATCACCTATCTGCGGGTCTCGGTGACCGATCGCTGCGATTTCCGCTGCGTCTATTGCATGGCCGAACACATGCAATTCCTGCCCAAGGCCGAACTGCTGACCCTGGAAGAGCTGGACCGTCTCTGCTCGGCCTTCGTCGGGCTTGGCGTGCGCAAGCTGCGCATCACGGGGGGCGAACCTCTGGTCCGGCGCGGCATCATGGGTTTCTTCCGCGCCATGTCGCGCCATCTGGGCACCGGCCTGGACGAGTTGACCCTGACGACGAATGGCAGCCAGCTGGCCCGCCATGCCTCGGAACTGGTCGATTGCGGGGTCAGGCGGGTGAATGTCTCGCTCGACACGCTGGATCCGGACCGCTTCGCCGCGATCACGCGATGGGGCCGCCTGCCGCAGGTGCTGGAGGGGATAGCCGCCGCACGCGCCGCCGGTCTGCGGGTCAAGATCAACACCGTCGCGCTGAAGGGCGTGAACGAGGCCGAGCTTTTCGATCTGGTCCGCTGGTGCGGGGATGAGGGGCATGACCTGACCTTCATCGAGGTCATGCCGATGGGCGATCTGGGCCTTGATGCCGTGGGCGAGGCGGGTGACGGCGCGCGGCTGGATCAGTACTGGCCCCTGTCGGACCTGCGCGCCCGGCTGGCCGAGCGGTTCGACCTGATCGATCTGGCCGAACGCAGCGGCGGGCCCGCGCGCTATGTCCGGCTGGCCCAGACGGGACAGAAGATCGGCTTCATCACGCCCTTGACGCATAATTTCTGCGAAAGCTGCAATCGCGTGCGCGTCACCTGCACGGGTGAATTGTTCATGTGCCTCGGGCAAGAGGACAATGCCGATCTGCGCGCGCCCCTGCGCGCCAGCCCCGACGACGCACTCCTGCGCGAGACGATCCGCGCCGCCATCGCCCGCAAGCCCAAGGGCCACGATTTCGACTATTCCCGCCAGCGCGTCGCAGGCCAGATGACCCGCCACATGAGCCATACGGGCGGCTGATCCTCGGGCACGCGGCGGGGCGTCCGGGGGGCGCGAGCGCCCCCGGCCGTCGCGGGACGCAACGCTACTCGGCCGCCGCGGGCGCGTTGGCCTGGGCTTCCAGCTTCTGGGCGCGTTCCTCGACCAGCTGCACGATGTGGTCGATCATCTGCTCGTTCGACATCTTGTGGCTCTGCTTGCCGGCCACATAGACCATGCCGCTGCCCGCCCCGCCGCCGGTGAAGCCCAGATCGGTCATCAGCGCCTCGCCCGGCCCGTTCACCACGCAGCCGATGATCGAAAGCGACATGGGCGTCTTGATGTGCTCAAGCCGCTGCTCCAGGGCCTCGACGGTCTTGATCACGTCAAAGCCCTGCCGTGCGCAGGAGGGGCAGCTGATGATCTGCACGCCGCGCGTCCGCAGGCCAAGGGATTTGAGGATCTCGAAACCGACCTTCACCTCCTGCACCGGATCGGCCGACAGGCTGACGCGGATCGTGTCGCCGATCCCCATCCACAGCAGGTTCCCCAGCCCGATGGCCGACTTCACCGTGCCGCCGACGAAGCCGCCCGCCTCGGTGATCCCCAGATGGATCGGCGCGTCGGTCGCTTCGGCCAGCATCTGATAGGCGGCCGCCGACAGGAACACGTCCGAGGCCTTCACGCTGATCTTGAATTCGTGGAAGTCGTTGTCCTGCAGGATCTTGATGTGGTCGAGCCCGCTTTCCACCATCGCACCGGGGCAAGGCTCGCCATACTTTTCCAGCAGATGACGCTCCAGCGAACCGGCATTCACCCCGATCCGGATCGAGCAGCCGTGATCCTTGGCGGCCTTGATCACCTCGCGCACGCGGCTTTCATCGCCGATATTGCCCGGATTGATCCGCAGGCAGGCCGCGCCCGCCTCGGCCGCCTCGATGGCGCGCTTGTAGTGGAAATGGATATCGGCCACGATTGGCACCGGGCTTTCGCGGCAGATCTCGCGCAAGGCGCGCGTCGTCTCCTGATCCGGCGCGCTGATCCGCACGATGTCGGCCCCGGCCTCGGCGGCGGCAATCACCTGCGCCAGCGTCGCCTTCACGTCATGGCCGTCCGTATTGGTCATGGTCTGGACGCTGATCGGGGCGTCGCCCCCCACCGGCACGTTGCCGACCATGATCTGGCGCGACTTGCGCCGCTCGATATTGCGCCAGGGCCGGATCGGGTTCAGCGACATGCGTAGAGCCTCCTAGGGTTCGTCCGAGACATAGGGCAGAGACCGCCTTGCGACAACCACCTGCCTCTGTGGAGCGACACTCAGGCGCTGCGCAGGCCGAGCGCGTCCAGCGCGGCGTCGAGGCAATCCGGCGGCAGCATCACCAGCATCGGGCCGTCCAACCGCAGGCTGACCGAGCCAAGTGCCCGGTTAGACGTGCCGACCCGCCCCCCCGGCGCGAAATCCAGCCCGTCGATGGGCCATTCCAGCCCGAGGCTGCGCCCCCGCACCGGCCCGAGCGGCCAGAGCGACACCCGCGTTCCCGCCTCCAGCGCCAGATCCAGCGCCGGGGGGGCCAGGAAGACGACATCCTCGGCCCCGATCAGGATGACGGGCATCCGCGCTTCGGCCACAAGACTGGTCAGGGCGGCAAGGCCGTGATCCAGCCGCCCGCCTAGAAAGCCCACCGCCAGAACGAACCCCGCGTCGATCCGGCGCAGGCATTTGGTGAAATCGGTGCTGTCCTGCTCGGGGATGTGGTGGATGCGCTCGGCCGCGATCCGCTCCCGCGCCTCAGCCCCGAGCGAATCGAGGTCTCCAATCACAAGATCGGGCACCGCGCCCAAAGCCAGCGCCCGGTCGGCACCGCCGTCCGCGGCGACCAGATGCGGGGCGCGGGCCAGCGCGGCCCGCATCTCGCCGGGCGACAGCGCCCCGCCGCCCACCAGCGTCACGCCGCCCGGCACGGTCAGCAGCGGCGGCGTCATTCCCCCTTGCCGACGCCGCGAAAGACGCGCCGGAAGGGCAAGGCCCACAGGACGCCAAGCGCCAGATAGACCAGCACCTCGATCAGGATGGGCTGGCGGCCGAATTGCGCGTCCAGCCAGTTCATCATCGTGACCGCCGCGACTACATAAAGCGGCATCAGCACGACCAGAACCAGCAGCGACAGCCGCTTGCGTGTCTTCAGTTCCATCATCCCTCCTGTCTTGGCCGGGGGCGGCGCCCCAGGGGGTCCGGGGGACGGGACGTCCCCCGGCGTTGCGGGACGCAATCTAGTCCGCGAACGGGTCCGTCACCAGGATCGTATCGTCGCGCTCTGGGCTGGTCGACAGCATCGCGACAGGGCACTGGATCAGTTCCTCGACGCGGCGCACATACTTGATCGCCGCAGCCGGCAGGTCGGCCCAGCTGCGCGCGCCCTCGGTCGATTCCTGCCAGCCTTCCATCTCCTCGTAGATGGGGGTCACGCGGGCCTGAAGCGCCGCCGCCGTGGGCAGGTAGTCGTAACGCTTGCCGTCGATCTCGTATCCGACGCAGATCTTCAGCGTCTCGAACCCGTCCAGCACGTCGAGCTTGGTCAGCGCGATGCCGTTCACGCCCGAGATGGCGCAGGTCTGACGCACCAGAACCGCATCGAACCAGCCACAGCGGCGCTTGCGCCCGGTGACGGTGCCGAATTCATGCCCCCGCTCGCCCAAGCGCTGGCCGTCCGCGTCGTGCAGCTCGGTCGGGAAGGGCCCCTCGCCCACGCGGGTCGTGTAGGCCTTGACGATGCCGAGAACGAAACCGATCGCGCCCGGCCCCATCCCGGTGCCAGAGGCCGCCATGCCCGACATGGTCGTGGACGACGTGACATAGGGATAGGTGCCGAAATCGATGTCCAGCAGCGAGCCCTGCGCGCCCTCGAACAGGATGCGTTTGCCGGCCTTGCGGGCATCGGCCATGATCTTCCAGACGGGCTGGGCATAGGGCAGCAGCTTGGGTGCGATCTCCATCAGGCGGGCCTTCAGATCGGCCCGGTCGATCGGCGTCGCGCCAAGGCCCGAACGCAGCGCGTCGTGATGGGCCAGCAGCCGGTCGAGCCGCGATTCAAGCGTCTCCTCGTCGGCCAGATCGGCCACGCGGATCGTGCGGCGGCCGACCTTGTCCTCGTAGGCAGGGCCGATGCCGCGGCCGGTCGTGCCGATCTTGGCCTTGCCCGCGGCCTCTTCGCGCAACTTGTCCAGATCCTGGTGCAGCGGCAGGATCAGCGGCGTGTTCTCGGCGATCATCAGGTTCTCGGTCGAGATGGCGACACCCTGCGCGGCCAGCTTGTCGATTTCCGAAAACAGCGCCCAGGGGTCCAGCACGACGCCGTTGCCGATCACGGCCAGCTTGTTCTCGCGCACGATCCCCGAGGGCAGCAGCGACAGCTTGAACACCCTTTCGCCGATGACCAGCGTATGGCCGGCATTATGGCCGCCCTGAAAGCGGGCGATCACATCGGCGCGTTCCGAGAGCCAGTCAACGATTTTGCCCTTGCCCTCGTCGCCCCATTGTGCGCCGACTACCACCACATTGGCCATGAACGATCCTTCCGTTCCGCAGTTTTTTCGCTCTGCCTCTAGCGCATCGGGCCGGGCGGGGAAAGCCGCTTTGTCGGGCCGGGCCCGGTCGCGGGCGCCCGCCAGCGCCGGAACGGCGTCGCGAGGAACCCGCTCAGTAATGCGGCGGGCGCTGGTCGGCCAACGGGATGGTGCCGCCCGTATCGGCCTGACGCTGCGCCTCGGCCTCCATCAGCAGGTCCAGCCGCCGCGCCAGCCGCGCGATCAGCAGATCCTGGCGCGCCACGATCTCGGACAGATCGTCGGTGGCGCGCGTCAGATGAGCCAGACCTTCCTCCAACGCGGTCAGTCGGTCTGCGTTCTTGTCCATGTCGTCCCCTTCCGTTAGAGCAGGCGCGGATTTGGCCCCGTAAAGGCAACAAGACCATGGCGAAAGACCTCAAGAAACAGCCCCGACCCAAGGCCGAGACGCCCAAGGGCTTCCGCGACTATTTCGGCGCGGACGTGACCGAGCGCAAGGCCATGCTGGACCGCATCGCCGAGGTCTATCATCGCCACGGCTTCGATCCGCTGGAAACCAGCGCCGTCGAGACGGTCGAGGCGCTTGGCAAGTTCCTGCCCGATGTGGACCGCCCGAATGCCGGCGTCTTCGCCTGGCAGGAAGAGGCGGTGCCGGGGGGCGGGTCGGGGGACTGGCTGGCCCTGCGCTATGATCTGACCGCGCCTCTGGCGCGCGTCGCGGCGCAATATCGCAACGACCTGCCCAGCCCCTATCGCCGTTATGCGATGGGTCCGGTCTGGCGCAACGAGAAGCCGGGGCCGGGCCGGTTCCGGCAGTTCTATCAATGCGATGCGGATACGGTCGGCGCGGCCTCGGTCGCGGCGGATGCGGAAATCTGCGCCATGCTGGCCGACGCGCTGGAATCGGTGGGCATCGCGCGCGGCGATTATCTGGTGCGGATCAACAACCGCAAGGTGCTTGAGGGTGTCCTCGAAGCGGTTTTCGACGATGATGATTTCATCGGCGCAACGTTGATCGATGGAAATCCGACCCTCGAAGATCAGCGAAACGCGGTGCTTCGGACGATCGATAAGTTCGACAAAGTCGGGGTTTCCGGTGTTCGTGAACTGCTGGGGTCGGGCCGAAAAGACGAATCCGGCGCGTTCATCGACGGCATCGGCCTGTCGCCGTCGCAGATCGAGCCGGTAATCGCATTCCTCACCGCTCGCGGGGACAACAACAGAGCGACACTGGCAAATCTCGAAGCGGCTGTCCAAGCGTCGGTAATCGGCCAGCAGGGCGTGACCGAATTGCGAGAGATGGCCGACATGCTGGCCGCGATGGGTGTGGCCGAGAATCGCGCCGTCATCGACCCCTCGGTCGTCCGGGGTCTGGGATACTATACCGGCCCGGTCTTCGAGGCCGAGCTGACCTTCGAGATCCTCGACGAAAGGGGCCGAAAGCGGCAGTTTGGCTCGGTCGCGGGCGGTGGCCGCTATGACGGGCTGGTCGAACGCTTCACCGGCCAGAAAGTCCCCGCCACCGGCGTCAGCATCGGCGTTGACCGTCTACTGGCCGCCCTGCGCGCCAAGGGGATGGCGGGCGCCGAGGCTGCGGGGCCGGTCGTCGTGACCGTCATGGACCGCGACCGCATGTCCGATTATCAGGCCATGGCGGCTGAACTGCGCGCCGCAGGCATCCGCGCCGAGGTCTATCTGGGCAATCCCAAGAACTTCGGCAACCAGCTGAAATACGCCGACAAACGCGGCGCTCCGGTAGCCATCATCCAGGGCGGCGACGAGGCTCTGCGCGGCGTCGTGCAGGTCAAGGACCTGATCCTCGGGGCAAAGATCGCGGCCGAGGCATCGGTCGAGGAATGGAAGTCCCAGCCCGCCCAGACCGAGGTCGCGCGCGAGGATCTGGTCGCGGAAGTCCGGCGGATCATCGGATGACACCCAAGCGCGACAAGCAGGCTTTGGGCCAACGCGTTCTGGCGCGCTTCCGCGAGGCGGGCGCGCAGGAGATCGCACCCGACATCCTGCTGCCCGCAGGCGACCTGCTGGACCTTTATGGCGAGGATATCCGCGCCCGCGCCTATGTCACCGCCGACCCGATCCGGGGCGAGATGATGCTGCGCCCCGACTTTACCGTCCCGGTCGTGCAGGCGCACATGACCAATGGGGCCGAACCCGCCCGCTACTGCTATCTGGGCGAGGTCTTCCGCAAGCAGGATATCGGCGAGACACGGCCCGAAAAGCCGCGTGACAGCGAATACCTTCAATGCGGCTTCGAGCTGTTCAGCCGCGACCCCGCCGCCGATGCCGAGGTCTTTGCGCTGTTTCACGACGTTCTGGCCCGCTACGGACTGCGCGCCGAGACGGGCGATATGGGGCTGATGCTGGACGCGATCCGGGGGCTTCCGCTGACCGAGGCGCGATCCGAGGCGCTGTTGCACCATCTCTGGCGGCCGCGCCGCTTCGCCCGCCTGCTTGACCGCTTCTCGGTCCCCGCCACCGCGCGCGATTTCCCCGAGGCGACCGTGCCATGGGCCGGGCTGCGCGGCGAGGCCGAGATGACGCGGCGGATCGTGCGGCTGCGCGCCGATGCCGCCGTGCCCCCTCTTGCCCCGGTCTGGTCCGAACGTCTGGCCCGGCTTTTCGCCCTGCGCGCCCCCGCCCCCGAGGCCCTGCCCGCCCTGCGCGAACTGGCCGAGGACATGCCCGCCATCGCCCCCGCCGTCGCGCGGATCGAGGCGCGGATGCAGGCCATCGCCGCGCGCGGGATCGATCTGGGCGGCGTGATCTTCGACGCCAGCCACGGGCGCAGCACGATGGAGTATTACGACGGCTTCACCTTCAGCTTCCTGGCCGACCGCGCGGGCTGGCCCCCGGTCGCCTCGGGCGGGCGCTATGACGCGCTGACCCGCGTGCTGGGCCGGGGCCGCGCGATCCCGGCGGTGGGCGGCATCGTGCGCCCGGGCCTGCTGGCCGAACTGGAGGGGCTGGCATGATCCGGCTGGGGGTGCCGTCCAAGGGGCGGCTGATGGAACAGACCTTCGAATGGTTCGCCGCGCGCGGGCTGCGCCTGTCGCGGGCGGGGTCCGACCGCGATTATGCGGGCCGGGTCGAGGGGGCCGAGGGCGTTTCGCTGGTGCTGCTGTCGGCGGGCGAGATCCCGCGTGAACTTGCGGGAGGGCGGATCGAGCTGGGCGTGACCGGCACCGACCTGGTGCGCGAGAAACTGGCCGGCTGGCGCGATGTCGTCACCGAGGTCGCACCGATGGGCTTCGGCCATGCCGATCTGATCCTGGCGGTGCCGGAATGCTGGCGCGATTGCCGCGATCTGGACGATTTCGCCGCGATTGCCCGCGATTTCCGCGCCGAGCACGGCTTCCGGCTGCGGATTGCGACCAAGTATCACCGGCTGGTGCGCGCCTGGCTTTCGGCGCATGAGGTTGCGGATTACCAGCTTGTCGACAGCCAGGGCGCGACCGAGGGCACCATCGCCAACCAGACGGCCGAGGCGATTGCCGACATCACCTCGTCGGGCGAGACGCTCAGGGCGAACAACCTGCGCATCCTCGAGGCAGAGCCGATCCTGCGGTCCCAGGCAACATTGTTCGCGGCCAATGGCGCCATGGGTCCGCAGATGCAGGCGCTGCTGCGCCAGCTTGGGCTGCGATCCTAGTCGGGCCGCGGCTCGTCATCCCAACGGGTGCTCAGGAAGCGCTCTCCGTCGCCGTGCGGGTCTTCGAACTGATGTGTCCTCAGCGCCCAGACGAACGCGGTCAGACCGATCGCGCCGAGGCCGAGCGATACGGGGATGAGCATGGTCAGGACGTCCATGGGTCTTTGCCTTTCAACGATTGAGCCGCAGCGCATTCAGCGTCACGGTGATGGAACTGATGGACATCGCCAGAGCCGCGATGAGCGGCGTGGCAAAACCCGCCAGGGCTATAGGAACAGCAACGACATTATAGCCGAAAGATATAGCGAAATTCTCCCGTATACGGCGAGTTGCCCGTTCGGCTACCGCAACTGCCTCTGCAACTGGCAGTAGATCCTTTCCGGTCAGGACCATGTCGCTTGCCACGCGCGCAGCATCCAGCGCCGAGGCGGGCGAAATCGAGGCATGGGCCCGCGCCAGCGCCGCCGTGTCGTTCAGGCCGTCGCCGACCATCAGCACCCTGGCCCCCTCGTCCGACAGGCGTCCGACCAGATCGGCCTTGCCGGTGGGGCTGATTCCGGCATGCCATTCGCTGATGCCCAATTCGTCGGCCAGATGGGCAACGGCGGCCGGGCGATCCCCGGACAGAAGGATCACGCGCCTTCCCTCGGCGCGCAGCCGGGCCACGCATTCCCCGGCGCCTGGGCGCAGGCGGTCGGTGAATTCCAGCCGGAAGGGCCTCTGCCCGTCGATGGCCAGCCAGCTGGACAGCATGGCCCCGCCCTCGTCATCGGCGGCACCCAGCCAGTCGGCCCGGCCCAGACGGACGCGCTGTCCCTGCCACAGCGCCTCGACGCCCTGACCCGGACGCTCGGTCACCCGCTCCAGCGCCGCCGGTTCGACGCCCTCCATTCCTACGGCCAATGCACGCGCAAGGGGATGCGAGGATGCTTCGGCCAAGGCCAGCGCCACCGGCCGCAACTCCTGCGGCAGATCGGCCCGCACAAGCTGCGGTTGTCCCATGGTCAGCGTGCCGGTCTTGTCGAAGACAACCGTATCGACCTCGGCCAGACGTTCCAGCGCGGTCCCGTCCTTGATCAGAAGCCCCCGCCGGAACAGCCGCCCCGAGGCCGACGTGGCCACGGCGGGCACGGCCAGACCCAGGGCGCAGGGACAGGTGATGATCAGCACCGCCGCCGCGATGTTCACCGCCAGCCGCAGATCGCCCGAGGCCCAGAACCAGCCCGCGAAGCTGGCGAAGGCCAGCGCGTGGACGGCGGGCGAATAGCCGCGCGAGGCGCGCTCGGCCAGCGAGGTATAGCGCCCGCGTGCGCTTTCGGCGGCCTCGACCAGGGCGGTCAGCCGCGCCAGCGAACTGTCGCGCCCCGCCGCCGTCACCCGGATGACCAGCGGGCCGGTCAGGTTCACCTCGCCCGCCGACAGGATCATGCCGGGCCGGGCGGGCACGGGCAGCGTCTCGCCGGTCAGCAGCGCGCGGTCGATTTCCGAGGCGCCTTCGGTGATCTCGCCGTCGGCGGGGATGCGGCCGCCCGGGCGCACCCGGATCAGATCGCCCGGCCGCAGATCGGCGACGGGCACGGTTTCCTCGACCCCGTCGCGCAGAAGGATCGCGCGCGGCACTTCCAGCGCGGTCAGTTCGGCGGCCGCCGACCGCGCGATGGCGCGGGTCCGATAGTCGAGATAACGCCCGATCAGCAGGAAGAAGCACAGCATCGTCGCGGCGTCGAAATAGGCGTGATGGCCGGAATGGGCGGTCTCGAAGACGCTGATCGCGCTGGCGAGGATCAGCGCCAGCGAGATGGGCACGTCCATGCCCAGCCGCCGTGCCTTGAGCGAGGTCCAGGCGCTTGCGAAGAAGGGCTGACCGCAGAAGGCCACCGTGGGCAGCGCGATGGCGCCGCTGATCCAGTGGAACAGGTCGCGCGTGGCGGCCTCGGCCCCCGACCAGACGGCGACGGACAGGATCATGATGTTCATCATCGCGAAGCCCGACACGCCGATCCGCATCAGCAGGTCGCGCCCGACGCGGTCGGCGGTGGTCGCGGCCAGGGCGCCAGGGTCAAGCTCGTGCGCCTCGTAGCCGATGCCCGCCAGGACCGGGATCAGGTCATCGGCGCTCAGGCCCGGCGCATCGACCGTGACGCGGCGCAGCGTCAGATTCACGCGCGCAGACCGGACGCCCGGATGGGCCGTCAGCGCGTCCTCGACCTGGGTGATGCACAGCGCGCAATGCGCAGTCGGCAGCGACAGGATCAGGGCGGCATTGGCGGGCGCCTCGGCCCGCGAGGCGACACGCTGCGCCAGCGGCGCCGCCTCGCAGGCCGGGCAGGCGCTGATACGGGGCGCATAACCCGCGGAAAGGTCGGTCATCTCAGCCCCCCTGCCCCACGACCAGATAGAGACGCTGGCGGAACAGCGTGCCGTCGCGGTCCACGGCCTCGATATCCGCGTTCCAGTTGCCCGGCGCCAGATCGGCGGGGGCCGACCAGCGGCCAAGCGCCTCGGGGGTCAACGGGGGGCGGATGTCGTCGCGCTGGTGGGTCGGGCGGCGCAATTGCAGCGTCAGCGTCTCGGGAAAGACGCCCGCGCCCTGCTGATCGACGATGCGCAGGACCGCGCGACCGCCCTCGATCTCAAGGCTGGCATTCCAGCCAAGCGATTGCTGGGCCGCGCGCTGGCGGTCGAAATGCTGCGAGGCGATGTAGCTGCTCTTGGTCTCGAGGCCCGGAAAGGTGCTGACGGCGCTGTAGGCAAGGACAAGGTTCACGCCGATGATCGTGCCGAAGGCCAGGATGGCGATGCCCAGGACGTGCCTGCCGGTGAGTTCGCGTTTCATCATCTGCTCCTTCCGTGAAAGACGGTCTCGACCTCGTTGCGGGCGGGTCCGTCGCTGTCGGTGACGCCAAGCGTGATCGGCGCCGAGGGGGTAGCCGCCAGCGTGGTGCCGGCCGGGGCGGTCACATAGACTCGCCGGGTCAGGGTCTGATCGGCGGGGACCAGCAGGCTGGGATGATCCTCGCCCTCGACGGCGACGATCAGCGTCTCGGCGCCCGCGCCGCTGACGGTGACGATGTAGCGGCGTGCCTCGTGCTGCTTGTTGCGCAGCCGCAATTCGTAGGCGTTGCGGATCGAGCCGTCCGACATCGTGACGTAAAGCGGGTTCCGGACCGGCGAGACGTTCAGATCGACCGCCGAGCGCATGACCAGCGCCACGGCCAGCCCGACGCCGATCGCGGACCACAGCGTGAAATAGAGCAGCGTGCGCGGGCGCAGGACGTGGCGGATCAAGGGGCGCGGCGGGTTGCCCGCGCGTTCGGCCTCTTCGTCGCGCAGGGCCATGTAGCCGATCAGGCCGCGCGGGCGGTCCGTGCGGTCCATGATCTCGTCACAGGCATCGATGCACAGGGCGCAGGTGATGCATTCAAGCTGCTGGCCGTCGCGGATGTCGATGCCCACGGGGCAGACATTCACGCAGGCCATGCAGTCGATGCAATCGCCGCGCGCGCTGTCGGGCGCGGCCTTGCCGCGCGGCTCTCCGCGCCAGTCGCGATAGGCGACGGTCAGCGTGTCCTCGTCCATCATCGCGGCCTGGATGCGCGGCCAGGGGCAGGCATAGATGCAGATCTGTTCGCGTGCAAAGCCGCCGAAGAAGAAGGTCGTCGCAGTCAGGATGGCGATGGTGATCCAGGCGACGGGATGGGCATCCAGCGCCACAAGATCGCGCGCCAAGGTCGGCGCATCGGTGAAATAGAAGACCCAGGCCCCGCCCGTCGCCAGCGCGATCAGCAGCCATGTGGTCCATTTGACCAGCCGCAGCCGCGCCTTGGCCCAGGACCAGGGCGCGCGATGCAGGCGGATGCGGGCGTTGCGGTCGCCTTCGATCCAGCGCTCGACGGTCATGAAGAGGTCGGTCCAGACGGTCTGCGGGCAGGCATAGCCGCACCAGACCCGGCCAAGCGCCGAGGTGAACAGGAACAGACCCAGCCCCGCCATGACCAGAAGGCCCGCGACGAAATAGAATTCGTGCGGCCAGATCTCGATCCAGAAGAAGAAGAACCGCCGGCTGGCCAGATCGACCAGAACCGCCTGGTCGGGCATGGCCGGGCCGCGATCCCACCGGATCCACGGCGTGACGTAATAGATCGCCAGCGTCACCGCCATGACGATCCATTTCAGGTTGCGGAACCGCCCCGAGACCCGCTTGGGGAAGATCGGCTCGCGGGCGGCATAAAGGCTGGGCGTGTCCAGCGGCTCGGTTGACCGAGACATGAGAGGGCTCCTGTTGCGCCTCTCCGGTCTAGCGCGGGGCCAGATGTGTCACCTTGACCTGCATCAAACCGCACCCTGCCCGCCTGCGGCAGGACGCCGCGTCACGGCGACGCCGGATCAGACCAGCATCAGCGCCGCGGCCAGCGCGATCAGTGCGCCCGCGCCCAGCTGCATCGCGCCCGGCATCCAGCGCGCCGCCGCCGCGAAGGGCCCCGTCTGCGGCACCAGCGCAAGGCTGCCGCGCCGCGCCCAGACCGACAGGCCCGCGACGGCCACCGTGACCGAGGCCGTGCCAAGCCCCATCGCCACCGTTCCCGCGACGCCCATCGCGAAGATCTCCATCCGCCATGTCAGCAGCAGCAGGAACAGCGCACCCGTGCAGGGCCGGGCAGCGATGGCCATGACGACCAGCAGCCCGTCGCGGAAGGATCGCGTCTGCGCGACCTGCACGGGGCTTGGCCCGTGGGCATGGCCGCAACCGCAGGTCTGGTCATGGTGGTGGTGGTCATGCGCCGGGGCGGGCCGCGCCACGTCGCGCAGCATCCGCGCGCCGCGCAAGGCCAGCCACAGCCCGACCAGCCCGATCAGCACCGTCGCCAGATCGGCCATGTGGCGTTCGGACAGGCGCGTCAGCTCCTCGCGGCCCAGATCCAGCGCCGCCAGGCCCAGCCAGACCAGCAGGATCGCCGTCCCCGCCTGCGCCAGCGAGGACATCACCGACAGGACCGCCAGCCGCCCGAACGGCACCTGGCTGCCATAGCCGTAGCTGCCGATCACCAGCTTGCCATGCCCCGGCCCCGCCGCGTGAAAGAAGCCGTAGCCGAAGCACAGGGCCAGCAGCGTGGCGGCCGCGCCCGGATCGCCCGCGCGCAGCGATTGCAGCGCCCCGGCCATCAGGTTCTGCGCCTGCCTCTGGCCGGCGGCGGCCCATGCGGCGATGCCCGACAGCCCGCCGCTCAGCCACAGCGCCATCAGCACCAACCCCGCGGCCAGCCCGGTCAGCGCCAGGACGCGGCGAAGCCCGCTTGCGGCGGGGCGCAGTTCGGGCGCGCTCATCGGCCGGCCCCGCAGGCGACGCGCATCTCGGGCGCGCCGACCGAACCGATATCCACGGTGACCATCTCCTCGTCCAGCAGCGAGGCGGCGGCCAGTTCGCGCGCCAGCGCCTCGCGCAGGGCGGCGGCATAGGCATCGGCGGCGGCATAGGAATCGCCGGGCCGCAGACCGACCCGGCAATCAGGGCGGCCGAACGTCACCGGCGGCTGCGGGACGCTGAAATCCACATAGAATTCCGGATCGTAGACCTGGATGATGGTCTCTGCCTCGCCCGGAACCGGCGCGCTCAGCGCCCGGCGGTGGCGCGAGACGATCTGCCCGTCCTCCAGCGCGACGCTGAAGCTGCGGGGCTGCTGCAAGGGCATCCGCCGCCCCTCGACCGTCAGATAGAGCGCGCCCTCGAAGGCAGGGTCCCAATCCCAGTCGAACCCGGCCAGCCGGGCGGCATCCTCGTCCGCAAGGCGCCCCCCGGCAACGGGACGGATGCCGTGATCCTCGAGGATCAGCAGCGAATAGAAGGCGTCATAGCGCCATTCGACCTCGATCTCGGACAGCTTGCCGCCATCGTCATAAATCAGCCGCAGCCCGGCATCAATGAAGACATGCGGATGCGCCGCCGCGCCCAAGGGCGCCAGCGAAAGCGCCAGAACCAGCAGATAGCGTGCAAACCTGTTCATCGCCCGTCGGGTCATCGCGCCTGTGCCCTCCTGTCACCGCAGCCCTTAGCAGGCACAGCCTGGGCAAGGCAAATCACCTCGGCGCCAGCGCGGCACGGGCTGCGTGTCAGGCACCGTCTGATCGTGCGGCCAGCAGATGGGTGGCGCCGTGGACGACGTGGCTGGCCGGACCCACGATCAGCGGGTCGGGTGCCTGAACGATCTGCGGGTCCTTGTCAGGATAATCCAGCGTGGACAGGAAATGGCGCATGCAGTTCAGGCGCGCGCGCTTCTTGTCGTTCGACTTGACGATGACCCAGGGCGCATCGGCGGTGTCTGTGTAGAAGAACATTGCCTCCTTGGCCTCGGTGTATTCGGTCCATTTGCCCAGGCTGGCCTTGTCGATCGGGCTGAGCTTCCAGCGCTTCAGGGGATCGGTCTCGCGCGCGACGAAGCGGCGGCGCTGTTCGTCCTGCGTGACCGAGAACCAGTATTTGTAGAGCCGGATCCCCGACCGCACCAGCATCCGTTCGAATTCCGGCGCCTGGCGCATGAACTCCAGATAATCGTTCGGCGTGCAGAACCCCATCACGCGCTCGACCCCGGCGCGGTTGTACCAGCTGCGGTCGTAGAAGACCATTTCTCCCGAGGTCGGCAGATGCTGCACATAGCGCTGGAAATACCACTGGCCGCGTTCTTCCTCGGTCGGCTTGTTCAGGGCGACCACGCGGGCGAAACGGGGGTTGAGATGTTCGTTGAAGCGCTTGATCGTGCCGCCCTTGCCCGCAGCGTCGCGGCCCTCGAACAGGATGACGAATTTCTGCCCCGTCTCCTGCGCCCAGATCTGCACCTTTAGCAGCTCTGCCTGAAGCAGGGCCTTCTCGGCCTCGTAGGGGCGGCGCGCCATCCGGTGCGGATAGGGATAGCGGCTGGATTCGAAGGCAGCCGGGCGCGGCGTGCGGCGGCGGCGCGGCCTTGGCGCGGCAGGCGCGGGCGCCGCCTCGGGCGCAGGGGGCGCGGCCAGCAGATGGGTGGCGCCGTGGACGACATGGCTGGCAGGGCCGACGATCAGCGGGTCGGGCGATTGCACGATCGCAGGGTCCTTGCCGGGATAGTCCAGCGTGGACAGGAAGTGCCGCATGCAGTTCAGCCGCGCGCGCTTCTTGTCGTTCGACTTCACGATCGTCCAGGGCGCATCGGCGGTGTCGGTGTAGAAGAACATCGCCTCCTTCGCCTCGGTGTAATCGTCCCACTTCTCGAGGCTGGCCTTGTCGATGGGCGACAGCTTCCAGCGCTTCAGCGGATCGGTCGCGCGTGCCGTGAAGCGGCGGCGCTGTTCCTCCTGCGTGACCGAGAACCAGTATTTGTAAAGCCGGATGCCCGAGCGCACCAGCATCCGTTCGAATTCCGGG
>NZ_JAUVVF010000037.1 GCF_030604785.1 Paracoccus sp. (in: a-proteobacteria) | reverse complement strand
GGAACATGGCGGCCATCGTCTCGCGCAGCGGGGCCTTGGCGACGGCCTGCTTGTGGCCGCGCTTGTGCAGCGATTCGCCGGTCGTATCGACGCTGAACGTGACCAGATCATCCTCGATCCGGGCCTTTAGCGTGACGGGCGCTTCATCGGCGACGGGAACGCCAAGCGTCTCGCTGATCGCCCGCGCGATGCGCTGCGTGGCCGCCCCCGCATGATAGATGCGCGAGGCGCGGCAGGTCGTTTCCACCTTCACCGGCAGGTCCGCCCGCAGGATCGAGGCCCAGGGAAACTTGCGCGCGCGCTTGTCCAGCTGCGCCAGATGCATGGCGCGAAAGCCGCCCACCCGCGCCAGAACGCGCGTAGCGCCCCGCAGCCACAGATTCGCGCGCCAGACATCCGGCCAGCCGCCGCTGATCGTCACCCCACCGGGTTGGATCACGGGGGTCCAGCCCAAAGCGGCGGCCTCGGCGGCCAAAGGCGCTTCGAGGCCGGGAGTGGCGACCAGAAAGATGTCGAAATTCTGCTGTTCCATCGCGCAGCCCTAGCGCGGGCGCGCGGGAAAGGGAACGGCCCTAGCGCCGCGTCATGCGGCCGAGCGTCCGCATCTTCTTGGCCATGTCGCGGGTCTGCTTGTCCTGGCGCGGACGCGGCTGGCCCTCGGGCTGCTCGCCGGTCTGCCCCCGACGGGACAGCTGGTCCATGCCCTTGTTGATGCCCCAGTTCATCGCACGCCGCATCACGAGGCGCGTGAACATGTTGATGATCTGGTTCATGTTCATGGCTGATCCTCCTCGGCGGGCCATGCGGCGGGATCGTGGTCGTCCTCGAACAGATCGCCGGGCGCCACGGAGGCAATATCGTCATCCGCATCCTCGGACGCAAGAGGCAGGCCCAGCCCCTCGCCCGGGGGGCGCGATTCCAGCAGACCCGCTGCCCGCAATTCGGCCAGACCCGGCAGATCGCGCGGGGATTCCAGGCCGAAATGGTCCAGAAACGCCTCGGTCACGACAAAGGTGGCGGGGCGGCCCGGCGTCATGCGGCGGCGGCCCATGCGGACCCATTCCATCTCGATCAGCTGGTCCAGCGTGCCTCGGCTGACCGCGACGCCACGGATCTCTTCGATCTCGGTGCGGGTGACGGGTTGATGATAGGCGATGATGGCCAGCGTCTCGATCGCGGCGCGCGACAGGCGGCGGCTCTCGACGGTCTCGGCCTGCATCAGGAAGGACAGGTCCGCCGCCGTGCGGAAGGCATAGCCCTGCCCCACCTGTTCGACGGTGACGCCCCGGCCCTGATAGCGGCGGCGCAGGGCGGCAACGGCCTCGGCCGGGTCGCAGCCCACGGGCATCCGGTCGGCCAGATCGCGCAGGCTCAGCGGCGCGGTCGCGGCAAAGAGGATCGCCTCGACCATGCGTTCCTGCTGGTCCAGCGGCGGGGGCGGGAAATCGGTGGCGGGGTCAGGCGCGGTCGTCATCGTGTCTCTGGCGATAGGATATGGGCGCGAAGGTTTCGGCCTGCCGTATCTCCAGCCGGCCCTGACGCGCAAGCTCAAGCGAGGCGGCAAAGGTCGCGGCCGTCGCGCTGCGGCGGCGGGCAGGGTCGTCCGACCAGCCATCGGGCAGAAAGACCGACAGGTCCGTCCAGTCGCCGGCAAAGCCGATCAGGCCCCGCAGCCGGTCCAGCGCCTGTTCCATCGTGAACACGTCCTTGCGGTCAAAGGCGAAGGGCCGGAACTCGTCGCGGGTCTTCAGCCGCGCATAGGCGCGCATCAGGTCGATCAGGCTGGCCTGCCATTCAGTGCGGCGCGTGCGGATCACCGCATCGGGCGCGCCGCGCGCGAAACGCGAGATGCCCAGCCGGTCGCGCGCCATCAGCTGCGCCGCCGCCTGCCGCATCGCGTCCAGACGTTCCAGCTGAAAGGCCAGATGCGCGGCCATGTCCTCGGCCGAGGGGCCTTCGGCCTGCGGGTCGGGCGGCAGAAGCAGCCGCGATTTCAGAAAGGCCAGCCAGGCGGCCATGACCAGATAATCGGCGGCCAGTTCGATCCGCAGCGCGCGGGCCTCTTCGACGAAGGCCAGATATTGCTCGGCCAGATCGAGGACGCTGATCTTCATCAGGTCCACCTTCTGCGTGCGCGCCAGCGTCAGCAGCAGGTCCAGCGGGCCTTCGTAGCCGTCCACATCGACGATCAGCGCCTCTTCGGCGCGGCGGCGGGCGATGCTGGCGGCATCAGGCGCGGGCAGGTCCAGCCCGGCCTGGGCGGGCGGGTCATCGACCGGGCGCAGATAGGGAACCTTGGCGGGCATCTGGTCCTTCGGGATCGCGGGCGCCAAGCGTCCGGCCTTGGTGCCGCGCTGTCAAGCCACCGCCTGGCTCAGCGCGCGCCATTCGGCATGAAGGGCGGACAGATCCTGAGGTTCGGGCGCGCGGCGCAGGGCCAGGGCGGCATCGGCGCGGCGGATCGCGTCAGTGCTCATCGCGCCTGCTGCGGCGACGACGGGCGCCATCTGCGCGATGTCTCCGTTGCAATGCAGCACCAGATCGCAGCCCGCGGCGATCGAGGCCGCGGCGCGTTCGGCATGCGTCCCCGGCAGAGCGTTCATCGTGATGTCGTCGGTCATCAGCAGGCCGTCGAACCCGATCCGGTCGCGGATCAGCCCGATCACGCGCGCCGATTGGGTGGCGGGTGCGGAATCCAGCGCGGCAAAGCGGATATGGGCGGTCATGCCCATCGGCAGGTCCGCCAGCGCGCGGAAGGGCGCGAAATCAAGCGCGTCCAGCGCATCCAGATCCCCCGCGACCTCGGGCAGGCCATGATGGCTGTCGATCTGCGCGCCGCCATGGCCGGGCATGTGCTTCATCACGGGCAAGACGCCTGCCGCCAGCAACCCGTCCGCCGCCGCACGGCCCAGTTCCGCGATCCGCGCGGGATCAGAGCCAAGGCAGCGGTCGCGTAGAAAGGGATGGGTGCCCTCTTGCGCCACGTCCAGCGTGGGCGCGCAATTCGAATCGATGCCAACCGCGCGAAGTTCCTGGCCGATCAGGTGATAGCGCAGCCACATCGCGCGCGGCCCCGCCGCGGCCTGCGACAGGGGCGCAGGCCATTCGGTCCAGTGCGGAGCCCGCATCCGCTGGACGCGCCCGCCCTCCTGATCGATGGTGATCACGCAATCGCGGCCCACCGAGTCGCGCAGATCACCGGTCAGCCGGCGCAATTGCTCGGGCGTTTCGACATTGCGGGCAAAGAGGATGAACCCCCAGGGATCGGCCTCGCGGAAAAAGGCCGCCTCGTCGGGCGACAGCACCGTGCCGGCGATGCCGCCCAGAATGGTCGCGTTATGGGCCACGTTACTGGCCGATGGCAAGGCAATCGGTGCCAGCCGATTGCAGGGCAGAGCAGAACTGCCGCGCCTCGCTGATACCGCCGAAGCCTGCGACGCGCAGCCGCCAGAAGGTGCGGCCATTGGCCTGATGCTGCTGGATCACCGGCGATTTGCCCGAGAACAGCGATCCGTGACGGCCGGCCAGACGCGACCATTCGCCCTGGGCGATGGCGTTGCTGTCAAAGGCGCCGACCTGGACGACCGGGCCGCTGGCGCTGCTGGCCGCCTGAACGGGGGCGGGCTGGGCCTGCGCCAGTGAGGGCGCGGGCGCGGCGGCCGGGGCGGCGGCGGGCGCCGATGCGGCCACGCGCGTCACGCGGGGGCGCGGCGCCGGGCGGGCGCTGGCCACGAGGATGGCGGGATTGGCCTCGGCCTGGGCCATGGCCAGCGCCTCGGTGATGGCGGTCGCCTGCGCCGGGGCGCCGGTCTCGTCGGTGACGACGCCGGTGACGGGGCCCTCGCTGGCGGGCGCATCAAGGATCGGCGCATCGGCCACGGCCTGATCGGCCAGCGCGCGTTCGGCGGCGGCGGCGGCCTCGGCCTCGGCCAGGGCGCGGGCCTCGGCATCCGACAGCGGCATGATCGGCTCGCCCGAGAAGGTCAGCGGCGTTTCGGTCTGGTGCGAGGGCTCGCGTGCAGTCGCGCCAAGCGCGCCCATCGGCAGATCATCGGGCGCCAGATCGACCGGCGAGGGCGCGATGGCGACCTGCTGGGTCGGGGCGGGCGTCTCGCCTCCGGCAACGCTGTTGACGGCCAGGCCGGTATGGGGCGTCAGGCGGCCGCCCGGCTCCTCGGGGGCGGTGCGGGCCTCGCCCTCGATGGCGCGGATGATCGGCACGCCCGACACGTCGCGCGACACGAGCTGCCAGCCCCAGGCCATCAGCCCGACCATCAGCCCGACCGAGGCCACCGCGCCCATGTAATGCGTGACGCGGGCCAGGCGCGCGGGCAGGCCGTCGCCCTGAGGCAGCCCCCCGTCCTGGCCCGGTTGATGCCCCGGACGCTGGCCCGGAGCGGCCTGATCATATGCGAATTCCCGCTTCACCTTGTGACGCGAGAAAACATAGCCGCCTTCGCGGAAATCCATCACTGCCATATCTGCCTGCCCGCCGGTTGATCCGGGTTCACTCTGCCTGCTCGCACCCCGGGCCGTGGCTGTTGGTCAGCGCATCTCGTCCATCGGGGTGACGCCAAGAATACCCAGACCGCTTGAAATAACAACGCCAACGGCTCGGACCAGTGCGATTTTTCCCTGGGTCGTTGCCGCGTCGCCCTCTTGCAGGAAGCGCAGGGCCGTCTCGTCATTGCCGCGATTCCACAGCGAATGCAGGTCGGACGCGATCTCATAGAGGAAGAACGCGACGCGATGCGGCTCGTGCGCGCGGGCGGCATGTTCGACCAGACGCGGCCATTCGGCCAATTTCGCGGCCAAGGCCAGCTCGGCCGGATGGGCCAAAGTCGTCAGATCGGCGGCGGCCAGGGTCGAATCGTCCACGTCGATTCCCGCCTCGCGCGCCCGGCGCAGGACCGAGTTCACCCGCGCATTGGCGTATTGCACATACCAGACCGGGTTGTCCTTGGACTGTTCCAGCACCTTGGCAAAGTCGAAATCCAGCGCCGCGTCGTTCTTGCGCGTCAGCATGATGAAGCGCGTGACGTCGGCCCCCGCCTCCTCGACCACGTCGCGCAGGGTGACGAAGGTGCCGGCCCGCTTGGACATCTTGAAGGGCTCGCCGTTCTTGAACAGCTTGACCAGCTGGACCAGCTTGATGTCCAGCGGCACGCGGCCGTTCGACAGCGCCTTGACCGCCGCGTTCATCCGCTTGACGTAACCGCCGTGATCGGCGCCGAAGACGTCGATCAGCTGGTCGAAGCCGCGGTCGATCTTGTCCCAGTGATAGGCGATGTCGGGCGCGAAGTAGGTCCAGGCGCCGTCCGATTTCTGGATCGGCCGGTCGACGTCGTCGCCATGGGCGGTGGATTTGAACAGAAGCTGCTCGCGTGCCTCCCAATCCTCGGGCAGCTTGCCCTTGGGGGGCTCAAGCACGCCGCGATAGATCAGGCCCTGCGATTGCAGCCGCTCGATCGCGGCCTCGATCCGGCCCGTGCCGTAAAGCGCCTTTTCGCTGGAATAGACATCCATCTGCACGCCCAGCAGGGCCAGATCCTCGCGGATCATCGCCATCATCCGCTCGGTCGCGAAATCGCGGATCTCGGCCAGCCACTCATCCTCGGGGCGGTCCAGCAGGCTGTCGCCGTATCTCTCCTTGAGCGCTTCGCCGACCGGGATCAGGTAGTCGCCGGGATAGAGCCCCTCGCGGATCTCGGGCTCCAGCCCGTTCGCCTCGCGGTAACGCTCATAGGCCGAGCGCGCCAGCACATCGACCTGCGCGCCGCCGTCATTGATGTAGTATTCCCGCGTCACGTCATGGCCCGAGAAGGCCAGAAGCCGGGCCAGCGCATCGCCGAAGACCGCGCCGCGCACATGGCCCACATGCATCGGCCCGGTCGGGTTGGCGCTGACGAATTCCACGTTGACCCGCGACCCCGCCCCCATATCCGAGCGGCCGAAATCGACGCCCGATTTCAGCGCGGCGCGAACGACGTCGTGCCAGATCGCGGGCGCAAGGCGCAGGTTCAGAAAGCCCGGCCCCGCGACCTCGGCCGCGGTGATGCGCGGATCGGTCAGGCGCGCGGCCAGCCGGTCGGCGATGTCGCGCGGCTTCATCCCGGCGGGCTTGGCCAGCACCATCGCGGCATTGGTGGCCATGTCGCCATGGGCCGGATCGCGCGGCGGCTCGACCGCGACATTGGACAGGTCCAGCCCCTGGGGCAGTTCGCCCGCCTCGGCCATTTTGGTCAGCGCCTCGATGACGACGGCGCGGATGTCGTTGAACAGGTTCATCGGTGTCCCCGGCTGGTTCCGACCGTCACCTAAACGACGCCAAGGCCGAAAGGTCAACCTTGCGGCATTGCGCCCCCATGCGAAACATGCACGATTCTTGACGCGAGGCCCCGCTTGGTCTAAGGCCACGTGACCCGCATCCGGCGGGCAAAGGCGGGGCGTCCGATCTTGCGTCCCTATCATCGCTGCCAGGCGTCATTCGGACGCGCAGCAGGGAACGCAGCGCCACAGGCGCGCGACAGCAGAGAAAGCCCCGAATGACCAAGTTCTCCGATCTGAAACTCGACCCCAAGGTTCTGCAGGCCATCGCCGAGGCAGGCTACGAGACGCCGACCCCGATCCAGCAGGGCGCCATCCCGCCCGCGCTCGAGGGGCGTGACGTTCTGGGGATCGCGCAGACCGGGACCGGCAAGACCGCCAGCTTCACGCTGCCGATGATCACGCTTCTGGGCCGTGGCCGCGCGCGCGCGCGCATGCCGCGCTCGCTGGTCCTGTGCCCCACGCGCGAACTGGCCGCGCAGGTGGCCGAGAACTTCGACGTCTACGCCAAGCACACCCGCCTGACCAAGGCGCTGCTGATCGGCGGCGTCTCCTTTGGCGAGCAGGACAAGCTGATCGACCGCGGCGTCGATGTGCTGATCGCGACGCCGGGCCGCCTGCTGGACCATTTCGAACGCGGCAAGCTCTTGCTGACCGGCGTGCAGATCATGGTCGTGGACGAGGCCGACCGGATGCTGGACATGGGCTTCATCCCCGATATCGAGCGGATCTTCCAGCTGACCCCCTTCACGCGCCAGACGCTGTTCTTCAGCGCCACGATGGCGCCCGAGATCGAGCGCATCACCAACACTTTCCTGCACTCGCCCGAACGGATCGAGGTCGCGCGCCAGGCGACGACCAGCGAAACCATCACGCAGCGCCTGATCGAACTGACCCCCACCCGCCGCGACATGGCCGCCAAGCAGAAGCGCGACCTGCTGCGCGCCCTGATCGACGCCGAGGGCGAGGGCCTGACCAACGCGATCATCTTCTGCAACCGCAAGACCGACGTGGACATCCTGTCCAAGTCGCTGGCCAAGCACGGTTATGACGCAGCCCCCATCCACGGCGATCTGGACCAGAGCCAGCGGACCCGCACGCTGGAATCGTTTCGCGACGGCAAGCTGCGGCTGCTGGTCGCCTCGGACGTGGCCGCGCGGGGGCTGGACATCCCGGCGGTCAGCCATGTCTTCAACTACGACCTGCCCAGCCATGCCGAGGATTACGTCCACCGCATCGGCCGCACGGGCCGCGCCGGGCGTCTTGGCACCGCGATCAGCATCGCCACCCCCTCGGATGACAAATACCTGACCGCGATCGAGAGCCTCGTGAACAAGACCCTGCCCCGCGCCCCCCTGCCCGAGGGCTTCAGCACCTCGTCCGACCGCCCCGAACCGCGCGAGGCCGAACGCGAGGACCGCGCCGGCGGCAGCCGTTCGCGCCGCCGGCGCAGCGGCGGCCGCCGTGACGAGGCCGCGCCCGAGGCCGCGTCGAAACCCGCACCGCGCGCCGAGGCCGCGCCCGAGGCTCCGGCCCCGGTCGAGCGCGCCGCCGCACCTCAGCCGCGCGAGGAGCGCCGCGACGACCGGCGCGAAGGCCGCCGCGATGATCGGCGTGATGATCGGCGCGACGACCGCCGCCCCCGTTCGGGCGGGCAGGATCGCGGTCCGCGCATCATCGGCATGGGCGATCACGTGCCCGGCTTCATGCTGGTCGAACTGCGCACCAGCGCCACCATCGAGGACAGCGCCGAGGACAGCACCGACGCCCCCGTCGAGCTGACCGAAACCGCCGAGGCCGCGCAGCCCCGCGCCGAAGCGGCCGCCGAAAAGGCCCCGGAAAAGACCTCATCGCGCCGTTCGCGCAGCCGGTCGCGCAGCCGCACCTCGTCGGAAAAGCAGGCCGAAACCCCGGTCGAGGCGCAGCCCGAGGCCGAGGCGCAGTCTGACGCTCCGGTCGAGGCGCAATCTGACGTCCCCGCGCCTGCCGCGCCGGAAGTCCAGCCCGAGGCGTCGGAGGCCAGCCCCGCCAAGCCCCGCAGCCGCCGCAAGAAGGCCGAAGCCCCGGAAGCGGCGGATGCTGATGCGGCCGAGGCCAAGCCCAAATCGTCGAGAAGCCGCACGGCCAAGCCCGAGGCCGAGCCTGCCGAAACGGCCGAGCCCAAGGCGCCTGCCCGCCGCTCGCGCAAGAAGGCCGACACCGCCGAGACGCAGGCCGAACCGCAAGCCGAGGCCGAAAAGCCCGCGCCCAAGACCCGCAGCCGCCGCAAACCCGCCGCCAAGGCCGAGGATGCGGCTTCCGACAGCGCCCCCGCAGAGGCGGGCAACGCCGAGGCGTGATGGTCCGACCGACAAGGCGACCCGCACGACGCACGGCCCTGCATCCGCCCCGGCTTCACCGCCGGGGCCGCCCTCCTTTCAGGCAGCTTCTGCCCGATCTGGCCCTTGGCGCGATCGCCGCGCTTGGGCTGGCGCCCTTCGGCATCTGGGGCGCGACCCTTGGCGCACTGGCGCTGATCCTCTGGCGGCTGGCCCGCGCCCGCCCCGCCGCAGCCTTCTGGCACGCGCTGGCAGCAGGCATGGGCTGGTTCGCGCTTGGCCTCTTCTGGATCGTCGAGCCCTTTCTGGTGCAGCCCGAGATCCACGGCTGGATGGCGCCTTTCGCGCTGATCCTGATGGCGCTTGGCGGCGGGCTGTTCTGGGCGATCCCGGTCTGGGCGGCCGCAAGGCTGACCGCCGATTGGCGACGCCGCGCGCTGGCCATGGCGGCGGCGCTGGCGCTGTCGGACTGGTTGCGCGGCTGGGTGCTTACCGGCTTTCCCTGGGCGCTGACCGGCCATGTCTGGATCGGCACGCCCTCGGCGCAGATGGCGGCGACGTTCGGCGCACTCGGCCTGTCGGTCCTGACGCTGGCGGTCGCCTGCCTGCCGACGATCCTCTGGCGCCCGACGCGGCCAAGGCTGGCGGGCTTCGTTCCCGGCACGGCGCTGGCGGCGGCTTTGGTCGCGGGCAGTTGGGCCGGCGGGCAGGCGCGCCTGGCGCAGCCGTTGCCCGCGGACGAGGCGACGATGCTGCGCATCGTCCAGCCCAACGCGACGCAGGCGCTGAAATGGGACCCGGACTGGGCCGGCGTCTTCTTTCGCCGCCTGCTGGACCTGTCATCCGAACCCGGCCCGCGCGATCTGGTCATCTGGCCCGAAACGGCGGTGAACTTCCTGCTGGATCAGGCGGGCGAAGTCCTGCCCATCATGTCCGAGGCCGCGGATGCGCCCCTGATCATGGGCATCCAGCGCCGCGAGGGGTCGCGCTTCTACAACAGCCTCGCCACGATCCAGCCGGGCGGCGAGGTCAGCGAAATCTACGACAAGTTCCACTTGGTCCCCTTCGGCGAATACATCCCTTGGGGCGACCGGCTGGCGCGATTGGGCATCGGTGCCTTTGCCGCACAGCAGGGCTTCGGCTATTCGCCCGGCCCCGGCCCCATGACGATGACCGCCCCCGGCGCGCCCGATTTCCAGCCGCTGATCTGCTACGAGGCGATCTTTCCCCAGCATCTGCGTGCGCTGGACACCCGCCCCGGCTGGCTGCTGCAGGCGACAAACGACGCCTGGTTCGGCACGATCTCGGGACCATACCAGCACCTTGCCCAGGCGCGGCTCCGCAGCATCGAGACCGGCCTGCCGATGATCCGGGCCGCCAATACCGGTGTCAGCGCGGTGATCGATGCGCGCGGCCAGATCCGCGCCAGCCTTGCCCTGAACGTCGAGGGCAAGATTGACGCCCCGCTGCCCGGCGCGCTGCCGCCGACGCGCTGGCTGACCTGGGGCGACGCGCCGATGCTGGTGCTGATCGCGCTGGCGCTTGGCGCCTCGTTCTGGCGGCGCCGGCGCACGGCCTGAGGGGAATCTCTGAAGGGGCTGCGCGTATCCGCGCCCGTCAGTCGCGGATGTAGCGGCTGTCCTTGATCTGGTCCCAGGCCCAGACGACCTCGGACAGGCGATCCTCGTCAGACCGGTCGCCGCCATTCATGTCGGGATGCAGATCCTTGACCAGAGACTTGTATTGCTTGCGGATCTCGGCGCGGGTCCAGGTGTCCTTGGCCTCGAGGATGTCCAGCGCGCGGCGCTCGGTCGGGGGCAGCTTGCGGGCGGCGGCCTGCGCGCGGGCCTCGGGGGCGGTGCCGTTCGCGCCCAGGATCTCCAGCGGGTCGCTGACACCGTGGCGCGCCCATTTCTGTTCCTGCGCCGCGCGGCCAAAGGGCTTGGTCGGACGTTCCCAGACGGTCGCATTGTCGATGAATTGCTGGAATTCCTCTTCGGACTGGCCCTGAAAGTAATTCCAGTTCGCGTTGTATTCGCGGACATGCTCCTTGCAGAACCAGAAATAGTCATCAAGGTTGCGCGGGTTCTTGGGCGCCCGATACTGGCCCGGCTCGTTGCAGCCCTCGCGCTCGCAGATCCGGGTCGAGGTCTCGAAGGCGCCCGACATCCCGCGCCGACCCTTGGCCTTGCGCTTCTTGTCCTTGGCGGCCGAAATATCGAAACCGAACGGGTCGTTCTTGCTCATGTCAGGGCACCTTTGCGACTCGGAGGCGGCAGTTTAGGCTATTTGGCGGGACATGAAAGGGCTTGACGAATGACAATCGCGACGGAAATGATCGCCCGCCTTTCGGCGCTGGAGCCGACCCGGCTGGAGGTGCTGGACGAAAGCGAAGCCCATCGCGGCCATGCCGGTTTCCGCGAAGGTGGGCAGACCCATTTCCGCATCCGCATGGCCAGCCCGCGCCTTGCGGGCCTCAGCCGGATCGAGCGGCATCGCCTTGTCCATGCCACACTGGGCGACATCGTGCCGCGGATTCATGCGCTTGCGCTGGAACTGGCGGAAAGCTGAACCGTTAGCGCGCGCAGGCTTGCCGCTGCCGCCCGGCCCTCCTAAAACCCGCTTGAACCCAAGGAGAGAGGGACGAGGGACATGACCGCGCCGAAGGATTTCAACGATCGCATGCTGTCTCTGGGCTTGGCCCGTGTCAGCGAGGCCGCCGCCCATGCCTCGGCCCGGCTGATCGGCCGCGGCGACGAGAAGGCCGCCGACCAGGCCGCCGTGAACGCGATGCGCGACCAGTTGAACAAGCTGGACATCAAGGGCGTCGTCGTGATCGGCGAGGGCGAGCGGGACGAGGCGCCGATGCTGTATATCGGCGAAGAGGTCGGCACCGGCGAAGGCCCCGAGGTGGACATCGCCCTGGACCCGCTGGAGGGCACGACCCTGACCGCCAAGGACATGCCGAACGCGCTGACCGTGATCGCCATGGCCCCGCGCGGCACGCTGCTGCACGCGCCGGACGTCTATATGGACAAGCTGGCCGTGGGCCCGGGCTATCCGGTCGACGTGGTCAGCCTCGACATGAGCCCAGCCGAACGCGTTCGCGCCCTGGCCCGCGCGCGCGGCTGCGCGGACAGCGACATCACCGTCTGCATCCTCGAACGTCCGCGCCACGAGGACATGATCGCCGAGGTCCGCGAGACCGGCGCGGCGATCCGCCTGATCACCGATGGCGACGTGGCGGGCGTGATCCACTGCGCCGAGGCCGAGCTGACCGGCATCGATATGTATATGGGTTCGGGCGGGGCGCCCGAGGGCGTTCTGGCCGCTGCCGCGCTGAAATGCATGGGCGGGCAGATGTGGGGCCGGCTCTTGTTCCGCAACGAGGACGAGAAGGGCCGCGCCCGCAAGGCCGGCATCACCGAACTGGACCGCATCTACAGCCGCGACGAACTGGTGACGGCGGATGTGATCTTTGCGGCGACGGGCGTGACCAACGGCTCGATCGTGGCGGGCGTCAAGCGCGAGCCGGGCTACCTGACCACCGAGACGATCCTGATGCGGTCCAAGACCGGATCGGTGCGCCGCATGATCTATCGCAACCCGGTGAAGTGAGGTATGGGGGCGCTGCCCCCCGTCCCCGTTCCGGGGACATCCCCGGAATAACTGAGTGAAGAAAACAATGACGGCGTTTCTGGGCATCGACAGCTCGTTGACCGGGCGGCGATGGGTCGGGCCCGAGCCCGCGCTTGAACGCCGGGCCGAGGGTCTGGCGCAGCAGGCCGCCCTGCCCCTGCCGGTGGCGCGGGTTCTGGCCGAGCGGTCCGTCGCGCCCGAAGAGGCGCCCGGCTTTCTGGCGCCCAAGCTGCGCGACCTGCTGCCCGACCCCCTGACCCTGCGCGACATGGCGGCAGCGGCCGAACGGCTGGTCGAGGCGGCCGTGTCCAGCCAGCGGATCGCCATCTTCGCAGATTACGATGTGGATGGCGGTTCATCGGCCGCGCTGCTGCTGGACTGGCTGCATCAGCTGGGGCGGCAGGCCAGCCTCTATGTGCCAGACCGGATCGACGAGGGCTATGGCCCCAACGCCCCCGCCATGGCCAAGCTGGCCGAGGCGAATGACCTGATCGTCTGCGTCGATTGCGGAACGCTGTCCCATGACGCACTGGCGGCCGCGACGGGCTGCGATGTCGTCGTGCTGGACCACCATCTGGGCGGCGAGACCCTTCCCCCCGCCCTGGCCGTGGTTAACCCGAACCGCATGGACGAGGATGGCGCCCTTGGCCATCTCTGCGCCGCGGGGGTGGTGTTCCTGACGCTGGTGCAGGCGGGGCGCGTCCTGCGCGCGCGGGGCCTGCGCGAGCCCGATCTGATGGCGATGCTGGATCTGGTCGCGCTGGCGACGGTGGCGGATGTGGCGCCTCTGGTCGGCGTGAACCGCGCCTTCGTGCGGCAGGGGCTGGCCGTGATGGCGCGGCGCCAGCGGGCGGGGCTGGTGGCGCTGTCGGATATCGCGCGGCTGGACGGCGCGCCGAGCGCGTTTCATCTGGGCTTCCTGCTGGGGCCGCGCATCAATGCCGGGGGTCGCGTCGGGCGCGCCGATCTGGGCGCCTTGTGCCTGTCCTGCCGCGATCCGCGCGATGCGGGCGAATTGGCGCGGCAACTGGACGAGTTGAACCGCGACCGCCGCGCCATCGAGGCCGCCGTTCGCGAGGAGGCCGTGGCCCAGGTCGAGGCGCGCGGCGATCAGCGTCTGTCCTGGGCCGCCGGTCCCGGCTGGCATCCGGGCGTGGTGGGCATCGTCGCCGCGCGGGTGAAGGAGGCGACCGACCTGCCCTCGGTCGTGATCGGGGTCGAGGGCGGGATCGGCAAGGGCAGCGCGCGTTCGGTTCCCGGCGTCGATCTGGGCCGCGCGATCCAGCGCCTGGCGCGCGAAGGGCTGCTGCTGAAGGGCGGCGGACACGAGATGGCCGCCGGCCTGACCGTCGAGGAGGCCAGGATCCCCGCTGCGATGGACCGCCTGGCCGAGTTGATCGCCCGCGATCTGGCCGGGCGCACGGGGGCGGGGGATCTGCGGATCTCGGGCCTGCTGGAGCCGTCGGGCGCCACGATCGAGATGTTCCGCCTGCTGGAGGATGCCGGCCCCTTCGGCCAAGCCGCCCCGGCGCCGCGTTTCGCCTTTGCCGATCAGCTGATCGACAGCGCCGCCACGATGGGCGACCGGCATCTGCGCCTGCAATTCCGCAGCCCCGGCAGCCCGCCGCTGGAGGCCGTGGCCTGGGGCGCGATGGACGGTCCCCTTGGCCCCGGCCTGATCGGCGCCAAGGGGCGGCGCTTTCATCTGGCGGGCAAGCTGGAAGTGTCGAACTGGGGCGGGCGCGAAAGGCTGCGCCTGCGGCTGGACGATGCCGCGCCGGTGGGCAACCTTTGACGCGGCCGCGGGTTCTGGTCAGGGCCCGCAAGCAGGGCTAACCTGCCGCAAAGCGCGAAGGAGGATCTGATGAAACTGACCTGGCTTGGCCATTCCGGCTTTCGTCTGGACATCGAGAATGCGGTGATCCTGATCGATCCGTGGTTCACCGGGAACCCGCTCTTTCCCGCCGAGGCGCGGGACGAGGCCGTCGCGGGCGCGACCCATATCCTGATCACCCATGGTCATGGCGACCATACCGGCGACACGCTGGCCCTGGCGCGCGAACTGGGCGTGCCGGTCGTGGGCATCTACGACCTGATCAGCCATTGGGAATCGGCCGAGGGGATCGAGGGCATCGGCTTCAACAAGGGCGGCACGGTCGATCTGGGCGGCGCCAGGGTCACGATGGTCAATGCCAGCCATTCCAGCTCGCTTGGCGGGCCGGACGGGCCGATCTATGCGGGCCATGAGTCGGGCTACATGATCGCGGGCGAGGACCATGTGATCTATGTCTCGGGCGACACCGACATCATGGCCGACATGGAATGGATGGGCGACCTGCACAAGCCCGATATCGGCATCCTGTCGGCGGGCGGGCATTTCACCATGGACATGGCGCGCGCGGCCTATGCGGCCAGGCGCTACTTCAACTTCAAGACGGTGATCCCGTGCCATTACAAGACTTTCCCCGCGCTGGAGCAATCCGCGCAGGCGCTGATCGACGGGCTGCCCGGCGTCACCGTGATCGAACCCGAGGTGATGAAGGCGATCACGCTGTGAGCTTCCAGCAATTCGATGATCCGGCCGGGGGGGGCGATCACGGCGCCCGCCTCGACGCGCTGAGGGCCGAAATGGCGGCGCGCGGCCTTGATGGCGTGATCGTGCCGCGCGCCGACGCGCATCAGGGCGAATATGTCGCCGATGCCGATGCGCGGCTGGCTTGGCTGACGGGCTTCACCGGAAGCGCGGGCTTTGCCGTGGTGCTGGCCGACCGGGCGGGGGTCTTCATCGACGGCCGCTACCGCGTGCAGGTGCGCGACCAGATCGACCTGCGCCATTTTGCGCCGGTGAACTGGCCCGAGACCTGCCCCTCGGACTGGCTGCGCGAGGGATTGCCTCAGGGCGGCCGAGTGGGTTTCGACCCCTGGCTGCACACCCGCCGCGATATCGAGGGGCTCGAAAAGGCCCTGCACGGAACCGGCATCGCGCTGATCGCGCTGGAAGACAACCCGGTGGATGCGATCTGGCCGGATCGCCCGGCCCCTCCGGTCGGGGCGGCGCGCGTCCACGCGGACGATCTGGCGGGCGAAAGCGCCGCACAGAAGCGCGCGCGGCTGGCGGCAGAGCTGAAGGCTGCGGGCCATGCCTCGGCGCTGATGAACCTGCCCGATTCCATCTCGTGGCTGCTGAACATCCGGGGCAGCGACCTGCCGCGCAATCCGGTGGTGCAGAGCTTCGCGGTCCTGTCCGATAGCGGACAGGTCGCGCTGTTCGCGGATGCCGGCAAGTTCGACGACAGCCTGCGCGCCCATCTGGGCAACGAGGTCTCGATCCTTCCACCCGACGGTCTGGCCGCCGCGCTGACCGATCTGGAAGGCCCCGTCCGCCTGGACCCAGGCAGCGCGCCCGAAGCGGCATTCCGCATCCTAGAGGCTGCAGGCACCGCCATCGCGCGCGGCCCCGATCCGGCGATCCTGCCCAAGGCCGTGAAGAACGCCGCCGAACTGGCCGGGATGCGCGCCGCCCATCGCCGCGACGGGCTGGCGATGGTGCGCTTTCTGGCCTGGCTGGACGCGCAGGACCACGCCTCGCTGACCGAGATCGACGTGGTGCGCCGCCTCGAGGATCTGCGCCGCGAGGCCGGGATCCTGGATATCAGCTTCGACACGATCATGGGTGCGGGGCCGAACGGCGCCATCGTCCATTACCGCGTGACCGAGGCGACCAATCGCCGCCTGACGCCGGGCGACCTGCTGCTGGTGGATTCGGGCGGCCAGTATGCGGATGGGACAACCGACATCACCCGCACGCTGGCGCTTGGGCAGGCGCGGGCCGATGCGGTGGCGCCCGTCACAGCCGTGCTGCGCGGGCTGATCGCGCTTAGCCGGGCGCGGTTTCCGCGTGGCGTGGGCGGTGCGCATCTGGACGCGCTGGCGCGGCAATTCCTGTGGGCGCAGGGGATGGATTTCGACCACGGCACCGGCCACGGGGTCGGCGCGGCGCTGTGCGTCCATGAAGGTCCGGCCCGGATCAGCCGGGCCAGCGACATGGCGCTGCGGCCCGGCATGATCCTGTCGAACGAACCGGGCTATTACCGCGAGGGCAGCTTCGGCATCCGGATCGAGAACCTCGTGATCGTGACCGAGGCCGATGCCGAACCCGGTCGCGCCATGCTGGGTTTCGAGACGCTGACCCTCTGCCCGATCGACCGCCGCCTGATCGACCGGGCCGCGCTGGCCCCCGAGGAACGGGCATGGCTGGACGATTACCACATGCGCGTGCGGATCGAACTGGCGGGCGATCTGGACGAGGCCGAACGCGACTGGCTGATTGCCGCGACCGAGCCGCTTTGACCCAAGGCGCCGCTAGACGCCAAGCGTCTGGCGGCCCCGCGCGACCAGCCCGCGCAGATCGTCCATGCTCAGGGCACCAAAGGCAGCCTCGTCGCCGCAGACAAAGGTCGGCGTTCCCGCCAGACCCATATGGTCGCCCAGAAGATAGGTCATCGAGATGTGCCGCTCGATCCGGTCGCTGTCCATCTCGGCCCGCAGGGCGGTCTCGTCCAGGCCGATCTCGCGCGCAACGCGCAGCACGACGGGACGTTCGATCCGCTGGCGGGTGGACAGCAGGCGCGAATGCATCTGCCAGTAGCGCCCCATCGACAGCGAGGCCAGCGACGCCCGCGCCGCGAAATCCGATCCTGGCCCGAAGATCGGCCATTCGCGGAATACGACGCGCAGGTTCGGATCCTCGCCGATCAGCGCCTGGATGCGGGGCATCATCGTGCGGCAATGCGGGCAATTGTAGTCGAAGAACTCGCTCAGCGTGACGTTGCCGTCGGGATTGCCCAGCACAGGCGAGGTGTCGTCGCGTTCCAGCACACGGCGGATTTCCTCGGGCATGGGATTGGCGCGTTGGGCGTTCGCAGGCAGGGCCGACAGCGCCAGCCCGGCGCTGGCGGTGGTCAGAAGGCTGCGGCGGGTCGGCATGGCTTGTCCTTTCGCGGTCTGTCCCCTTGGCGTATCGGGCGGGCATACATGCGTAAATCCCGATACGACCCCGGACGGGTCACGATGGCGTCAGGTCACGGCCGCCTTGCGGTGAAACTCGGGCCGGTCCCAGGACCCCTCGCGCAGGATGCCGGCCAGCACTGCGACGGCGTGGTCGACATCCTCGGCGCTGTTGTAAAGCGGCGCGAAGCCGAAGCGCAGCACGTCGGGCGCGCGGAAATCGCCGATCACGCCCTGGGCGATCAGCGCCTGCATCACCGCGTAGCCCTGGGGATGGCGGAAGCCCACCTGAGAGCCGCGCCGGGCCGGGTCGCGCGGCGAATTGAGGATGAGGCCCGGACATTCAGCCTCGACCCCCGCGATGAAACGTTCGCTCAGCGCGATGGATGCGGCACGCAGATCGGCCATGTCCACCTGATCCCAGACATCCATCGCGGCCTCCAGCGCGGCCAGCGCGATGACCGGCGGCGTGCCGACCCGCATCCGCTGGATGCCCGGCGCGGGGCGGTAATCCAGATCAAACGCAAAGGGCGCGGCATGGCCAAGCCAGCCTTGCAGGATGGGTTGCGCCTGATCCTCAAGCCGAGGATGCGTCCAGATGAAGGCGGGCGCGCCGGGCCCGCCATTGAGGTATTTGTAGGTGCAGCCCACCGCGAAATCGGCATCCGCGCCCAAGAGGTCCACATCGACCGCACCCGCCGAATGGGCCAGATCCCAGACCGTCAGCGCGCCCGCCCGATGCGCCAAGGCCGTCAGGGCGGCCATGTCGTGGCGGCGGCCGGTGCGATAATCGACCTCGGTCAGCATCAGCACCGCCAGATCGGGGGTGATGGCGGCCTCGACATCCCCGGGGGCCACGACGCGCAATTCGGCGCCGACCGCGCGGGCCAGCCCCTCGGCCACATAGAGGTCCGAGGGGAAGTTCCCGCTATCGGACAGGATCACCCGCCGGTCGGGGCGCAATGCGCGCGCGGCGCTGACGGCCTGAAACACCTTGACCGACAGCGTGTCGCCCATCACGACCTGCCCCGGCCCCGCGCCGATCAGCCGCGCGATCCGGTCGCCCACCCGGCCCGGCTGGTCCATCCAGCCCGCCCGGTTCCAGCCGGTGATCAGCATTTCCGACCATTCGTCGGCCATCATCCGCGCGACGCGATCCGTCGCGGCCTTGGGCATCGGGCCAAGGGAATTGCCGTCCAGATAGGTGATCCCCTGCGGCAGGTGAAAGGCTTGGCGAGTGCGGGCGAAATCGGTCATCTCTGTCTCCTCTTGACGTCACGCTAGCAGGGGGTTTCGCTGCCTGAAAGAGGGGGAAGACGATGCTCTATCAGGTCACCGACTGGGACGACGCCTATGCCAACGCCGCCCATATCGCGGGGGGCGAGGGCTACCCCGCCCGCTGGCATGCCGCAGCCACAGCCTTTCGTGACGCCCACCCACCGCAGGCGCTGCGCGGCGGGCATCTGTTCCTGCCCGCAGGGGATGCGCGCGGGCTGATGGTCTTTGTTCATGGCGGCTACTGGATGCGCTTTGGTCCCGGCGACTGGTCGCATCTGGCGGCGGGGGCGCTGGCGCGGGGCTGGGCCTGCCTCATGCCCGCCTATCCGCTGGCGCCCGGGGCGCGGATCGCCGCCATGACCGCCGAGGTCGTCGCCAGCATCGCCGAGACGGCTGCCCTGATCTCCGGCCCCATCGCCATCACCGGCCATTCGGCGGGCGGGCATCTGGCCGCGCGCATGATCTGCCCCGGCGTGCTGCCCGACTCGGTCGCGGCGCGGGTGACGGCCTGCATGCCGATCTCGCCCCTGTCCGATCTGCGCCCGCTGATGCGGACCGCGATGAACGCGACGCTGGCGCTGGACCTGCCCGAGGCGCTGGCCGAAAGCCCGGCCCTGCTGACCCCGCGAGAGGGCATCCCCGTCACAGTCTGGGTCGGCGGCGCTGAACGGCCCGAATTTCTGCGGCAGGCTCGGGTTCTGGCCGATCTGTGGGCCGGGATGGGGGCCGCGACGGAATGCGTGGTCGATCCGGGACGGCATCATTTCGATGTGGTGGACGGGCTGGCCGATCCGGACAGCCCGATGATGCGGCGGTTGCTGGGCTAGGTCGTGAAATCCGCGACCGTCGCGCCGGCCAGCTCGACCAGCCTGTCAGGCGCGATGGCAAAGATGTGGCGCGGCGTGCCCGCCGCCGCCCAGACCTGCCCGAAGCTCAGCAGATGCCGGTCGAAAAAGGCGCGCGGCGGGCGCAGATGACCCAAGGGCGCAACGCCGCCGATGGCAAAGCCCGTCTCGGCCCGGATCAGCGCGGCATCGGCGCGCCCCAATGCCTCGCCCGCCAGGGCCGAGGCGCGAGCCGGATCGACCTGCCGCCCGCCGGCCGTGACGAACAGGACCACATGGCCGCTGGCCTCGCCGCGAAAGATGATCGACTTGGCGATCTGATCGACGTGACAGCCCGCCGCCGCCGCGGCTTCGGCGGCGGTGCGGGTGCTGTCAGCCATCTCGACGATCCGCACGGCGTCGCCCGTCAGTTCCAATGCGGCGCGCACCCGCGCGAGGCTCTTGCTCATTCCCTGCCCCCTGATCCGGTTCGCGCGCATCTGACCCGGCGCGCGCGCCTTGGGCAAGCCGCCCCTTGCACGCCGCGCCATCATGGTGTTGGCAGGGCCACCAACCAAGGAGATTGCGATGCAGGTCTATACGCTGGTGATCGAACTGGGCCGCCGCGAGGGTGACGGCCTGCCCGAGGGCGCGACCGGCGCCGGGCTGGTCTGCTACGCCTCGGGCAAGGACGAGGCCGAGGCCGTGCGCGAGACCGTGGCGATCCTGAAACAGGCCGAGATGGCGCCCTTGGACGTGACCGGCTACGGCACGCTGGAGGAACGGCTGGCCGAGGGCCAGGAGATCGACGACGAGGAACGCGCCCTGATGCAGCGCGCGCTGGACGAGAATTCCGTGATCATCGCGCAGATGACGCCGTGGTTCGGGGACCGCCCCGGGGACATCGCTCACTGACCCTCACGCCTTCGTGAGGGTGCGCGGGGCACGGGGTTTCCCGGGCTTGGCTAGGCAAGGGGCGGCCTTTCCGCTAGGCTGGCTGCAATCAAGAAACAATGGCAGTCACGAACAGGCGAACAAGATGATCCTTTCCCGCATTTTCCTGTCCACCGCGATCGTGGGCGTTCTGGCCTCCTGCGCGGGTCCCGTCTCGCGCATGCCGGCCACCGCCGCACCGGCCGCGGTGACGCCCGCCGCGATCCCGCCCGCAGCCGCCGGCGACGAGGCCGGGTTGCAGCGCTTCGTGCAGAACTTCCGCTCGCGCGCGATCTCGTCCGGCGTGTCGCCCGCCACCTATGACCGCGCGATGCGGCTGGCGCGCTACAACCCCGAAGTGATCCGTCTGGACCGCCGTCAGGCCGAATTCACCCGGCCCGTCTGGCTGTATCTGGACAGCGCCGTCTCGGACAACCGCATCACCACGGGCCGTCAGAAGAACGCCGAATTGTCGCGCACCCTGGCCGCGATCGAGGCCCGCTACGGCGTCCCGCGCGAGATCGTGCTGTCGGTCTGGGGGATGGAATCGAATTTCGGCGCGAATCGTGGCCGGATGCAGATCATCCCCTCGCTGGCGACGCTGGCCTATGACGGCCGCCGGGGCGAGATGTTCCAGAACCAGCTGATCGCCGCTTTGCGGATCATCCAGGCCGGCGACACCGCGCCCGAGAACATGCTGGGCAGCTGGGCGGGGGCGATGGGCCATACCCAGTTCATGCCGACCTCGTATCTGGAATATGCGGTCGATTTCAACGGTGACGGCCGCCGCGACATCTGGTCCGAGGACCCGACGGATTCGCTGGCCTCGACCGCGAATTACCTGCGCCGCAACGGCTGGGTTCCCGGCCAGCCCTGGGGCGCCGAAGTGCAGTTGCCGCCGAACTTCAACATGAGCCTGATCGGCAAGAGCACGCGCCGCTCGGCCTCGGACTGGTCGGCTCAGGGCGTGCGCCGCATCGGCGGCGGCGCGCTGCCCAATGTCAACGGCTCGATCATCATGCCCGCCGGCGCGCGGGGTCCGGCCTTCCTGATCGGCGACAATTTCCGGGCGATCCTGCGCTACAACAACTCGGACAATTACGCGCTTGGCGTGTCGTTCCTGGGCGAACGCATCGCGGGCCGTCCGGGCATCCAGGGGTCTTGGCCGCGCAGCGACCGCCCCCTGTCCACGTCCGAGCGCGAAGAGATCCAGCGTCGTCTGGCGCAGCGCGGCTTCTATCAGGGCGAGATCGATGGCCTGTTCGGCTCGGCCACGATGGAGGCCGTGTCGGCCTTCCAGCGCTCGATCGGGGTCACGCCGGACGGCTATCCGACCTCGATCCTGCTGGACCAGCTTCGCCGCTGAGGCCCGCAGCTCGAAACGGAAAGGCGCCCCACGGGGCGCCTTTTGCGTTTTGCGCCTCAGTCGCGCATCCGCTGGCCGTTCTCGTGAAAATGCAGCGCGCGGGTCGCGTCGGGGGTCAGCCAGACCGTGCTGTCGGGCGCGTGGTCATGTTCGCCGAACAGCCGCACCGTCAGCAGGCCGTCGGCGGGCGTCGTCACATAGACCAGCGTCTCGCCGCCCAGTTTCTCGACATGGCTGATGCGGCCTTCGATCTGCCCGCCGGTGGTCGAGATCGCCAGATGCTCGGGCCGGATGCCCAGAGCATCCGACCGCAGGCCCAGTGGCCCGGCCTTGAGGAAATTCATCTTGGGGCTGCCGATGAAGCCCGCGACAAAGACGTTGTCGGGGTCGTTATAGAGGTCCATCGGCGCGCCGATCTGCGCCACGCGGCCCGCATTCAGCACCACGATCTTGTCGGCCAGGGTCATCGCCTCGACCTGGTCATGAGTGACGTAGATCATCGTCGCGCCCAGTTCGCGGTGCAGGCGGGCGATCTCGATCCGGGTAGCGACGCGCAGGGCGGCGTCGAGATTGGACAGCGGCTCGTCGAACAGGAACAGCTTGGGCGTCCGCACGACCGCCCGGCCGATGGCCACGCGCTGGCGCTGGCCGCCCGACAATTCCGCAGGGCGCCGGTCCATCAGCGGCCCGAGTTCCAGCATCGCCGCCGCCTTGTCGGTCGCGGCGCGGATCTCGGCGCGCGACTTGCCCGCCTGTTTCAGCGCCAACCCCATATTGTCGCGCACGGTCAGGTGCGGATAAAGCGCGTAGGACTGGAACACCATCGCGATCTCGCGCTTGGCGGGCGCCACGCCGTTGACGCGGACCCCGTCGATGGCGACCTCGCCCGCGCTGACATCCTCGAGCCCCGCGATCATCCGCAAAAGCGTCGATTTCCCGCAGCCCGAAGGGCCGACGAAGACGCAGAACTCGCCTTCCTCGACGGCAAGATCGACGCCCTTGATGACATCGGTCGTGCCGAAGGATTTGGTCACTTGGGTCAGGGTCAGGGCTCCCATGGGGCCTCCTTCAAAGGGTGACGGCGGCGCCGGTCCGCACGCTTTCATCCGCCGCAAGGCAGACGGCCAGCGAGCGCAGCGCGTCGGTCATGTGCCGAGTCAGGTCGAGGTCCTCGGCGATCGCGCGGGCCATGAAGGCCTGCTGGCGGTCGCATAATTGCTGGTGGCCGGGCTCGTCGCTCATGTCCAGATCCTCGTCCCCCGCGCCCACGCGGTGGATGCGCAGGGTCGAGGTGCGGGTATGCGCGTCGATATCGTCCGAGCGCGCATCCCCCGGCATCCGGATCGAGACCGCGCCGCGCGGGCTGACCACATCCTTCACGAAGAACGCCGTGTCCGACATCATCGGCCCCCATCCGGCCTCGTACCAGCCGACCGATCCGTCGGCGAACAGCACCTGGAAATGGCCGTAATTGTACATGTCCTCCGGGATCTCGTCGGACAGGCGCAGGCCCATGCCGCGCACCTCTACCGGGGCGGCGTCAGTGATCTGGCACATCACATCGACGTAATGCACGCCGCAATCCACGATGGGCGAGGTCGTCTGCATCAGCGCCTTGTGCACCTCCCATGTCGGGCCGGAGGATTGCTGGTTCAGGTTCAGGCGGAACACATAGGGGCCGCCCAGGGCGCGGGCCTCGGCGATCAGGCGCTGCCAGCTGGGATGGTGGCGCAGGATGTAGCCCACGACCAGCTTGCGGCCCGTGGCCATGGCGCAATCGACGACCCGGCGCGCATCCGCCAGCGTGGTGGCCAGCGGCTTTTCGACGAAGACATGCGCCCCCGCCTGCATCGCCGCGATGGCGTAATCGGCGTGACTGTCGGAATAGGTGGCGACGATCACCAGATCGGGGCGCAGGCTTTCCAGTGCCTGTTCGTAATCGTGGCCGAAGGGATAGCCCCGCAGCGCCTGGGGCAGGTCGGGCGTGCTGCGGTTCACCAGCCCCACGATCTGAAAGGCCGGATCGGCATGGCAGGCCAGCGCATGCGACAGGCCCATATTGCCAAGGCCGACGACAAGGGTGCGGATCGGAGCGGGATCGTGGGTGGTCATTTGACGGCTCCTGCGGTGATGCCACGGATCAGTTGGCGCGAGAAGATGAGGTAGAGGACCAGCACCGGCACGATCGCCAGCCCAAGTGCGGCCAGAACCGCGTTCCAGTCGGTCACGAACTGCCCAATGAAGGATTGCGAGCCCAGGGTCAGGGTCTTGGTCTCTTCGGACGGGGCCAGGATCAGCGGGAACCACAGGTCGTTCCAGATCGGGATCATGGTAAAGACCGCGACCGTGGCCATCGCCGGACGCACCAGCGGCAGGACCAGCCGGAAGAAGATCGTGTATTCAGACAGCCCGTCGATCCGCCCGGCATTCTTCAGATCGTCCGAGACGTTCCTCATGAACTCGGACAGGATGAACACCGCCAGCGGCAGGCCCTGCGCCGTATAGACCAGGATCAGCGCGGTCAGCGTGTTGACCAGCCCCGAGGCGACCATCATCTGAAGGATCGCCACCGTCCCCAGCCGGATCGGGATCATGATGCCAAGCGCCAGATACAGCCCCATCAGGCTGTTGCCGCGAAAGCGGTACTCCGACAGCGCAAAGGCCGCCATCGCCCCGAACAGCAGCACGAAGAACAGGCTGGCCAGCGTCACGATCATCGAGTTCTGGAAATACAGCAGGAAATCGCCCTGTTGCAGCACCGTCCGGTAGCCGACCAGATCGAAGGTCTCTGCCCTGGGCAGGGCCAGCGGTTCGGCGAAGATCGCGCGGCGGGACTTGAAGCTGTTGACCACGATCACGAAGACCGGGAACAGCGCGATCAGCGTATAGAGGATCAGGACCGCATGGGCGGCAAGGCTGCGGCTGGTCGAATGGCGTGCGATGCTCATGACCGGCCCTCAGAACTGATAGCGGCGCAGCCGCGTCTGGATGGTGAACAGGTAGATGCAGACCCCCATCAGGATGATGCCGAACATGGCCGTGGCGATGGTGGCGCCCATATGCGGATCGCCCAGTTGCAGCTGGAAGCCGAAGAAGGTGCGGTAAAGGAACGTCCCCAGGATATCGGTCGAGAAGTTCGGCCCCGCCAGCGCGCCCTGGCTGACATAGATCAGGTCGAAGGCGTTGAAATTACCCACGAAGGTCAGGATCGAGATGATCCCGATCGAGGGCAGGATCAGCGGCAGCTTGATCTTCCAGAATTGCGACCAGCCGGTGACGCCGTCCATCTCGGCGGCCTCGATCACCTCGTCGGGGATGGACAGCAGCGCGGCATAGATCAGCATCATCGGGATGCCCACGAATTGCCAGACCGAGATCAGCGCCAGCGTGGTCAGCGCGGTGCCTTCGCGGCCCAGCCAGGGCGCGAACAGCGATTTCAGCCCGACCGCGTCCAGCATGCCCGGCGCGATGCCCCAGATCGGCGACAGGATCAGCTTCCAGACAAAGCCCACCACGACAAAGGACAGGATCGTCGGAATGAAGATCGCGGTGCGATAGAAGGCCGCCATCCGCAGGCGCGGCGATGACAGCAGTGCGGCCAGCAGGATGCCGATGGGGTTCTGTACCAGCATGTGGACCAGAAAGAACCAGGCATTGTTGCCAAGCGCGTTCCAGAACGCGTCCGACCAGCGAGGATCGCCGAACAGCGTGGCGAAGTTTCGCAGTCCGACAAAGACCCGCTGGCCCTGTTCCAGATTGAACAGCGACAGGTTCAGCGTGCCGATCAGCGGCAGGATCATGATCGCGCTGTAGACCAGCAGGGCGGGCGCCAGAAACACCCCGACATGCCAGCGGAACGGCTTTCGCGTCGCCATGGCTTACCTCGTCACCGTGGGAAAGGTGCCGGGGGGCGGGGCGCCCCCTCGGCGGTGGCGGGCCGTCGGGCCCGACCTTTCATCAGTTCTGCTGCGGCTCGAACCAGCTGGCCAGACCCTGTTGCAGGCGGGCGGCGGCATCCTCGGGCGTCTCGGCGCCGTTGATGACGTTCGCGCTGGCGTTCCAGGTCTCGTTTTCCAGGTTCGGCGTGCCGCGCGACAGGATCTGATAGGTCGAGCGGATCGTCGGCTCGCAGGTCTCGCGCCAGCTGACGAATTCCTGCGCCAGCGGGTCCTGCATCTCGACCGGGCTGGAATTGAGCGAGAAGAAGCCCGGCAGCGCATTCGCGTAAAGCGTGGCGAATTCGGCCGAGCCGACCCATTCCAGGAAGGTGCGCGCCGCATCGGCATTGGGCGAGGCCGCGTTCAGGCCAAGCGCGATATCCGTATGGTCGCTGATATAGCAGGTATCGCCCGAGGCCGCGACCGGGGGCGGGAAGGCGCCCATCTCGAAATCGCCCGCGATCTGGGGCGTGAAGACGCCGATCTCCCAGCTGCCGGCGGGATAGATCGCCGCGCGGCCAAGCGTGAACAGGTTCTGGCTGTCCGGATAGGTCTGCGCCTCGAAGCCGTCGCCCAGATAGTCGCGCCAGCGGGCCAGCTGGCGGAAGGGCTCGACCCACTCCTCGTCGGTCAGGCTGGCCTCGCCCGCGATCAGCGCACGGCGGCCTTCCTCGCCCCGCCAATAGGTCGGGCCGATGTTCTGGTACCCCATCGTGGCGGCCTCCCACTGGTCGGCAGTGCCCAGGGCCATCGGGATATAGCTGCCATCCTCCTTGATCGCGTCAAGAAGGGCGTAGAATTCGTCATTCGTGGCGGGGGGCGTCAGGCCCAGTTCCTCGAACGCGGTCTTGTTGTAGATGAAGCCGTGGATGACCGAGGCCATCGGCACGCAGAAGGTCGAGGCGCCGTCATCCGTCTGCCAGGCCGATTTCGCGACATCCGAGAAGTTGGCCATCGAGTCGAGGTCGGTCAGATCCGCCAGATGCCCCTTGTTGAACAATTCCAGCGAGGCGTCAAAGGGGCGGCAGGTGATCAGATCGCCGGCCGATCCCGCATCCAGCTTGGAATTCAGCACCGCGTTGTATTCGGCGGGCGCGGTGGGCGCGAAGCGCAGCTTGATGCCGGGATGGGCCGCCTCGAAGGCGGGGATGATCTGCTGCTGCCAGATCAGCAGGTCGTCATTGCGCCAGCTTTCGATGGTCAGCGTCACGTCCTGCGCGGCCGCGGCGCCTGCCAGCACGGTGCTGGCCAAGAGGCCCATGCGAAGTGTTCCTGTCATTGTCGTCGCTCCCTGTTGCGGGATCTTGGTGATCCCTTGGTTGTTTCGAGTCAGCCCATCAGCGCGCCCAGATGGCCGCCGCTATCCTGCAAGGCGGCGCGCGCGGCATCCGGATCGGCGCCCCGCGCGACCAGGATGGCGGACTTGACCGCCCCTCCGGTGCGCTTCAGCGCGTCGCGCGCGGCCCCGTCGGGCACCCCGGCCAGATCGGATACGATCCGGGCCGCGCGCTCGACCAGTTTGGCATTGTCGGCGACCAGGTTGACCATCAGCCCGGCATGGACATGGCCCAGCCCGATGCCGACCAGCACCGAGACCATGTTCAGCGCCACTTTCTGCGCGGTGGCCGCCCCCATCCGGGTCGATCCGGCGACCATTTCCGGGCCGGTATCCAGCAGAACCGGGATGTCGGCGGCCCGAAGCAGGGCCGAGCCCGGCACATTGGCGATCCCGGTCACGGTCACGCCCCGCGCCCGCGCGCCCTGCGCCACGGCCAGTGCATAGGGCGTGGTTCCCGAAGCCGAGACGACAATGATCGCATCCCCCGCGCCCAGACCCGCCCGGTCCAGATCGGCCAGCGCGCTGGCGGTGTCGTCCTCGACATGGCCATGCATCCGCAGCAGCGCGTCCGACCCGCCCGCGAACAGCATCGGCGTGCGGTCGGGCGACAGGCCGAACGTCCCCGGCAGTTCAAGGCAATCAGCCAAAGCCATCAACCCGGAACTGCCCGCGCCTGCATAGCCCATCCGTCCGCCGCCGCGCAGCGCCTGAACCCCCGCGGCCGCAGCACGCGCCAGATCGGGGATGGCAGGCTCGACCGCCGCCAGCGCCGCCCGTTGCGCACCCAGCAACAGCGCCATGGCCTCGGCCGGGTCAAGCCGGTGAAGATCGTCCGAAGCGGGATGGCGGCGTTCAGTGCCGGACAGGGGCATGGACATGTGATTCTCCTCTGCCGCTAGATGATGCCAAAACAATACCACTTGTAAAGAGGCTTGCTGGATTTGCCTGAAAACCGCCCGATATCAGGGCATTTCGCGTTGCCTCTTGCTGTTTGGTATTGTTTTGGTATCTTGCCGCAAACAAGGAGGCGATATGGCGCTGTTTCTGGGAATCGATGGCGGGGGAACGGGTTGCCGCGCAGTGCTGGCCGATCCGGCCGGGCGCATCCTGGGGCAGGGCTCGGGCGGCCCGGCCAATATCAACACCGATATCGACCTTGCCGCCGCCAGCATCATGGCCGCCACGACCGAGGCGCTGGCCCAGTCGCGCATTGGCGTCGCGCCCGCTGATCTGACCGCCGCACTGGGCCTTGCGGGCGGCAGCATGCGTGCGGCGGCGGCGCGGCTGGAGGCCATGCTGCCCTTTGCGCGGATGCGGATCGTGAATGACGGGATCACTGCGGCGCGCGGCGCGCTTGGTCCCGATGACGGCATCCTCGCGGCGATGGGGACCGGGTCGGTCTTTGCCGTTCAGCGCGGCGGCACGCTGCGACAGGTCGGCGGGCGGGGCTTTCTGATGGGCGACGAGGGCAGCGGCGCGGTTCTGGGGCGCAACCTTCTGGCGCTGGCCCTGAGGGCAGCGGACGGGTTCCACCCCATGTCACCGCTGCTGGCGCAAATTCTTGAGGAATTCGACGGGATCGAGGGGATCATCGCCTTCGGCAACACCGCCCGCCCCGGCGACTTTGCGCGGCTGGCCCCCCGCATCGTGACCTCGGACGATCCGGCGGCACGCGCGATCTTCGATGCGGCACTGGCAGAACTGGACGCCTCGATCGGCGCGCTGCAACAGGGCGACCGGCTGCCCGTGGTCCTGACCGGCGGGCTTGGTCCGCATTATGCTGCCCGGCTGGCCGATCGCTGGCCCCTGCGCCCGGCGGTGGGCGATTCCGTCAGCGGCGCGCTCGCCATGGCCCTGCAGATGGGAGAGGCGCCATGACCGGCCTCTTCTCGCCGGATGCCTTTGCCGACACGAAGGCGGGGCCGCTTTACCTGCAACTGCACCGCCGCATCGCCGAGGCCATCGCGGCGGGCGATCTGAAGGCCGGCGACAGCCTGCCCTCGGAACGCGAGATGGCGGCGATGACGGGCCTGTCGCGCGTCACCGTCCGCAAGGGGGTCGAGGCGCTGGTCGCCTCGGGCCAGCTGATCCAGAAACGCGGATCGGGCACCTTCGTCGCCCCTCGGGTCGAGCGGCTGGAACAGGCGCTGTCGCGGCTGACCTCGTTCACCGAGGACATGCAGCGGCGCGGCAAGCAGGTCGAAAGCCGCTGGCTGGCGCGCGCGCTGCACACCCCCTCGCCCGAAGAGATCATGGCACTGGGCCTTGGCGCCGATGACAGCGTGGCGCGTCTGGAACGGGTCCGCAGCGCCGACGGCGTGCCGCTGGCCATCGAACGCGCCTCACTGCCCGCCCGGCTGCTGCCAGATCCGGAATCGGTCGAGGCCTCGCTTTACGCCCTGCTGCGGTCGCGCGGCACCCTGCCGGTGCGCGCCGTCCAGCGCATCTCGGCCGCCAATCTGGGACCGGCGGATGCCGAGCTTCTGGGCGTGGGAACCGGCGTCGCGGGCCTGCGGATTGAGAGGCTGTCCTACCTGTCCTCGGGGCAGGTGGTCGAATTCACACGCTCGGTCTATCGCGGCGACGCCTATGACTTCGCCGTCGAGCTGAAACTCGCCCCCGAGGCGGAAAGGACATCATGATGACCCAAAGCCACATGGCCAGCGAAGTGGCCGAAATCCCGCAGGCCGCCGCGCGCTTTCTGGACCGCTCGCGCGAGGCGCTGGCCCGGACCGCCGCCGCGCTGCGCGACCGCGATCTGGCGCTGGTCGCGACCGTGGCGCGCGGCTCGTCCGACCATGCGGCCAGCTACCTGAAATACGCCATCGAATTGCAGGCGGGCCTGCCTGTGGCCTCGATCGGCCCGTCTATCGCCTCGATCTACCGCCGTCCGCTGCGGCTGGCCCATGCGGCCTGCCTCGGCATCTCGCAATCGGGCCGCAGCCCCGACATCGTGGAAATGATGCGCGCGGCAGGCAAGGGCGGCGCGCTGTCCATCGCCATCACGAACCACGCCGACAGCCCGATGGCCGAGGCCTCGGCCCATTGCCTGGCCCTTGCTGCGGGCGAGGAGAAAAGCGTCGCCGCCACCAAGACATTCGTGAATTCGGTCCTGGCCGGGCTGGCCCTGCTGGCCGAATGGCGGCAGGACGACGATCTGCGCCGCGCGGTGGCCGACCTGCCTCAGGCGTTGGAACGGGCCGTGGCGCTGGATTGGTCGCCTTTGGCCGCGCGGCTGTCGCGGGCCTCGCAGGCCTTCGTTCTGGGGCGCGGGCCGGGCTTTGCCATCGCGGCCGAGGCGGCGCTGAAGATGAAGGAAACCTCGGGCATCCATGCCGAGGCCTACAGCGCAGCCGAGGTGCTGCACGGCCCCGCCGCCATCGTTCAGGCGCATTTCCCGGTTCTGGTGCTGGGGGTCGAGGATGCCGCCCTGCCGCAGGTGGTGGAAACCGCCGAACGCATGGCCGCGCAGGGCGCCGACGTGTTCCTGACCGGGGCCGAGGCGCGGGGCGCCACGTGCTTGCCCTCGGTCGCGGGGCTGCATCCGCTGGTCGCGCCGCTGGTGCTGATCGCCAGCTACTACGCCTTTGTCGAAGAGTTGGCCCGCCGTCGCGGCTTTGATCCCGACACTCCGCCCCATCTTCGCAAGGTGACGGAGACGATCTGATGCGGCACGTCCTTGCCGGTGCGCGCATCTTCGACGGGACGACGCTGCAGGACAACGCGGCGTTGGTGATCGAGGATGGCCGTGTCGCCGCCCTTCTGCCCGAGGCCGAGGCCGGTCCCCCGACCGAGCGCGTGGAGGGGATCATCGCGCCGGGGTTTCTGGATCTTCAGGCCAATGGCGGCGGCGGGCTGATGGTCGACGGCGCGACCGATGTCGCGGCGCTGCGCGCGATCTGTCAGGCCCATCGCGGACTGGGCACGGCGGGCATCCTGCCCACGCTGATCACAGACACGCCCGACGCGACCACCCAGGTGATCGAGGCCGGGATCGAGGCCGCCCGCCAGCAGGTGCCGGGCTTTCTGGGCCTGCATCTGGAAGGCCCGCATCTGGACCCGCGCCGCAAGGGCGCCCATGACGCCGCGCTGATCCGGCCGATGGAAGATGCCGATCTGGACCGCCTCTGCACCGCTGCGCGGCAACTGCCCTCGTTGATGGTGACGCTGGCGCCCGAGGCTGTGCACCCCGAGCAGATCGCCGCCCTGCGCGCTGCGGGCGCGGTGGTCAGCCTTGGCCACAGCGATTGCGCCCTGGATCAGGCCGAGCAGGCCTTTGCCGCAGGCGCGACCTGCGCCACGCATCTCTTCAACGCCATGAGCCAGATGGATCACCGCAAGCCCGGTCTGGTCAGCGCGGTTCTGTCGGGCGACGCCCATGCCGGGCTAATCGCCGACGGCATCCATGTGCATCCGGCCATGATGCGGATCGCGCTGCGTGCCCGGCCGCAGGGGCTGTTTCTGGTCACCGATTGCATGGCCTTTGCCGGGACCGGGCTGACGCAGATGGATCTGGGCGGGCGGCGCGTCCTTCGCCATGACGGGCGGCTGACGCTGGCCGACGGCACGCTGGCGGGGGCCGATCTGACGTTGGCCCAGGCCGTGCGCCGCATCGCCGCCCTGCCCGAGGGCGGGCTGGTCCGCGCCTTGGCCATGGCGACCAGCGAAGCTGCGCGCGTGCTGGGCCGGCAGGACGGACTGGGCATCCTGCGCCCCGGCGTCAGGGCCGACCTGACCCTGCTGGACCATGACCTGACGACGGCGCGGCTATGGACGGCCGGGGATCACCGCACCCAGTCGCGGAAGGCATCCAGCACTTCGGCATAGACGGCGCGCTTGAAGGGGACGATGCTGGCAAGCAGGTCCTCGGCGCCCATCCATTGCCAGCGGTCGAATTCGGGATGGTCCGTGTCGATGCGGATATCCTCGTCCCGGCCGAGGAAGCGCAGGCACAGCCATTTCTGGCGCTGCCCGCCATAGCGGCCCTTCCAGACGCGACCAACCATGTCGGGGGGCAGGTCGTATGTGACCCAGCCGGGCGTCTCGCCCAGCACTTCCACCAGATCGGCAGGGACGCCGGTTTCCTCGGTCAGTTCGCGCAGGGCGGCCTCGCGCGGGGTCTCGCCCTTGTCGATGCCGCCCTGCGGCATCTGCCACGCGCCCGGCATGTCAAGGCGCTGGCCCGCAAAGACCAGCCCCCGATGGTTCAGCAGCACCACCCCCGCGCAGGGACGATAGGGCAGACCGCCCGGACCCGTCTGGGCCCCCGCATCAGCCGCCGCATCAGCCATTGCTGGACGCGCCGCCTGTGCCCGCGCCCTCGCCGGTGGCGGCGGGGGTTGCGCCCACCGGCACCTGATCGGCCCGGAAGTTGACCGCCGCCAGACCCTTGAGGATGTCGACCGCATAGGCCAGCTGGTAATCCTCTTCGCGCAGGGCGGCGGTGGCGGCCAGTTCGGCGGCCTCGCGCTCCATCAGGTCGCGCTGGTCATCGCTGACCTCGTTGCCAAGCGCGCCGCGCAGTTCCGCCTCGGACCGCGAGAAGCTGCTGCTGCTGCGCGCTTCCTCGTCCTCGACATGGGGATTGCGGCGGGGCTGGGCGACCAGGATGTCGGGCTGGATTCCCATGGCCTGGATCGAGCGGCCCGACGGCGTGTAGTAGCGCGCCGTGGTCAGCCGGATCGCGCTGTCCGCCGTCACCGGCATCACCGTCTGGACGCTGCCCTTCCCAAAGGATTTCTCGCCCACGACGATGGCGCGGCGGTGATCCTGCAGCGCACCGGTCACGATCTCCGAGGCGCTGGCCGAGCCGCCATTGATCAGCACGACCATCGGCTTGCCCTGCGCCAGATCGCCTGGCTCGGCATTCCAGCGCTCGCTCTGCGAGGCGTCGCGGCCGCGCGTGCTGACGATTTCGCCGGCATCGAGGAATGCGTCGGACACGCTGATCGCCTGATTGAGCAGACCGCCCGGATTGTTGCGCAGATCAAGGACGAAGCCGGTCACGCGGTCGATGCCGCCCGCTTCCTCGACGGCCTTTTCCAGTTCCGTGCGCAGGGTGTCATAGGTCTCGTCGTTGAAGGTCGAGACGCGCAGGATCACAGCGTTCCCCTCGACCCTGGTGCGGACGACGGTCAGGCGGATCGTGTCGCGCGTCATCGTCAGGTCAAAGGGCTCGGTCTCGCCCTGGCGCAGGATGGTGATGGTGATTTCCGACCCGACGGGGCCGCGCATCATGTCCACGGCCTGATCCAGCGTCAGACCCAGCAGCGATTCGCCGTTCACATGGGTGATGAAGTCGCCCGCCTGCACTCCGGCCTGCGCGGCCGGCGTGTCGTCGATGGGCGAGACGACGCGGACCATCCCCTCTTCCTGACTGACCTCGATCCCCAGACCGCCGAAGCTGCCGCGCGTCTGGGTGCGCATGTCGGAATAGGCATCCGCCGACAGAAAGCCCGAATGCGGGTCCAGCGAGGTCAGCATCCCGTTGATCGCGGCCTCGATCAGGGCCTTGTCGTCGGGCGCCTCGACATAATCGGTGCGGATGCGTTCGAAGATGTTGCCGAACAGTTCGAGCTGCTCATAGACCGAGACATTGCGCCCCGCCTCTTGCGCGACCAGGGGCCCCGCGATCTGGGTCGTGACCAGCGCCCCGGCCAGCACGCCCCCGATGCCTGCGATCAGATAATGTCTCATGACGGCCTTTCTGCCTCAATCCTGTTGCGGCTCGACAAAGGGATTCAGCACGAACCACTCTGCCGGGTCCAGAGTTTCATTGCCACGCCGCAGTTCCAGATACAGCGTCTCGGGGCGGCCCGCCGCGCCTCCCATGGCGGCATCGGCGACGAAACGCGCGCCGAATTCCTGCGCCGGAGCCTCGGCACCCCCCATCAGCCCGACCGGATCGCCCGCTGCCAGCACATCGCCCACCTCGCCAAAGACCTGCGACAGGCCCGCGAAGATCATAAGGTAGCCGCGTGCGGGCTCGGCGATCATCACATTGCCGTAATCGAGAAACGGACCGCGATAGCGGATCGTCGCAGGCCATGGCGTCTGGACCAGGGCGGCGGGGGCCGTGGCGATGACCCAGCCGGGGCGGCGCACGCCTGCCGCATCGGGTTCGTCATAGGGGCGCAGGACGGTGCCGACCACGGGCAGGCGCAAGCTGCCCTGAGCGCCCTCGAAATCCTCCATCGGGGGCCCGACATCCTTTTCCATCCGGGCGATGCCGCGCGCGAAATCGTCCAGCGAATCCGCCGCCTCGCGCAGGGCCTGCAATTCCTCGGGGTCCTCGGCATAGCGCGTCGGCATCGAGGACCGGTCGCCCGCCGCGCTGGCCAGAAGCCGCCGCGCCTCCTGGACCGAGGCCAGCCCGTTGCCCAGCATCGCCGACGCGCTGGCCTGCAGCGCCCGCACGGTCGCGATCTCGTCCAGATCGGCCTGCAGCGCCTCGGCCTGGGCGCGCAGGCCCGGCGTGACATCAGACAGGATCATCCCCGAACGCGCATTCGACAGCGCCCCCGCCGGATGCAGCAGCATCGTGCTTTCAGGGCTTTGCTGCAACGCGGTCATGGCACCCAGCACGCGCGACAGCTGCGCGCTCTGCGCCTCGAAACGGTCGCGCAGTTCCAGCTCGCGCGCATGGGCCTGCCGCAACCCGTCGCGCAGAGCGGCAAGGCCCAGCTCATACGCGCGGATCACCTCGGTCAGGGCGACGACCTGATCGTCGGCCGCGACCGCCCCGGACAATTGGCCGAGCGCGGCGCGCAGCAGCGCGGCCGCCGCCTCGGCATCGGCCACGGCGCGCCCGGCCGGGGTCAGCAGTGCGCTTTCGGCCAGATCGGGACCGCCCGTCACAAGGCCGGGACCGGTGATGTCCTCGACCACCTCCTGCGCGGCGGCGGAACCCGCCAGCAGCGCGGCCAGCACAAGGCCAAGCGCGCGGCTCATGCGACGATCAGACTGGTGCCGGTCATCTCGGCAGGCTGGTCCAGATCCATCAGCTGAAGGACGGTCGGCGCCAGATCGGCCAGCCGCCCGTCGCGCAGCCGCACGCCGGGCGGGCCGCCGAACAGGATCACGGGCACCGGGTTCAGCGTATGGGCGGTATGCGCGCCGCCGGTCTCGGGGTCGATCATCTGCTCGCAATTGCCGTGATCGGCGCAGATCAGCGCGGCCCCGCCGAGGGATTCCAGCGCGCGCGTCATGGCGTCCAGCCCACGGTCCACGGCCTCGCAGGCGCGCGCGGCGGCGTCCAGACTGCCGGTATGGCCCACCATGTCGGGATTGGCATAGTTCACGACGATCAGGTCGTAGCCCTGCCCGATCACCTCGACCAGCTTGGCCGTCACCTCGTCGGCGGCCATCTCGGGCGCCAGATCATAGGTCGCCACCTTGGGACTGGCGGGCATGTAGCGATCCTCGCCCGGCTCGGGCGCCTCCTTCCCGCCATTCAGGAAGAAGGTCACATGCGGATACTTCTCGGTCTCGGCCAGCCGGAACTGCCGCAACCCCTTCGACGCCACCCAGGCCCCCAACGTGTTCACCACCTGCCGCTTGGGATAGGCGGCCTGCATGAAGGTGTCGTGGCGCGCGCTGTAATCGACCATGCCCAGCAGCGCCGCCCATTCCGGCCGCGCCGAGACGTCAAAGGCGTCGAAAGCCGGATCGCCGATGGCCGACAGGATCTCTCGCGCACGGTCGGCGCGGAAGTTCAGGCAGAAGAACCCGTCGCCATCCTGCGCACCGTTATAGCCGTCGATGACGAAAGGCGCGAGGAACTCGTCGGTCTCGCCCCGCGCCCATGCGGCGGCCACCGCGGCCGAGGCACTGGCGGCATCCTCGCCCCGGCCCGCGACCATGGCGTCAAAGGCGCGCTGCACACGCTCCCACCGGTTGTCGCGGTCCATGGCGTAATAGCGCCCGATCACGGTGCCGATCCGCGCGCCCGCAGGCAGGCCCGCCTCCAGCGCGGCGACAAACGCATCCGCCGAAGACGGCGGCACGTCCCGCCCGTCGGTCACGGCATGGATCACGACCGGCACGCCCGCCCCCGCCACGACCCGCGCCGCGGCCAGCACATGCGACAGATGCCCGTGAACGCCGCCATCCGAGACGACGCCCATCAGATGCGCCGTGCCGCCTGTCGCGCGCAGCGTCTCGACAAAGCCGGTCAGCGCCTCGTTGCGTCCGAAGCTGCCCTCCTCGATGGCCAGATCGATCGCGCCCAGATCCATGGCGACGACCCGGCCCGCGCCGATATTGGTATGGCCGACCTCGGAATTGCCCATCTGCCCGCGCGGCAGCCCGACATCGGGACCATAAGTGATCAATCGGGCATTGGGGCAGTCCCGCATCAGCCGGTCGTAGCAGGGGGTCGCGGCGCGGTCGGGCGCGCTCTGCTCGGGCCGGTCCGACAGGCCCCAGCCGTCGAGAATGCACAGGATAACGGGTTTGCTCATCTCTGCCTCGCCGAGTTTTTCCCCTTCTACGCCTCCGCCCGCCCG
>NZ_JAUVVF010000083.1 GCF_030604785.1 Paracoccus sp. (in: a-proteobacteria) | reverse complement strand
GCCTTGTCGGTCTCGATCTCGGCGATGATGTCGCCGGATTTCACGACGTCGCCTTCCTTTTTCAGCCATTTCGCCAGAGTCCCCTCCTCCATGGTCGGGGACAGGGCGGGCATCAGAATCTCGGTTGCCATATTACGTCACCCCCTCAGGCGTTCTCTTCGGCGCTGCCCTGCGGCAGGTCGTCGGCGTAGATGTCGGTCCAGAGCTCGTCCAGCGACGGTTCCGGGCTTTCCTTGGCGAATTCGGCGGAATCGTTGACGATGTCCTTGATGTCCTTGTCGATCGCCTTGAGCTCGTCCTCGGTCGCGTGGCCGCCGGTCAGCAGCAGGTCGCGCACGTTCTCGATGGCGTCGCGTTCGTCGCGCATCTTCTGCACTTCCTCGCGCGAGCGATACTTGGCCGGGTCCGACATGGAGTGACCGCGATAGCGGTAGGTCATCACTTCGAGGATGTAGGGGCCCTTGCCCGCGCGGCAATGCGCCACGGCCTTTTCGCCCGCCGCCTTGACCGCCAGCACGTCCATGCCGTCAACCTGTTCGCCGGGGATGCCGAACGCCTCGCCCCGACCGAACAGCGTCGTCGATTTCGTCGAGCGCTTGACCGAGGTGCCCATGGCATATTGGTTGTTCTCGATCACGAAGACGACCGGCAGGTCCCACAGCTCGGCCATGTTGTAGGTCTCATAGACCTGGCCCTGGTTGGCGGCGCCATCCCCGAAATAGGTGAAGGTGACGTTGTCATTGCCCAGATACTTGTCGGCGAAGGCCAGGCCCGCGCCAAGCGGCACCTGCGCCGCCACGATGCCGTGGCCGCCATAGAAGTGCTTTTCGCGGCTGAACATGTGCATGCTGCCGCCCTTGCCCTTGGAATAGCCGCCCTCGCGGCCGGTCAGTTCGGCCATCACGCCGCGGGCGGACATGCCGCAGGCCAGCATGTGGCCGTGGTCGCGGTAGCTGGTGATGCGCTTGTCGCCTTCCTTGGCGCAGGCCTCCAGCCCGACCACGACGGCCTCTTGCCCGATATAGAGGTGGCAGAAGCCGCCAATCAAGCCCATGCCGTAAAGCTGGCCGGCCTTTTCCTCGAATCGGCGGATCAGCAGCATGTCGCGGTAGTATTTGAGCAGCTCGTCCTTCGATATGTTCGAAGGCGCCTCCTTGGCGGGGCTGGGTTTCCTGGCCATGCGGCACATCCTCCTGAGGCTGTGGTCGGAATAGTTCAGCGTTAAACTATCCGTAGCGCATCCCTTTGGACCGCGCAATGCCGGAGGCCGGACCCAGCCGGGGCAGGGCTCAGCGCAGGATCACCTCGTCGGCGCGCATGACGCCCAGCACATCGCGGGCGCGTTCGTCCAGAAGGTCCAGATCGAGGAATTCGTCGGAGAGGCGGCGGGTCAGGTTCTGCATCTCGGACACTTCGGCGCGCAGGGCGTCGCGCTGCGCTTCCAGTTCGGCCATCTCGGATTCGATCTGGATGCGGCGCAACAGGCCCGACGGCCCCTGCACGGCGGCAAAGGCGAAATAGAGGCCAAGCGCGGCGGTCAGCACGATGAAAACGGTGGTGCCGATCGAAAGGCGTTGGGTCATGGGCGTCGTCCTGATGGGGCCGGGCGACTATGCCACAGCGCAACCGGGCGGGGAATCCCCGGTCAGAGCCTCGCGGCGAAAATTGCGGAAAGGCGCGCGGCCTCGTCGGCAAGCCCGTAAGGCGGGTTCAGCACGAACATCCCCGATCCGATCATCCCGTGGCCGGGTCGCAGGGCCGGAAAACCCAGCTCCGAGACCAGCGCGCCGGGATGGTCGGCGGTCAGTGCCTGGATCATCGGGCGGTGGCGGTCGTCTGCCAGGATCGGATACCACAGCGCGATGACGCCGACATTCCACTTGCGCGCGATCTGGGCGACATGGCGTGGAATCGCGGCATAGTCGGTCTTGACCTCGTAGCTGGGGTCGATCAGCAGCATCCCGCGCCGGGGCGTGGGCGGGCAGACAGCCTGCGCCATGGCGAATCCGTCCTGCCGGTAGAGGTTGGCAAAGCCCGCGACCTGGCGCAGGGCCTCGTGTTCGGCGGGGTGCAGTTCGGCCAGATGGGCGCGGTCTTCGGGGCGCAGGAAATGCGCGGCGACCAGCGGCGATCCGGGATAGGCGCGCGGTCCCCGGCTGGCGCGGATCGCGGTCAGCGCGGCCATCAGCGGGTGGGTTTCGGGCAGCCAGTGTTCGGACAGGGCGCGGTCGATGCCGGCCTCGGCCTCGCCGGTGCGCTGCGCCTCGGGGCTGTCCAGCCGATAGAGACCGCGCCCGGCATGGGTTTCCAGATAGCTGAGGGGCTTGTCCTTGCGCGTCAGGTAATCCAGCGCGGTGGCCAGCAGCGCGTGCTTGTGCAGGTCGGCCAGGTTCCCGGCGTGATAGGCGTGCTGATAGCTGAGCATGGCATCCTGTAGCGCGTCGCGGACCGGCCGGAAAGCCTATTCCGCGCG
>NZ_JAUVVF010000048.1 GCF_030604785.1 Paracoccus sp. (in: a-proteobacteria) | reverse complement strand
GCGTCACGCCCGTGGCTACCGCCGCCTCAACCGCACCCACGAACACCGCAAGGCGCTGTTCGCCAACATGGCCGGCTCGCTGATCGAGCACGAGCAGATCAAGACGACCCTGCCCAAGGCCAAGGAATTGCGTCCGATCGTCGAGAAGCTGATCACGCTGGCCAAGCGCGGCGATCTGCATGCCCGCCGTCAGGCCGACGCGCAGCTGAAGCAGGACATCCACGTCGCCAAGCTGTTTGAAGTCCTGGGCGAGCGTTACAAGGACCGTCAGGGCGGCTATGTCCGCATCCTGAAAGCCGGCTTCCGTTACGGCGACATGGCGCCGATGGCGATCATCGAGCTGGTCGACCGCGATCCCGAGGCCAAGGGCGCTGCCGACCGCGCCCGTCTGGACGCAGAGCTGGCGGCCGACGACGAATAATTGGCCTGCCTGAAAGGCATTCCGGGAACCCCGTCAGCGCGCTGGCGGGGTTCTTTCTTGTCTGGGTGATCCCGACTGGTTCTTGAAGCTCGCCCTGATCCCGCGGGGCCTTGACGTTACGTCATGAAAGAATTGTTTTCGCGCGGAACAGCTTTGCTGTTAACTCGCTGGAAACATAATTCAGCCATGCTATTTTCCAGGTTGACGCATTCCAGATCAATTTGTCTAAAAAGCCATGTCCCCACGCGCCGATATCAATGCCGGGCTGACGAAACTGGGCAAGATCGCCCGGTCCGGTTATTTTGTCGGTCTTCATATCCGTTTCGCCGCGCCGCTGATGCAGTTTCAGACCTATGCGCAGGAATGGTCGGATTTCTATTCCCAGAACGGTTACGCGCTGCGCGATCCCACCATTGCATGGGGCTTTTCCACGGTCGGCTCCTGCCGCTGGTCGGCGCTGCCGATTCCCGATCCGTTCAATATCCTCGCCGATGCCGCGAATCATGGCCTGACCTATGGCGTGACGGTCTCGCACGGGCCGATCTCGTCGCGCACCATTGCCAGCTTTGCGCGCGCTGACCGCGAGTTCACCGATGCCGAGATCGCCGAGATCGAGGCCACAGTCAGGCAGCTCCACGATATTACCGAGCCGCCCGAGAGCCTGACCAAGGCTCAGAAAGAAGCCCTTCGCTGCATCGCGCAGGGCGACCGGCACGCAGCAGCGGCGGCCAAGCTTGGAATTACGGAAAGCGCATTCAAGGCAAGACTGATTTCCGTGCGCGAGCGTTTGAACGCGCGCACCACCGCCGAGGCGCTGCAAAGGGCCAAGGAATACCGCTTGTTGTAGAACACTCGCCCGGTCGTTCCGCGACGCGTGAAGGTCCCCTCTCACTCCAGGAGAAGCCTCGATGCAGATGACCACCCTCTCTTTTGCCAATTTGCACAACCATGGCGAGTTGTTCGCAAACCTTTTTCGCGCAAGAAAACAAAGTTTCATCGTCCAGAAGAACTGGGACCTGCCCGAGGTCGATGACATGGAATTCGACCAATATGACACGCCGCAAAGTCGCTGGATCGCCATTCACGACATGGGCACGGTTCTGGCCGGTATCCGGCTGACCCCCACCACCGCCCGCTGCGGCATCTACAGCTACATGATCCGCGACGCGCAGGAGGGGATCCTGGGCGGTTCGATCCCGCAGGACCTGCTTGACGCGCCCGCGCCGGTCGATCCGCAGATCTGGGAATGCTCGCGCGTCTTCGTCAGCCACGCCATCCCGCAGATCTATCGGCGCAAGGTGCATTTCAAGATGGTCGAGGCGATGACCTCGTCGGCCCGCGAACAGGGCGCGACGCGCCTGATCGCGCTGACCGGTGCGAACTGGCCGCGCTGGTATGGCCGCTGTGGGCTGACCGCCGAGGCGCTTGGCCCGATCCTTTGGATCGACGATGGCGAATTCCAGTGCGTCTCGATCGACCTGACCGACAAGATGCATTGATCGCAGTCGTCTCGCGGGGGGTGTTCGGCGGGGCAGGGCGGGCCTAGACTGCCGTCACCATGCCCGATCTGTTCGACTCGCCCTCTGCCACCCCGCCCGAAGCGCCGCGCCCGCTGGCCGACCGTATCCGCCCTGCGCGGCTGTCCGAGGTGATCGGCCAGACGCGCATTCTGGGGGATGACGGGCCGCTTGGCTCGATGCTGGCGGCGGGCAGCCTGTCTTCGCTGATCCTCTGGGGGCCGCCGGGCGTGGGCAAGACCACCATCGCGCGGCTTCTGGCGGACGAGACCGATCTGGCCTTTGTCCAGATCAGCGCGATCTTCACCGGCGTGCCCGAACTGCGCAAGGTCTTCGAGGCCGCCCGCCTGCGCCGCCAGCAGGGCAAGGGCACGCTGCTTTTCGTGGACGAGATCCACCGCTTCAACAAGGCGCAGCAGGACGGCTTCCTGCCGCATATGGAGGACGGCACGATCCTTCTTGTCGGCGCCACGACCGAGAACCCGTCCTTTGAACTGAACGCCGCGCTTCTGTCGCGCGCCCAAGTCATCGTGCTGGAACGCCTGTCTCTGGCCGAGCTGGAGCTGCTGGCGCAGCGGGCCGAGCGTGAACTGGGCCGCAAGCTGCCCCTGACGCCCGAGGCGCGCGATGCGCTGCTGGGCATGGCGGATGGCGACGGCCGCGCCTGCCTGAACCTGATCGAACAGGTCGCCGCCTGGACGACCACCGCGCCGCTGGACACCGACGCGATGGCGCAGCGCCTGATGCGGCGGGCGGCGAAATACGACAAGTCCGGGGACGAGCATTACAACCTGATCTCGGCGCTGCACAAATCCGTGCGGGGCAGCGACCCGGATGCCGCGCTCTACTGGTTTGCCCGGATGCTGGAGGGGGGCGAGGACCCGCGCTATCTGGCCCGCCGCATCACGCGCATGGCGGTCGAGGATATCGGTCTGGCCGATCCCGCCGCCGCCCGGCATTGTCTGGACGCGTGGGCGATCTATGAGCGTCTGGGCAGCCCCGAGGGCGAGCTGGCGCTGGCGCAGGCGGTGATCTATCTGGCGCTGGCGCCGAAATCGAATGCGGGCTACGCCGCCTACAAGGGCGCGCGGGCCGAGGCGCGGCGCACCGGCAGCCTGATGCCGCCCGCCCATATCCTGAACGCGCCGACCAAGCTGATGAAGGATCAGGGCTACGGGGCGGGCTACGCCTATGACCATGATGCCGAGGACGGCTTCAGCGGCCAGAACTATTTCCCCGACGGCATGAAGCGCCCGGTCCTGTATCTGCCGGTCGAGCGCGGGTTCGAGCGCGAGCTGAAGCGAAGGCTGGACTGGTTTGTCAGCCAGCGGCTCAAGCGGGGCGGTTGACTTTGGCCCCGCCGCGCCACAAACCCGAACGATGATGAACCCGTATCTTCAGGTCGCCATCGGCGCGGCAATCGGCGGCATGTGCCGCCTTGCGTTCTATCGATCGCTGCCTGCGCAATGGGTTGCGATGGGTGGCGCGACGCTGGCCGTGAACGTGATCGGCAGCTTCGTGATGGGGCTTGGCTTCGCGCTGGTCGTGCAACGGTTGGGGCAGGATTTCGCGCCCTTCCTGCTGGCCGGGGTGCTGGGCGGGTTCACGACCTTTTCCTCATTCTCGCTGGATGTGGTCGCGCTATGGGAGCGGGGCGAGGCCGTCGCGGCGATATTCTATGTCGCTGCCTCGGTCATCCTGTCCATCCTTGCGCTGATCGCCGGTCTGGCTGTCGCAAGGAGCGTGCTGGCATGAGCGGCGTGCAGATGATCCGCGTGGGTCTGGACGAGGGCGAACAGCGCCTCGACCGTTGGTTGAAGAAGCGGTTTCCGCATCTGTCGCAGGGGGCCGTCGAAAAGATGTGCCGCACCGGGCAGCTGCGCGTGGACGGAGGCCGGGTCAAGGCCGCGACGCGCCTCGAGGCGGGCCAGGAGGTGCGCGTGCCCCCCTTGCCCGATGCCGCGCCCGCCGCGCCCCGGATCAGCCGGGGTCCGCGGATTCCCGAAAGCGATGAGGCCATGATCCAGGCGGCCGTCCTGTGGAAGGACGAGCATGTGATCGCGCTGAACAAGCCTCCGGGCCTGCCAAGCCAGGGCGGCAGCGGGCAGGGCAGCCGCCATGTGGACGGGCTGACCCCGGCGCTGATGTTCGGCTTCAAGGACAGGCCCAAGCTGGTCCACCGGCTGGACAAGGACACGTCGGGCGTGCTGCTGCTGGCGCGCACCGACCGCGTCGCCCGCGCCCTGTCCGAGGCGTTCCGCGCCAAGACCACGCGCAAGATCTACTGGGCCGTGGTGGCCGGCGTGCCGCATCCGCGGATGGGGACGGTGCGCTACGGCTTGGTCAAGGCGCCGGGCCACGGACGCGGCGGCGAGGGCGAGAAGATGATCGCCGTCCATCCCCGCGACATCGACACGACCGAGGGCGCCAAGCGCGCCACCACCGATTACGCGGTTCTGGACGCGCTTGGCTCGCGGGCCAGCTGGTGCGCGCTGGTGCCGATCACCGGCCGCACCCATCAGCTGCGCGCGCATATGGCCGAACTAGGCCACCCGATCGTGGGCGACGGCAAATATGGCGGATCGGGGCAGGAAAACCTTGGCGATGGCTGGGGCGCGCAGCTGGGCGGCGAGATCAGCCGCAAGCTGCATCTGCACGCGCGCTCGATCAGCTTCGACCACCCGATCACGAAGAAGCGCATCACCCTGACCGCGCCCTTGCCCGAGCATATGCAACGCACCTGGAAGACGCTTGGCTGGCATGAGAACGACGTGCCCGACGATCCCTTTGCGGAGGTCGAATGAGGCTCGTCGTCTTCGACGTGGACGGCACGCTGGTGGACAGCCAGCATCACATCATCCGCGCGATGACGGACGGCTTCGCCGCCGCCGGGCTTGAGCCTCCGCCCCGGGCCGAGGTTCTGGGCATCGTCGGCCTGTCGCTGCCGGTCGCGGTGGCGCAGCTTCTGCCGCTGGCCGATCTGGCGACGCAGGCTCAGGTGGTCGAGGCCTACCGTGCCTCTTACATGCAGGCGCGCAGCGAACGCGCGGCGCCGCTTTATCCCGGCGCGCTGGATTGTCTGGACCGTCTGGCGGGCCGCGCTGATCTGCTGCTGGCCGTGGCCACGGGCAAGTCGCGGCGGGGGCTGGATGCGGTGATCGCCGCGCATGGTCTGCAGGGCCGCTTCGTCAGCTTGCAGACGGCGGACGGGCATCCGTCGAAGCCTCATCCCTCGATGCTGATCCAGGCGCTGGCCGAGGCGGGATGCGAGGCCCGCGCGGCGCTGATGGTCGGCGATACCAGTTTCGACATCCAGATGGCGCAGGCCGCCGGAATGCCCGGCTGGGGCGTGACCTGGGGCTATCATCCCGCACAGGCGCTGGATGCGGCCGGGGCGGCGCTGATCGCCGAGGATTTCGGACATCTGACACGGGCAATCGAGGATTGGGCTTCATGAGCGAATGGAAGGCGCGGCGGTTCTGGAAAGCGGTTTCGACACGCGAGGCCGAGGGCGGCCACCAGGTCTTTCTGGACGATCGTGCGCTCAGCACGCCGGGCAAGCTGCCGCTGATCCTCCCCACGGCCGCGCTGGCCGAGGCGCTGGCCGAGGAATGGCAGGCGCAGGGCGACCTGATCCAGCCCCAGACCATGCCGCTGACCCGTGCCGCCAATTCGGCGATTGAAAGGGTTTCGACGCAGTTCGAGGGGGTGGCGGACATGCTTGCCGAATATGGCGGCACCGATCTGCTGTCTTATCGGGCAACCGAACCGGCCGCGCTGATCGAGATGCAGGCTGATTCGTGGGACCCCCTGCTGGACTGGGCGCGCAGCGATCTTGGCGTCGATCTGAAGGTCACGCAGGGGGTGATTCCCGTCGCCCAGGACCCTGCCGACATGGCGCGGCTGCGCGCGCTTCTGGATGAATTCGACGCGTTCGGCCTGACGGCGCTGCACGATCTGGTCACGCTTCCGGGGTCGTTGATCCTGGGGCTGGCCGTGGTGCGCGGGCGTCTGGACGCCGAGCGATCCTTCGCCTTTTCCCGCATTGACGAGGAATTCCAGGCCGCGCAATGGGGCCGCGACGAGGAAGCCGACGAGGCCGCCGAGGCCCGGCGACTGTCCATGATTTCAGCAGAGCGGCTCTGGCACCTTTCGCGGGTCGGTTGAAAGCCTTTGCGATTGCGTCGCGGGTTCTTGACGCTTGGCTTTGTATCGGCACAATACTGCCTATGGGACCGCCCTCCGGGGCGGTTTCGCACAAGAAGGGTCGGCAACGACCCGCTTCGCGCCTTTCGCGGCCAAGGCTTCGGAGGCGCTCCAACACAGAGGTAGATATGACAAAAACGGTTTTCCTGGGGACGGTGGCCGCAGCAAGCCTTTTCGCCGGCATGAGCCTGGCGCAGGAGGGCTCGACCCTCGCGCAGGTGAAAGAGCGTGATGAGCTGAATTGCGGCGTGAATACCGGCCTCGTCGGCTTTGCCGCGCCGGATGCGAACGGCAACTGGACCGGCTTTGACGTGGCGCTGTGCCGCGCTGTCGCCGCGGCCGTGCTGGGCGACGGCAACAAGGTCCGTTTCGTGCCGACCACCGGCCAGACCCGTTTCACCGCCCTCGCCTCGGGCGAGGTTGACGTCCTGGCGCGCAACTCGACCTGGACCTTCTCGCGCGATACCGACCTCGCGCTGGATTTCGTCGGCGTCAACTATTACGACGGTCAGGGCTTCATGGTCCGCAAGGATCTGGGCGTGACCTCGGCCAAGGAACTGGACGGCGCGACCGTCTGCATCCAGACCGGCACCACGACCGAGCTGAACCTGGCCGATTACTTCCGCGCCAACGGCATGAACTACACGCCCGTCAACATCGACAGCAATGCCGAGGGCGAGCAGCAGTACATGGCCGGCGCCTGTGACGCCTACACGACCGACGTGTCGGGCCTGGCCGCGACCCGCGCCGCCTTCGCAGATCCGGAAAACCACGTGATCCTGCCCGAGATCATCTCGAAGGAACCGCTTGGGCCGGCCGTGCGCCACGGCGACAACAACTGGGGCGACATCGTCCGCTGGACGCTGAACGCGCTGATCGCCGCCGAGGAATACGGCGTCACCTCGCGCAACATCGAGGAACTGGTGCGCTCGTCCACCAACCCCGAAGTGCAGCGCCTGCTGGGCGCCAGCGACGATCTGGGCGCGATGCTTGGCCTTGATAACGAATGGGCCCGCCGCGTGATCATGACCAGCGGCAATTACGGCGAGATCTTCGCGGCCAATATCGGCGAACAGACCCCGATCGGTCTGGCGCGCGGTCTGAACGCCCAGTGGACGCAGGGCGGCCTGCTCTACGCGCCTCCGTTCCGCTGATCGCGGCATGACAGGGATCAGGGCCTCCGGGCCCTGATCCCACGCCCCTTCGGGGCCAGTGATCTTCAAGAATTCGCCCGCACCAGATACGGCGCAAAGCCGAGACGCGGGTCAACAGGGGTTTATTCAGATGACGGATGTCTCGGCGCCGGGCAACCCGCCGTTCCGGCTGAGCATGCTGATCTATGATCGGCGCTACCGCTCGCTGACCTTCCAGGTGATCGTTTTCATACTCGTGATGGCGGGTCTCTGGTGGCTGGTGGACAACACCATCAAGAACCTTGCTTTGCTGGGCAAGAACTTCAATTTCGGCTTCCTGTTCCAGCGCGCGGGCTACGACATCCCGCAGACGCCCATCCCCTACACCTCCGACGACACGCATTTCCGGGCCGCGACGGTCGGCCTGCTGAATACGCTGATCGTGTCGGTCCTGGGCTGCATCGCGGCGACCTTCCTCGGCATCATCGTCGGCGTGGCGCGCCTGTCGAAGAACTGGCTGTTCGCCCGCCTGATGACCGTCTTCGTCGAGATCTTCCGCAACATGCCCCTGCTGCTGTGGATCCTGATCATCTACGCGATCTTCACCGAGATCCTGCCCACCCCCGCCGCCTATCGGGGCGAGGACGCGGCCTGGTCGATGATCTTCTTCGACCATGTGGCCTTGACGAACCGCTACACCGCGCTGCCGACCATGGCGATGACCAATGATCCGGGCAGTCTGGATCTGGGCGCGCGCATCACCTTCAACTGGGCGACGATCTCTTTCGCGGCCGTGCTGATCCTGGGCGTGATCGTGCGCCGCATGATCCGCAACTGGGCGCAATCGGTGCAGGACCGCACGGGCGACCGGCCCCGGACCTGGTGGATGAGCCTTGCGGTCATGACCGTGCCCTCGCTGATCCTGATCTGGTATTTCGGCCTGCATCTGGTCGCGCCCGAGCTGACCGGCTTCAACTTCACCGGCGGGCTGAACGTCTCGAACGCGCTGGTCGCGCTGTGGCTGGCCCTGACGCTCTACACTGCCGCCTTCATCGCCGAGATCGTGCGCGCCGGCATCCTGGCCGTCAGCAAGGGTCAGACCGAGGCCGCCTATGCGCTTGGCCTGCGTCCGAACCGCACGATGAACCTGGTGATCCTGCCTCAGGCCCTGCGGGTGATCGTGCCGCCGCTGATCTCGCAATACCTGAACCTGACCAAGAACAGCTCGCTGGCCATCGCCGTCGGCTACATGGACCTGCGCGGCACGCTTGGCGGGACGACGCTGAACCAGACCGGCCGAGAACTTGAAGCCATCGTGCTGATGATGCTGGTCTATCTGGCGCTGAGCCTGATCATTTCCGGCGCGATGAACATCTTCAACGCCCGCGTCAAGCTGAAGGAGCGCTGAGATGAGCGAAACCGGCGCACAAACCGTCGCCTATGTCCGCGACACGATGCTGCCCGCGGCCCCCGCGCCCGAGGCGCAATCCGGCGCGATCAAGTGGCTGCGCGAGAACCTGTTCTCGGGGCCCGTCAATACGATCCTGACGCTGCTGGGCATCGGCATCGTCTATTTCCTGATCGTGACCTTCTGGGACTGGTTCGCCCATTCCGTCTGGAACGCGGGCAGCCTGAACGAATGCCGTCAGATCATCGCCGCCACCTGGGGCGAGGGCGCGCGCGGGGCCTGCTGGGCGGTGATCCGCGACCGCTGGAACCAGTATGTGTTCGGCTTCTACCCGCAGGATCTCTACTGGCGGCCGACCATGACGATGGGCCTGATGATGGTCGCGCTGGCCCCGGTGCTGTTCGCGCCAGAACGCCGGATCCGCCGCATCCTGCTGGTCATCACCGCCGCCGTCACGCTGGTCTCGATGATCGCGCTGTCCGCGCCCGCGGGCTGGCTGATCTTTGCGGCGATCGTGCTGATCGGCGGGCTCTGGATCTCGGAACGCAACGTGCTGTGGCTTCTGCCCTTCTCGGTCGTGTTCCCGCTGCTGGGGGTGTGGCTGCTCTGGGGCGGCAGCCTCTGGGGGCCGATCTTCGTGCTGGTCGGGCCGATCCTCGGCTGGCTGGCCTATCGCGTGATGTTGCGGATCCTGCCTGCGGCCTCGGTCATCGTGGCGATCATCGTCACGCTGCTCTTCTGGCTGACGCTGGCCGGCGAGGCCGCGCGCGACGCCGAGAACCTGCTGTCGCTGTCGATCCAGTCGGTCCGGTCTGACCGGTTCGGGGGCTTCCTGCTCTCGGTCACGATCGGCGTCTCGGGCATCGCCCTGTCGCTGCCCCTGGGCATCATGCTGGCCCTGGCGCGGCAATCGGACATGTTCCTGATCAAGTCGCTCGCGGTCGTCTTCATCGAATTCATCCGCGGCGTCCCGCTGATCACGCTGCTGTTCGTGGCCTCGCTGCTGCTGAACTACTTCCTGCCGCCGGGCACGACCTTCGACATCATCCTTCGGGTCATCATCATGGTGACGCTGTTCGCCGCCGCCTACATGGCCGAGGTGATCCGCGGCGGCCTCGCGGCCCTGCCCAAGGGTCAATACGAGGCCGCAGACGCCCTTGGCCTCGATTACTGGAAGGCGCAGCGGCTGATCGTCCTGCCCCAGGCGCTGAAGATCTCGATCCCGGGGATCGTCTCGACCTTCATCGGCATGTTCAAGGACACGACGCTCGTGACCTTCGTGGGCCTCTACGATCCGCTCAAGTCGATGTCGGACGCGGTGCGCGCCTCCACCGACTGGAAGGGCATCTACTGGGAGCCCTACATCTTCGTCGGCGCCATCTTCTTTCTCATCTGCTTCGGCATGTCGCGTTACTCGATGTATCTCGAACGCCGCCTGCAACGCGACCACAGGTAAGGACCACCGATCATGGAAACCATCGAACGTCAGATCGACCGCAGCCAGATGACGGTCAGCGACGAGGTCGCCATCGACATCCGCGCGATGAACAAGTGGTATGGCAGCTTCCACGTCCTGCGCGACATCAACCTGACGGTGCACCGGGGCGAACGCATCGTCATCGCCGGTCCCTCGGGTTCGGGCAAATCGACGCTGATCCGCTGCATCAACCGGCTCGAGGAACACCAGGCCGGCGACATCGTCGTGGACGGCGTGGCGCTGACCAGCGACATCAAGAACATCGACAAGGTCCGCTCCGAAGTCGGCATGGTGTTCCAGCACTTCAACCTCTTCCCGCATCTGACGGTGCTGGAAAACTGCACCCTCGCGCCGATCTGGGTCCGCAAGATCCCGCGCAAGCAGGCCGAGGAAACCGCGATGCGCTTCCTCGAAAAGGTCAAGATCCCGGAACAGGCGCACAAGTATCCCGGTCAGCTCTCGGGCGGCCAGCAGCAGCGCGTCGCCATCGCGCGCTCGCTCTGCATGCAGCCCCGGATCATGCTCTTCGACGAGCCCACCTCGGCGCTCGACCCCGAGATGATCAAGGAGGTCCTCGACACCATGATCCAGCTCGCCGAGGAAGGCATGACCATGCTCTGCGTCACGCACGAGATGGGCTTCGCCCAAGCCGTGGCCAACCGGGTGATCTTCATGGATCAGGGCCAGATCGTCGAGCAGAACAACCCGACCGACTTCTTCAACAACCCGCAATCGGAACGGACCAAACTGTTCCTCAGCCAGATCCTGGGGCACTAGGAGCGGCGACCCGACGATAAATGGCACGAAAAACGGCCCCTGCCTGATCGCGGGGGCCGCCTGCATTTTGCCTTGGTCCAAATATCCCGGGGGGTCCGGGGGGCTGGCCCCCCGGCCTCGCCCTCAGGCGCGCCCGTCGAAGCGGACGAAATCCATCACGCTGCCCTCGCCGGGCCTGATCTGCGACCAATCCTCGATCTGGAAATCCACCACCAGCGTCGCCGCGGTGGGATAGCGCCGGAAATCCGGATCCATCGGCGTGCGGGACGGCAGCATCGCGGCGAATTCCGAAATCCCCGGATTGTGGCCCAGCATCATCACCGTCTGATGGCTGGCGGTGCGCAGGATGGCCAGCATCCGCTCGGCCCCCGCGTGATAGAGGGCGGGTTCCAACCGCAGCACAGGCCGCGTTCCAAGCGCGGTCCGCACCACCCCCTCCCAGGTCTCGCGCGTGCGCGCCGCGGTCGAGCACAGCACCTCTTCGGGCTCGTAACCCCGGCTGGCCAGCCAATCTCCAAGCGCCCGGGCCGAACGCTGGCCCCGCGTGTTCAGCGGGCGGTCATGGTCCTCCAGCGTGGGGTCGTCCCAGGCCGATTTGGCGTGTCGGGTCAGGATCAGTCTGCGGTATCCAAGCGGAGTCATCTGGGCGCTGCCCCCTTCCCATGCGGTTCACCGCCACCGTGCCACAGGCTCTGACGGGGCTGCAAGCCCCGCCAACGGGCCTAGAGGCCGGTATCGCCCTGCCGCAATCCGCGCGGCTTGACGCGCGGCTCGGTCGAGCGGATCAGCGAACCCGCGCCATGCTCGGTGAACAATTCCAGCAGGCAGGCATTGGGCACGCGCCCGTCCAGGATCACCACAGCGCGGACGCCTTCCTCCAGCGCCTTCAGCGCGGTCTCGGTCTTGGGGATCATGCCGCCGGCGATCTGGCCATCCTCGATCATGGCGCGCACCTGGTCGGGATGAAGCTGCGTCACGACCTCGCCCGAGGCATCCTTGACCCCCGCCACATCCGTCAGCAGCAGCAGCCGGTCGGCCTTGAGCGCCCCGGCAATCGCCCCGGCCGCAGTGTCGCCGTTGACGTTGAAGGTCTCGTTATCCTCCATCCCCGTCGCGACGGGCGCGATCACGGGGATCATGCCGGCGCTGTAAAGGTCGCGGATGATCTGGACGTTCATCTCGACCGGGCGGCCGACGAAGCCCAGTTCGGGATCGTCCGCCTCGCAGACCATCATGTCGTCGTCCTTGCCCGAAATCCCGACCGCACGCCCGCCCGCATCGTTGATCGCCTGGACGATCCGCTTGTTGACCAGACCCGACAGGACCATCTCGACCACCTCGACGGTCTCCTTGGTGGTGACGCGCTTGCCGCGCACGAAATGGCTTTCGATGCCCAGCCGCGCCAGCAGGTCGTTGATCATCGGGCCGCCGCCATGGCACACGACCGGGTTCATGCCGACCTGCTTCATCAGCACGATGTCGCGCGCGAATTCGGCCATCGCCTCGTCGTCGCCCATCGCGTTGCCGCCGAACTTGACCACGACGACCGCGCCGGAATAGCGCTGCAGATAGGGCAGGGCCTCGGACAGGGTGCGGGCGGTGGCGATCCAGTCACGGTTCATGTTCTGTCTTCTCATCCTCAAGGCCCCAAGCTGACGGGCGGACCCTAGGACGCACGGGCGGATCAGTCCAGCCCGGCGATGATCGCGCGCAGGGTGGCGATGCCGTGGCCCTTTTCGGACGAGGTCACGACGATCTCGGGAAAGGCGGCGGGGTGTTTCTGCAACGCCTCCTCGACCTGGGCCAGAACGGGTTTCAGCGCGTTCGGGCCCAGCTTGTCGGTCTTGGTCATCACGACCTGGAAGGGCACGGCGGACTTGTCCAGCAGCTTCATGATCTCGTGATCGACATCCTTCACACCGTGGCGCGAATCGATCAGGCAGAAGGCGCGGCGCAGCGTCGGCCGGCCTGCCAGATAATTCTTCAGCAGCGCCTGCCATTTGGCGACGACCGCGACCGGCGCCTTGGCGAAGCCGTAGCCGGGCAGGTCGACCAGATAGGATTTCTCGCCCAGGGTGAAATAGTTGATCTCTTGCGTGCGGCCCGGCGTGTTCGAGGCGCGGGCGATGCCCTTGCGGCCGGTCAGCGCGTTGATCAGGCTGGACTTGCCGACATTGCTGCGCCCGGCGAAACAGACCTCGGGCCGGTCGGCAGGGGGCAGGCCGTCCATCGCGACCACGCCCTTGAGGAAATCGACGGGGCCTGCAAACAGCAGGCGCGCGGCCTCGGCGGTCTCGGCGTCGGGCTCGGCGGCGATGGGAAAGGCGACCTTCATGGCGTGACCTCGTCTCCGATGCGGATCTCGCCCCCGGTCACGACCTCGGCGAAGATGCCGAAATCCGTATGTCCGTAGAGGCGGTCCAGGGTTTCGACCATGTCGCCGTCGCGCTGGCCGGTGGTGGTGTCGGCCGAGGTCGCGTCGCAGCGCCCGACATGGTCGGTCACGCGCAGCTCGACCCCGCCGATGCGGATGACACGGCCGATCCAGTCACGCTCGGCCCAGGGGCCCGCGCCGTCGATCCACAGATTGCCGCGCCAGCGGCGCGGCCCGAGGCTGCGGCCCGTGCGGCTTTCCAGATCGGCCAGACTGTCCAGCGACAGGATCGAGATCCACGGCCATTTCTGATCCGTCCAGATCGCCGCGCCGCGCACCAGCCGCGTGGGGGCGGGCGCATGGGCAGGCCAGAGCGGGCGCAGCCAGTCGATCAGGGCGGGGCCGTCGGTTTCGGGATCGATGCTGATCTGTCCGGCTTGGGGGTGACGCAGCACCAGCAGGCCGTCCTGCCAGCCCCCCTCGATCGCCTGAAGCGGCAGCGACGATACCCCGCGCAAGAAACAGGATTTGGGCAGCCAGCGATCCGGCTGCCCATCGGTCTGGCTGGCAAGGGCATGGCGTTCGCCCGCTTCGGTCAGCACCGCCCATTCACGGTCGCCGGGCAGGCGCCGCGCGGGCGCGAGCGTCACAGCGTCCAGCCCCTCTCCGCCGACCGACTTGATCGGATGGCGGCGGATCAGGGCCAGCCGCGCCGTCACTTGCCCTTGCCTTCGCGGGCCTTGGCGCGTGAGGGCATCGAGGCGCGGATATTGCCGAAGAAGTCCGGCCGGTGCCCGTGCATCGACATGATCGTGTATTGCTGGATGATCGTGATCACGTTGTTCGTCACCCAGTAGAGCACGAGGCCCGAGGCGAAGCCGCCCAGCATGAACATGAACACCCAGGGCATCCAGGCAAAGATCGTCTTCTGCACAGGATCGGTGGGGGCCGGGTTCAGCTTCTGCTGCATCCACATGCTGACGCCAAGCGCGATGGCCAAGGCCGGCAGGGTCAGCGAATGCAGCAGAGTGCCTTGCGCCGGAACGCCGAAGGGCAGCAGGCCGTAGAGGTTCAGCAGGCTGGACGGATCGGGCGCCGAAAGGTCCTGGATCCAGCCGAACCACGGCGCGTGGCGCAGTTCGATCGTGACGAAGATCACCTTGTAGAGCGAGAAGAAGATCGGGATCTGCAAGAGGATCGGCAGACAGCCCGCGGCGGGGTTCACCTTCTCGCGCTTGTAAAGCTCCATCACCTCTTTCTGGAACTTCATGCGGTCGTCGCCGGTGCGGGCCTTGATCTCCTCCATCTGGGGCTGCAATTCCTTCATCTTGGCCATCGAGATGTAGGATTTGCGTGCCAGCGGGAAGACCAGCGTCTTCAGCACGAAGGTCAGCGCGATGATCGCCCAGCCCATGTTGCCGATGATGCCATGCAGCCAGTGCAGCAGCTGGAAGATCGGCTTGGTCAGGAAATAGAACCAGCCCCAGTCGATCGAGTCGACAAAGCGCTGGATGCCCTGCTCGCGCTCGTAGCTGCGGATGACCTCCCAGACCTTGGCGCCGGCGAACAGGTAGCTTTCGGCGGTCAGCTGCGTGCCGGGCGCGACCGTCTGCATCGGAAAGCGCGCCTCGGTCTGGTAGATGTCCGCGCCCTCGGCATATTTCACGACGGCGGTGAAGGCCTGACCGGGCGCGGGAGCCAGCGTGGTCATCCAGTACTTGTCGGTGAAGCCAATCCAGCCATTGCCGCTGACCTCGAAGATCTCGGCACGGCCCTCGCGGGCGATCGGGTCCAGACCGGCGATGTCGCGGTATTTCTTTTCGACGAGGCTGCCATCGACCATGCCGACCACGCCTTCGTGCAGGATGAAGAAGTTCTGCGTGTCGGGCCGGCCGTGGCGGGCGATGATGCCGTAGGGCGCGGCCGAGAAGGCGGCGCTGCCGCTATTCTCGAGGCTCTGGCCGACGGTGAACAGGTAATTGTCGTCCAGCGCGAAGGTGCGGCGGAAGATCTGGCCTGCGCCGTTGTCCCAAGCCAGCGTGACGGGTTGGCCGGGCGCCAGCGTGTCGCCGGATTCAAGCGTCCAGACCGTCGCCGGGCCGGGCACCAGATCGGGCGAGACGCCCGGTCCCGGCGTCCAGCCATAGACGGCGTAATAGGGCTTCGTCAGGTTGACGTTGACCCGGTCATCCGCCGTCGCCGACGAGGGCGACAGCAGGCGCACCTCGGGCGAGCCCTCGTCCAGCGTCTCCTTGTAGCGGGTCAGCATCAGGTCGTCGATCCGGCCGCCCAGAAGCGAGATCGAGCCTTCCAGCGCCTCGGAACGGATCGCGACGCGGCCAAGCGGCTCGGCCGGCTCGTCCGTGCCGGCCAGATCAGCCGGCGCGGCCTCGCCCACGGGCACCGCAGGCGCCAGCGGCTGGTCGCCGATGCCCTGCTGCGCCAGAGGCTGGCCCGATGGCTGGTCCGAGACGGGTTCGGGCGCAAAGACCGTATACCAGACCAGGATCACCAGGAACGACAGGACCGTCGCCAGGATCAGATTTCTGTTGTTGTCTTCCATGCCGTCACCACTGTCATCGCGTCAGTCGCGCCGGTTCAACAGAAGCGCCCCCCAAAGGTCAAGCAGATTTGCCGCGACGCGCAGTCACGCAAGGCCCCCAGCCGCGCCCCGAGGCGCGTTTCAGCCCAGCAGCCGGCCGATCGTCCGCCCGTTCTCGGCATGGCGCGCCAGATAGGCGGCCACGTCCTCCAGCGGCATGGGTCGGGCGATGGCGTGGCCCTGCACCTCGTCGCAGCCCATCTGGGCGAGGAAGGTGTATTCCTCGCGCGTCTCGACCCCTTCGGCCAGGGCGGCGATGCCCAGACGTTCGGCCAGGGCCAGGATCGCCAGGATCATGCGCTGCTGCCCGGGATCGATGTCGCAGCCGGTGACGAAGCTGCGGTCGATCTTGATGCGCTGCACGCCGAATTGTCGAATCGCGTCCAAGCTTGCATAGCCGGTGCCGAAATCGTCCAGATCGATATGGCAGCCCGCCCGGGCCAGCGCCATCAGGTTGCGCCGCGCCTCGGCATTGCTGGTGATCGGGCCGACGGTCTCGAGAACCTCGATCGTCAGGCGTTCGGGGCGCAGGTCGTGGCGGTCAAGCTCCCACAGGATGCCGGCGGCGAAATCGGGATTGGCCAATTCGCAGTTCGAGATGTTCAGCGAGACGGAGGGCACGTTCCAGCCCGCCTCGTCCCAGGCCTTGAGCGCGCGGAGCCCCTGATCCAGGACGGCAAGGGTCAGCGCCCCGTGATCCTCGGCCGACATGCGCCCGAAGAACGCGCCCGGCAGCAGCAGCCCGCGCTGTGGATGGTTCCAGCGGGCCAGCAGCTCGAAGCCCCGGACCGCGCCGGTATTGCAGCAGACCTGCGGCTGGAAGAACGCCTGGATCTGGCCGGCCGCAGCGGCCTCGGCCACGCTCGCGCCCTGGCCGCCCGCCGTCAGCGCCGGGTCATAGGGAAACAGCGTCACCCGGCCAAGCGCGTCGTCGTGAAGCGTCTCGAACCGCTGGCGGGCATTGTCGGTCATCTGGCACAGATCGGGCAGGGGCGGGCCCTCGGCATGGATCAGCACGCCCGTCATCACCGGCACGATGTCGCGCCCCGACACCGCCACGGGCCGCTGCGCCTGATCCAGAAGGCGCCGCGCGACGCCCATTGCGTCCAGTTCGTCGCGTCCGTTCAAGGTCACCGCGAAAAGGCCGGGCGCGATGATCTGCACCGGGTCCTCGGGGCGGATCGCGCGGCTCAGCGTCATCGACAGCCGCACCACCAGATGGCCCATCGCCGCCTTGCCCAGATGCTCGGCCAGAGGTTCGGCATTTTCCAGCCGCAACAGCAGCAGGCTGCGGCTGCCCGTTGCCGGATCGGGAAGGGCGGACCGGCCCAGCACCGTCCGCAGTGGCGACAGGAGACGAGAAAATCTTTGCAACATGCCGGGCCTTTCACTCAACCACCAAGGATCGGGTTTAGGCTGGAATGCTTGCCGTTCCGTTAATGTTCGCCTGCATTCTCGCGCAGGATCGGCGGATTCCCCGCTTCAGGCGCGTCCGCAGCCGGGAAAAGTCCCGAAAAGTCGAACAATCCGCTGTCCAGCAGATGCGAGGGGCGCACATTCATCAGCGCCCGGAACATGACCTGCCGTCGGCCGGGGCTGCGCGATTCCCACTCGTCCAGCATCCGCTTGACCTGCACGCGCTGCAGCCCCTCCTGGCTGCCGCACAGATCGCAAGGAATGATCGGATAGTTCATCGCGCGCGAGAAGCGCTCGCAATCGGCCTCGGCCACATAGGCCAGCGGGCGCAGCACGGTCAGGTCACCCTCTTCGTTCAGCAGCTTGGGCGGCATCGCCGCCAGCCTGCCCCCGTGGAAGAGGTTCATGAAAAACGTTTCCAGAATGTCGTCGCGGTGATGCCCCAGAACCACGGCCGAACAGCCCTCTTCGCGCGCGATGCGGTAGAGATTGCCGCGCCGCAGGCGCGAGCACAGCGCGCAATAGGTCCGGCCCGCAGGCACCTTTTCCTTCACGATGGAATAGGTGTCCTGATACTCGATCCGGTGAGGCACGCCGCGCGCCGCCAGGAATTCGGGCAGGACCGTGGCCGGAAAGCCGGGTTGACCCTGATCCAGGTTGCAGGCCAGCAGCTCGACGGGCAAGAGCCCGCGCCACTGCAATTCATGCAGAACGGCCAGCAGCGCATAGCTGTCCTTGCCGCCCGACAGGCAGACCAGCCAGCGATCGCCGGGGCGGATCATGCCGTAATCCTCGATCGCGGCGCGGGTCTCGCGTACCAGGCGCTTGCGAAGCTTGCGGAACTCGGTCGAATCCGGGGCGCCAGCGAAAAGCGGGTGGATCTCGGTCTCGTCGGAATCGTCCAGCATCACGGCGCTTTCTTCTGTTGGTGCGCGCAGGCGCGGTCATGATCGGGATCGGCGCCCGGAACGGGGTCGTAGCCATGCCCGCCCCAGGGATGGCAGCGGCAGATCCGGCGCGCTGTCAGCCAACCGCCGCGCAGCCCGCCATGCCGCGCCAGAGCGTCCAGCGCATAGGCCGAACAGGTCGGCTGGAACCGGCAGCCATGTCCGACCCAGGGCGAGGCGACCAGCCGGTAGGCCCGCACCGGCAGGGCCAGGGCGCGTGCCAGCGGGCTCATGCGTGGATCTTTCGCAGCGCGCGGCCCAGATCGTCGCAGAGCGTATCAAAGGGCCGGGTGGCAGTGGCCTCGGGGCGGCCGACAAGAACGTAATCCCAGCCGGGGCGCGCCAAGGCGGGTAGGACGTGGCGCGCCACCTCGCGCAGGCGGCGCTTGGCGCGGTTGCGGGCGACCGCATTCCCGATCTTCTTCGAGCAGGTGAACCCGATCCGCGGCGGCCCGTCATCATCCCGCGCGCGGGCCTGCAACAGGAAGCCCGGCATGCCCTGACGGCGTGCGCGGGCAGCGGCCAGAAAATCGGCGCGCTTGGTCAGGATCGGCGGCAGGCGGCGTTCGCGAACGCGAAATGCCGCCGTGCCGACATCCCCTGGCTGCGGATCAGCGATGGGATGGGGCAGAGGCGGCATGTCGACAGCCTTGTTCGGGCGGGTCATCCCCGCCGGGCGCAATGTCAGGCCGACAGGCGCTTGCGGCCCTTGGCGCGGCGGCGGTTCAGCACCAGACGGCCGCCTTTGGTGGCCATGCGGGCGCGAAAGCCGTGACGGCGCGCACGAACGAGGTTCGAAGGTTGGAAAGTGCGCTTCATGGTCGGTCTCCGGGTCGTATCTTGCGGGTGACGCGGGGACGGGAGACGGTGCATACCGACACCCCGCGCAAACGCGCCGGTCATTCGAAGCCCGCCACCTAATGCAGATGGCCCGCCCCGTCAACCCGACTCAGCCGCGTCGCCGAGAAAACCCCCGGACCCGTCCGCGCCGGTCACATTTTGGCGTTCTGCACCGCTGCGGGGGTGACAAGGAACCGTGGCAACATCACATTCGTTTGAACAGGATTGCCCGAACCGCTGGCTGACAACCGGGCGGCATGACAGCATAACCCCGGATCACATGCGACTGAACACGATCTCTGGCCGATTCGCTTTGCTGACGATGATGTTCGTCATCCTGGCCGAGCTTTTCATCCTGCTGCCCTCGCTGGCCGCGTTCCGGCTGGATCACCTGGAATCCCGGCTCGAACGCGCGCAGATCGCAAGCCTCGCGCTGCTGGCGACCGACGAATCGCTGGCTGCCGATCTCGAGGCCGAGCTGCTTCAGAATGCGGGCGTCTTCAACGTCGTCCTGCGGCGCAACGACATCCGCCAGCTTGTTCTGTCCTCGCCCATTCCGGGGCCGGTCGCCGCCACCTATGATCTGCGCGATGACGGCGTGGTGCAATCCATCGACGACGCGCTGGCGACGCTGTTCCGGCGCGATAATCGCGTGATCCGGGTGATCGGGGCGCCGGTGAACCAGGCCGGCCAGCTGATCGAGATCACGATGGAGACCGCCCCCCTGCGCGAGGCGATGATCGACTACGCGCTGCGGCTGCTGGTCGTGTCGGCGGCCTTCTCGATCCTGACGGCGGCGCTTCTGTTCATCGCGGCGCAGCGCCTGATCCTGGTGCCGATCCGCCGCGTGATCAGTCATATGTCGGCCTATGCCAAGGCGCCCGAGGATGCGCGCCACATCATCACCCCCGACGCCCGGCTGGTCGAACTGCACGAGGCCGAGACCGCGCTGCAATCGATGCAGAAGACCGTGACCTCGTCGCTGAAGCAGAAGGAGAGGATGGCGCAGCTGGGGCAGGCGGTCGCCAAGATCAGCCACGATCTGCGCAACATCCTGACCACGGCGCAGATCTTCGCCGACCGGCTGGAGGACAGCGCCGATCCCAAGGTGCGCCGCGCCGCGCCCAAGCTGGTGAACTCGATCACCCGCGCGGTGAACCTGTGCGAGACGACGCTGGCCTTCGGCAAGGCCGAGGAACCCTCGCCCACGCTGTCGCGCTTCAATCTGGCGAAGCTCGCCGCCGAGGTGGTCGAGGCCGAGAGCCTTGCCGGCGAGGCCGCAGGCAAGGTCGAGTTCCTGACCGACATCCCGCCCAGCCTGACCATCCGCGCCGACCGCGACCAGTTGTATCGGGTGCTGTCGAACCTTGTGCGCAATGCCCGCCAGGCGATCGAGGGCACGAACCAGCCCGGCACGGTCGAGATCGGCGCGGGCGAGAATGACAGCGACTGGTGGATCCGGATCGGCGATACCGGCCCCGGCCTGCCCAGCAAGGCGCGCGAATACCTGTTCCAGCCCTTCACCGGCGGCGCGCGCAAGGGGGGAACGGGCCTTGGCCTCAGCATCGCGGCCGATCTGGTGCGCGGCCATGGCGGGCGGCTGGAACTGATCCGCAGCGACGAAGAGGGCAGCCAGTTCTGCATCCTGATTCCGCGCGACATGGCGATCCTGCCCCTGCGCGCCGAACTGGCCCCGACCGGCTGACCTTGCAAATTACCGCCCGGACGCTTTTTTCCGGGCAAGGTGATTTTTTGTGGTTTTTGCCCTTGCGCTCGTTTGGCGCGACGGTTAGTTCACCGCCTCAAGACGGACCCGTAGCTCAGCTGGATAGAGCACCAGACTACGAATCTGGGGGTCGGGCGTTCGAATC
>NZ_JAUVVF010000025.1 GCF_030604785.1 Paracoccus sp. (in: a-proteobacteria) | reverse complement strand
TCTCGCCGCGCTCCAGCAGCAGATAGTCCAGCGTCTCCTCGATCTTCAGGATGTCCAGCTCGATCCCCAGATCCGGCAGGCGCTGGCGCAGGCCGCGGATCACGCGGGCGGTGATGAACTGCGCGATCGAGGGGGCCGAGGCGAAGGATAGCGTGAATTCCTGCCCCTTGCGCAGCGCCTCGACGGCGGCGTTCAGGTTGTCGATCTGCTTGTGGACCTGCTGGATCATCGCAAAGATCGCATGGGCCTCGGCGGCGGGCACGAAGACGCCCGCGCGCCGTTCGAACAGGCGCACGCCAAGGCCCTGTTCGGTATGCTTGATCAGCCGGCTGACACCCGGCGCCGAGACATGCAGCAGGGCCGCCGCGCCCTGGATCGTCCCGGCGATCATGACGGCGCGGATGACCTCGACCTGGCGGAGCGTCAGTTCCTTCATTCCGGCAGTCTAGAAAGCCGCGCGACATGTTGCCAGTGGCCTCAGGCCGACGGCGGGCGGCCGCCCCGGCCGGTGCCGGCGGCCTGCCGGAAGGCGCGGGCCTCATCGGGCGCGGTGCCCAGCATGCGCCGGTGCAAGGCCCTGCGCCAGTCGATGCCGGGCCATTCGGCCTCGGCCAAGGTCAGAAGCTCGCGCCCCTCGGCCAGGGCGAGGCGGCTCAGCGCGCCGATGCGCGACGCGGCGCGGTCGCGCGGCAGCAGACCGGCCTCGGTCACGGCGAAGGTCAGCGCCTCGGCATGGATCGTGCCGTGACCGGCCTCAAGATCGGCGGCCATGGCCAGAGGATCGGGCGACAGCCGGGCCAACACCTCGGACGCGCGCAGCAGCATCGCCCCGATGCCGAGGGCCAGCTGCGGCAGGACCAGCCATTCGGTGAACCAGGCCGCCCCGTCCCGCTGCTGGCGATGCGCGCCGGTCCCCTGCAGCACGGCGGCCGCGCCGAGCGTCGCCCGCGACAGCGCCGCCAGCGCCGAGGGGCCGACCGGGTTCTGCTTCTGGGGCATGGTCGAGGAGCCGCCCGCGCCCTCGATCCGCACGAGGGCGAGGCCCGATTGCGTCATCAGCAGCAGGTCCTCGGCCAGCTTCCCCAGGGAGGCGGCCAGCCCCGCGGCCCAACCCGCCAGCGCCACCACTCCCGCGCGGTCGCTGTGCCAGCTGCGGCCGGGATCGGACAGGTCCAGCGCCTCGGCCAGGGCGGCGCGAACCTCCGGCCCCCCCGGCCCCATGGCCGAGAGCGTCCCCGCCGCCCCGGACAGCGAGACGCGCAAGAGCCGGGGGCGCAGCGCCTCCAGCGCCTGTGTGTGGTCCAGAAGCGGCCAGCCCCAGCCCGCCGCCACCGCGCCGAAGCTGGTCGGCACCGCGACCTGCGCATAGGTCCGTGCGGCCATCGGCAGATCGGCATGCTCGTCCGCCAGCCGGGCCAGCGCTGCCGTGAGAGCCGCCAGCCGCCCCTCCCACAGGGACAGCATGTCCCGCAGCCGCAGGGCCAGCGCGGTGTCGACGATGTCCTGGCTCGTCGCGCCCCAATGCAGATACTGCGCCGCCTCGCCGCCGATCGCCGCGCGCATCGCCTTGACGAGGCCCGGCACCGGCACGCCGTCCTTGGCCGCCGCCTCGGACAGGCTGTCGGGCGTGATGGTCAGCGCGGCGCAGGCGGCGGCGATCTCGCGCGCCGCGGCAGTGGGGATCAGACCGAGCCGCCCCTGCACCTCGGCCAGCGCCGCCTCGACGCGGATCATCGCGGCGATCTCGGCCTCGGGGGACAGAAGCGCCTGGATCTCGGGATCGCCGAAAAGGCCCGCATGCAGCGGGTTCATGCGGCGACCGGCTGCTTCAGCCCCAGGATCGCGCGCGCCTGCTGCCATGTCGCGACGGGCCGGCCGTTCCGCGCGCAGATCTCGGCCGCGCGCGTCACCAGCGCCGCGTTCGAGGGCGCAAGCGTGTCGCGGTCGAGGCGCACGTTGTCCTCCAGTCCCGTGCGCGCATGGCCGCCCGCGCCGATGGCCCATTCGTTCAGCGTCAGCTGATGCGCGCCGATCCCGGCGGCGCACCAGGGCGCGTCCTCGCCGAAGAGCCGTTTCACCGTGCGGATGTAGTAGTCGAAGACGTCGCGGTCGACCGGCATCGCGTTCTTCACCCCCATCACGAATTGCACATAGGGACGCGTCTTCAGCCGCCCGTCCTTCCACATCGCATGGGCCTGAAGGATGTGGCTGAGGTCAAAAGCCTCGATCTCGGGCATCACGCCATGGCTCGCCATCTCGGCCGCCAGCCAGTCCACGAGGTCGGGCGCGTTCTCGTAGACCCGCGTCGGGAAGTTGTTCGACCCGACCGCGAGGCTCGCCATGTCCGGCGACAGCCGCAGCATCCCGCCGCGCTCCTTGCCGGCACCGGACCGGCCGCCGGTCGAGAGCTGCACGATCATGCCGGGGCAATGCTGGCGGATGCCGTCCAGCAGGCGCGCGAAGCGTTCGGGGTCGGAGGTCGGGCGCCCCTCGTCGTCGCGGACATGGGCGTGGACGATGCTGGCGCCGGCCTCGAAGGCCTCGTGGGTGGATTCGATCTGCTCGGCGATGGTGATCGGGACGGCGGGGTTGTTCGCCTTGGTCGGCAGGCTGCCGGTGATGGCGACGCAGAGGATGCAGGGATCAGACATCGAGGAACACCGTCTCTTTCTCGCCTTGCAGATGGATGTCGAAATCGTAGCTGCCCTTCCCGCCGGTGGCGATGAGGGTCGCGCGGCGATGGGGCTGCTCGATCAGGTTCAGGACCGGGTCGGCGGAATTGTCCGCGTCGGGGAAGTACATCCGCGTCTGAAGGCCCACGTTGATCCCCCGCGCGACCAGCCACAGCGACAGATGCGGCGCTTGCCGGCCGTTGGCACCGGGGCGGATCGTGTTCAGCGTGAAGACGCCCGTCTCGAAGTCAGGGACCACGCGGAACCAGCCGCGGAAGCCCTCGGCGCCGTCCGCGTAGCGGCCCGAGGCATCCGCCTGCCAGACCTCGATCAGCACGTCCTTGACCGGCGCGCCCATGCCGTCGATCACGCGGCCGGTGACGGTGATCCGCTCGCCCGGCACGTCCTCGGAGACCGGATCGAAGCCCAGTTCATGCTCGTAGATGTCGAAGCCCGCCGCCGCCGGGGCGAGGCCGATATGGACATAGGGCCCCGCCGTCTGCGAGGGCGTTTCCTTCAGGTAATCCATCAATTCCCCTCCGGCCGGTTCTCGAAGAAGGTCGAGCGGCGGCCCCTCAGCACGATGTCGAAGCGGTAGGCGAGGCAGTCGAGCGGCTTTGCCTCGTTCAGGTCCAGCGGCGCGATCAGCGCCTCGATGGCGCGGGGGTCGGGGATCGACTTCACGATGGGGCAATGGGCGATCAGCGGGTCGCCCTCGAAATACATTTGGGTGATGAGGCGCTGCGCGAAGCTGTGCCCGAAGACCGACACATGGATATGCGCGGGCCGCCAGTTGTTCACCCAGTTGCGCCAGGGATAGGCACCGGGCTTGATGGTGCGGAAGGCATAGCGGCCGTCGGCGTCCGTCAGGGTCCGCCCGCAGCCGCCGAAATTCGGGTCGATCGCGGCCAGATACTGGTCCTTCTTGTGGCGGTAGCGCCCGCCCGCATTGGCCTGCCAGATCTCGACCAGCGTGTGCGGCACGGGGCGGCGGTTCTCGTCCAGCACGCGGCCGTGGACGATGATCCGCTCGCCCACCGGATCGCCGCCCTTCGCGTAGTTCGTGATCAGGTCGTTGTCGCCCGGCGCGATGTCGGAATGGCCGAAACGGGGGCCGCTGAGTTCGGACGCCGTCGCCTCCAGCGACAGCATCGCCTGGCGCGGGCTGCGCGCGACCGAGGTCTTGTAGTCGGGCGCCAGCGCCGGCGGGTGCCAGGTCCGGTCGCGTTGATAGAGGGTCATTCGGCGCCTCCTTCGGCTGTCGCGTCGGCCTCGGCGAAGATCTCCTTGGCCAGCTTGATCGCATGGTTGGCGCGGGGCACGCCCGCATAGATGGCGACGTGCAGAAGCGCCTCCATCACGTCGTCGCGGCTGGCCCCGGTGTTCGGGATCGCGCGCAGATGCAGCGCCAGCTCGCCGTCGTTGCCCAGACCCGCCAGCAGCGCGATGGTCATCATCGACCGCTCGCGGTCCGAGATCGTGCCCCGCGACCAGACATGGCCCCAGGCCGCGTCGGTGATGAGCGCCTGGAAGGGCGCGTCGAAGGGCGTCTCGGCGGCCTGCGCGCGGGCGACATGGGCGGCGCCCAGGATGCGGCGGCGGGTGGCGGTGCCGGTCTCGGACAGCTGGCTCATGCGTGCCTTTCCAGAAAGGGGATGAGGAGGGCGACCATCGCGGCCGGGGTCTCGACGCAGGGAAGATGCCCGGCGCCGGGGATCAGGTGGTACTCCGCGCCGGCGATTAGCCCGGCCGTGGCGCGGACGAGGTCGGGCGGCGAGGCGCCGTCCTCGGCGCCCGCGATGACCAGCGCGGGCAGGCGCAGCGCGCGCGTCGCCTCGGTCTGGTCGCCCGAGGCCAGCGCGCGGCAGGCGGCGGTGTAGCCGGGCGCGGCGGTGCGGGCCAGCATGTTGCGCCAGAGCGCGAGGTCCGGCGAAGCGCGGAAGGGGGCGGCGAACCACCGCTCCATCACCGCATCGGCGATGGATTCGGTGCCGCCCGCCTCGACCGCCGCGATGCGCTGGTTCCAGCTTTCGGCCGTGCCCAGCTTGGCGGCGCTGTTCGACAGGACCAGCGCGCGCGCCAGATCGGGGCGCGCGGCCGCGACCGCCTGCGCGATCAGCCCGCCGATCGAGCAGCCGACCAGCGTGACCGGCGCGCCCGCTGCCTCGATCACGGCGACCGCATCGGCGGCGTGATCGGCGATGCTGGTCCCGTCCCACAGGTCCGACAGCCCATGCCCCTGCTTGTCGTAGCGGATCACGCGGAAGCCCCGCAGATGCGGCATCAGCCCGTCCCAAAGCCGCAGGTCGGTGCCGAGCGAGTTCAGCATCAGCAGCCTCGGGGCATCGGCGGGACCGTCGATGCGGATATGCAGCGCGCCGCCGGGGCGCATCAGGGCTTGCATGGGCTCTCCTCCTGTCCATAACCTATCACGGGTAAAATGCGCCCGATAATGCAAAATACGCCGCCATCCATAACCACACGATCATGCATCCTGCCATCAAGCTGCGCCATCTGCGCGCCTTCCTCGACATCGCGGCCAGCGGCAGCCTGACGGCGGCGGCCCGCGCGCAGGGGATCACCCAGCCCGCCCTCAGCCGCAGCCTGGCCGAGCTGGAGGACCTGCTGGGCGCGCCCCTGTTCCTGCGCCAGGGCCGCCGGCTGCATCTGACCGAGGCGGGCGCGCAGTTCCGCGAGACCGCCTCGCGCGCGCTGCAGATGCTGGATGCGGGCGCGGCGGCCCTGCGGCCCGGCGCCGCGGCGGGACGGCTGCGCGTGGGCGTGCTGCCGACGGCGGCGGGGCAGCTGTTCCCGCGCGTCGCGCTGGCCTTTGCCGAGCGCGCGCCGCAGATCACGCTGGCGGTCGAGACGGGGCCGCATTCGCATCTGCTGGCGCTGCTGCGCGCGGGCGAGATCGACCTGATGATCGGCCGCCTGCCCGAGGCGCAGGACATGGCGGGCCTGCGCTTCGATCACCTCTACGAGGACCGGATCGCGCTGGTCTCGCGCGCGGGTCATCCGCGGATCGGCCAGCCGGCCGAGGCGGCGCTGGCGGCCTGCCCGCTGATCCTGCCGCCGCAATCCGCGCTGATCCGCCGCGCGGTCGAGGATTACCTGCTGGCCCGCAACCTGCGCGCCGCCCCGATGATCGAGACCGCCGCGCTGGCGGTGGGGCGGGGCGTGGTGGCCGGCTCGGACGCGCTGTGGTTCATCTCGCATGGCGTCGTCGCGGACGAGCTGGCGCGGGGCGTGCTGGTCGAATGGCCGACCGGGGCGGCCTCGCTTTCGGGGGCGGTGGGGCTGACGCTGCGGCAGGCCGCGCCGCCCAATGCGGCGCTGGACCTGCTGCTGACCCTGACCCGGCATCTGGCGCGGGCCTGAGATCGGTCAGGGCGCCGCCGGTCAGTAGCGGATCTGCGCCACCTCGCGCAGTTCTTCGGCGGTCGTGGTGCGAAAGCCGAAGAATTCCAGATAGGCCGGGATCTGTTCGAACAGCATGTCGGTGCCGACCTGAAAGGCGCAGCCGCGTTCGCGCGCGGCGGCGAGGAAGGGCGTGATCTCGTGCTTCATCACCACCTCTCCGACGAACGTCGTGGACGCGATGCGGCCGACATCCATCGGCAGCGGGTCGCCCTCGGCCATGCCGAGCGGCGTCGCGTTCACCACCACGTCGAACCCGTCCGGATCGTTCGAGCCGGTCTTGACGATCAGCGCCGGGTAATGCTGGCGCAGCCGGGCGGCCAAGGCTTCGGCCGTCGCCGCGTTGAAATCGTGGACCGCCAGTTCGCGCAGCCCCGCCGCCGCCAGCGAGGCCGCGATGGCCGAACCCACGCCGCCCGCGCCGACGACCAGCGCCCGCGCGCCCCTCAGCCGGACGCCCTTCCTCAGTGCGCCGCGCACGAAGCCCTCGCCGTCGAACATGTCGCCGATCAGCCGCCCGTCCGGGGCCAGCCGGATCGCGTTGCATGATCCCGCAACGCGGGCGGTCTTGCTGGCCTCGTCCAAGAGCGCCATCGTCGTGACCTTGTGCGGCATCGTCACCAGCGCGCCGCGGATGTTCGACAGGCGAAAGACCAGCCGCAGGAAGTCCGGGTAATCCTCAGCCCGGCAGCCCATCGGCACAACGACGGCGTCGATGCGGTGGCGGGCGAAGTAGGGGTTGTAGATCATGGGCGCGCGGAAGGATTCCGTCGGAAAGCCGAGATGCGCGATAAGCTGGGTCTTGCCAGAGATCACGGGGATTGTCCTTGTCAGAGGGTCAGCCGGCATAGCCGAAGAGGCGCGGCAGGAAGAGCACGATGTCCGGCACCAGGATCATCACCACCAGCGCGCCGATCAGCACGGCCAGGAAGGGCAGCACCTCGATGATGATGTCGCGCAGCGGGATGCCGGTCACGGCGTTGATGACGAAAAGAAGGATGCCGTAGGGCGGCGTGATCAGGCCGATCATGCAATTGACCACGATCACCACGCCGAAATGCACCAGGTCGATCCCCAGCAGGTTGCAGGTCGGGATGAAAAGCGGGACGATCACCAGGATGATCGTCGTTGCGTCCAGCAGGCAGCCCAGCAGCAGGATCAGCACGTTGACCGCCAGCAGGAACATCAGCGGCGAGACGTTCACATCGACCAGATAGGCCGCCAGCGCCGAGGGGATGTTCTCGGACGCGACGATGTAGTTCAGGATCAGCGCCGCTCCGATGACGATGCCGACCGCGGCCGAGGACCGGGCGCTGTCCACGAGGATCCGGTAGAGCGTCGTCAGCTTCAGCGCGCGGTAGAAGAAGACCGACAGCAGCAGCGCATAGGCGGCGGCGACGGCGGCGGCCTCGGTCGGCGTGGTGACGCCGCCGTAGATGCCATAGAGCAGGATCGCGGGCATCAGCAGCGCCGGGAAGGCGCGGCCGGTGACACGCGGCAGATCGCGCATCGGCACGGGCGGCTCGGTCAGGAAGCCCCGGCGATGGGCGCTGAACCAGTTCATCATCATCAGGACCGCGCCCATGAACAGGCCCGGCAGGATGCCCGCCATGAACAGCGCCCCGATCGAGGCGTTCGAGACCAGCGCATAAAGCACCATCGGGATCGAGGGCGGGATGATCGGCCCGATCGTGGCCGAGGCCGCCGTCAGCGCGGCGGCATAGCCCGCGGGAAAGCGGCCATCCTTGCGCATCATGTCGATGATGATGCGCCCGATCCCCGCCGCATCCGCCACCGCCGATCCGGACATGCCCGAGAAAATCAGCGAGGACATGACGTTCACATGCCCCAGCCCGCCCTTGAAGCGGCCCACGGTCGCGACGCAGAAGCCCAGCAGACGTTCCGAGATCGTGCCCGCGTTCATGATGTTCGCGGCGACGATGAACAGCGGCACGGCCAGCAGCAGGAAGCTCTGATAGATCCCGTCCACCAGCACCCGCCCGACGATGCCGGGCGACGAGCCCACGGCCAGCATGTAGGCGATCGATGCCACGATGATCGCATAGGCGATGGGCATCCCGATCCCGGCGATGAAGAACAGCGTGCCGATCAGGATCAGAAGCTCGACGCTGATGCCCGGTCCTCCGGTGCCTGGGCCAGTTCGGGCGGCAGCACATGGATCTCGCGGTCGGCGCCGTGGCGCAGCACCTCCCAGGCCCGCCAGAGATAGCGCAGCCCGACCGCGCCGAGGAAAAGGAAGTAGATCGAATAGATCGGGAACATGTTGACCGGCAGCGTGGCCGAACTGCGCATCCGCAGCAGCCGCATCCGGTCATAGGTCGGCATGATCGAGATCCACAGCGCGGCGACAATGATCACCGCGCCGGTGATGGCCAGCACCGTCCGGGCACGCCGGCCCACCGTGTTGTAGATGATGTCGAAGGTCACGTGGTCGTTGTCGCGCACGACGAAGGAATTGCCCCAGAAGATCGTCCAGAGCCACAGGACCAAGATGAATTCCACCGTCCAGCCGAATTGCGCGGTGTTGATCGGCCCGAAGATCGCCGTGAACCAGCCCGACCCCGTCGCGTAACGGATGAAGATCTGCAGGATGAAGGTGCAGAAGATCGCCGCCATCATCAGCGCGGCGACGCCCTCGGCGCCGTGCCGCAACCACCGTCCCAGTGCCATGGCCTGACCCTCCTGCTGCCCCTGCATCGGGGCGGCGCCGCCCGGTGCCGCGCCGCCCCGCCCCCGTCAGTTGCCGAGCGCGTTGACTGCGTCGAGCACGCCCTCGGGCCAGGCTGCGCTGAAGTCGCTGTCCAGATAGGCAGCCTGCACCGTCTCGCGGAAGGCGGCGACATCGGGCTCATAGACCGTCATGCCGTGGCCCTGCAGGGTGGCGACGGCCTCTTCCTCCTTGGCCAGCTGCGCGGCGCGGCCGCTGTCGGCGGCGGCCTGGGCGGCGGCGGTGATCGCCTCTTGCTGCTCGACGGGCAGGCCGTCGAACAGCTCGGCCGAGATGGCGATGAAGTTCCAATCCACCAGATGCGAGGTCAGCACGATCTGGTTCGTCACCTCGTAGAACTTGGAATCGACCACGGTCGGCAGCGGGTTCTCCTGCCCGTCGATGGCGCCGGTCTGAAGGCCCATATAGACCTCGGAGAAGGCCATCGGCGTGGGATTCGCGCCAAGCGCGCGGCCCAGGAACTGCCATGCATCCGTGCCCGGCATCCGCAGGTTCACGCCCGCCAGATCGGCCGGGGTCTGCACGTTCAGCTGGTCCTGCGTCTGGCGCAGGTTCACCTGCCGGCGGCCCAGATACATCGGCGCAAGCAGGCGAACGCCCAGCTCGTTCTGGACGCGCTGGCGGAAGGGATCCATCAGCGGATCGTTGAAGACGGCGACCTGATGCTCGGCGTCCTGCAGCACATAGCCCGCCGCGAAGATAGACCATTCCGGGAAGAAGGTCGCCAGCTCCTGCGCCGAGGTGATCGACATTTCCAGATCGCCCGAGGCGATTGCCTCAAGCTCGGATCCCTGAGCAAAGAGCGTGGCGTTCCAGTGCGGCTGGAAATCGGCGAAATCCGCGACGGCGGGACCGAAGACTTCGGTCATGGCGACGGCGCGCTGGTCGGTCTCCGAATTCACGGCCGACAGGCGCAGCGTGACGCGGTCCTGCGCCAGCGCGGCCGAGCCGGTGACGGCCAGCGCGGCCGTGGCCGCCAGCAGGGCGCGGCGGGTGATCTGAAAGCGCATCTTGGTCCTCCCCTCATGTTGCGGCCCGCCGGAGGGCGGCGCCGAATCCTCCAGCTTCAGTGCTAGGGCAGTTTCACCGCCACGTCCACATAAAATCGATTTCTTGTATTAAAGTGGTTTTGCCTACTTTACATCGATAAGACCTTGGCGCTATCGATAGGGCGACAGGAGGGGGTCATGGCCGTACTGGATCTGCACAAGCCTGCGGGCAAGGCGACGATCGCCGACAGGATCGAGGCGGATCTGCGCGCGGACATCCTGCACGGGCGGCTGGCGCCGGGATCGCGGCTGAACCTCGACAGCCTGCGCGGCAAGATGGATGTCGGCCTCTCGCCCCTGCGCGAGGCGGTGACGCGGCTGGTCGCGGAAGGGCTGATCGAGGTCGCCGCGCAGAAGGGCTACACCGTCACCCCGATCTCGCTGGCCAATCTGAACGAGGTCTCGGCCCTCAGGATCGAGCTGGAACCTTATGCGCTGCGCAGGTCCATCGAGAATGGCGGCCTGGACTGGGAGGCCGAGGTGATGGGCGCGCTGCACCGCCTGAACCGGACCGAGCGCATCCCGGACGACCCCGCCAGCCTGGCGGATTGGGAGGCCGCGAACAACGCCTTTCACCTGGCGCTGATCCGGCGCTGCGACATGCCGCTGCTGCTCAAGATCCATCATTCGCTGGTCAGCATGAACGACCGCTACCGGCACATCTATCTCAAGGCCGCGCGGGTCCAGCGCGAGGTGATCGACGAGCACACCGCCATCGCCGAGGCCGCCGTGGCGCGGCAGGCCGACCGCGCCGCCGCCCTGCTGACCGGCCATATCGAGCGGTCCACGAACAACCTGCGCCGCCTGATCGCCGCCGACCTGCCGCCGGAGGCGACATGACGCGCCCGCTCGGCCTTGGCCATTTCACCTTCCTGACGCTGCCGCCGGACGAACTGGTGCGGCTGGCGCGCGCCGCGGGCTTCGGCTTCGTCGGCCTGCGCTTTCACCCGGTCGCGCCGGGTCAGCTGCACTGGTTGCCCGACCCGGCGGGTCTGCGCGAGTTGCGGCAGGTCATGGCGGGCGAGGGCATCGGCCTTCACGACATCGAGACGGTGGTGGTCGACGCCGCCTTTGACCCCGAGGCGCTGATCCCCGCGCTGGATGCGGCGGCGGCCCTGGGCGCGCGGCGCGTCAATGCCTGCGCCGACCGTTTCGACGCGCTGCCGGACCGCTTCGCGCGGCTCTGCCATCTGGCGGGCGAGCGGGGGCTGGGCGTGGACGTCGAACCCATGGCCTGGCGCGGGATCGACACGCCCGCCGCCTGCCTCGACCTGATCGCGCAAAGCGGGGCGGCGAATGCCGGCTATCTGGTCGATACGCTGCACCATGTCCGCTGCGGGGGCACCCCGGCCGATCTTGCCGCGACGGACCCCGCGCGCATCGTCTCGGCGCAGCTTTGCGACGCGCCCGCCGTGCCGCCCGAGGGCACCGAGGCCCGCATCGCCGAGGCGCGCGGCCGGCGCCTGATCCCGGGCGAGGGCGGGCTGCCGCTGGCCGACCTGATCGCCGCTCTGCCGCCGCAGACGGTCCTGTCGGTCGAGCTGCCCTCGGACGATCCGCGCCCGCCGCTGGAGCGTGCCCGCGCGATCCACCGGGCGACCACCGCGCTGCTGGAAAGGATGCCGGCATGAACACGATCCTCGTCCTGAACGGGCCGAACCTGAACCTGCTGGGCCAGCGCCAGCCCGAGACCTATGGCTACGAGACGCTTGAGGACGTCGCCCGCCTGTGCGAGGCCGCCTGCGCCGAGGGCTTCACCGTCCGCATGCTGCAGTCGAACCACGAGGGGCAGATCATCGACTGGATCCACGAGGCGCGCGGCACGGCCGTGGGCATCGTCATCAACCCGGGCGCCTTCACGCATACCTCGATCGCGATCCTCGACGCGCTGAACACCTATGATCCCCCGGTGATCGAGGTCCATATCAGCCAGGTCCACAAGCGCGAGGCCTTCCGCCACCATTCCTATGTCTCGCACCGCGCCGATGGCGTGATCGCGGGCCTTGGCCTTGAAGGCTACGCCGCCGCCATCCGCCGCATCTGCCAGATCGCCGCCAAGGGAGCGCCCGCATGACGATCATCGCCGACGAGGCCGCCGTCACCCCCGCCGTGCTGAAGGTGATGGCGCAGACCACCGATCCGCGCCTGCGCGAGATCATGACCAGTCTCGTCACCCATCTGCACGCCTTTGTGCGCGAGGTGCGGCTGACGGAATCCGAGTTCCAGCAGGCGACCCGCATCCTGAACACGATGGGCCAGCAGACGAACGACAGGCACAACGAATTCGTGCTGATGTCCGGCTCGCTCGGCGTCTCGACGCTGGTCTGCCTGCTGAACAACGGCGATCACGGCGCGACCGAGACGACGCAATCGCTGCTGGGCCCGTTCTGGCGCATGAACCACCCGCTGACCGAGAATGGCGGTTCGATCCTGCGCTCGCCCACGCCGGGGCCGCGGCTTTACGGCTGCTTTACCTTCGTGGATCAGCAGGGCGCGCCCATCGAGGGGCTGGAGGTCGATATCTGGCACGCCTCGCCCGTGGGACTCTACGAGAACCAGGATGAGAGCCAGGCAGATTACAACCTGCGCGGCAAGTTCCTGACCGGTCCCGATGGCGTGGTGCGCTTCACCTCGGTCAAACCGATCGGCTATCCCATCCCCACGGACACGACGGTCGGCACGCTGCTGAAGGCGCAGGAGCGTCACCCCTACCGGCCCGCCCATGTCCATGTCCTGGCCCACAAGCCGGGATTCAAGACGCTGATCAACCAGACCTATGTGGACGAGACGGATTACCGGACCTCGGACGTCCAGTTCGGCGTGACCAAGGCCCTGATCGGCACGCTGGAGAAGCACACCGAACCGCATCCCACGGATGGCGACATCGGCGAATGGTTCAGCCTGACGCACAGGCTGACGCTGGAGCCGGGCGAGTCGCGCCTGCCCATCCCCCCCATCAAGTGAGACCCCCATGCTGAGCGAGACGGAACGACAGGCGGCCGCAGACGCCATCCTTCAGGCCGAGCGGACGCGCCAGGTCTGCCCCCAGCCCTCGAAGACCTGGCCCGCCATGACGCTGGAGGACGCCTATGACGTCCAGCGCCGATGGGCCGAGGCGCGCGTTGCAGCGGGCGCCCGGATCGTCGGCCGCAAGATCGGCTTGACCAGCCGCGCGATGCAGCAGGCCTCGAAGATCACCGAGCCGGATTACGGGGTCATCCTTGACGACGCGCTCTTCCATGACGGCGCGCGGATCAAGGCCGGCACCTTCATCAAGCCCCGGCTCGAGGTCGAGCTGGCCTTCATCATGGGCGAGGACCTGTCGGGCGCGGGCTGCCAGGTCCATGACGTCCTGCGCGCGACCGAGTTCGTCCAGCCCGCGCTGGAGATCATCGATTACCGCACCGAGGTGCCGCGCCAGATCGTGGACACGATCGCCGACAACGCGGCCTTCGGCGCCATCGTGCTGGGCGGGCGGACGGTGCGGCCCTTCGACGTCGACCTGCGGTGGGTCGGCGCGACGCTGTCGCAGAACGGCGTGATCGAGGAAAGCGGCGTCTCGGCCGCGGTGATGGGCCACCCGGCGGCGGGGCTGGCCTGGCTGGTGAACAAGCTCGCGCCCTTGGGCGGCGGGCTGAAGAAGGGCGACATCGTGCTGGGCGGGTCCTTCACGCGGCCGGTCGATATCTCGTCCGGCGACGTGATCTTCGCCGATTTCGGCCCGCTCGGCGCCATCGGCGTCGCCTTCGACTGATGCCCTCCCCAGAACCCCCGACCGGAGCAACCCTGATGGACCTGCCCAAGAACAGCTTCAAGGCCGCCCTGCGCGAGGGCCGCGTCCAGATCGGGATCTGGAGTTCCCTTGCCGATCCGTCGGTGGCCGAGCTTCTGGCCGGATGCGGCTACGAATGGATGATGTTCGACACCGAGCATTCGCCCTTTGGCGCGCCCGAGGTCGTCTCGCTTCTGCGCGCGGTGGCGCCCTATCCGGTCTCGGCGGTGGTGCGGCCCGGCTGGAACAACGCGGTCGAGATCAAGAAGCTGCTGGATGCCGGCGCGCAGACGCTGCTGATCCCCTATATCCAGAACGCAGGCGAAGCGCGCGCCGCCGTCTCGGCCGTGACCTATCCGCCCAAGGGCACGCGCGGCGTCGCGGGCATCACCCGCGCCACGCGCTACGGGGCGGTCGCGAACTACGCCGAGCGTGCCAGTGACGAGATCTGCCTGCTCTTGCAGGTCGAGACGCGCGAAGCGCTGGACAATCTGGACGAGATCGCCTCAACCCCGGGCGTGGACGGCATCTTCTTCGGCCCGGCGGATCTGGCCGCCAGCCTCGGCCATCCCGGCAAGCCCTCGCATCCCGAGGTGAAGGAGGCCATTTTGGACGGCATCCGGCGGCTCGCCGCGCGGGGCATCCCGGCCGGCATCCTGTCGCTGGATCAGGCCTTCCTGCAGGAGGCCAAGGCCGCGGGCGCCATCTTCATCGCCGTCGACGTGGATAGCGGCCTTTTGCGCCGCGCCGCGCTCGCGCGCCGCGGGGAATGGGCGTGACGGATGCCGGGGCGCTGCGCGCGGCGGTGAACCTGAACAACACGGCGCTCGTGCAGAAGACGGGCGAGGCCTATACGGGCCTTGCGCCGGACATCGCCCGCCGCATCGCCGCCGCGGCGGGTCTGCCGCTGCGTTTCGTGGATCACCCAAGCGCCCGCGCCGTGGTCGAGGCCGCGCCCGAGGGCTGGGACATCGCCTTTCTGGCAATCGACCCGTCGCGCGCCGACCGGCTGGCCTTCAGCAGGCCCTATCACCGGGTCGAGGCGACGTTCCTGATCCGCGACGATCTGCCCGCGACCTCTTGCGCCGGGATCGTGGCGGGCGGGCACCGGATCGTCAGCGCGCGGGGCGCGGCCTATCACGCCTGGCTGGCGGCGAACGTCCCCGAGGCACGGCTGATCGTCGCGGAATCGCCCGCCGAAGCGACGCGGCGCTTTCTGGAGGGGCAGGGCGATGCCCTTGCCGGCATCAGGGACACGCTGGCCGGCGCCGCGATCCCCGGCAGCCGCGTGCTGGCCGACCTGTTCGCCAGCATCAGTCAGGCCGTCGCGGTCCCCGTCGGGCGGACGGCCCTGCTGCCGACCATCGACGCGGTCCTTGAAGGGTTCTCGGGCAGCGCGGCCTGACCGGCGCGGGCTATCCGGGGACGTGCAGGCGGGTCAGCTCGTCGGCCAGGCCCTGCGCCTGCTGGCGGATGTCGGGGATGGCGGTGATCTCCCAGAAGGCCGCGCGCGAGGCGGGGCCGATGGCGCGGATCCGGGGATTCGGCCGCCCCGAAGCGTCGATCAGCGCGCAATCGGGGGCCACGTCCAGCCCCAGCCGCAAGGGGTCGATCCGCGCGCGGCCGCTGGTCAGCAGGTCGGCGACCAAGGGCGTGGCGTGGATTTCCGGGTCGCGCCGGATGCCGCGGCAATCGATGATGCGCGACGTGACCAGCGACAGGGTCCGGGCAGTGCCGCGCGGACGCCACAGGGCGTGAAGCACCGCCCCCTCGCGGTTGGCGCCGATGAAGCTGCCGGCAAGCTGGCGCATCCGGCCCGTCCGCAGCGCAAGGTTGATCGGCGCGGCGCTTTCGGGAGGCAGGCGGTGGCGATGCACCTCCCACCAGGGGGCGGCGTGGCGCAGGAAGCGGGCGCGGTCGGGCACCGGCATGGCGCGCCACAAGGCGGCCAGATGCGGGCGCACCCCGTCCACGGCGTCGCGCCATGTGCCGCCCTGCGCCTCGGACCGGGCGGCGAGCTCGCGCAGCCATGACAGGATGAAGCTGACCGGGGCGCCCAGGGGAACCTCGGCGCGGCTGACGGGCAGGGGCGTGGCGGGGCCGTGGATGCGGGGCAACAGGGCGCGCCGCGAGATGGCGACGATCTCGCCGCGATGGCCGCTTTCCAGCAGGCTGATGGCCTGATCGACCATCGACAGACCCGAGCCGACGATGACGACGCGCCCGCCTGCGGGCGGCGGCGGGGCGGATTGCCAGGCGCCGTGGACCAGCCCGTCGGGATCGGGTTCGGGCAAAGCGTGGCCGGTGGCCAGCACCGCCGCCGAGGCCGGGATCACCTGCCCGTCGTCAAGATGCGCCGCAACGCCCGCGCGCAGGCTGGTCAGGCGGATGCAGGTCGCCCGAAGACATCGCAGCCGGCCATCGGCCGACAGAGGCGCCAGCAGGTCCGTCATATAGGCGCCATAGGTCGCCCGGCTGACGAAACACTCGCCCGTCGCCGCCACGCCCCGTCCGGCCAGCCAGCGGCGGAAATGGTCGGGATCGTCGGGAAAGGCGCTCATGTTCGCCACGCGGGTGTTCAGCAGGTGGCGCGGATCGGTGGTGGAATAGGCCACGCCGCAGCCCAGCATGTGGCGCCCCTCGATCACGGTCACGCGCAGGGGTGTCCGGGGGTCGCGCAGCAGATGCGCGGCCAGCAGCACGCCGCTGGCCCCGCCTCCGACGATGACGATATGGGGCAGGTGGCCCGGTTGCGGGGCAAAGGGGTCGGCCAGAACGTCGATCTTCACGGGATCCTCCGGGGGCTGGAAGGTTGGGCTCTAGAGGGCGGCGATGAGGACCCCCGCCCAGAGCAGAAGGTTCACGACGATCGCCACGGGGACGAGCGGGTCGGGCCGGGCCTCGCGGCGGCGGCGTTCAAGCAGGCGCAGATGGGCCTCGGTGGTGGGATCGAACATGGCTGGCTCCTTTCTGGCAGCCGGGATCAGGCGATATGGGTCGCGCGGCGCAGGCGCATCGTGCGCGAGGGCGGGCAGGTGCGCGCGATCAGGTCGTCGCGCAGCTCCTTGCCGCGCGGCCAGGGGCCGAAGCCCGCGTCAGCATTGATGTGGCCGGCATGGCCCAGATCGTAGAGATCGGCCCCCCAGCCCGCCGCAAGGCTGCGCGCCTGGTCGAACCCCATCCAGGGATCGTTGCGGCTGGCGACCACCGTCGTGGGCACGTCGAAACGCCCGCGGGGCAGGTCGCCAAACGGCCGGGTGCGCGGCGAGACGACCGGATCGGCGGGCGCCACCAGCAGCGCGGCGCGCACCGGCAGGTCGGGCCAGCGCGTCAGAAGATGCGCGATCGTCACCGCCCCGAGCGAATGGCCGACCAGCACGCAGCCCGGATGGCGCAGCACCTTCGTGGCCAGCATCGCCTGCCACAATTCGCGGACAGGTCGGGCCGGATCGCCCATTTCCAGCAGGATGGCCGAGGGATCGGTCCGCGCCCACCAATTCTGCCAATGCGGCGCGGGCGATCCGTCGAGGCCCGGAACGATCAGGGTTGCGGGCGATGGGCTGAGCGAGCGAATCATGATGGCCTCCCTTATCTACGATAATACTACAATGTTTGTCGTGTATTTTTGTTCCAAAGACCCTGTGCCGGGGGGAATGCTGTTCTACCGTGTGATGAAGTGGCGGGCGGGCGGCGCAACCGGGCGGCGATCCAGTCCGCCGTGGGATCTTGCAACGCCCGGGCGCGTCTTTTACGCCTGGGTCGTGGGAATAGCCCGAGGACGACCGAATGAACGACCGCCCCTATCCCACCCTGGCCGAGGCGACGCGCGTCTGGGCGCGGATCGGCCTGCTCAGCTTTGGCGGGCCGGCCGGCCAGATCGCGCTGATGCACCGCATCCTGGTCGAGGAAAACCGCTGGCTGGGCGAAAAGCGGTTCCTGCACGCGCTGAACTACTGCATGCTGCTGCCCGGGCCCGAGGCGATGCAGCTGGCCGTCTATATCGGCTGGCTGATGCACCGCACGATCGGCGGCGTCATCGCGGGGCTGCTTTTCGTGCTGCCCGGCGTCGTGTCGATCATGGCGCTGTCCTGGATTTATGCGATCTGGGGCGATGCCGGGCCGGTCGAGGCGCTGTTCTTCGGGCTCAAGGCCGCCGTGCTGGCCATCGTGGTGCAGGCGGTGATCCGCATCGGCAGCCGGGCGCTGCGGAACGGCGCGATGCTGGGGATCGCGGCGGCCTCGTTCGTGGCGATCTTCGTCTTCGGCGTGCCCTTTCCGATCATCATCCTGACGGCGGGCCTGATCGGCTTTGTCGGGGCGCGGGCGGACCTGCCCGCCTTCCGGGGCGGCGGCGGTCACGGCAAGGTCGGCGACAGGCAGGTCGCGGATGCCGACACGCTGCTGGGCGAGGAGACACCCGATCATGCCCGCGTGAACCTGCCCTGGGCGCTGCGCCTGTCGGCGGTCGTGCTGGCGCTTTGGCTGGTGCCGGTCGGCGCGCTGCTGCTGGTGCTGGGCCCGCAGAACGTCTTTTCGCAGATCGCAGGCTTCTTCAGCGTGATGGCGGTGGTGACCTTCGGCGGCGCCTATGCCGTCCTCGCCTATGTCGCGCAGGAGGCGGTGCAGAATTTCGGCTGGCTCGCCCCGGGCGAGATGCTGGACGGGCTGGGTATGGCCGAGACGACGCCTGGCCCGCTGATCATGGTGACGCAATTCGTGGGCTTCATGGCCGCGCTGCGCGATGCGGGCGGTCTGCCGCCGCTGCTGGCGGGCACGCTTGGCGGGCTGCTGACGACCTGGGTGACGTTCGTGCCGTGCTTTCTGTGGATCTTCCTCGGCGCGCCCTTCATCGAAAGGCTGCGCGACAACCGGATTGTCGCGTCGGCCCTGACCGCGATCACGGCGGCGGTGGTGGGGGTGATCCTGAACCTGGCGCTGTGGTTCGGGCTGCATGTGCTGTTCGGCACGCTGCGCCCGGTCGGCGGGCTTGCGCTGGAGGTACCGGTCTGGTCGACGCTTGACCCCTGGGCGGCACTGCTGACCCTTGCCGCGCTGGTCGCGGTGCTGCGTTTTCGCCTGTCCCCGGTCACGGTTCTGGCCGCCTGCGCAGTGGCCGGGCTCGTCCTGCGCCTGAGCGGAATGGCAGCGGCCTGAACGCCCGGCGCAAAGGGGGCGCCCGACCCTGGGGCCGGGCGCGCCCGTGTCAGTGCACGACGCCGCTGCCGCCGACGACCGCGATGTTGTAGGGCATGCCCTCGACCTCGATCGTGCCGCGATCGGACAGGTCCGCCGTGGCGATGCGGCGCACCAGACCCGCATTCGGATCGGTGATCACGACCTCATCCCCAGCCAGGGCGATGCGCGGGCGCGGATCGCTCCAGTGGCCGTCCATCGAATAGGGCTCGGTCACGCGGGACGATTGCTCGATCTCGGCCGACAGCATGTTGATCCGGTGCAGGCTGCCATCCTCGGTCAGCACGAAGGCATGGGCGGGCCGGGCCGGGTCCAGCGCGAAATCGACCCGCCGGAAGGGCAGGGCGATGCGCGTGAAATGCGGCTCGTCCACCGGGTCGATCACCACCACCCCGTCGGGGCCGTGATTGCCCAGGAACATCTGGATCGCGTTCGAGCCGAGGATCGTCCCCGTCGTCACGTCCTGCGGCAGATCGGCCGGGTAATCCAGCATGCGGAATTGCGGCCCGTCGGGGCCGGCGGTGGCCGTCAGCACACCCTCGCGGCATCCCGCGGCCAGATAGGCGCCCGAGAATGCCTCGCCATGGATCGCGGTGCAGGTGGCCAGTTCGCCGGTCGCATTGCCCTCGGCGTCGAAGGCCTGCAGCCCCAGCCGGGGGACCGAGGCATCGGCGGGCACCTCTTCGTCCGAGGCGACGGTGGACAGCCAGCTTCCGCCCAGGGGCGCGACGAAGCCGTGATGCGCGCGCGCCTGCGCAAAGCGCCGCGGCGCGACCTCGCCCCGCGCCAGGGCGGCGCCGTCCAGAACCTCGGCATAGCCGCCGCGGTCGTAATTGATGACGATCTTGCCGTCATGATCCACCAGGTGGAAGGGGCGCGGGCCGGTCAGGCTGGCCTCGACGGCCGCGGGATCGCTGATCGAGATGTCGGCATGATCGCCGTGATCCTGAAACGAGATGCCGCTTGCGAGGAAATGCACCGCATCGTCATCCGATTGCACCGCCGCGACCACCGTGCCGCCCGCGACCGGGAACAGCTTGGGCTGGCCAGTGACCTCGAAGCTCCAGCGGTTCTCGGGCTCGCCCAGGTCGATGACGGTGACGCGGCCCTCGGCGTGATCCCCCACGAACAGGCGGAACAGCGTCACGTCGCCATGGTCGTGGTCGTGGTCATGGGCATGGTCGCCGCTGCCATGGGCCAGCGCAGCACCTGCCGGAACATGGGCCAGCATCAGGGCCAGCATGCCGGCTCCGGTCAGGGTTCTGATCATCGTGTCTCTCCTTGCGTTGATGTCGGCTCGGGCGGCGGCAGGGAAGGGCCGCGCCACGCAGGCAAGAGCGTAATAGTATAACATTTGCACGCCGCGCAAGCGGGTTCGGCCCTGCGGATTGTCATCCTGCGCGATCAGGCCCAGGATCGGGCTGCACCGGGAACGGGGGATGCAGAGATGAGCCACCACATCCGCGAGGCCTTTCGGGAACAGGGCCGGGCCTGCGACAGGCTGGGTTCGCCCTTCATGGCCCGGCTGATGCCGCTGGTCGGGCAGAGGCTCGACCCCGGAACGGCGGTCGGCGCGCGCTGCCTGTCATGGCCCGGCGTGCCGGGGCCGACCGGGGATTCGCTGCCGCTTCGGCTTGCCGGCGCGCTGCACGGGCTGGTCCTTGACGGCAGCGCGCCGTCTCTGGCAGCCGTCTATCCCCCGGCCGAGGCGACAGATGACGCGCTGTGGCAGGCGGTGGACGGCGCGCTGCGGCATCACGAGGCACGCATCCTCGCATGGCTGGAACGCGCGCCGCAGACGAACGAGGTCAGGCGGGCGGCGGCCGTCATCGCGGGGATCTGGTGGGCCCTTGGGCAGGTCGGGCCTCGGCCGGTCGTTCTGTCGGAACTGGGCGCAAGCGCGGGGCTGAACCTGGAACTGGGCCGTTTCGCGGTCATGCTGGAGGATGTGCGTCACGGGCCGGCGGATGCGGTCGTGACGCTGCAACCGGATTGGCGCGGCGCCGCGCGACCCGATCCAAGCCCCGTGAGGGTGGCGGATCGGCGCGGGGTGGACCTGTCTCCGCTGGATGTCTCGGACCTTGTGGATGCGCTGCGGCTTCAGGCCTATCTGTGGCCCGACCAGCCCGAGCGTCTGGCCCGCACGCGCGCCGCCATGACGCTGGTCGCCGCGCCCCCGGATGCGGGCGACGCCGCCCCCTGGCTGGAGGCGCGGCTTGCCGCCGCAAGGCCCGGGATGCTGCATGTGGTCTACACCACCATCGCGGCGCAGTATTTTCCGGCGGCGACGCAGGCCCGGATCGCGGCCAGCCTGTCCCAGGCGGGCGCCCTGGCCCGCGCCGACGCGCCGATCCTGCATCTGGCGCTGGAGGCCGATCACGATGCCCCCGGCGCGGGCCTGACCGCGACGCTGTGGCGCGGCGGCGCCCCCGTCCGGATGCTGCTGGGCCGCGCGGATTTCCACGGCGCATGGATCGACTGGTCGCCGCGAACCGACGCCCCAATCTAGGCGCCGCGTCGCATGTGCATCAGGGAATAATTCGCTGCACACTTGCCCGATGTGCAGCAAATTGTTATTTGATGCACATGCCGGTGCGGAGGGGTCATGAAAATCACATCGCATTCCCGCGCGGCGCAGGTCGCCTATCAGGACCTGCTGCGGCTGCATCTTGACGAAAGCGCCTCGGGCCTGATCGGCAGCGTGGAAGAGCGCACGCGCGGCGGGCGGGTCTATCTTTACGACAAGTTCCGCATCGGGACCGAGATGAAAAGCCGCTATCTGGGCGAGGGCACGCCCGAATTGCGCGCCCGGCTGGCCCGCGCCGCCGCGCTGAAGGCCGAGGCCGAGGCGCGCCGCGAGACCATGGCCCGTCTGGCGCGCGTCCTGCGGGCCGAGGGTTTCGTGGCGACCGACCGCGATACGGGCTCACTGCTTCTGGCCTTTGCGCGGGCGGGGGTCTTTCGGCTGGGCGGCACGCTGGTCGGCACGGCGGCCTATGCGCTCTATCAGGGCGAGCTGGGCGTGCGGTTCGACAGCGATGAGCTGGCGCAGACCGGCGATATCGACTTTGCCAGCTTCGAGCGCCTGTCCGTCGCCCTGGGCGACACCGTCGAGGAGAATCCCGGCGAGATCCTGCAATCGCTAAAATTCGACCCCGTGCCGGGCGTGCATGACCGGCAGGTCTGGAAATGGCGCCAGACCCGAGGCGAGGCGATGGTCGAGTTCCTGACCCCCGCCTTTGGCGCAGAAGAGGTCAAGCCGCTGCCCGCCCTCGGCGTCAGCGCGCAGGGGCTGAACTATCTGAACTACCTGATCGCCGACCCGATTCCGGCGCTGGCGCTCTATCGGTCGGGCATCTTGGTGCAGATCCCCCGGCCCGAGCGTTTCGCGATCCACAAGCTGATCGTGGCCAGCCGCCGCCGCGACGGCCCGGACCGGGCGAAAGCCCGCAAGGACCGCGCACAGGCCGCGCATCTTGTGGCGATCCTCGCGCAGGACCGTCCCGACGATCTGCATGACGCGCTGGAGGATGCCCGCGCCCGCGGCCCGCGCTGGCGCGAGCGGCTGGAGGCGAGCCTGTCGGTCCTGCCGGAAACCGCCGCGGTTCTGGAGGGCCTGCGCTGATCGGCGGGGCGGGGCACTGACACATCCGCCGCTGGCGCCGGTGCCCTTCCCGCGATCGCCGGGCGGCGGATGCCTAGGGCATCCTTTGGCATACATTTAACTCAGCCTCGGCGCGTGAACTGACGAGGTCAGCGACTACACAGTGCTGCGCTCTCGACGCCAGCCTGCCGAAGGCCGAAGCGTCGCACGTCGACTGGGGCCATGACGTTGCCTTGGAGAGGAGTCGATACCGGCATAACGCACTGCGTTTGGGGTTAGAGGTCACAATACGGCAAGGCCATCAGGCACGGCGTTCTATGTCAATCGCAAGGCTCAAGCGCCGCCTCCACAGGAAGGCAGTATCTTTCAATAGTCGAGATTATGTAACAAACCGTCCGCCAGTATTGCTTTCCAACAGCGCTGGCATCAGATGGCCAAGCTGGCGTAAAGGCCGCTGGCTATGTTCTTCAGCTCGGCCCGGTCAGCGTTGAGCGCGCAACTCGCTGCGCAACATGAAACACAGGTTATGGCTGCTTATCGCAGGCATCAGGATGTTGAGCTTGCAGTCCTTGGCTTTTCCGGTGCGCTGATCGTTGAAACCGCTATAGGCGCTGTTCAGCCGGCCGCCCAGCACCTGATCGATGGCCGATCAGGTCAAACCTGCAGAAATCCGCGCGATCTCGAACCCGCCCCGGCCGATGGGCGCCAGCTGACCCAGATCGCCGCCGCCGGAATTGCTGACCTCGTGGAAGGGCTTCAGGTAGTCGTGCGGATGGACAAGAAGCATCTCGTCCATCGTGACCGGGGTCGAGTCGGGAAAGCCCACGACGCATTCACCAGATTGAGAAGCCATCTCCCGAAAGCAAGGTGTGGGCGCCGTATGAGCCGGCGGGGGGGCTGCACCCAGCCTCCGATCGGGATGAACAGCGCCTGAACCCCGGTCGATGCCAGAAGGTCCGCTCGACCGTGCAGAAACCCGTCTCGGCCATGTGATCCGCCCCCTTACCCGAAGACCGCCTGCAGGTCCGTATATTCGGCCAGTCCCTCCTCGCCGAACTCGACGCCCAGACCCGATTGCTTGACCCCGCCAAAAGGCACGTCCGGGCGGATCGCGCCATGCGCGTTGATCCAGACCGAGCCGCATTCCAGGCGCAGCGCCAGCGCCCGCGCGGCTTCGGGATCGCCCGTCCAGATCGAGCCGCCCAGCCCGTTCGGGCTGTCATTGGCGGCGCGGATCGCCTCGTCAAGGTCGTGATAGCGGATCACCGGCAGGGCGGGACCGAACTGTTCCTGATCGACCAGGGGATCGCCGTTCTGCAGGCCCGCGATGATCGTCGGCGGGAAGAACAGCCCCTCGCCGGGTGCGCCGCCCAGAAGCACGCGACCCTTGGCGGCCGCGTCGGCGACCAGATGCGACAGCTTGTCGAACTGCATCCGGTTCTGCACCGGCCCGAGGATCGAGCCTTCGTCCAGCCCCGGCCCCACCGGGATCTGCCGCGCAAAGGCCACCAGCGCGTCGCAGACCGCGTCGTGGATGCTGTCATGGACATAGAGACGCTTCATCGCGGCGCAGGTCTGGCCGTTGTTGATGAAGGCGCCCCAGAACAGGCCCTCGGCAATGGCGGCGGGGTCGGCATCGGGCAGCACGATGCCCGCATCGTTGCCGCCCATCTCCAGCGTCAGGCGCTTCATCGTGGGGGCGGCGGCCTGCATCACCTTCTGGCCCGTCGCGCAAGAGCCGGTGAACACGATCTTGCGGATATCGGGATGGGCGGCCATCGCCGCGCCCAGATTGACGTCGCGGTCGTCGCCGGTCACGATGTTGACCACGCCCGGCGGCAGCAGGCCGTTCATCAGCTGAACCAGCCGCAGCGTCGCCAGCGGCGTCAGCGGCGAGGGCTTGATGACCACGGTATTGCCGCTGCGCAGGGCGGGCAGGATGTGCCAGACCGCGATCATCACCGGAAAGTTCCACGGCGTGATCGAGCCGACGACGCCAAGCGGCTTGCGGTACAGGACCACCCGGCCCGAAGCGTCGTCCTGAATGACCTTGGGCGCCAGAGGGAGTTCTGCCGTGGCAGCGGCCCAGGCCTGCGCGCCGCCCAGTTCCCAACGCGAGCCCAGCCCGTTCAGCGGCTTGCCCTGCTCGCGTGTCAGGATCTGCGCCAGTTCCTCGGCATGGTCGCCCAGGGCGCGCGCGATCGCGCGGCAGGCCTGCTGCCGGTCGGCATCCGGGGTCCGCGCCCAGCCCGGAAAGGCTTCCCTGGCGGCGGCGACCGCGCGGTCCAGATCGGCCAGATCCGCATTCGGCGCATCGCCCGCGATCCCGCCGGTGGCGGGGTCGTGGACGGCGAAGCTGGCGCGCACAGGATGGGGCGCCCCGTTGATGGTGATGTCGAAAGCCATGTCGTTTCCTCCCGCTGCAGGCGCGGGCTGGGCTCCTCCGCCCTGCTGCGCGCCATCCGCAACAGGTTAGCGCGCGGGGCAGGCCGGCTCTTGGCGGATCACGCCAAAGGATTGGCGGATTGCGCCCGGCCCTGCCCGCGGCGGCCGGAGAGCGCCGTCATCACCCCGGCAGCACCAGCAGCTCGGCCGTGACGCAGACCGCGTTGCGCCCGGCGCTCAGGCGGCCCCGGCGCAGGGCGCCGTCCATGCCCGTCGCCACGATGTCCAGACGCACCGCCCCTGCCGCGACCGCGCCGCTGTCGATCACGAATTCCGCGGCGTCGCCATCGACCGGCGGCCCGTCCTCGAACCGGCCGCCGACAAGGCTGCCCAGCCCCTCGATGCGGGCCGGGCCAAGGTCAAGCCCTGCCAGAGCCGTCACCAGATCCTCGTTCGGCCTGACCCGGCAAAGGGCCGCGTTCGGCGCGGACAGGTCCAGCGCCACGGGCGCGAAAAGCGCAAAGCCCGTTTCGGGATCATCGCGCCGTTCCAGCAGCGCGCCCGCGATCCCCCAGCCCGACACGACCGCATCGGCGGCAAGGATGCTGTCCTCGCCCTGAAGATGCCCGATGCCCGTCTGGCCGTCCCCGCCTGTCCAGAGGCCATGGCAATGGCCGAAGGGCGCGGTCCCGTCGCGGCCCAGATGGATGCCGCCCAGAGTGATGCGCCCGGCCTTCATCCGGTGCGGCGCGCTGAACCAGGCCACGCGGCCATCGCCCGGCGCGGGGGCCGGGACGACCCAGACCAGAGGCGCAAGCGCGACGCCCTCCAGCCGCAGATAACCGGCGGCGAAACCCGCCTCGGCCAGGGCTTGGGCCACAGCCCGGTTCAGCGGCAGGCCCGCCCGCAGGCGCAGGCGCAGGGCTTCGACCCGGCAGGGCACGGTCTCGATCCGGGGTCCGGCGACCGGCCCGGGATGGGTCAGGCGCCGCAGGGTCATGCGGCGGGCCACTCGCCCCGGGCGATCAGTTCCTCGCGCACCATCTTGCGGGTGATCTTGCCATAGGCCGATTTCGGCAGCGCCTCCCACAGCACGACCCGGCGCGGCAGCTTGTAGCGGGCGATCCGGCCCTCCAGCCAGGCCAGCACCGCCTGCGGGTCCGGCTGCGCGCCCTTGCGCGGCACGCAGACGGCCAGCCCGGTTTCGCCCCAGACCGGATCGGGCGCGCCCAGCACCAGAACCTCGGCCAGGTCGGGATGGGTCAGCAGCTTCTCCTCGATCTCGCGCGGATAGATGTTCGAGCCGCCCGAAATATACATGTCCGAGGCCCGGCCGGTCAGATACAGGAACCCCTCGGCATCCAGATGCCCCAGATCGCCCGTCAGGAACCAGCCGTTGCGAAAGGACTTGCCGTTCGCGTCCGGGTTGTCGTGATAGCCCGCAAAGACCGCCGGACCGATCACCGCGATCTCGCCGGTTTCGCCCGGCGGCAATTCGCGCCCTTCGGCATCCTGGATCTGGACCTGCATCCCGGTGCGGGCAAAGCCGCAGGTGCCGATCCGCATGGCGGCATCGTCCGCCGAATGCAGCGCGGGCGGCAGGACCGTGATGTTGCCCGTCACCTCGCCCAGACCGAAATACTGGACCAGCACCGGTCCCAGCTTGTCCAGCGCGCGGACCTGATCGGCCCGATACATCGGCGCGCCCGCATAGATGACGTGGCGCAGGCTGGCATGGTCGAAGCGGTCCACCGCCTGATGCTCGACCAGCAGCTTCACGATGGTTGGCACGGTGAACATGTTGGTGACGCGATGCGCCTCGACCAGCGCCCAGATCTCGGCCGGATCGAAGCGCTCGCCCGCCGGCAGGATCGTCGGCACGCCGCGCGCGACCTGCGCCAGCTGGTGGATGCCCGCCCCGTGCGAGAGCGGCGCCACCACCAGCGAGGCATCGTCCTCGGTCGTGCCGGGCATCAGGTCGCAAAGATGGTTCGTGACGACAAAGGCCATCTGCCCATGCGTCAGCACCGCCGCCTTGGGGCGCCCCGTCGTGCCCGAGGTGAAGAAGAACCAGCAGGGATCATCGCGCCCGACCTCGGCCTCGGGGGGCATGGCGCCCGCGTGGCGGGCGATCAGCGTGTCGTAATCGGTGCCGAAGCTGCTGGCGCCGATCGAGATGATCCCCTCGACCGTTCCGGCGCAGGATGCGGCGTGGTCCGCGAACTCGGCCCCGCAGAGCAGCAGCCTCGCCCCCGACGAGGCCGCCAGATAGGCCAGATCATCCGGCGCGCCGCGAAAGTTCGCGGGCACCCAGACCGCCCCGACCCGCCAGCAGGCGAACATCGCCTCGAACATCTCGAGGCAGTTGGCGGACTGCACCAGCAGCCGGTCACCCTTGCACAGCCCGTAATCCGCGACCAGCGCCTGTGCGAAGGCCCCGGCGCGGGCCTGCATCCCGGCCCAGGAGGTCCGCGCCTCGCCCCGGATGAAGCCGGGGCGGTCCGGGAACCTGCGCGCGTTCTGCGTCAGGAAATGGCAGAGGTTCATCACCCGCGTCGAGACAGGCATCATCGCGCCCGCTCCAGGATCGAGACGTAGTTGGCGACCGCAGCCCCGCCCATGTTGAACACCCCCGCCATCGTGGCGCCGGGCAGCTGCATCTCGCCCGCCTCGCCGGCCAGCTGCATCGCGGCCATGACATGCATCGAAACCCCCGTTGCGCCGATGGGATGACCCTTGGACTTGAGGCCCCCCGACAGGTTCACCGGCAGCCGCCCGCCCCGCGCGGTTACCCCCTCGCGGATGACGCGATGGCCCTGCCCCGGCTCGGCCAGGCCCATCGCCTCGTATTCCAGCATCTCGGCGATGGTGAAGCAGTCATGGCTTTCCACCAGCGACAGGTCGTCCAGCGTCACGCCCCCCGCCTCCAGCGCCTGCCGCCAGGCAAGGCGCGCGCCGCGGAACTCCAGCACGTCGCGGCGCGACAGGGCCATGATGTCGCTGGCCTGCGCGCGGGCGCGAAAGGCGATGGCCCGCCGCATCCCCATCGCCGTCTCGGCATCCGCCAGCACCAGCGCCGCCGCCCCGTCCGAGATCAGCGAACAGTCCGACCGCCTGAGCGGCCCCGCCACGCGCGGGTTCTTCTCGCTGATCGTGTTGCAGAAGGCGGTGCCCAGATCCTTGCGCATATGGGCATAGGGGTTGGCCATCCCGTTGGCGTGGTTCTTGGAGGCGATCATCGCCAGCGCCTCGGACTGATCGCCGTGGCGCTGGAAATAGCTGCCTGCGATCTGCCCGAACAGGCCCGCGAAACCCGCCTCGACCCCGGCTTCCTCGCGGCGGTAGCTTGCGCCCAGCAGGATGTCGCCCACCTCGGCGGTGGGCATCGCCGTCATCTTCTCGGCGCCCACGACAAGCGCGATCCGCCCCCGCCCCGAGGCGATGAAATCCATCGCCCCGAACAGCGCGGCCGAGCCCGTGGCGCAGGCATTCTCGTAGCGGGTCGCGGGGGTATGGGCGAAGGCCTCGTCGCCCATCGCAACCAGCGCCGCCTGGAAATCCTGCCGCGAAAAGCCGTTGTTGAAGACGCCGACGAAGATGCCGTCGACATCGCCCGCGCCGATCCCGGCATGGTCCAGCGCCGGGCCGATGGCGGCGGCCATCAGCGCCTCGGTGTCCTCGTGGTCGGATTTGCCAAAGACGGTATGCCCCCAGCCCACGATCATCGGATTTGGCATCGGATTTGGCATCGGGCCTCCCATCTCATCCTCCTTGTCGCGGCGCGGCCTGCGCCAGCTTGCGTTCGATGCGCGCGGCCTCGGCGCGCAGACGTTCCAGCAATTCGGGGCGCCTGTCCTCGCGCATGCGGCTGGCGACGGCGGCCAGCGACAATGCGCCCGCCAGCCGGCCGTCCGGATGACGCAGCGCGACCCCCATGCCCCAGGAATCCTCGAAGACCAGGCCGGGATTGAGCGCGTAGCCCCGCGCCGCCGTCTCGGCCACCAGCGCGGGCAGATGCGGTGCGTAGCGGGGGAAGGACCGCGCCAGCACGGCCTCGTTCGCGGCCATCACATCGGCGCGCTCGCGTTCGGGCAGGGCGGCCAGCATCGCCAGAGAGCCCGCCCCCACCCCAAGCGGATGCGACTGGCCGGGCACCAGCGCATGGGTGCGGATCGGAAAGGCGCCGTCCTCGCGCAGAAGGCACAGCGAGGATGCGCCGCGGCGCACCGACAGCAGCGCCGCATCGCCCACATCCCGCGCCAGCCGCATGACGCTTTCCCCGGCCAGCCGCGCCAGACCGGGCCGCTGCGCGGCGACATGGCCCAGCACCTGGGCCTGATCGCCCAGATGGTAAAGGCGGCTTTGATCGTCCTGCGCGACCATGCCGGCGCGCATCAGCGCCAGCACAAGCCGCCGGACCGTCGCCTTGTTCAACCCGCTGGACGTGACCAGCCCGGACAGCGAGATCCCCTCGGCACTATGCCGCGCGATCGTCAGCAGCAGCATCAGGGCGCGGTCCACGCTTTGCGTGCCGCTTGGGCCGTCATGGTCCATATCGTGGACCTGTTGTCGCTCGGCACACATGATCCCGCCCCTCCCGGACCGAAGATGATGAGAAGAGCGGCGAAATGGCAAGAATATTCTTGCAATGGGGTCGCGGATGAAACCATCATGTGGACCAATGCTGCAGAGGGGCGGCAGATCTGGGAGGATCCAAGGATGAGCTTCATGAAACTTGGCCGCTTCGCGCTGGCCACGGCGCTGGCGACCACGATCGGTCTGGCCGCGGCTGCGGCCGAAACGCTGCGCCTGTCGCACAATACCGGCGACGGCACGACCTGGCACAAGGGCGCCGAGAAATTCGGCGAGCTTCTGGCCGAACGTTCGGGCGGCGCGATGCAGGTGCGGGTCTTTCCGAACGCCCAGCTGGCGGGGGGCGACCAGATGCGTCAGGCCGACATGGTCGGGCGCGGCGCGCTTGACCTTGTGGTGACATCGGCCATCAACGTGACGCCCCTCGTCCCCGAGATGGCGGTCTTCTCGCTGCCCTATCTCTATGCGAATTACGATCAGGTCGATGCGACCACCGCCGAGGGCGGGCCTGCGGGGCGACTGGCCGAGATCCTCGAGGAAAAGGGCATCATGGTCCTGGCCTGGGGCGAGAACGGCTTTCGCGAAGTCACGAACAACGTGCGCCCGATCACCTCGCCCGAGGACATGCGCGGGCTGAACATGCGCGTCGCCGGTCCGATGTATATCGACGTGATGAACGCGCTCGGCGCGAATCCGCAGCAGATGCAGTGGACCGAGACCATGACCGCGCTGCAGCAGGGCGTTGTGGACGGGCAGGAAAACCCGATCGGCGCGGTGATCATCCCGCAGCAGGTCTTCGAGGTGCAGAAATACCTGACCACCTGGCATTATTCCTACGACCCGATCTTCCTGGGCATCTCCAAGGCGAAATGGGACAGCTACGACGCCGAGACGCAGCAGATGCTGCGCGAGACGGCGGCCGAGGCCATGGACTATCAGCGCCAGATCACGCGCGAGGGCACCGCGACCGGCATCGACTTCCTGCGCGAGCGCGGGATGGAGGTTCATGAGCCCACCGAAGAGGAACTGGCCGCCTTCCGTGCCGCGACCCAGCCTGCCTTCGATCAATGGGCGGAACGGGTCGGCAGCGATCTGGTGCAGTCCTTCCAGGATGCCATCGCCTCGGTGAACTGACGCGAAGCCCACCCAGTCCTTGCGGAATGCGGCGCGCCCCGGCCTGCCGCGTTCCGCAAGGCCAGACGACAGGGCGCGGGGCCGCGCCTTGCGACATCCACCCCGGGCGGCGCGGCCAAGGCCCGCGACCGCCTGTCAGATGCGAGGCCGCGATGCTTGCCTTCCTCATGCGCGAGGCTGAAAAGCTGGTCTGCGCGGTCCTGTTCCTCGGCATGACGCTGCTGGGCTTCGTCAATGTCGTGGTCCGCTACGGCACCAGCTATTCCTTCGCCTCGAGCGAGGAATTGCTGACCAACGGCTTTCTTCTGCTGACGGTGTTCGGCGCGGCCATCGCGGCCCGGCAGGGCCAGCATCTGGCCGTGACGGCGGTGATCGACCTTCTGCCGCGCGGATTGCGGCTGGCGGTCGTCGCCCTGTCGGTGCTGCTGTCGGTGGCGCTGCTGCTGGGGTCGGCCTGGCTGGCCTGGCAGTCGCTGGCGACGCTCTATGCCAACGGCTTGCGATCCTATGCGCTTGGCATCCCGGCCTGGTATTATCAGGCGGCGGTGCCCTTTGCCTTCATCCTGATCGCGCTGCGCTTCGTCCAGCACGCCATCACCGAATTCCGGGCGGCGGCATCCCATGATTGACCTGGTCTCCGCGCCCGGCCCCGGCACGCAGATGGTGCTGCTGTTCTTCCTGCTGCTGGCGCTGCGGGTGCCGGTCGCCTTTGCGCTCGGCCTGTCGTCGCTTTACGCGATGTGGCGGATCGGGTTCGGCCTTGATCTGGCGGGCGACCTGATCACGGCAGGCGTGGCGCGCTATTCGCTGCTGGCGATCCCGTTCTTCATCCTGGCGGGGGCGCTGATGGGCAGCACCGGCATCGCCGAGCGGATGATCCGCTTCTTCCGCGTCCTTGTCGGCGGACTGCCCGGCGGGATGGGCGTCGTCGGCACGGTGGTCTGCCTGTTCTGGGGTGCGGTCAGCGGGTCCGGCCCGGCCTCGGTCGCGGCCATCGGCCCGATGATCATCAAGGGGATGGAGGAGGACGGCTATTCCCGCGCCCATGCGGCCGGTCTGGTCTGCGCGGGGGCGGCGCTGTCGATCGTCATCCCGCCCTCGATCGGTCTGGTGCTCTACGGCGTCATCGCCGAGGTCTCGATCTCGCAGCTTTTCATCGCCGCGATCCTGCCCGGACTGTTCATGGGGCTGACCATGATCGCCGTCCTGCCCTTCATCGCGCCGGGGGGCCATCACCGCGCCCTGGCCGCGCTGAGCCCCGAACCCTATGCCGGACGCCCCTATGGCGCGCGGCTCTGGCACAGCTTCAAGGACAGTTTCTGGGGGCTGATGACGCCCGTGGTGATCCTTGGCGGCATCTATTCCGGCATCTTCACGCCGACCGAGGCGGCCCTGGTCGCCACGGTCTACGCCCTGCTGGTCGGCGGCCTCGTCTATCGCAGCCTGACTCTGCGCAGCCTCTACGAAACGCTGGCCGATGCCGCATCCTCGTCGGCCACGGTCATGCTGGTCGTGGCCTATGCCGCGCTCTTCGGCTGGGTCATCACGGTCGAGGATCTGGTCGGCACCTATTCCAGCGGCCTGCTGGGCATCAGCGACAATCCGTGGGTCATCCTGCTGGTCATCATGCTGATCCTGCTGATCGCGGGCATGTTCATGGATGCGATCACGGTCATGTTCATCACCCTGCCCATCGTCCTGCCGGTGATGCGGACGCTTGGCTGGGACCCTGTCTGGTTCGGCGTCCTCGTGATGGTGAACCTTGCCATCGGGCTGATCACGCCTCCGGTCGGGATCAACCTCTATGTCGCGGCGAATGTGGCGCGCATCTCGATCGAGCGTGTGGCACGGGGGGCGCTGCCCTTCCTGCTTGCGACGCTGGTCGGGCTGGGCATCATCGCAGCCTTCCCCTCCATGTCGCTGCTGCTGGTCCAGTGGCTGCGCTGAGCGAAAGACCCCGACCATGACCACGAAAACCGCCATCGTCACCGGCGCCGCGCGCGGCATCGGCCTTGCCACCACCCGGCTGCTGCTGTCGCAGGGCTGGCAGGTCGCCATGATCGACCTGGATGCCGAGGCGCTGGAGGAAGCGGCCTTGCCGCTGCAGGGCGTGCTGGCCGTCCCCTGCGACATCTCGGACGAGGCGCAGATCGCCGCCATGACCGCCCGCGTCGCGGCATGGGCGGGCCGCATCGACGGGCTGGTGAACAATGCCGGCGTGGCCGATTTCCGCCCGCTGGAACAGACGGACCTTGCCACATGGCGCCGGATCATGGCGACCAATCTCGACGGCGTGTTCCTGACCTCGCAGGCCGTTATCCCGCATCTGAAGCAGACGCGCGGCGCGATCGTCAACATCGCCTCGATCTCGGGGCTGCGCGCCTCGACGCTGCGCGTGGCCTATGGCACGTCCAAGGCCGCCGTGATCCACCTGACGCGCCAGCAGGCGGTGGAACTGGGCGAGCACGGCATCCGCGCCAATTGCGTCGCCCCCGGCCCGGTCGACACCAAGCTGGCGCTGGCCGTCCACAGCCCCGCGATCCGCGCCGCCTATCACGACGCCATCGCGCTGAACCGCTACGGCACCGAGGCCGAGATCGCCGAAGCCATCACCTTTCTGCTGTCGGACCGTGCCTCCTACATCACCGGGCAGGTTCTGGCCGCCGATGGCGGGTTCGAGGCCGCAGGCGTCGGCCTGCCCGCGCTGAGGCAGGGCTGACGGTCTTGAGGCTCGGGCACGTCGCACATCAGGGCTGAACAGGGAAGGCCGTTTCGGCCGGGCGGCTCTGCTTCCGTCATTAGCTTGCGCGGCTTGGTCGGTTAATGGCTATTAATTTGGCGCCTAGCCTCGTTTTCGAGGCAGTCACAAGTTGCGGTAACCAAGGCAAAGGGGCAGGTCAGGCCAGCAGCTTCGGGTCGGGACCCATGTCGAGGCCGGGGAAGATCGCCCCTTCCAAGGTGGTTTTGGGGATGCCGAACTTCGCATGCATGGCCCAGGCCGCATAGGCGCGGATGTCGCGCATGGGCATCAGATCGCGCCCGTCATAGAGATCCCCCTGCCCCAGTCCGGGCCACTCGCCCAGAGCGCGGCCGCCGCGCACGGCGCCGCCTGCGACCAGCATCGCGCCTCCGGTGCCGTGATCGGTCCCGGCCGAGCCGTTTTCATGGGCGGTGCGTCCGAATTCGGTCATGGCGAGGATGGTGGTGCGGTCCCAGTTCGGGCCGAGATCGTCGCGCAGGGTCAGGATCGTCTCGGAGAGGCGCCCGAGGGCGCGGCGCATCGATCCGGCCTGTCCCGCATGCGTGTCCCAGCCCGCCAGCGAGAAGCTGGCGATGCGGGTCTGGCCGTTCAGCCGGTTGGCCGCGAAACGGGCGAGTTCCAGATGCTCGTCGACCGGATCGCCGCCGCGCAGCTCGTCCGGAAGGCCCGCAACGATGCGGAGCGCCTGTGCGCTGGCCTCGCGGAAGACCGGGTCGTCGTGGTGGATGCGTTCCAGCAGCAACTGCCCCTGAGGGCTGAGATCCATATTGGCGCGCGGCGTCCAGCTGGCCGTGGGGGCCGGGCCCTGAAGGATGCGCATCTGTGACAGGCCGACCGAATAGGCGGTCTCGGAATCCTGTCCCGGTATGGCCTGGAGCAGCCGGTTCAGCCAGCCGTCGCGGCGGGACTGTGCCTCGACATCGGTGCCGGTTCCGGCCTCGAGCATGTCCTGCCCGTCGAAATGACTGCGCTTGTCGCGGTATGGGGTCGAGACGGCCGGCGCGAAGCCCATCTGCCCGGCCCGCCACAGCGGCAGCAGATCGGCGAGACCCGGATGCAGCGCGAAGAAGCCGTCGAGATCGGTCGCGCCATGATCGGGGCCAAGCGACAGCGTGCGGCGCAGCCCCGGCAGGTTGCGGTCGCCATAGGGCTGGAAGGCGTCCAGCCCGTCCATTGCGCCGCGCAGGATGATGACGACGAGGCGGTTCTCGCCCGGGGCGGCGGCGAAGGTGGCCGTGGACAGAAGCGGATGCGCCGCAACCGAGCATCCCATCAGCAGGCCGGTCTTGAGGAACAGGCGGCGGGTCGGCATCGGATCACCTCCGGTTGAAATCGGTCGAGGCCAGGACCAGCGCGATCCCCTCGCGCTGGCTTTCGGCGCGGGGAATCGCCCAGGCCAGCACCTCGGACAGGGTGTCGCCAAGCGCTGTGTGCATGAAGTCGCGCGCATCGGGCAGCGGATCGACCAGCCGCGCCGGCTGCTTCAGAGCCCAGGTGATCCGCATGGCAAGCCCCTGCGGGCTGGCCCAGGCCTGCGCCTCTTCGGGCCAGCCGTCGGGGCCGGGCGGTCTGGCGAAGGGCTGGCCCATCACCTGAAGCGGTTGCAGCAGGATCGTGGCCCTGTCCCGGGGCGGCAAAGCGCGCAGCGTCGCCCCATCGACGCCCAGGCTGCGAAGGCTGCCGACGAGGAACTCGAAAGGTTGCCGCATCTTGGCGCGGAAATGTGTTTCCAGTTCGGGCGCCTCGGCCAGCGCCAGGTTCATCGCGGCAAGATCGCCGCCGCTATCGGCGAAGGTGGTGGCCAGACGATCGACCAGCGCGGGCGGCGGATCGTCGGCGACGAAATGCACGGCCAGCTTGCGTGCCAGATGGCGGGCCGTGGCAGGATGCGCGGCCAGATCCTCGATCACGGCGCGGATGTCGCCGATCTGGGGGCGTTCGCCGCCATAGCTGTTGCCCAGCACCGTCTCGGCCCCCGGCTCGGCGCGGGCAGGTCGGAACACGCCGGGCTGGCGCGGATCATAGGTCAGACCGGTCAGCAGCCGCGCCAGTTCCTCGATGTCGGACTGGCTGTAATCCGCGCCGACACCAAGGCTGTGCAGTTCGAGCATTTCGCGCGCAAGGTTCTCGTTCAGGCCCATCGGCTTGTCCGGGGCCCGCATCGCGGCAACGGAATTGGGGCCGACCGAACGGGCCTGATCCAGATAGCGCAGCATCGCAGGGTGGGTCTCGGCGGCGAACATCATGTCGACGAAGCGGCCCGTGACATGGGGACGGATCGCGTCGTTGACGAAGGCCGCCGCCATCAGGTTGTCATAGAGCGCACCGCCCCCCACGGTGAAGTGGTTGGCCCAGAACCAGACCAGCCGTTCGCCAAAGCCCGAGGGATCGTCCACCGCGCGGGCGAAGCGGTCGGCCAGCGCAGCCTCGAACATGCCGCGCATGCGCTGGCGGTGCTGGCGGTCGGGCTTACGGGTGGCGTCGTCGCCCTGTCCCTGTCGGGCCTCGCGCGACAGGATCCGGCCCTCCTGGTGCCATTCGCGGACCTGATCCTGCGACAAAGCCGCGGGATCGGGCGCCGCCAGCGCGGCCGAGGCGGCCATCGCGGCCGGATCGCCGGGCCCTGCCCCGCGCGGGGACAGGCCGAAGCCCAGGCGGATGGCGGCAAGCTGTGCGTAATCCGGCATGGTCAATTCTCGCAATCATGCTGCGCGCGCAGCATGCCACAGGGCGGGCCACGCTGTCAGGTCACGCTTTCGGCAAGTCGGGCGGGGCATCGGCATCAAGTCGCAGATCGCCGATGAAATCCAGAAAGGCGGCCAGTGCCGCGCTGACATTCTTGCGGCTGGAATAGAGCACGTTCACCGGCACGCGCGGAAATTCGTAATCCGGCATGACGGGCAGCAGCAGGCCCTGGCGCAGATCATCCTCGACATGGAATCGCGGCGTCAGGGCGACCCCCTGCCCGTTCAGCGCCATCAGGCGCAGCAATTCGGTGTTGTTGCTGGAAAAGATCGGGTTGATCTTGTGATAGGACACCTCGCCGTTGATGCTGAGCGGCCAGGTATTGCTGCCGCGCAGGTTCGAATAATGCAGGCAGGCGTGGTCGCGCAATTCGGCGGGATGGGCGGGCGCGCCGTGCTCGCGGATATAGGCGGGCGAGGCGACCATCAGCGTCGGCACGTCATGCAGGCGCCGGGCGTGAAGCGCGCTGTCATCCAAGGGGCCGATCCGGATGATCGCGTCGAAGCCGTCGCGGACAAGGTCGGAGCGGCTGTCATCCAGCACCGTTTCCAGCCGGATCTCGGGGAATTCGCGCATGAAACGCAGCAGGTGCGGCTGGAACACGTTCAGCATGTACTGGACCGGCGCGCTCAGCTTCAGGGGCCCCGAGGGGCGCTGAGTCGAGGCGCGCACGCCCTCGGCGGCGGCGTCGAGGCGCGCCAGGATGTCCGCGATCTCGGCATAGAAGGCAGTTCCGGCGGCATTGGGCTTGACCGCCCGGGTCGTCCGCATCAGCAGGCGCGCGCCCAGATCTGCCTCGAGATCCGAGATGAGCTTGCTGCACATCGCCTTGGACAAGCGCAGGCGGCGCGCGGCGGCGGTGAAGCTGCCTTCTTCGACGATTGCCACAAAGGCGCGCAGGGCCTTGATATCCAACGGGAACTCCGATCACGCGGCACGGGTTCGGGCCGCTGGCGCGAGAATACATCAAAAGACCGCCGGCCTTTCAAGGCGCGGCGGTCTCGAAGCGGGCCGGGACCCGGCGGGCTTGGGGTGGTTATTCGCCCTTGCCCTGATCCCAGGTGCCGGTGCCGTTGCCGGCCAGCGTCACCTGGATCAGCGCATCGGCCTTAAGGCCCGCACGGCGCAGTTCCTTGGCGGTAAGCACGCTGTCGGCACGCACTTCGACCAGCTTGGCCGGGGCGCTGGTGCTGATCGTGGCCGGTTCGGGGCGTTCGTTCCGCGCGAAATCGGCCGAGGGGCTGGCCGCATGGGCCGCACCGGCGATGGACAGGGCGCCAAGGGCGAGAGCGAGGGTCTTCATGATATCTTTCCTTTCATGTCGTTAAGCCGTCATCGGCTTGTGTGAGGCTGAGATAGGCCGCCCTGCCCGCCGCCATTAGGCCCGAAGCGTCGACATCTTTGTTCGCCAAACACGAACAATGCGGCCACCAGGCGGCGCGGAAAGGTCGACCCGCGCGCGCGACGGGCGTCTTGCGCGGCGGCGGGCTTTGCGTATCGTCGCGCCATGTTTTTCCTGACCCCTGCCCGCCTGACTGCGCCCAAAGCGCCGCGGCGCCTGCCGCGCGCCGCATTGCTGGCTGCCGCGATGGTCTTGTCGGCCTGTGCGCCGCGCGCCGAATGGTCGCTGATGAATCCTTCAGCGCCGGGGGCCGATTCGGGCGGTGCGCAGTTCGAGGTGCTGGCCGTCACGACGCGAGCAAGGCTTGCGCCGGACGCGAACATCTTCACCGCGGCGCGCAGCGCGGTGCCGGGCCATGCGCTGTTCGCCATCGCTGCCGCGCCGGGCCGCGCCTCCGGCCAGATCATGCCGCCAGCCCTTGTGGTCGAACGGCAGGCCATCCTGACTTCGCGCGCGGCGCTGCTGGACCGGTTGGCCGCGCGGCCCGACATGACCGATGTCGGGCTGTTCGTGCATGGCTACAACATGAACTTTCCCGAAAGCCTGCTGCGGACCGCGCAGCTTGCGGCGGATGATGTGCTGCCCGGCGCGCCGGTCCTGTTCGCCTGGCCCTCCGAGGCGCGGATGCAGGGCTATCTGCACGACCGCGATTCGGTCACGGCGTCGCGCGATGCGCTGGCCGATCTGCTGACCGATCTGGCGCGCGACCGGCGGCTTGGACGGATCGATGTGCTGGCGCATTCCATGGGCGCATGGCTGACGGTCGAGGCGCTGCGGCAATTGCGTCTGGCGGGGCGGACGGATGTGCTGGGGCAATTGTCGGTGACACTGGCGGCACCGGACATCGATGTCGATGTCTTCGCGGCCCAGATGGCCGTGATCGGGCCGATGCGCCAGCCGATGAAGATCTTGGTCGCGCCGGATGACCGGGCGCTGATCCTGTCCTCGCGCATCAGTGGCGAGAGGGTGCGTCTGGGGATGATGGATGTGGCCGACCCGCGCGTCGGGCGGATCGCGGCTGCCTACAACATCGCCGTCATCGACATTTCCGAGATGCAGGCGACCGATGGGTTGCGCCATGATCGCTATGCCGGACTGGGCTCCGCCGCGTCGCCGCGAACGCAAGTGAACGACCTGCGCCGCGCGGGTGCCTATGTCGTCACGGCGGTCGGCGGCCTGGTCGCGGCGCCTTTCGACGTGCTGGAAGGCGCGCTGTCACCGGACTGAAGGCCCGGCTCGCGGCTTCGTGAAGGCGCGGGCGCACCGAAAGGGCGCGCCGCCCCGTTTCTGGCGCAGGGCCCTTGGCCCGCAGCCTCGACCATCAGCAAGGAGCGAAGCCATGTCCATCACCGACGACAAGAGCAGACCGACCTATCCCGCGCGGCGGCGCGTGCTGGTCTCGGGTGCGCTTGGGGCGGCGGGTCTGTTGACCCTGCCCGTGATCCTGCCCCCGCAGGCCCAGGCCAGCCAGACCGAGGCCATGCCCGCCGATGACGGCCCGCTGGCACCCGGCTGGAGGCGCTTTCGCTTCGGAGAGGCGGTCGTAACCGTCATCGCGGACGGCGTCCGGCCCGGCCCGGGCCCCCATCCCACCTTTGGCAGCGATCAGGAGGCCGAGGCCGTCGGCGACCTGATGGAGGCCAACGACCTGCCGCGTGAGCGCACGGCCAGCTTCTTCAACGTGGTCGTGGTCCAAACGGGCGGCAGCACGGTGCTGATCGACACGGGTTTCGGCGCGGGCGGGCGCGAGAACGGCATGGGCCGTCTGACCGCGCGGCTGCGTGCGGCCGGGATCGCGCCCGATCAGATCGATCTCGTTGCGCTGACCCATTGCCACGGAGACCATATCGGCGGCCTGATGGAGGACGGCGCCCCCGCCTTTGCCAATGCGCGCCTTGCCGTGGGCGAGGCCGAGCTGGCCTTCTGGACCTCGGACGAGGCCCGGGCCGGAGAGCGTGCGGGCAATGCGCAGGCCGTTGCCGACCTGGTCCTGCCCTTCGACGACAGCCCGACCCTGCTGGCCGATGGCGACGAGGTCGTGCCGGGCATCACCGCCCGCGCGGCCTTTGGCCATACGCCCGGCCAGTTGGCCTACGAGGTCGCGGGCGGCGCGCGGAACCTGCTGATCGCGGGGGATGTGTTCCACCATCCGGTGATCTCGTTCCAGCGGCCCGACTGGCGGGTGCAGTTCGACATGGATCACGAGGCCGCCGCCGCCACCCGCAGCGCGCTGGCCCTGCGTGCCGCCGATGAGGGGATGGCGGTGATGGCCTATCACCTGCCCTTTCCGGGGCTGGGCTACGTGATCCGCGACGGCGAGACCTTCCGCTATCTGCCGGAAAGCGTCCAGAACCTGACCGACACGCTGTAAGGCAGCCCGGCCCGGCCCTGCAGAGGGCCGGGCCTTTGCGGTCAGAACCGCATCGAGGCCGTCAGGCTGATCGTGCGGCCCGGCTCGAACAGCGGCGAGATGCTGTCGAAATCCGCGCCATAGGTCGCGCGGTCGGAATAGCGCTTGTCCAGCAGATTCGCGACCTCGGCCCGGATCGTCACGTCGGGCTGTTGCGGCGGCACATATTCGACGAACAGGTCCACGACGCCGTAGCCGGGCAGCGGCAATTCGCCCTCGGCCCCGGTATGCGTGTAGCGCTGCGCGGCCTGCACGCTGCCGCCGAAGGTGAAGGCGCTGCCTGCCGGATTGTGCTGAACCTCCAGCGCAAGGACCCCGCCAAGCGGGGTGCCGTAATCCTGCGCGGTGAAGCTGCTCGCCGTGGCGCCGTTCACCCGGACGCGGCTCTTGGAATAGCTGGCGCGCAGGAAGCCCTGCTGCCAGTCATAGGTCGCGCCGAGATTGAAGCCCCGGCTGTCGAAATCGAAGTTCTGCGCCACGCCGCGCACGACGTTGCGGGCATCGTCGACCTCGGTCGCGAACAACTCGCCATCCACCCGCAGCGCGCCCGCATCGTAATCGAAACCGAGCGTCGCGTTGCGCGACCGTGCCGCGCGCAGGCCGGCATAGCTGCTGAACGTGTCAAAGATGAAATTGTCTTCCAGCACAATGCCACCGAAGACGGTCGAGACCCCGGCCCGCAGACGCAGCGTGTCGGTCGCCTGCCATGCGACAGCGGCGTTCCCGCTGGCGCCCGACACGTCCAGCGCGGTCCCGTCCACGCCGGTGAAGTCCTGCCAGTCCTGCCGCAGCCCGAACGAGGTCGAGATCGTCTCGGTCGGTTCCAGCCGCGCCTGGGCGTAGATGCCGGTATTCCTGGCCGTCTCGGTCAGGCCGGGCGTCGCCTCGTCGGAATAGGTGCTGCTGCGGGAATAGCGGTCGATCCCCACCGTGACCGTATCGCGGTCACTGAGGTGAAAGCGGTTCTCGATCTTGCCGTTGCGGTTCTGCGACCGGCCGAGGCTGCGGTCAATCCCCGCGAAATCGGGCTGATCGACGCCGATCGTCACACGCGAGCGGCCGATGGACAGGGTCGGGTCCCAGATCCCCTCGGCCTGGGTGTTGCGATAGGTCAGCGCGACCGTGTCGCGGGTCGTGTCATAGCGGCGCAGCGGCGTATAGGGGCGCCCGCCGACGACATCGCCGATATTGGCGCGCGAGCGGCGCAGCGTGTCGTCACGCATCCTCTGGCCGGACAGCTCGACCCGGTGGCCCTGATCGGATTCGTAGGCCAGCTTGCCAAGCGAGGAGTGCAGATCCGCCGCCGTCCCCGCCAGGACCGACCCGCCGCCGACCTTGTAATCGTCACCCGTCGCGGATTTCAGATAGCCCAGCCATTCAAGGCCCTGATGCTGGCCCGCCAGCGTCAGCGACCGGCTGAAGGTGCGCCCGTTACCGGCATAGGACAGCCGCGCATTTCCGCCGATGGCCGCCCCGTCGCGCAGGATGTCGGATGCCCCCACGGTTTCCATGACCACGGCCCCCGCCAGCGCGTTCGGCCCGGCATCGGCGGCGGCGATCCCGGCATCGACGCGGACGAATTTCATCAGCCCCGGATCGAAGGCATTGGCCGAGACGTGGTGAAAGATCCGGTTGTTCTGCGAGACGCCGTCAACCGTCACGGCCAGGTTCAGCATATCCACGCCGTTGACAAAGATCTTCTGCGCCACCGGGATCGCGCCCCCGACCGAGACCGAGGCGATCCCCTGGAACAGGTCGCGCAGATTGCCCATCCGCGCCCGGTCCAGTTCGGCATCTGCGACGTATTTGCTGGTGGCGCGGTCGGCTGCGTTCCCGTCGATGTCGCGGGCGCGCATGATGATCGGGTCCAGAAGGATCGGCTGCGTCGCGTCCTGGGCAAGGACGTCGCCCGCGATCAGGCCGCCAAGGGCCGCGCCGCACAGGATCTGCGTCAGCAGCGCGCCCTGACGGGCGCGGAATGATTTTCTGAGGATGCGCATGGAGACCTCTGTCGTGCGCTGCCGGTGGATGACGTTGGCTGGACAAGGGTCGTGGCTGAGCGGGGCTCTAGCACCCCTCCCGAAGTCGTGCAACGCTCTTTGCGTGCTGTGCAGGTTGGGAACGCGCGGCGACGGGGGGCGTGGCCCCCGTCGGGCGGTTCAGCCCGGCGCGCGGTCGGCCCAGCCCGCGAAGATGCGTTCCAGCGCGACCACGATGTAGTAGAGAACGATCCCAAGGAACGCCAAGGCGATCAGCACGGCGAACATCAGCGGATAATCCGAATTGGTCCGCCCGCTGTCGAACAGCGCACCAAGGCCCCGGCCATGAGGCGAGACGATCTCCATCAGGTTGGTGCCGATGAAGGCCAGCGTGACGGCGACTTTCAGTGCGCCGAAGAATTCGGGCAAGGTCTTGGGCAGCGCGATCTTCCAGAAGATCGTCAGCTTCGACGCGCCGAGCGAGCGCAGGATGTCGCGATATTCCGGCTCGAGCGTCGAAAGGCCGATCGACACCGAGACGGCGATCGGAAAGAAGCTGATCAGAAAGGCGATCAGCACCGTGTTGAAATCGTGCTGGCCCACGAACATCAGCGCGATGATCGGCACGACCGTCGCCTTGGGGATGGCGTTGAAGCCCACCAGCAGCGGATAGAGCGCGTCGCGCATGGTGCGGGAAAAGCCCATCACGACGCCGAGCGCGGTGCCGAAGATCACCGCGAGGATCAGCCCCGCCACGGTGCGCCACAGCGTCTGCCAGCCCATCTCCAGGAACAGCCAGCGAAAGCGCCAATAGGCCTGCGGCAGATCCGATGGCGCCGCCATCTTGTAGCGCGGCCAGCCGTTGATCCAGACCAGCGCCTCCCAGAAGGCCAGGAACAGCGCGATGGCGACCAGCGGGACGGCGATCTTGCGGATGTTCATGCATGGACCTCGGCGCGGCCCTGCGCGATCTGGATCTGGTGGCGCAGCACGTTCAGCCGCTCTGCCGCGTCGGGTGTGTAGAGGTCGTCCAGAACGCGGCCTGTCCCGCCCGGCACCTGCATCCGGTATTGCGCCGTCGCCGGGCGACCCGACAGCACGACGACCTCGTCGGCCAGAAAGATCGATTCCCGCAGATCATGGGTGATCAGCAAGGTCGTGAAGGGCTCTTCGCGGCGCAGGGCGTGCATGGTCTGCCACAGATCCTCGCGGGTGAAGGCGTCCAGCGCGCCGAAGGGTTCATCCAGGATCAGCACCTCGGGCTTGTGGACGATGGCCCGGCAGAGCGAGGCGCGCTGCCGCATCCCGCCCGACAGTTCCGACGGACGCTTGGACTCGAACCCTTCCAGCCCGACAAGGGCCAGCAATTCGCGCGCCCGCGCCTCGCGGTCGCGGCGCGGCATGCGCGGCGCCACGATCTCGAGCGGCAGGATCACGTTGTCGAGGATGCTGCGCCATTCCAGCAGGACCGGGTTCTGGAAGGCCATGCCGACCGTGTTGCGCGGCCCCCGGACAGGTTCGCCATGCAGGAAGACCTGCCCCTGATCAGGCTTCATCAGCCCCGCGATCAGCCGCGTCAGCGTGGACTTGCCGCAACCCGACGGCCCCACGACCGCGCAGAACGCGCCCGTGGGGATGGCCAGCGACAGATCGTTCAGGACCGGAAGCGGGCCATGCGGGGTCCGGTAGGCATGGGTGACATGCCTGATCTCGACCGTGTTTTCCATGCGCGCTTATTGCATCGACAGGCTGCCATCCTGCGGCAGCCAGGCATCGCTGAAGTAAAGCGCGGTGTCGGGTTCGTTCTGGAATTCGTAGGTCAGCTTGATCTGCTCGACCGCGTTGGCCAGACGGTCCGGGTCGATATTGCCCATGCCGTTTTTCATGACCCAGTCGGTCATCACGTTGGTTTCCATCGCCAGCGTCAGACGCTCCAGCTCCAGCGCGGCATCCATGCCGGGATTGCGGCTGGCCAGCGCCTGGATGGCGGCTTCGGGATCGGCGGCGGTGGCCTTCCAGCCGCCGGCAACCGCGCGCAGGAAGCCCGTCACGGCCTCGGGGTTGGCTTCGGCGAAATCCGTGTTGACGATTACCGCATTGCCATAGAGGTCCACGCCGTGATCGGCCATCAGGATGACCGAGATGTCCTCGGAATCAACGCCAAGCCGCTTGGTGTTCAGATACGAGGTGAAGGAGAAGCCGGTGACCGCCGCCACCTTGCCCTCGGCCAGCATCGGCTCGCGGGTGGGGAAGCCCACGGGTTCGATGGTGATCTGGTCCATGTCCAGATCGTTCTCGGCGGCGAAGATGGGGAATTGCGCCCAGGCACCGTCAGGGGGCGGCGCGCCCAGAACCTTGCCCATCAGGTCGGCGGGCGCCTCGACGCCGAGCGATTTGCGCCCGATCACGGCAAAGGCGGGCTTGTCATAGACCATCATCGCCGCGATGACCGGCGCGCCGGGGTTCTGGTCAAGGAACCGGATCAGGCTGTTCAGATCCGCGAAACCCACCGGAAAGGCGCCCGTTGCCACCTTCGGGATCGCGTCGAGCGACCCCTCGCCGGCAGTCACCTCGACCGACAGCCCCTCTGCCGCGAAGAGGCCTTGGTCGATGGCCACGAAATAGGGCGCGGACGGGCCCTCGAACCGCCAGTCCAAGGCAAAGGGCATCGACGTCTCGGCTAGGGCGGCCCCTGCGGGCAGCAGCATCGCGGCAAGGATCAGCGGGCGGTGGAACATGGCGGCAACCTTCCTGTTGGACGTTTTGCCGTTACCGTGGGCAGACCTGGCGGTAGCGTCAAGCGGAACGCCGCCCATTAGCCGCGCCGGGCCGACCGATTGCCTGAAAATCAGGCAACGGGCCGGGCATGGACGTCCTGCACCAGCGCCCCCTCGGCCCCGCCTGCGATGCCTGCGGCGTTCGCCTCGTCCGTGTCGATATGCATCTCGGTCACGACCTGGGGCGAGACGCGGACCAGCGTCCGGCCAAAGACCAAGCCGCGCGATCCGCCGCCCTGAACCTCGACATCCACCATGTCGCCATCGGCCAGTCCCATCGCGGCAGCGTCGGCGGGGTTCGTGTGGATATGGCGCGCGGCGACGATCAGACCGTCGCTGTCCAGCACCCCGGCAGGCCCGATCAGCCGCACCCTGGGCGTGCCGTCCAGCTGCCCGCTGTCGCGGACCGGCGCGTCGAGGCCAAGCGCAAAACTGTCGGTGCGAGACACCTCGATCTGGACGCGCGGGCGCAGGGGGCCGAGGATCGCGACACGCTCAAGCCGGCCCTTGGGCCCTTCCAGCGCGATGCGTTCGGCGGCGACCCAGTTGCCGGGCTGGCGCAGGGGCGCGGCCTCGGTCAGGCGGTAGCCGGGACCGAACAGCGCCGCGACGGCATCGGCGGTCAGGTGGACATGGCGACCCGAGACCGCCACCGGAATGGCGCGCGGCAACGGGCGCGGACGGGCCAGCAGTTCGCGCAGTTCGCGCGCGATCATCAGCTGCTCGGCGGTTTCGGTCACGATCACGGCGACGCGGCTGCCCTGCGCCTGGATCTGCGGCGCCTTCAGGTCCGTCAGGTCGGGCGCGCGGTTCAGGTCGTCGTCCAGCATCAGGCCCAGAAAGCCCATCCCGTCGCAGATCCGCCGCCGCATCGAGGCCGAGTTCTCGCCGATCCCGCCGGTAAAGACGACCGCATCCAGCCCGCCCATCGCCGCCGCATAGGCGCCGATATACTTGCGCGCGCGATAGGCATAGAGGTTGATCGCCAATTGGGCATCCGCATCGCCCGAGGCCGCGCGATCCTCGACATCGCGCATGTCGGAACTGCCCGCCAGCGCCTTGAGCCCGCTTTCGGCGTAAAGCGCGGCTTCGATGGCGGAGATGTCCAGCCCAAGCTGGCGGTGCAGGAAGCCGAAGGCGCCAGGGTCCACATCGCCCGACCGCGTGCCCATGACCAGCCCCTCCAGCGGGGTCATCCCCATCGAACTGTCCATGCTGGCCCCGAACTGCACGGCGCAGGCGCTGGCGCCATTGCCCAGATGCACGCTGACGATGCGCAGATCGGTCAGGGGGCGGCCAAGCGCCTCGGCCGCGCGATGGGCCACGTATTTGTGCGAGGTGCCGTGAAAGCCGTAGCGCCGCAACCCCGCCGCGCGCCACGCGGCAGGCACGGCATAGGTCGTCGCGCGGGCCGGGTTCGTCAGGTGGAAGCTGGTATCGAAGACCGCCACCTGCGGCAGGTCGGGCCAGAGGCTGCGGGCCAGGTGCATCGCCTGAAGCATGGCCGGGTTGTGCAGGGGCGCCAGCGGCGTCTGAGCCTCGATCGCGGCGATCACGGTCTCGTCGATCAGGGCGGGGCCGGTGAAATCCGGGCCGCCATGGGCAAAGCGGTGCCCGACCGCGTCGATGGCCGCGTGGCCGCGTTCGGCGAGCACGCCCGGCACGGCGGCGATGGCGGCGGCCAGATCGCCGTGGGGCGCCCGGCCCCTGTGGCCGTCGATGGCGACATCGCAGCCGCCCTCGCGGAAGCGGTCGAAGCTGCCCTTGAGGATCTGGCGGTCCCCGTCGAACAGGCCGAATTTCAGGCTGGAACTGCCTGCATTGAAGACCAGAACCCTCATGCGATCCCCTCGGGTTTGCGCTTCCACCATGCGGCGGCGCGCTTGTCGAATTCCAGCACCGCCAGCAGCAGCACCCCCACCGCCGCGCAGGCGGCCAACTGCCCCGGCCCAAGCGGCGCCGTCGCGAACAGCGCCTGCAGGGGCGGTGCATAGGTCAGCAAGGCCTGCAAGCCCACGACCACGGCCAGCGCGATCAGCACCGCCGGCGTGCCGCGGACCCCCTCGACGGTGGCCGACAGGCCGTGGCGGTAGCGGACCGAGAACAGGTAGAACACTTCCATCGCGACCAGCGTGTTCAGCGCCATGGTCCGCGCCGTGTCGAGATCGGCGCCCATCGCCTGGGCTGCGGCGAACTGGCCGAAGATGCCCATCGAGAACAGGACCGAGACCAGCATCACCCGCCACAGGATGAAGCGCGACAGGATCGGCGCGTTCGCGGGGCGCGGTGGGCGCGCCATGACCCCGCGCTCGGGCGGCTCGAAGGCCAGGGCCATGGCCAGCGCGACCGAACTGAGCATGTTCACCCACAGGATCTGCAGGGGCGTGATGGGCAGCATCAGCCCGAACAGGATCGCGATGATCAGGCTCATGCTTTCGCCGCCATTCACCGGCAGCAGGAAGGCGATCACCTTCTTGAGGTTGTCATGGACCGTCCGCCCCTGCCGCACCGCTTCGGCGATCGAGGCGAAATTGTCGTCGGCAAGCACCAGATCCGAGGCTTCGCGCGCGGCCTGCGAGCCCTTCTGCCCCATCGCGATGCCCGCATCGGCGCGCTTCAGCGCGGGCGCGTCGTTCACCCCGTCGCCGGTCATCGCCACCACGGCACCGGGCGCCTGAAGCGCCGTAACCAGCCGCAGCTTGTGTTCGGGGCTGGTGCGGGCGAAGATGTCGGTCGCTTGTGCGGCGCCGATCAGCACGTCGTCGTCCAGCGCATCGATCTGCGCCCCGGTCAGCACGCGGTCGCAGCGGCGCAGGCCGATCTGGCGGCCGATGGCGGCGGCGGTCCCGGCATGATCGCCCGTGATCATCTTGACCGCGATGCCGGCCCGGTGGCAATCGGCGACGGCGCGGATCGCCTCGGGGCGGGGCGGGTCGATCAGGCCGACCAGACCGACCAGAACCAGCCCCCCGGCCAGATCGTCATGCGACAGCCCCGACCCCGCATGCGGCTTCTGCGCCAAGGCCAGCACCCGCATCCCGTCCGAGGCGATGGCATCCGCCCGGCTTTTCCATTCCGCCGCATCAAATGCGCCGGTCGCGCCCAACACGCTGTCGCAGCGGTCCAGAATGGCCTCGGGGGCGCCCTTCGCCAGCACCATCCCGTCATGCAGCACCGCCATGTAGCGATAGCGCGCGTCAAAGGGGATGGCCGCGTCAGGCACGGGCCGGTCACGCCATGGCGCGCCCAGCTTGCCCGCCAGCGCCAGCAGCGCGCCCTCCATCGGGTCGCCCTCGACCCGCCAGCCGCCTTCGTCGCGCAGTTCCGCCGTGTTGCAGAGCGCCGCGATCCGGCCAAGGGCGGGCTCGGCCGGGCCGTTCACCGCACCCTCGGGCGCATAGCCCTGCCCTTCGATCCCTGCCTCGCCGGCGCTGGTGACGATGCGGGTCACGACCATCTCGTTGCGGGTCAGCGTGCCGGTCTTGTCCGAGCAGATGACCGAGATCGCGCCAAGCGTTTCGATCGAGGGAAGCCGGCGGATGATCGCGTTTCGCGCCGCCATCCGCTGAACGCCGATGGCCAACGTGACGGTCAGGACGGCGGGCAGGCCCTCGGGGATGGCGGCGACGATCAGGCCGACCACGACCATGAAGCTGTCGGCAAAGGCCATGCTGCGCCCCAGTACGGTGAAGGCCAGCACCCCGGCCGCCACCGCCAGCACGAAGCCCGTCAGGACACGGGCAAAACGGTGCATCTGCGCGATCAGAGGCGTGGTCAGGACCTCGACCGCCTGCATCATGCCGCTGATGCGCCCGATCTCGGTCTCGGCGCCGGTCGCGGTGACGATGCCGGTTGCCGTGCCCTCGACCACCATCGTGCCGCTGAAGGCCATCGACCGGCGGTCGCCAAGCGCCGCATCAGGGGCGGCGGGCGCGGTGTCCTTGCGGACGGGCAACGACTCCCCCGTCAGCATGGCCTCTTCGACGGTCAGGCCCGCGACCTCGATCAGGCGCAGATCGGCGGGAACGCGGTCGCCCGCCTCGATCAGGACGATGTCGCCCGGCACCAGCGCCGCCGCGTCGATCCCCTGCCGCACTCCGTCCCGCAGGACCGAGGCGCGGGGCGCCAGCATGTCGCGCAAGGCCTCCAGCGCCTGTTCGGCCCGGCCCTCCTGCACGAAGCCGATGACGGCATTGACCAGCACCACCGCCAGGATGACGCCCGTGTCGATCCAGTGGCCAAGCAGCGCCGTGATCGCCGCCGCGACGATCAGGACGACGATCAGCAGGTTGTTGAACTGCCGCGCCAGCCGCATGACGACCGAAGGACGCGGCGGCTCCGGCAGGCGGTTCGGCCCGTGCCGCGCCACTCGTTCGGCGGCCTCGGCGCTGCTCAGCCCGCCGCGCCCGCTGTCAAGGGCGCGCAGGACATCGGGCGCGGTTTGCGCCCATGGCTTGTGCTGGTCCATCGCGATCCCCTACGGCGCGGTGTAGCCGCCATCGACCAGATGATAGCTGCCGGTGATGAAACTTGCGCGACCCGACAGCAGGAACAGCGTCAGCGCCGAGACCTCGGCCGGCGTGCCGATCCGCCCCATCGGATGCAGCGCGGCCAGCCCCTGCATCATCTCGGGCGACAGGTTGGCCGACAGAAGCGGCGTGTCGATGAAGGCCGGCCCGACCGCGTTCACCCGGACGCCCTGCGCCGCATATTCCATCGCCGCCGTCCGCGTCAGCCCCAGCAGCGCATGCTTGGCCGCGACATAGGGCGCCGCATTGGCAAAACCGACCGAGCCCAGGATCGAGGACATGTTGACGATCGAGCCACCCCCCGCGCGCAGCATGGCCGGGATCTGCCAGCGCATGCCGTAGAAGACGCCGTTCAGGTTGACATCGATGACCCGCCGCCAGTCATCGGCGGGATACTCGCCGGTGGGCAGACTCCGCCCCCCGATCCCGGCATTGTTCACCGCCATGTGCAGCCCGCCCCATTGCGCCTCGGCGCAGGCAACGGCCTCTTTCAGGGCCGCCTCGTCGGTGACATCGGCGGCAAAGCTGCGCGCCGTGCCCCCCGCCTCGGCGATCTCGGCGGTGACGTGGTCGCAGGCCGCGCCATCCAGGTCGCTGACCAGGACTGAGGCCCCCGAAGCCCCCAGTTCCAGCGCGATGTCGCGCCCGATCCCCGAGGCCGCCCCTGTCACAAGCGCGATCCTGCCGTTGAAATCAAATCGGATATCGGTCATGGCACGTCTCCTGCTGTCATCATCCGCAGTATCCGGGTCGCCGCCACGCAGGACCGGCGCCGTCTGTCGCGCCGGACGGGCTGCGTGCCGATCTGCACGGCTCGGGCGTCCCGTCCCGCCGATCCTTGCACCCGTCTGAGGACGGCGCAAGCCAAACCGGACGGTTTGCGATCTGGTGTGAACAGGCCGCCAGAAAGCACTTGTTCGCCTCCGGCAATCTCCCTATACGGGTCGGCGGAGACGTGGCCGAGTGGTCGAAGGCACACCCCTGCTAAGGGTGCAGGCCCGAAAGGGTCTCGAGGGTTCGAATCCCTTCGTCTCCGCCACTTCCCTTTTCCAAGTTGTTGAAATTGCGGTATTTCCTGGTCTCGACCGGCTGCGGGGTAGCGACCGGGGTAGCATTGCGTCTTTTTGAGCGCCTGATCCCTCGCCACTCCAGACAGGTATTTGGACCAGCTAGTGAACGCCGGGGTCAGGATGATCGTCCTGATCGGCGTCTAGTTCCACCGTGATGCCCTCCTTTTTCAACCGTGACTGCACAACCTCTCTGAGCCGGTCCATCGACAGCAGGCGAGGCACGCCGCCCCGCGTCAGGAAGGCAGCCACGGTGATCTCGGGGTGTCTCGCCGACAGCGCCTTGATCCGCTCCAGGGTCCGGGCGCTCGGGGTCGCCAGCGCGCCGAGGCATTGTGGTGTCAGGACGACCACCACGTCCGTTTGCGTGGCCACAGCCGGACCGGAGCCCACGAAGTCCTTCCAGAGCGCAGCTGCCCGCTGGCGCAGAGAGGGGTCCTCGGCAAGGCAGACCGGCCTGCATCCCCGCAGCCTTGCGGCCATGTGAGAACGCAGCGCCTCCGCGGTTCCGGCGAGCGGCGTTGCGGGGCCGCCGGGGCGTGGCCTCGGCCAGGCCATCTCCTCCGGGCCGCTGATCCAGCGCTTCGCCTGTGCCAATGCCCGCGCAAAGCTCCGC
>NZ_JAUVVF010000050.1 GCF_030604785.1 Paracoccus sp. (in: a-proteobacteria) | reverse complement strand
GGCTTCAACCGCTCCATCTGCGCGTCGGTCAGCCAGAAAAGATTGCTCATCATCACCCCCGTCAGTTCGGGAGCTTGAATCACGCGGGCCGGACAGCCTCAAGAAAATCAATGGGTCCTGACCCTAACGCAAGGCGGCGGCATCCATTTCGCGGCAGACCCCACCCGGATACCTACGCGAAATGTTCGACCGCTACGGCAATGTCGCGGCGATGCTGGCGGCCTACAATGCCGGTCCCGGCCGCTATGACGAGTACCTTGCGATCGGCCGCATCCTGCCGGCCGAAACGCGGGCCTATGTCGCCGCGCTCGCGCCGATCCTCGGCGGCGCGGCTGCAAACGATCTGCCGTCATCGGCACCGCCACCGCCGCCAGATTGGCGCGAGGCACCGCTGTTCGTCATGCGTCCGGGCGACGCGCGGGCTGTCGCCGCGCCGCCGTCCGACACACGATCCGGCGACACCCGCGCGACCGTTCCGGCGCGCGACCCCGTCGATGCGGAGTCACAGGGCGACAGCATTTTCGTCGCCAACGCGAGCGGTTCGGGAACGCCATGAGGGCGGCGTTCCCGCGCTTGGTGGCGCTCATTCCGGTATCCAGTCAGGCAGATTTTTGCCCGGCTAGAATCCCGGCAGGAGGGGCAGAAAAGGCAGAAAGGGCGGAGGGCAAGATTAAAGAAGACGGCACCATGTCGGGCCGCTTCCGGAAATTGTTGTTGTCTGCACGCTGGTTAGGACAGCCGCGAGCGGCACCATGGTCATCGGCCCCGTGTGCCGCGATTTTTCGCAAAGCCTTGGTTTTGCTGGGATTTGAGCGGCACCACAGGCCCATATCGGCCCGTTCTCGTCAGTTTCAGCCGGAGTCGCGTCCTTGAGCGCAGACGACGAGAATCGCTTCCGACCGACGCCCGGCCGCATCCGATCCGACACGCCGAAGGCTGGGAGACCCAAGAGCTTCCTCGCGCAGGTCAGGAAGATCACCCGCCAGCATCAGGCGGCAGCCTCCCGCGATCCTTCCACGCTGTCATCCACCCGCCCGTCATCGCCGGGGCGGTCCCGCGCCATGGTCGCCAGCGGCAAGGGCGTGAAGCGAGGCAGGGGCGCGAGCTTCGTGCGCGCCCGCAACATATCCGGCAACTGGCATCATCGCCAGCCGGGCAGCCGCCGTGTGATCGTCAAGCAGCGCAGCGTCCGGACCGCATGGAAGGGCGGCCGTGCCCGCGCGCATCTGCGCTATATCCAGCGTGACGGAACATCGCGCGACCGAGAGCGCGGCCAGCTCTATTCGGGGACCGAGGACCGCGCCGACGGCGACGCCTTCCTTGATCGCGGCAAGGACGACCGCCATCAGTTGAGATTCATCGTCTCGCCCGAGGACGGCGCGGAGTTGTCGGACCTCACAGCCTACACCCGCGATTTCATGAAACAGGTGGAAGCCGACCTCGGCACGAAACTCGATTGGGTCGCCGTCAACCACTACAACACCGGCCATCCTCATGTGCATGTCATCGTCAACGGCCGCGACGATACCGGCGGGGATCTAGTCATCAACGGCGACTACCTTTCTGCCGGCCTGCGCGAACGCGCCAGCGAGCTTGCCAGTCTGGAACTCGGCCCCGTGGGCGCAAGCGTCCGACCTTCTGCGCGCCGTTCAGGAAGGCAACGCCGCCGATCCGGTTTTCATCCTGTCGCCGCTGATGGCCCATGTTCTGCGGACCACCTTCGAAACGACGGTCGAGCGCGTCCTGAAGGATGGTCAGATTGCGGATCAACCCGCGCTGATCACCCCGGCCATGCCCGACACCGACCTGATCTGCGGTGGCTTCTCGGATCTGATCATCGGGCAATGGGGCGGGCTCGACCTTCGCGTTGATCCGGCGCCGGGCGCGGCAAGCGATACCGTCACCCTGCGCGCCTTTGCCGACGTGGCGTTCCTTGTCCGGCGCCTGTCGAGCTTCGCCTTGGGTGGCGTCGAATGACGGTCACGGCCGCAGAAATCCGGCGCCGCGCCGCCGAGGGGCTGAACCGGGCCGCCACTGTCGGGCCGATCAACGCCGAGGCGCGGACGGTCGAGGTCGCCTTTGCCAGCGAGGCGCCCGTTGCGCGCTGGTTCGGGGATGAGGTCTTGATCGTCAGCCCCGAGGCCATGCGATCCGACCGCCTGCGCGATGGTGCTGCCGTCCTAGTCAATCACGACTGGGAAAGTCAGGTCGGAGTGGTCGAATCCGTGTCGATCGACAAGGGCCGCGCCCGCGCCGTGCTGCGCTTCGGCAACAGCGCCGCATCGCGCGAAATGTTCCAGGACATTGCCGACGGCATCCGCCGGCATGTTTCCGTCGGCTATCAGGTCCACGCAATCGAGGTCGAGACCCGCAAGGGCGCCGCCGATCTGGCGCGCGTGACCGACTGGGAGCCGTTTGAAATTTCCATCGTATCCGTTCCCGCAGACCCGACGGTTGGCGTCGGTCGGGACGCCAGACAAGCAGGAGAACCCATGCCGCCCAAGACCAACACCGCGCCCACCAGCGCCAGCACCCAAGGCGAAGAAGATCGCGTTACCGCCGTCCTCGAGCTGGGCCGCGTCTACAACCACGACGCCCTTGCGGCCGAGGTCCTGCGCGCTGGTGGCGGTCCGGAGGAAATGCAGGCCCGTATCCTCGAGCACATGAACGCGAACGGCAATCAGCCGCTTCGTGACGGGGGCAGCATCGGCCTTACCGAGCGTGAGGCGGGCCGCTTCTCATTCATGGCCCTGATCCGGCACCTTGCCGCCCCGACCGCCGAGAGCGCCGAGGCCGCCGCCTTCGAGCTGGAATGCAGCCGGGCCTTCGCCCGCCGCACCGGCCGTGAGCCCCAAGGCGCGTTCATCCCGCCCGACGTGCTGCTGTCGCGCAACTTCGGCGGCGCGCTGAACACCCAGACCGCCAACCAGGGCGCCGAGCTGGTGGCAACCGATCTGCTGGCCGGGAACTTCATCGACATTCTGCGGAACCGCCTTTCGATCATGCAGGCGGGCGCGACCATGCTTCAGGGTCTGGTCGGGAACGTCGCAATCCCGCGTCTTGCGGGCGGCGCGACTGCCGAATGGCTGGCCGAGGGCGGTTCGGTCACGGACTCGCGCCCCACGACCGACGTTGTGATGATGTCGCCAAAGACCGTGGCCGCATCCGTCCCGATCACCCGCCGCCTTTTGCTGCAATCCACGCCCGCCGTGGAATCGATGGTGCGGAATGATCTGGTCGCGGGCATCGCCCTGGCAATCGACGCTGCCGCGCTGAACGGGCATCCCAGCCCGCACGCCCCGACCGGCCTGCGCGAGATCATCGCCGCGAACGCGCTGAACTGGGCCACCGCCGCCCGCCCGACCTTTGCCGAGATCGTCGAGCTTGAAACCCGGATCGCGGCCGCCAATGCCGACCAGGGCGCCTTGCGCTACATCTACGGCGCCGCCATGTCGGGCCACCTGAAAACGACCGTTCTCGAGCCGGGCGCCCCGGTCTTTATCGAGGCGGGCGAGACGGTGAACGGCTATCGCCGGATCAAGTCGAACCAAGCCCGGCCGGGCGATGCCTTCTTTGGCAACTGGACCGATCTTCTGGTTGGCATGTGGTCGGGCCTCGACCTGCGCGCCGATACCTGGACGCTGGCGGCCTCTGACGGGCTGGTGCTGCGCGCGTTCCAGGACGTCGATATTGCCGTTCGCCACCCGGAGAGCTTCGCCCTGGGTCAGAACGCCCCCGCCGCGCCGGAATAATGCCCCGGCAACGCATAGACGCGCCCGGCACGGCCTATGCCGAGTCGGGCGCAATCGTGATCACCGCGCCGCGCTTGGCCGAATACCTTGGCGTCAGCCCGCGCCGGGTTTGGCAAATGCGCCAGCGCGGCGAGCTGGTCACGCATGGGCGCGGCCTCATCGACGCATCCCACGCCTTCAACGCGCGAATCGTTCGCCTCTTTCTGACGCCCGAGAAGGCCGCCGAGCTGGACAAGTTCCGGATCGCTGCCGTGGGCTGGCTGATGGTGCGATGGTCCGCAGGCGTGAGCCCGCGCGACCTGGCCGACTGGCGCGTCATGGCCGGGCATTGGCGGCTTACCCCTGCCGAGGGGCGTAAGGTCCTCGAGGACGCCGCCGATCTGATGGGGCGCCCGCGTCCGAGCTTCAAGCAAGCCCGGTCCCGCCGCTGAAACCCGTTCAAGCGCCGTCGCGCTGGTGGGTCTAATGGTGGGTCTGGGAAAATCGGAAACCCGGATTTTCCTTTGCCAGCAATGCGATAAGGGAAAAACCGTGGTAGCGGAGGAGGGACTCGAACCCCCGACACGCGGATTATGATTCCGCTGCTCTAACCAACTGAGCTACTCCGCCACGGTGAGCGCGATCTAAGGGACCGCCGGGATGGCGTCAAGCGCTTTTCGACCGAAATCTGGGCGCTTGGCGCAGTTTGTCGAACAGGCGCAAGGGGGCGCCCATCCATGCGCCGCAGCGGGGGGTGCGGGGGGCGGCAAGCCCCCCGCCACGCCGCGGGACGCAATCAGGCGCGCGCCTTCACCACGCGCAGCAGGGGCATCACCTCGGACATGTCCGGGCCATGCGCCTGGCCGGTCACGGCCTTGCGCAGCGGCATGAACAGTGCCTTGCCCTTGCGGCCGGTGGCGTCCTTGACCAAGGCCGTCCACTCGCCCCAGGTCGCGTCGGTGAACGGCCCTTCGGGCAGCAGCGCCATCGCCTGCGCCACGAAATCGGCATCCTCGGGATCGATCTGCGGCTCGGCGCCTTCGCTGAAGATGCGCCACCAATCGGCCAGATCCTCCAGCCGCGTGATGTTCTGCGAGGCGACGCGCCAGAACCGTTCGGCCTGGTCAGCCGGAACGCCAAGCGCCGCGATGCGGTCCGCGACCTGATCGAAGGGCAGCGACTGGTTGCGCTCTCGCGTCAGCGGCCACAGATCCTCGGCGTCGAACTTGGTGGGCGAGGCGCCGAACTGGCCCAGATCGAAGCTCTGCGCCAGCTCGTCCAGCGAGGCCAGCCCCACCGGCACGCCCGATCCCAGCCGCGCCATCAGCGAGATCAGCGCCTCGGGCGCCACGCCCGCCTCGCGCAGGTCTTTCAGGGACAGGGCGCCGATGCGCTTGGACAGCTCCTCGCCCTTGGCGCCGGTCAGCAGCGAATGATGGGCGAAGGCCGGGGGCGTGCCGCCGATGGCCTTGATGATCTGGATCTGCGTCGCCGTGTTCGTCACATGGTCGGACCCGCGCACGATATGGGTCACACCCATGTCGGTATCATCCACGCTGCTGGCGAAGGTGTAGAGCACCTGACCGTCCGCGCGGATCAGCACCGGGTCACTGACCGAGGCCGCATCGATCGAGATGTCGCCCAGAATCCCGTCGGTCCATTCGATCCGCTCCTGCTCAAGCAGGAAGCGCCAGTAACCCTCGCGCCCTTCGGCCCTCAGACGGTCCTTGTCGGCATCCGTCAGCGACAGGCCGGTGCGGTCATAGACCGGCGGGCGGCCCATGTTCAGCAGCTTCTTGCGCTTGAGGTCCAGTTCGGTCGGGGTCTCGAACACCTCGTAGAGGCGCCCCGACGCCTTCAGCGCCTCGGCCTCGGCGCGGTAGCGGTCCAGCCGCAGGGACTGACGCTCGACGCGGTCCCAGTGCAGGCCCAGCCAGTCGAGATCGCGCTTGATGCCATCGACATATTCCTCCTTGCTGCGCTCCTGGTCGGTATCGTCCAGGCGCAGGATGAAGGTGCCGCCGGTCTTTCGGGCGATCAGATAGTTGAACAGCGCGGTGCGCAGGTTGCCCACATGGATATGGCCCGTGGGCGAGGGCGCGAAGCGAGTGATGGTCATGGGACGTCTCCTGTTGGCATCGCTCTTTCACAGGCGGCGCTTTTTGTCCATATCAGGGGCTGAACGCAGGAGGCGCGAATGACCGATTGGGACGGGCTGACCCCCCCGGATGCAGCCGAGATCGAGGCGATGGCACGCAGCGCACTGACCGGCCTGCCCGCCGAATTCGCCGAGGGTGCGGCGGGCGTCGCCATCCGCGTGGCCGAATTCGCCCCCGACGACGTGCTGGACGAATTGCAGATCGACGACCCGTTCGAACTGACCGGCCTCTATGACGGCGTGCCGCTGACGGAAAAGTCGGTCAGCGACCAGCCGGGCCAGCCCGACATCATCTGGCTTTATCGCCGCCCGATCCTCGACGAATGGGCCTCGCGCGGGGATGTGTCGCTTGGCGATCTTGTCGTGCATATCGTCACGCATGAGATGGCGCATCATTTCGGCTGGTCGGATGACGACATCGCCCGCATCGACAAGTGGTGGGAATGAGCGGCCAGGCCCCCATCCTGACGGTCACGCTGAACCCGGCGCTGGACCTGTCCACCGCCGCCGACAGCGTCGTTCCCGACCTCAAGCTGCGCTGCGACAAGCCGGTGATGGACCCGGGCGGCGGCGGCATCAATGTCAGCCGCGCGATCAAGATCATCGGCGGCCAATCCACCGCGATGGTCGCGCTAGGCGGCGCGACCGGGGCGCGGATGGCGGACATGCTGCGCGAGGCGGGCCTTGACGTGCTGCGCCTGACCGCGCCGGGCGAGACGCGGCAATCGCTGGCCGTCACCGACCGGGCGACGGGCGGGCAATACCGCTTCGTGATGCCCGGCCCCGAATGGCACATGACGCAGCTTGCCGGCACCATCGCCGCCATTGCCGAGGCCGCGCTGGCCGGGGGCTGGGTCGTCGTGTCGGGATCGAACCCCCCGGGCATCGCTCCGGGATTCGAGCAGATGCTGACCGTGCGCCTGAAGGACGGGCGCGCGAAACTTCTGGTGGATACCTCGGGCGAGGCGCTGAGGGCGCTAGCCGGATCCTCGATCCCCGTCGACGTGCTGCGGATGGACAGCCACGAGGCCGAGGAACTGGCAGGTCGCCCCCTGCCCGCCCGAGAGGACAGCGCCGAATTCGCTGCGGGGCTGGTCCAGCACGGCGCCGCGCGGTCGGTGATCGTGGCGCGGGGCGCCGACGGCTCGGTCATTGCCGGGCCCGAGGGCGCCTGGCACGCGGCGGCTGCCCCGGTCAAGGTGGTCAGCGCGGTCGGCGCGGGCGACAGCTTCGTGGCAGGCTTCGTGCTGGCCATGGCGCGCGGATGGCCCGCCCAGGAGGCGCTGGCCCTTGGCACGGCAGCGGCCTCGGCGGCGGTGATGACCCCCGCGACACAGCTTTGCAACGCCGAGGATGTGCGGCATTTCTATTCGCAGCGCGTGATCACGCGGCTCTGACGCAAAAGGCCGCCCCTGCGGGACGGCCCTTGATACGCGGATGCGGCGCGATCAGGCGGCTTCGGCCTCGTCCGCCTCGGCAGCCATGCGACGCTCGCTCTCTTCGCGCGACAGCGCGACCGAGGTGCGCACGCCCTTGGACACGAATTCCATAAGGCCCTTCACCACACGCTCGTTCGGGTCGATCCCGGCGCAGGACAGCACCTCGCGCCCATCGCGCGAACGCGCCCACCGGGCGATCTGCTCGGGGCCGTTGCCATATTTCTTGTCGTCGGCAATGGCATCATCCAGAGCCGCCAGCACCACGGCCGCAAACAGCTTGCGGGCCCGCTGGCCTTGTTCGAAATTGAAAGCCGAGCCGTCAACAAAATCGCGCATCTTTTTCGTCCATCTCTGCGGCCTCTTCGGGCAAAAGAAGCCTTCGGGGCAGGTTTGGCATGCCCCTGGTTATCGTTCCGTTTCTCCGACGGTGCCGCAGGGCTTACCCTGTTTCGCCGCCGATTCGGTATTCCTGCTGCCGCATGTCTGCCATGTCTCTACTGCATGTCATGCAAAGACAGGGCAAAAACTTTCGCATTTCCGGGCCCGAGGCGCGATTTTGCCGCACCGCGTCCCTTGACAACGCCACAAGCCCGATTTGGTTGCCTCATACCGCAGGCCCCGATATAGGGGCGCCAAGCGGTCGTTCAACGCCCCGGACGGCCTGATTTTTCCGCAAACCGACGAGACCCATCCAATGCCCAAGATCAACGGCAACGAAATCCGCCCCGGCAACGTGCTGGAGCATGACGGGGGCCTGTGGGCCGCCGTCAAGGTCAGCCATGTCAAGCCCGGCAAGGGCGGCGCCTTCGCCCAGGTCGAGATGAAGAACCTGCGCGACGGCCGCAAGCTGAACGAGCGCTTCCGGTCGGAAGACAAGGTCGAGCGCGTGCGCCTGGACCAGAAGGACCAGCAATTCCTGTATGAAACCGACGGCAAGCTGGTCTTCATGGACAGCGAGACCTTCGAGCAGACCGAGCTGGATGCCGAACTGCTGGGCGACCGCCGCCCCTTCCTGCAGGACGGCATGACCGCGACGATCGAATATTACGGGGAAGAGGCGCTGTCCGTGTCCATCCCGCAGAAGGTCACCTGCACCGTGGCCGAGACCGAGCCGGTCGTGAAGGGCCAGACCGCGGCGAACAGCTACAAGCCGGCGATCCTGGACAACGGCGTGCGCATCATGATCCCGCCCTTCGTCGGCGAGGGCGAGCAGATCGTGGTGAACACGGAATTGTTCGAATACAGCGAACGCGCCTGATTCCCGCGTGCGACGGCACCGGAAAGCCCCGCGCGAGACCTCGCGCGGGGCTTTTTTGCGTCCCGCGATGGCCGGGGGTTTTCCACCCCCGGACCCCCGGAGGATATTTGAGCCAAGGCAAAGGACGGTCAGGCCGGATCGCCGAAAAGGTCGAGTTGCGCGGCCGTGCCGTCATCGCTGTCAAAATGCGAGAGAGTGATGCCCAGAAGGCGGGCGCCGCGCGGATCGGGGAGGACGGTCGCGCCCAGATCGCGGGCGAGGGCCAGCAATTGCGCCTCGGACGCGACGGGCTGGGGCAGCGTGCGGGCCCGGGTGATCTGGTGGAAATCGGCGAACTTGACCTTGAGCGTGACCGTGCGGCCCCTCATCCGGTGCCGCGTTGCGGCCGTCCAGACCTTGGCGGCCAGAGGGATCAGCGCATCGGCCGCCTGGTCCAGCGTCATCAGGTCGGCGGGATAGGTGTTCTCGGCGCCGATGGATTTGCGGGTGCGGTCGGGGCTGACCCGGCGGTGGTCGATGCCCCTTGCGATGTTCCAGTAATATTGCCCCGACTTGCCGAAGCGGCGGGTGAGGAAATCGAGGCTCTGGGCGCGCAGGTCGGCGCCGGTGTGGATGCCCATCGCCTGCATCCGCGACGCCGTGGCGGGGCCGATGCCGTGGAACTTGCCCACCGGCAGGGTCAGCACGAAATCGGGACCGCGTTCGGGGGTGATGACGCAGAGCCCGTCGGGCTTGTTCTGGTCGGAGGCCAGTTTCGCCAGGAACTTGTTGTAGCTGACGCCCGCGCTGGCCGTCAGGCCCGTCGCCGCGTGGATGCGGGCGCGGATTTCCTGTGCGATGGCGGTGGCGGTGCGTCCTGACAGGTGGTCGGTCAGGTCCAGATAGGCCTCGTCCAGGGAGAGCGGTTCGACCAACGGGGTGTAGTCGGCGAAGATCGCGCGGATCTGCTGGCTGACTGCGCGGTAGATATCGAAACGCGGGCGCACAAAGATCAGGTCGGGACAGAGCCGCGCCGCGCGCAGCGAGGGCATGGCCGAGCGCACGCCGAAGGCGCGGGCCTCGTAGCTGGCGGCCGCGACGACACCGCGCGCCGCCGAGCCGCCCACCGCGACCGGCTTGCCGCGGAGGTCGGGATTGTCGCGCTGTTCGACCGAGGCATAGAAGGCGTCCATGTCGATATGGACGATCCTGCGCGGGCTGTCCTGCATCTCGCCTGCGCCGGAAAGGGGGCCGGGCGGGTCGGCCCGTTCGCTCATGTGTCGGGGTCGAGCCGCGCCCCGGCAGCCTCCATCCCCGGCGCGACGCGGTCGAAGCGGACATGCGCCAGAGCGCGCCCGCCCGATTGCGTGTGCAGGGTGCCGACCTCGCGCCCCGCATGGGTGATGGGCGTGCCGGGGGCGGCCTCGCCGGAGATGCGCAGGCGGGCCAGGCCCTTGCGGAGCTCGGTCTTGTGCTTCATGCGGGCGGTGACCTCTTGCCCGACGTAGCAGCCCTTGCGGAAATCCACGCCGTTCAGGCGCTCGAACCCGGCTTCGAGGATGTAGGTCTCGTTCGGGATCAGCTCGGCCAAGCTTTCGGGGATCAGATGCTCGACCCGGATCGCGTCCCAGTCGCTGCCATCCTCGCCCGCCTCGCCGTAAAGGCGCCAGCCAAGGGCGGGGTGGCGCGGATCGGGAATGGCGTTTTCAGGCGCCGCCCCGGTGCCGCGGGCGACCGGCATGTCCACCGCGTCCAGCGCCACGCGCGAACGCAGGCGATACATCGAGAGCCGTCGCATCAGGTCGTCGGCCAGCCGCGCATCGACGTCGATCAGCAGCGCCTCGGGGGCCGGAACGATCAGGAAATCGGCCAGATACTTGCCCTGAGGGGTCAGGATCGCCGCCCAGCAGGGGGCGCGGCGCACGTCATTGGTGACGAGGCCCTGCAGGAAGGTCTCGCGGTCCTCGCCGGTGACGCGGATGATCTGGCGGCTCATGTCTCGGCTCCGAATTGAAGTGCGACAAGGCGGGCATAGGCGCCGCCCCTTGCCATCAACTGGTCATGGCTGCCCTGTTCGACAACCCGGCCCGCATCCAGGACAACGATCTTGTCGGCGTTGCGGATGGTCGACAGACGGTGCGCGATGACCAGCGTGGTGCGCCCCTGCGACAGCCGGTCCAGCGCGTCCTGCACCAGCCTTTCGCTGGCCGTGTCCAGCGCGCTGGTCGCCTCGTCCAGCAGCAGGACGGGCGCGTCGCGCAGGATCGCCCGGGCGATGGCGATGCGCTGGCGCTGACCGCCCGACAGGGCCGAGCCGCGCGGCCCGGCCGGGCTGTCGAGGCTGCGCGTCTCGTCCAGAAAGTCGCTGACATGCGCCGCATCCAGCGCGCGGGCCAGATCGGCCTCGCTGGCCGAGGGGCGGCCCATCAGCACGTTGTCGCGCAGGCTTTCGTCGAACAGAGCCGATTCCTGCGCCACGGTCGAGAACTGGTCGCGCAGCACGCCCAGATCATAGTCGCGCACCGGGACACCGCCCAATGTCACCTGCCCCCGTTCCGGGTCGATCATCCGGGTCAGCAGGTTGAAGACGGTGGATTTTCCTGCGCCAGACGGGCCGACCAGCGCCGTGGTGCGCCCGGCCTCGGCGGTGAAAGTCAGCCCGCGCAGGACCGGCTGGCCGTCATAGGACAGCCACACATCGTCAAGCACGATGGCGGTATGGGACGGCGGATCGAGCCGGGCGCCCGACACGACTGTCGGCTTGGTGTCAAAGACCTGGTAGATCCGCTCAAGGCTGGCGGCCGCCGTCTGCCAGGTCCCCGCAAGCCCGCCCAGCCGGCGCATGGGCTGGAAGGCCAGCGCCAGGGCGGTGAAGAAGGCCATGAAATCGCCCACGCTGCGCGTGCCCTCCATCACCTCGCGCCCGCCTAGCGCCAGCACCGCGATGAAGCCGATGCCGGTCACGATATCGGTCAGCGCCGGGATGACCGAGGATGTCGCCGCGACCTTGGTTTCCGCCTGCCGGATGCGGCCGACGATGGCCGCGAACCGCGCGGTCTGGTCGGCCTCGGCCCGGTTCAGGCGGATCGAAGCGATGCCGTGCAGCACCTCATCCAGACGCATGGCGCGCAGGCTGGCATTGGCGCGGGTCTGGCGCATCTTGCGGCGGATGTAGCGCTGCACCAGCGCCGCGGGCAGGATCAGGATCGGCGCGCCCACCAGCGCGGCCATCGTCCACCAGGGGTCGATATTCACCGCCACCGCGAACAGCATGACCAGCGCGATGGCGTCGCGCGTGGCCCCGGTGATCAGCGTGGCCCAGACCCCCTGAACGGCCATCGTGTCGCCCTGCACCCGCTCGATCATGGCGCCGGGCGGGTTGTCGCGGAAGAAGCGGCTGTCCAGCGTCAGGATATGCGCCAGAAGGTCCGTCTGCATCCGGGTCGAGACCGACAGCGAGATTCGCGTCAGCAGCGCACGGCTGGAGACCAGCGTCACCGCGCGCAGCAGGAACACCCCGAAGATGGCCGTCCCGACCCACCACAGCGCGCCTTCCTCCTGTCCGATGAAGACGCGGTCGAAAAGCGGCTTCAGCATCCACGAGATCAGCGCGAGGGTCGAGCCCTCGACCGTCATCAGCGCGAAGGCCACCATCATCGCCGCGCGGTGCGGGCGGAGGTAATCCCCCCACATCCGCCGCAGCAGGCCCTGCACATGGCTGGAACCGATATGCGGCTGCACGACCGGCTGGGGCGCGGCCAGAGGCGCGGCTTGGGCCGGGGGCGGCGGCGCGGCGGGCGTCTCGGGGCGGGGGTCCAATCCTCGGGCCTTTCCTTCTTGGCGCGCCGTCCGGGCGGGCCATGGCCAAGGCATAACGGCCCGGGCGGCAGGCGGCAAGGCGACAGGCCCCCGCAGCCGCGCGGCCGGCGCCCCGCCACCGAAGACGCCCGTTGACGGCGCCCGCGCACCGCCCTACCGATTCTGCACGATGTGAAGGAAAGCCGCGCATGAGCCTGTCCCAAGGTCACGAAATCATTGCCATCCCCGGCCCCTCGCCCCTGCCGATGCGGGTGCTGAACGCCGCGCACCGCGCCTCGCCCGACATCTATGCCGAGCCTCTGGCAGAACTGAACCTGTCGGTCATGGCGCAGCTGAAGCGGCTGGCGGGGACGCAGGCGCATCTGGCGCCCTATATCGGCAATGGCCATGCCGGATGGGAGGCCGCCGCCGCGAACCTGTTCGACAAGGGCGACGCGGTTCTGGTCGTCACCTGCGGCCATTTCGGCCGGTCCTGGGCCGAGACGCTGGAGACGATGGGCGTCGCCGTGGAACGGCTGGATTTCGGCAACCTGCCGCCCGATCCCGCGCGGATCGCGGCACGGCTGGACGAGGACCGGCAGCACCGTCTTCAGGCCGTCATGGTCTGCCAGACCGACACGGCCAGCGCGACCATGGCCGACATCCCCGCGATCCGCGCCGCGATGGGCGATCACCCGGCCTTGCTGGTCGTGGATGCCATCGCCTCGCTTGGCTGCGCACCGATGCGGATGGACGAATGGGGCGTCGACGTGCTGATCGCGGCCAGCCAAAAAGGGCTGATGTGCCTGCCCGGCACGGCCTTCGTCTGGTTTTCCGACAAGGCCGCCGCACGCGGTCGCAGCGGCCTGACGACGCCCTATTGGGACTGGCACCTGCGCGCCGGGGCCGAGGCGCTGTGGCGCTTCTGGGGCGGCACGCCGCCGGTCCAGCAAGTCTATGGGCTGGACGAGGCGCTGCGGATGATCCTGGACGAGGAAGGGCTGGAGGCCGTCTGGCGCCGCCATGCGCGGCTGGCCCGCGCGGTCTGGGCGGCGGTCGATGCCTGGGGGGCGGGCCATCCGGCGATCCGGGCCAGCGTGGCGGACCCGGCGGCGCGCGCGGCCTCGGTCACGGCGGTGACGATGCCGGGCGCGGACAAATTGCGGGCATGGGTGACGGCGGAATGCGGCGTCACGCTTGGCGTGGGCTTGGGCGCGGCCGATCCGGCCGGCGCGCTGCGCGTCGCGCATATGGGCCATTGCAACGCAGCGATGCTGATGGGGACGCTTGGGGCAATGCAGGCCGGGCTGATCGCGCTGGACATCCCCCACGGCACCGGCGCGCTGGAGGCCGCCGCCGCCTCGCTGGCCCGGCGCGACTGAGCGCGCGGCCCTATTGGGCCGCGTCCTCCTCCGTCATGTTCTCCAGCCATTCGCGCATCAGGGCAATCTCGGCCTCCTGCGCCTCGATGATCTCGACCGCCAGGGCGCGGATCTCGGGATCGGTGCCGTGTTCCAGAACGATCTGGGCCATGGCCACCGCGCCTTCGTGATGCGGGATCATGCCGCGCAGAAAGTCGATATCGGCGTTTCCGCTGTATTCGATGGCCATATCCTCGTGCATCCGGTCCATCGCCTCGACATAGGCGCGGGTCGAAGGGGGGGCATCGGCTTCGGCCGCGGCGGGGGCGCCGTGGTCATGCCCGGCATGGGAATGGTCCTGCGCGGCCAGGGGCGCGGCCAGCGCGGTCATCAGGATCAGGGTCAGGGCGGGTCTTGTGGCGAACATGGTCGTACCTCCTTGCGGCAGCGTGGCGGGCGGGCGCGGCGCCGGCAAGCCGGGCAGCGTCACATTTCCGTGCCGTCCGCGGCCTTTGGCGGCAGGCGCAGCAGGGAAACGACCGTGCCGCCATAGCTGCGCTGATCCAGCAGACGCGCCCAGGCGGGCAGGCGCGGCGGGCGGCTCTCCTCCCACAAGATGGTCGCGCCGGGGGCGATCCAGCCCCCCTGATGCGCCGAGGCGAGGGCAGCCTCGCCCAGACCCTGCGCATAGGGCGGGTCCAGAAAGACCAGATCATGCGGCGCGATATCCGCCGCGCCCAGCCGCGTCGCATCGCGCGCGACCAGCCGCGCCCGGTCGGCGCAGCGCGCCAGCTTCAGGTTCTGCCGGATCAACCCCTGCGCCGCGCGCCCCTCGTCGACCAGCGTCAGATGCGCCGCCCCGCGCGACAATGCCTCGATCCCCAACGCGCCGGTTCCGGCGAAGAGATCCAGAACCCGCGCCCCGGGCAGAGGATTGCCGTGTCGGCCATTGACCAGCAGGTTGAAGATCGCTTCGCGCACGCGGTCGGTGGTGGGCCGCAGATGCGCCGCCGGATCGCCCGCGCCCAGTTCGGCCAGCTTCAGCCCGCGCAGGCTGCCGCCGACGATCCTCATGCCAGCAGCGCCTTGAGATCGGGCGCCGAGGCAACCTGCTCGGGCGCAGGGCTCAGTCCGGCCTCGATCAGGCGCTTGCCGATCATGTAGGCGCGCGGATCGTTCAGCGCATCGACCGCAATGAGCCGCCCGGCACGGTAATACCAGACCGAGCCCGCGTGATCGCCCGAACCGGCGCGCGTCACGACATGGTCATGGCCCGCATTCAGCCCCGCGATCTGAAGCTTGGCATCGAACTGGTCCGACCAGAACCACGGTCGCAGGACAAGGTCGCGCCCCTGCCCCAGCATGTCGTCGGCCACGCATTCCGCCATGTCGATCGCCGCGCCGACGCTTTCCAGCCTCAATTGCGCCCCCTCATGCGGCAGGCTGGCGCAATCGCCCGCAGCCCAGATCCCCGGCAGCGAACAGCGCCCGCGCAGATTGGTGCGGATGCCGTTCTCCAGCGCCAGCCCGGCATCCCGCGCCAGATCGGTGCGCGGCTGCACGCCGATCCCCTGGATGATCAGATCGGCCTCGATCACCCGCCCGTCGTTCAATGCGACCCCGGTTGCGCGGTCGGTGCCGGTGATGTGGGTGATCCCCACGCCCTCCATGATGCGCACCCCATGCGCCTGATGCAGCGCCCGGATCATCTCGGCCGTCTCGGCCGCGGCGACACGACCGAGGATGCGCGGGGCGGCCTCGATCAGCGTGACCTCGAGGCCCAGCTTGCGCGCCACAGCGGCAGCCTCCAGCCCGATATAGCCGCCGCCGACGACGACAAGCCGCGCGCCCGCCACCATCAGCGGGGCCAGCGCGTCGATATCGCCCAGATCGCGCAGGACATGCGTGCCAGGCAGATCGCCGCCCATCGCGGCAGGCAGACGCCGGGGCGCGGCGCCAAGCGTCAGGCCAAGCGCGTCGTAATCCAAGACGCCCCGATCGGTGGTGATCCTGCGCGCCTCAGGATCAACGGCCAGCGCGGTCTCGCCCAGACGCAGCTCGATCCCCTGGGCCTGCCACCATTCGGGGGCGCGCAGGGTCAGCCGGTCCAGACCCATCTCGCCCAGCAGATAGGCCTTGGACAGGGGCGGCCGCTGATAGGGGGCCACGGGCTCGGCGCCGATCACGGTCAGCGGCCCCGCATGACCCTTGGCGCGCAGCCGCGCCGCCATGGAAGCAGCCGCCTGTCCGGCCCCGATGATCACGATCCGCATCCGCTGTCCTGCCCGCTGGTCTCGATGTGCGGCGCAGCCTATAGTCACCGCGAATCCGTTGCAATTCAGGAGCGTGCAATGACCATCACCACCGGAGACAAGCTGCCCCAAGGCCAATTGCTGCGCGTCGGCGAGAACGGTCCCGAGAGCCTGTCCACCGACAGCATGATGCAGGGGCGCATCGCGCTCTTCGGTCTGCCGGGCGCCTTCACCGGCACCTGCACGAATGCCCATATGCCCAGCTTCGTGCGCACCGCAGACGCGTTCCGTCAGAAGGGCATCGACCGGATCATCTGCATCGCGGTGAACGACCCCTTCGTGGTCAAGGCCTGGTCCGACGCGACCGGCGCCGAGAATGCCGGGATCGAGGTCCTGGCCGATGCCGATGGCAGCCTGACCAAGGCGCTCGGCCTGAACTTCGACGCCCCACCGGTCGGCTTCTTCGGCCGCTGCAAGCGCTTCGCCTCGCTTCTGCGCGACGGCACGTTCGAGGTGATCGACGTCGAAGACAGCCCCGGCAGCTGCGGCATCAGCGCGGGCGAATCCCTGCTGGAAAAGGCCTGACGCTCAAGCCTCCTGTCTTTGCCTTGGACGAAATATCCTGCGGGGGGTCCGGGGGGACGCAAAGTCCCCCCGGCCTCACCCCCCGGGATCGCCCTTGCGAAAGGGTGTGAACCCGGCAAGGGCCTCGATCTCGTCGGCCATGGCGCGCCGCTCCTGCGCCAGGTAATTCGCCAGCGCCTGCAGGAAGCCGCCATCGCGGACCCAGTGCAGCGAATGGATCGGCACCGGCTCGTAGCCCCGTGCCAGCTTGTGGTCGCCCTGCGCCCCGGCCTCGACGCGCGCCAGGCCATGCGCGATCGCATGGTCGATCGCCTGATGATAGCACAGTTCGAAATGCAGGAAGGCGTGGTCCTCGACGCAGCCCCAGTAGCGCCCGTAGATGGCGTCGGGGCCGAGGAAGTTCAGCGCGCCCGCAATAGGCTGGCCGTCGCGTTCCGCCAGAACCAGCAGCACCTCGTCGCGCATCGTGTCGTGGATACCGTCGAAAAACGCGCGGGTCAGGTAGGGCTGGCCCCATTTGCGCGCGCCGGTATCCTGATAGAAGCCCCAGAACGCGTCCCAGTGATGCGGCTTCAGATCGTCGCCGCGCAGATGCCGGATCGTCCCGCCGAAAGCCTGCGCGCGGGCGCGTTCCTTGCGCAGGTCCTTGCGCTTGCGCGAGGACAGCGCGGCCAGGAAATCGTCGTAGCTGCCATAGCCGCGATTGATCCAGTGATATTGCTGCGTCACGCGTGGCAGGAACCCGGCCTCGGCGCCCAGACGCGATTCGGCCTCGGTGCAAAAGGTCACATGCGCGCCCGAGACCTGAAGCTTCTCGGCCAGACCGGTCAGCCCCTCCAGCAGGGCCGCGCGCATCACGTCGTCGCGGGCCAGAAGCCGGGCACCGCTGGCTGGCGTGAAGGGCACGGCGCATTGCAGCTTGGGATAGTAATGCCCGCCCGCGCGCATATAGGCCTGCGCCCAGGCATGGTCGAAGATGTATTCGCCCTGGCTGTGCGACTTCGCGTAAAGCGGCGCCGCGCCGACAATGCGGCCCCCCTGCTCCAGCGTCAGGTGCAGGGGCTGCCAGCCCGTCCCCGTCCCGACCGAGCGCGACTGCTCGAGCGCCAGCAGGAAACGGTGCGAGGTGAAGGGATTTCCGTCGCCCAGCCCGTCCCAGTCCTGAGGGTCGATGGCGGCGATCGAGGGATGGGTGCTCAGCGTCAACGCGTCGGTCATGGGGCCGAAGATAGGGCGGCCGCGCGCCATTGTCAGGCCCCCGCCGACAAGGGGCCGGTGTGGCGGGGCGCCGCAGTGGCGCGCCCCGACGGTGGACGGGCAGATTGCCCGCCTAATATGCGGCGCGGTAGCCTTCAAAGGTGACGTTCTGCGCGATGCGCCGCGCCGCCTGTTCCTCGGCCAATGAGCGGATCGTCCAGCTCAGGATGCCCGCCCCGGCGGCGCGCAGCGCATCGACGCGCGGATTGTCCAGATCGTCCTTGTCATGCGAGATGAAGGACGCGCCCACCGCATCGTAATCGGCAATTGCCGCCAGCTCGTCCCGCCGCGCAGGAGGAACGCGCGCCCAGTCATCTTCGCCAAAGGCGCAGGTGGTCAGGCCGACCGGCACATGCGGCGCGGCCTCGCGGAAGGCGGCGATCATGTGCGGGTTGAAGGACATGACCGCGACGGGGCCGTCATAGCCCGCCAGAGCCTCGGCCACGCGGGCGGGCAGCGTGCCCACATTCGGCCCGCAGGCGCCGTCCTGATCCTTGATCTCGATCAGCAAGGGTACGCGGCCCGCGATCAGGTCCAGAAACTGGCGCAGCGTCGGCACGGGCTCGTCCGTGCCAAGCAGGCGCAGCCCGGCCAGCGTCGCCGCATCGGTCGCGGCGATGAAGCCCTGCGCGCCGGTCAGGCGGTGCAACTGGTAATCGTGAAACACCAGCGGCTCGCCATCCGGGCCGGGCTGGATGTCGCATTCGATGCCGTATCCCGCCTCGATCGCGGCGCGGGCGGCGGCAAGGCTGTTTTCCGGCACGCCCGGCGCGTGCAGGCCCCGATGCGTGATCGGGATCGTCAGGAAGCGCGGGTCCAGCATCAGCGGATCTCGAACACGGCTTCGATCTCGACCGCGACGCCAAAGGGCAGCGAGGGCGCCGAGACGGCGGCGCGGGAATGGCGCCCGGCATCGCCGAAGACCTCGACCATCAGGTCCGAGCAGCCGTTGATGACCTTGGGCTGGTCGGTGAAATCGGGGGTCGAATTGACAAAGCCGGTCAGCTTCACGACGCGGGCCACGCGGTCCAGATCGCCCACGGCGGCCTTGAGCTGCGCGATCAGCGCCAAGCCGCAGCGGCGCGCGGCGGCGGCGCCCTCTTCGACCGAGGTGCCATCGCCCAGCTTGCCGGTGATCAGGCCGTTCTCGTCGGCGCTGATCTGGCCCGAGACGAAGACCAGATTGCCGGTCTGCACGAAGGGGACGTAATTCGCGGCGGGCATGGGGGCTTCGGGCAGGGTGATGCCTTTTTCGGCAAGGGTTTTCTCGACGCTCATGATGTCCTCGCTTGGGTTCGGGTTCGGGGCGACCCTAACGCGGGCGGGCTCAGGCGACCAGAGCCTCGGCGCGTTTCAGATCGACGCTGACCAACTGGCTGACGCCCTGTTCGACCATCGTCACGCCGAACAGCCGGTCCATCCGCGCCATCGTCACGGCATGGTGAGTGATGATCAGGAACCGCGTATCGGTGCGGCGGGTCATCTCGTCCAGCAGGTCGCAGAAGCGGCTGACATTGGCATCGTCCAGGGGCGCGTCTACCTCGTCCAGCACGCAGATCGGGGCGGGATTGGCCAGAAACACCGCGAAGATCAGCGCCATGGCGGTCAGGGTCTGCTCGCCCCCTGAAAGCAGGCTGAGGGTCGAAAGCCGCTTGCCCGGCGGCTGGCACATGATTTCCAGCCCCGCATCCAGCGGGTCATCGGATTCGACCAGAACCAGCCGCGCCTCGCCGCCGCCGAAGAGCGTGGTGAAGAGGGTGGCGAAATTCGCGTTCACCGTCTCGAAGGCGGCCAGAAGGCGTTCGCGCCCCTCGCGGTTCAGGCTGCCGATCCCGGCGCGCAGCTTGCGGATCGCCTCTTCCAGATCGTTCTTTTCGCCCGCGAGCTGGTCACGCTCGGCCTCCAGCGCCAGCTTGTCCTCGTCGGCACGCAGATTGACGGCGCCAAGCGCGTCGCGGGCCGCGCGCAGGCGGGCGATCTCGGCCTCGACGGTCTCGGCGGGGCGGTCGTCGATCTGGCCGAGGGTCGCCAGCAGGGCCTCGGGCGTCTGGTCGGTGTCCTCGGCGATGCGGGCGCGGGCCTGGGCCTCGGCCTCGCGCGCGGCCTCGGCGCGGGCCTCGCGGGCGGCGCGGGCCTCGCGCGCATCCGAGGCCAGGCGCTCGGCCTCGCGCGCGGCAAGGGCGGC
>NZ_JAUVVF010000038.1 GCF_030604785.1 Paracoccus sp. (in: a-proteobacteria) | reverse complement strand
CCCCCGGCGGCGGGAACCCCCGCCCCCGCCGAGACGTCTGGTTCATGTGACCGCGCCCAAGGGCGCCCCAGACGAAAGGAATCCTGCCATGACGTCCCGTCCCTCGCGCCTTCTTGCGGCCGGCCTCTGCAGTGCCGCGCTGCTGGCCCTTGCCGCCTGCGGCGACAACCCGACCCAACGCGCCGCGACCGGAGGCGTGGGCGGCGCGGTGCTGGCCGGTCCCGCCGGCGCAGTCGTCGGCGGCACGGTGGGCGCTGCCACCGCGAACTGAGCCCGGATGCGCCTGCTGCTTGCTGGTCCCCGCCCTTGCGGGGGCCACGCGCTTGGCCTAAATCTGGAAGGCAAGGACAGCGAGGACAGCACTATGGCGATGGAAGCGCATGAGATCGAGGCCCTGATCCGCGCCTCGTTTCCGCAGGCCCGGATCACGATCACGGACCTTGCGGGCGATGGCAACCACTATGCGGCCGAGGTGATCGACGAAAGCTTCCGCGGCCTGAACCGGGTGCAGCAACAGCGCGCGGTCTATGCGGCCCTTCAGGGCAAGATGGACGGCCCGGCGGGCGATCTGCATGCCCTTGCGCTGACGACCAAGGTCCCCGACTAGGGGCGCCGCCTATTCAGATGACCGGCCCGCGCCCGACGCGGCCCCAGACAAGGACTGCCGCCATGAGCGATGTGACGACCCGTATCCGTGACCTGATCGACAGCCATGACGTGGTGCTGTTCATGAAGGGCACCAAGGAGATGCCCCAATGCGGCTTCTCCAGCCGTGTGGCGGGCGTGCTGAACTACATGGGCGTCAGCTACCAGGATGTGAACGTGCTGGCCGACGCCGATATCCGTCAGGGGATCAAGGACTTTTCGGACTGGCCGACCATTCCGCAGCTCTACGTCAAGGGAGAGTTCGTGGGCGGCTGCGACATCGTCACCGAGATGACCCTGTCGGGCGAGCTGGACCAGATGTTCGACCAGAATGCCGTGGCCTATGACAAGGCCGCCGCCGACAAGATCCGCGAGGCGAATGCCTGATATACAGGCCAAGACCCCGCCGTGCGCGGACCCAAGACAGGGCCTGCCGCACGGCATCCACGGACCCCGATTCCCCGACTGACAAAGATCATGTTGCCCCACTCGCCTTCCGGTGGAAGGATGGGTCATCATGCAACAATTCGTCCCCTGCTTCATCATCATCGAACGGGACAGCTTCATCGCCAGCGATCTGCGCTGCGGGCTTCACGATGCCTGCCCCGGATGCCTGTGCCTGAGAACGCCCGACATGGATGGCTGCATGATGATCCTGCGGCACCTGGACGACCGTGCGACCCGCCCCGTCATCATCACCAAGCTGTCCATCGCCGAGATCGAGGCCTGCGGGCTGGGCGCGATGGCGGCGGCCCGTGGATGGCGGCTGGTGCTGCGCCTTGGCGCCGATCCGGTCGAGGCAGTGCGCGAACGCGGCTGGTTCAGCCTGCCGGCGCCGTTTTCCTCGGACGATGTGACGCTGCTGGTGCAGGCGCTGCGGGTGGACACGACGCCACCCCTGATGCGCCGTGCCTGAGCGGCAAAAAGGGCGGCACGTCCCCGCGCCGCCCTCTACCGGTCCGCGATCGCCCCGAAGGGTCAGGGCAGATCGTCGGGGTCGATGTCGCGCGGCTTGCGCCGCTCTGCGAGGTTCGAGGCGATCGCCACACCCACCGCGAAGGCTCCGATCAGCTTGGCCATGCTGCCCGCATCGGTGTTCGCAGCACGCTTCGCGCTGGCCGATGCGTTGCGGACCGTGCGCTTGGCGTCGCGGCGGCGCTCGGGCGTCAGGCCGACGGCCTGCATCGTGTCGCGCACCGTGCCAAAGACGCGCCGTTCCGCGTCATTGGCCAGTTTCGAGGCGCGATAGCTGGCCTCGTCCATGACCGCATGGGCCTTGTTGCCGGCCATGTCCATGACGCGGGCGGCCTCGGCCCGGGCGCGGTCCGCCGCAATGTCGGCGGCCAGCGACAGGCGGGCCTCGACTTCGCGCTTGAGATCCTCGCCGGTGGGCATGGGCTCGCGCGGCTTGGACAGCGCGACCAGCACGCCCGCCAGAACCAGCAGCAGCACGGCCACCGCCAGAGAGGCAAGCGCCGAGCCCCAGCCCAGCTCATGGGCCAGGAACGACCAGAGCGCGGCCAAGAGAAAGCCCAGCGCGACCGCGCCCAGCAGACCGGCCCCGGCCTTCAGCCCGGTTCCGCGCAGCCGGTCCTTGACCGCAAGCTGCATCCTTTGCGCGAAGTCGAACATCGCGCGCCTCAGCGACGCGAGACGAGCAGGCCGACCAGAAAGCCGATCCCGGCCGCGATGCCCAGGGCCTGCGCGGGATTGCGGCGGACCATCTCGGTCACTTCGTCATAACGCTCTTCTGCATAGGCGGCAGCGTCATGGGCGTGGCGCTGACCGGCCTCGTAAAGACGCTCGGCCTCGTGGCGGGCCTTGTCGGCATATTCGCGGCCGGCTTCCATCACCTCGTCGGCCAGTTCCGAGCCGCGCTCCACCAAGCGCTCGGCGCCGGAATTGTCGGCCAGGTCGCGGGCGGTCTCGCGGACCTGATCGCCCACCTTGCGGGCGCCCCGTTCCAGATCGTCGCGCGCCTCGCGGGCAGCGGCCTTGGCGTCGCGCTTGGCTTCGTCGGCAGAGATGTTCTGTGCCATGGTGTTCATCCTTTCAGGCTGTCTTGTCACCTTCGCAGCACCAACACGGGCCTGCGACAGAATGTTCCGGTGCAGGCGCAGAAAAAACGCTGCCCTGCGCGGGAACGCGACGTCGCGGTGAAAGGGGGGATGGTACCGCCTCCCCGGCTCGAACGGGGGACCTCTAGATCCACAATCTAGCGCTCTAACCAACTGAGCTAAGGCGGCACAGGGCGGTTCTTTAGCCCCCGTCGCGCCGCGTTGCAAGCCCTGCTTGCCGCGAAAATGCGTCCGCGTTACAGAAAGTGCCAACCGCAGAAAGGAACCAGCCGTGGGCATCAACAGCGAAAGCGACATCACCGCGAATCTGCAGATCGGCCCGACGGATCAGGGCATGGTCCGCATCTATGTCCAGGGCGAGGGCGTCGACCTGCCGATGGATTTCGACCCGGACGAGGCGATGGAGATCGCCGAGGAACTGATCGCCGCCGCCGAGGTCGCGCGCAGCGGCGCCAAGCCTAGGCGTCGCTGAACACGCCCGGATCGGCGGCCGCCTGCAGCCGCAAGGCCGCAGCCCGCGCGAAATCGCGCATCAGCCGGTTGCGTCTGGCCCCGGGCAGCCGTGTCTCGGGGGCCATGCGCGCGATCTCTGCGCCGAAGGGATCGGCCAGGATCAGGCCGGTCCCCTCGGGCAGCAGATCGGCGGGAAAATCCGCGTCCACCGCCCAGAAATAGCGGTCGCACCAGTCCAGATAGCCCTGCCATTTGCGGTCCGAGGTGAAATCGGCGCGGCTGCTCTTGCATTCGACGACCCAGATCTCGGACCGGGGGCCCAGGCTCATCAGGTCCACCCTGAGACCGCGGGCCGGCACGAATTCGGTCAGCACCGCATGATCGAGGCTTCGCAGAAGCCGCCCCACCCCGCGCGCAAGGCGCTGGCCGGGCATGGCAGGCAGAAGAAGGGCATTGTCCGAGGGGGCGTTCATCCGCTCAGGATAGAACAGGCGCAGAACATCGGCAAGCGCCCCATGGGACCTGGCGCATACCGGGCCTGCTTGCCCCTGCCTCGGCCGGGGGCTAGCGTCTGCCGGTCCGCGAATCTGCCCAGCGAAAGGCATCCATGTTCGATATCGTGCTGCTGTTCGTTGCGGGCGTTCTGGGGGGCATGCTGAACGCGGTGGCGGGCGGCGGCACGTTCATCACCTTTCCGGCGCTGGTCTTTACCGGCGTGCCGCCCGTCGCGGCCAATGCCACGACGACGGTGGCCGCCCTGCCCGGCTATCTGGCCGCCGCCTGGGGCTTTCGCCGCGACATCCGCATGATGGAGGGCGCGCCGCTGCTGCGCGTCACGATCTGGACGATGGCCGGGGGCGCGGTGGGCGCGGGCCTGCTGATGGTCAGTTCGAACGAGGGCTTTGCCATGCTGGTTCCGTTCCTGCTGCTGCTGGCCACGATCGTCTTCACCTGGTCGGATCAGGTGCGCCGGGCGGCCTCGCGCTGGCGCCGCGCGGTGGCGCCCTTCGGGCTGGGCACATTGCTGCCGATGGCGGTCTATGGCGGCTATTTCAACGGCGGGCTGGGCATCATCATGCTGGCGGTCTTTGCCATGTGGGGCATGACCGACCTGCACCAGATGAACGGGCTGAAAAGCTGGCTCAGCTTTGCGCTGTCGCTGATCGCCTTCGCCGTCTTCGCGGTGGGCGGCAGCATCGTCTGGGGACCGGCCGCGATCATGGCGCTCGGCACGATCATCGGCGGCTATTCGGGCGCCCCCGTCGCGCGCCGCATCCCCCGGCATATCCTGCGGCTGCTGATCGCCATTGTGGGCTTCGGCATGACCGCGATCTTCTTCTGGCGTCTCATTCAAGGAGCATGAACATGAGCGACATCAAACGCATCCAGACCGGCCCCCGCATGAGCCAGGCGGTCATCGCCAACGGCTTCGTCTTTCTGGCCGGTCAGGTGGGCGAGCCCGGCACCTCGGTGACGGAACAGACCCGCGCGGTGCTGGCCCAGATCGACGCACTGCTGGCCGAAGCCGGGACCGACAAGACGCGCATCGTCTCGGCCCAGATCTGGATGGCCGACATGGCCGATTTCGCGGAAATGAACGCGGTCTGGGACGCCTGGGTGCCGCAGGGCCACACCCCCGCCCGCGCGACCGGCGAATCGGCCCTGGCGACGCCGGATTACAAGGTCGAGATCATCGTGACCGCCGTTCTCTGATCGCGGTCAGGACCGAGCGCGCCGCGCGAAGGCCCGGCGCCTCGCCCCCACGGCCCAGCCGCTCCATGGTCAGCTCCATCGCGTCGAGCTGCGCCATGCGGGTGGCGGGGTCCTCGAGCACCTGCTGCAGCGCGCGCGCCAGCGGGTCGGGCTGACAGGCGCGGCCCAAGAATTCCGGCACGCTGCGCGTCTCGCTGACCAGATTGACCAGCGTGACCGTATCGGTGCGCAGCAGGAAGCCGATGATCAGGCGGCTCAGCGGCGCCATGTCGTAGCCGATCACCATCGGCACCCGGTTCGCTGCCAGTTCCAGACTGACCGTCCCCGAGGCCGCGAGCGCCAGATCGGCGGCGGCAAAGGCCGCGCGCTTTTCGTCGGCCTCTTCGATGACGATGGGCGCGGTGGGCCAGCGGCGCGTCATCTCGCGCACCATGCCCGCCACGCCCGGCACGGTGGGCAGCGCCACGCGGATTTCGGGCACGCGGTCGCGCAGGCGGATCAGCGCCTCGTCGAAGCGGGCACCGAGCCGGGCGACCTCGCCCCGGCGCGATCCGGGCAGGCAGAGGACCAACGGTGCATCAGGCGCGATGCCATGCGCGTTGCGAAAGAGCGTCGCCTGATCGGGGCCGGCCACATCCTCGGTGGCGACGGGATGACCCACGAAATCGCAGGTCATGCCGGCCGCCTGCATGTAGGGCGGCTCAAAGGGCAGGATGGCCAGCACGTGGTCGATGACGCGCGCCATCTTCTGCGCCCGGCCGGGCCGCCAGGCCCAGACCGAGGGCGCGACGTAATGGATCATCGGCAGGTCGGGATTGTCAGGCCGCGCCGCGCGGGCCACGCGCAGGCAGAAATCGGGGCTGTCGATGCCGATCAGCGCATCGGGCGCGGCCTTTGTCACGGCGGCGGCGGTCTGGGCGATGCGCCGCTTCAGCGCCCGGTATTTCGGCAGGACCTCCATCAGCCCCATGACGCTGAGCTCGTCCATCGGGAACAGGCTGTCCAGCCCCTGCGCCTGCATGGCCGGGCCGCCCACGCCGACGAATTCCGCCTGGGGATCAAGGGTCTTCAGCCCGGCCATCAGGGCCGAGCCAAGCTGGTCGCCAGAGGCCTCGCCCGCGATCAGGAAAAACTTCATGCCCGCCCGCCTGTCATTGTCTTGGCACAGGCCTAGCCGAACAACACGGTCCAGACCAGCCTTTCAGCCCGCCAGAGGCGGGCAGGACCAGAGAAAAAGCCCCTCTGCCTGCGCGCGGCGCACCGCCTCGTCGCGGTCGAGCAGGATGACGCCCCCCGCCTCCCATGCGATGCCCGCCAGACCCGCGCGCGCGGCCTGCGTCACGCTGTCGGGCCCAAGCGTCGGCAGGTCGATGCGTCGATCCTGTCCGGGCTTCGGCGCCTTGTAGAAGACGCCGCGCGCCCCGTCCGGATCGGGCCTGAGCCCGCCATGAAGCGCCGCGAAATCCAGCATCGCCGCCGTGCCGGGCAGCGTTTCCAGCGCAAGACACAGGCCCTGCGCCACGACGACGCCCTGCCCCAGATCCAGCGCGCCCGTAGCGGCCAGGATCTGCGCCGCCCGCGCGGCGTCGCGCTGGTCATGGGCCGAAGGATCGCCGGTCAGGATGCCCGGACCCGGAACCAGATCGGGGCAGATTTCGGCGACTGAAGTGATGCTTAGCCCGTGCTCCTCGAAAATGTCGAGAAGGGTGCGAAGCGCCGCGTCATCGCCCGACTGCATCGCCTGAAGGATGCGCGGCACCAGTTGCGCGGTGCGCGGATCAAAGGCTTCGGGGTCCAGACGCGGTCGCCGGACGGCGCCCGCAAAGACCACGCGGCTGACGCCCTGATCCAGCAGGTGATCCAGAAACGGGACCAGCCGTTCCAGCCGGAACGGGGTGGCGGGGATCGGCGGCGCGAAGCCTTCCAGAGCGTGGATCAGGGGCGCGTCCAGCGCGGCGGCGACCAGAGGGGCCAGCCGCCCCTCTCCGGCGATGATGGCGGTGCGGGTCATCGCGCCTCGCCGCTTGCGGGACGGGGCGTCAGGAAGCTGCGATCCGAGGGGCCGAGGATGAAGTCCAGCACCTCGCGCGCGCGGCCGGTGCTGGTGTCGTGCCGCGCCCGCGCCGTGTCGCGGAACGAGCCCTGCGCGAGATCGCCCAGAAGCGCGCGCAATTCCGCGATCTCGGCGCGCGAGGCGCCGCGGCGCTTGAGGCCCACCAGGTTCAGCCCGTCCAGATGCCCGCGCGGCCCCTGGACCAGACCATGCGGGATCACGTCCGACGTGACCATCGTGACCGCGCCGATCATCGCGCCCTGCCCGATCCGCACCCATTGATGCACGCCCGACAGACCGCCGACGATCACGTCATCGCCCAGCACGCAATGCCCCGCGACCGAGGCATGGTTCACCAGGATCACTCGGTCCCCGATCCTGCAATCATGGGCGACATGGCTTCCCGCCATGAACAGCCCGTCATCGCCCACCTGCGTCAGCCCGCCACCGCCCTCGGTGCCGGGATTCATCGTCACATGTTCGCGGATGCGGTTGCGCGCGCCGATCACCAGACGGGTGCTTTCGCCCTGGAATTTCAGGTCCTGCGGCACCTCGCCGATCGAGGCGAAGGGAAAGATCACCGTCTCGGGCCCGATCGAGGTCTCGCCCGCGACGACAACATGGGATTTCAGCACCACCCCGTCGCCCAGCCGCACCTTGGGACCGACCACGCAGAAGGGGCCGATCTGGACGCCCTTGCCGATCTGGGCCCCGGGTTCGACCACGGCCATGGGGTGGATGCGGGTCTCAGCCATCGGTCTTGAGGTCCATCATGGCGGTGAATTCGGCCTCGGCGGCCATCTGGCCGTCAACCTTGGCCTCGCCGCGGAACTTCCAGATCTTGCCGCCCGCGCGCTTGACCGAGACATGCAGTTCCAGCATGTCGCCCGGCACCACCATGCGGCGGAACTTGCAGGCGTCGATTCCCATGAAATAGGTCAGCAGGGGCTTGTCCACCACATCGAGGCTGATCCCGACCACCACGGCCGAGGTTTGGGCCATCGCCTCGACGATGGTGACGCCGGGCATGATCGGCTGGGCGGGGAAGTGGCCTTGGAAATGGGGCTCGTTGCAGGTGACCATCTTGATGCCCACCGCGCTTTCGAAAGGCACGATGTCGCGCACCTTGTCGATGAACAGGAAGGGGTAGCGATGGGGGATGATCCGCTTGATCAGCGAAAGATCGGCCTCGGTATAGGGGGCGGGGTTGCGCGTTGCGTCAGCCATATGCGTTCCTTCGGGGCTTTCCTGCCCCGGACGGGGCCTTGATCAAGGGGTTACCAATCGGACCGGGGCTTGGCAAGCGCGGCCCCCCTCATGCGGCAGCCCCCCGCCCGAGCCGCCCGCCCTCGCGCAGCCAGCCCGCCAGGATCAGCCCGGCGATCAGGCCCAGCCAGGCCCAGCCCGGCAGAAGCGGCCGGCGTTCAAGCCCGGTCACGCTGGCCGCGTCGCGGGGCGTGACGCCGATCCAGGGGCCGGTGATGGCACGGCCCTCGGCGCGGCGGCCCTGGCGGATCTGGCGCAAATCAGGCACGCCCTCGGAGAGGCGCTGCACCGATCCGCCCGAGGCCGCGACCAGCGGCTCCAGCAGCGGTGCGGCGGCGACGGTTTCCTCGAATTCGCGGGGCGCGCGCGGGCCGATGGCCACGACGCGCCGCACCTGCCCGTCATCCAGCCGGTAGAGCCCCGCCTCGGGCGCGGTCCAGCGCGCGGTGAAGCGGCCCGGCCCGTCGGGGGTCAGCGCGATCTCCTCGGTGCCGCCATCGGGGCGGGTCACGGTCAGGGGTGGCGTGGTCTCGGCCATGGACCGGCGGGTGAGGACCAGATCGCTGCCCGAAACGTCGGCCAGCAGGGTCTCTTCCTCCAGTTCAGGTTCCTTCATCGACCAATGCGCGATCCGGCGCAGCAATTCCAGCTGCGGGCCGCCCCCCTCGAAGCCGCGCCCCCAGAGCCAGACCTGATCCGAGGCGAGCAGCGCCACCCGTCCCTCGCCCACGCGGTTCAGGATCAGAAGCGGCGCGTCCTCGGCCCCGGTCATCACGACCTGCGCGCCCGGTTCTGGCAAGGCCTCGGACAGGCGCAGCCAGCGGCCCCATTCGGGGGACTCGGCATCGCCCAGGCCTGCCGTGACCGGATGGCGCAGCCCTTCCTCGGTCAGCGTCGGCAGATAGGGCGCGTCGATCACACGACCCGTCGGGCGCGCGGGCAGGATCGGCCCCAGAGGCGAGCGGTTGAGGCTTTCGACCCCCGCCATCTCGGGGCCGGCCGCCACCAGCAGCGCGCCGCCGTTTTCGACATAGCGGGCGATGTTGCGGTAGTAATCGGGCGGCAGGATGCCCCGGACGCGGTAGCGGTCGAAGATGATCAGGTCGAAATCCTCGATCCGCTCCAGGAACAGTTCGCGCGTCGGAAAGGCGATCAGCGACAATTCGCTGACCGGCACGCCGTCGAACTTGTCGGGCGGGCGCAGGATGGTGAAGTGGATCAGGTCCACCGCCGCATCCGATTTCAGCAGGTTGCGCCAGGTGCGTTCGCCCGCATGAGGCTCGCCCGAGACCAGCAGAACGCGCAGCCGGTCGCGCACGCCGTTGATGCTGATGGCGGCCGCATTGTTGCGGTCGGTCAGTTCGGCAGGGCTGGCCTCGGGCGCATCCATGACGATCTGCACGACGTTCTGGCCGGCATGGCCCAGCGTGACCGGCAGCGTCATCGACACGCCGACCGGGACCGAGACGACCAGAGGATCTTCTCCGTCGACCGAGATGCGCAAGGTCGCGGTGGCGCCCGGGCCGGGCGGGACGCGACCCTGATCCTCGATCCGCAGGCGGATCTGGACCTCCTGGCCGATCAGGCCGAAGGCGGGGGCCTCCTCGATGACCAGACGGCGGTCCCAATCCTCGGGCTGGCCGGTCAGCAGGACGTGCAGCGGCGCGGGCAGGGTCTCGGGCAGCATCGGCGCGTCATGCAGGCGCCCGTCGGTCAGGGCGATCACCCCGGCCAGTCTTTCGGCGGGTTCGGCCCCGACGGCGCGGGCCAGTTCCGCGCCCAGAAGCGTGCCGTCGGGATCGTCGCCCAGAGTCACGCGGCGCAATTCGGTGCCCGGCAGCGCCAGCGCGGCTTGGGCCAGCCTTTCGGCGGCCTCGTCCATCTGCGCGGCGCGGCCCGGCAGGTCCTGACTGGCCGAGCGGTCCTCGACCAGGATCACGATATCGGACAGCGCATTGCGCGTGGCGGTTTCCAGCGCGGGACCGGCCAGCGCCAGCGCCGCGGCCAGACCGGCAAGGCCCCGCCACGCCCAGCCGCGCAGACCCCGCCACAGCGCGAAGCCTGCCACCAGCAGCGCCAGCCCGGCCAGCGCGGCAATCGCCCACCAGTGCAGGGCCGGATCGAAACGCAGCGCGGTCATCGGGACGGGATCTCCTCGGTCCGCAGGCGTTCCAGAAGCTCGGGGACATGGACCTGATCGGATTTGTAGTTCCCGGTCAGCACGTACATGATCAGGTTGATCCCGAAGCGATAGGCCATCTCGCGCTGGCGCTCGCCCTCCCATCCCCGGCCGATCGGGTAGAGCGGCGCGCCGTTATCGTCGATGGCCCAGGCCTCGGCCCAGGAATTGCCGCCGATCACGACCGGGGTCACGCCGTCATTCAGCTGGCGAAAGGGCATCCCCGCCTCGATCTCGGCGCCGACGGGCGGGGCCTCGACCCAGACGGGATTGCCCTGCCAGCGGCCCGGAAAATCGGCCAGTAGGTAGAAGGTCCGCGTCAGGACATGATCCTCGGGGACCGGCGACAGGGGCGGGATGTCCAGCGGCGCGGCCAGACGGCGCAGGGCGCCGGACATGTCCGGCCCGCCCCCCCCCGTCAGATCGCCGTCGCGCGTGTCGAAGAGGATCATCCCCCCCGACCGCAGGAAGGCGTTCAGTCGCAGATAGGCGCGCGGCCCCGGCGCAGGCTGGCTGTCGGTCACCGGCCAGTAGAGAAACGTGAGCAGCGACAGGTCATCGCTTTCCAGATCGACGCCGATGGGTCGGCCCGGCTCGACCGAGCTGCGCTGGCGCAGGGCCAGCGACAGCCCCCAGAGCCCGCGTTCCGAGGCACGGTCCACCTCGGGATCGCCGGTCACGACATAGGCCAGCGCGACCTCGGCGGCGGCGCGCATCAAGTCTGGGTCCAGTTCCTGCGCCTGGGTGGGGGGCGGCGCGGTCAGGATCAGCCCGGCCAGCAGAGCCGCGGCGACCCGCCCGCCCCGCGCAGCAAAGGCCGAAGCCAGCGCATCCAGCGCCATCAGCAGCGCCGCCAGCGCCAGCAGCGGCCCGCGCAGGCCAAACCCCTGCCCCGCGCCCGCATCCTCGATCCGCGCGCCTTGCCATTCGGCGGCGGCCAGCGGCGCGCCCGCATTCAGCGCCTGAACACGCTCGCCCGCCGCATAGATCCCGGCGGGGCGGTCATGGGCGGGACCGCGCGCCAGATCCTCGGCGGCGACCGGCGACAGGCCCTCGGGCGGCAGGGCACGGCCAAAGCCGTCCAGCACGGATTGCGGCGTCCAGAAAGGGGCCTCGCGCGGATCGCTTTCGGTCGCGGGGGCGCTGCGGGCTGTGGCGACAAGGCGGGTCAGCATCTCGACGAACAGGCCCGACAGCGGCAGGTTCGACCATTCGGGATTGGCCGAGACATGGAACAGCACGACCTGTCCCTGCCCGAACCGGTCGCGCGTGACCAAGGGCGTCATGTCCGACAGAGTCGCGATCGTGCGGGAGGCCAGATCGGGGCCGGGCTGCGCCATCAGCTGCGCGCGCACCGTCACGTCATCGGGCGGGGTCAGGCCGCCGAAGACCCCGTCGCGTGCAAAGGGCGCCAGCGCCCGCGGATCGCCCCAGCTGAGCGCGCCGCCGATATCGCGCCCGCCCTGACGCAGCGGGACGGGCAGCAGCAATTCCTCGGTCAGGCGGTCGTAGCCCGCCATGCGCGGACCGGCAAAGCGGATCAGCAGCCCGCCGCGATCCACCCATTCGGCCAGTTCGCCGATCTCGGCCAGCTGCACCTGATCGATCAGGATGACCACATCGGGCGAGGCGTCCAGCACGTCGCCCAGACTGCCCTCGATCAGATCGGCCGAGGGGGCCAGCGCCTGCCGGACGTAATGGGCGGGCGACAGAAGCTGCTGGCCTTCGGCCTGCCCGGCCACGTCGCCGACCAGCGCGACCTTGCGGCGGCGCACGCTGTCGTCGGCCAGAACCACCGCCCCGGCATGACTTGCGCCCTCGATCTGAAAACGGGTGACGCGGTTGCGCTGTTCGGGCGGCAGGTCCAGCGCCACGAGGCGGCTGCCCGCCTCGGCCTCGCCGGGGATCAGGCGGGCCAGTTCGCGTTCGATCCCCTGCGGATCGGGGCCGATGGCCAGCACCGCCGCGCTCTCGCCGTGAAGGCGCAGGACCGGCGCGTCGGGGCCCGGTTCCAGCGTCAAAGCATTCAACGGCCGGGCCGGCGGCACCACGGTCACGTCGCCCCGCTCGGCCAGGGCCTGAAACCATGGCGCGCGGTTCGGGTAATCCTGGCCGTCGGACAGCCACAGGACCGACAGCCCCCCCGGCGGCAGGTCCGACAATGCGGGGTCCGGATCGTCGGGCAGGGCCGAGGGGAAGCCGCCGGGCCGCGCCCCGCGCAGCCGCGCCAGCAGGCTGTCGGCGGGCTGAAAGCGCAGCGGCTGCGCCCCGTCGCGCCCGTCGGCCATCAGCAGCGCGGCGGGTCGGCCCGCGCCCGCGGCCTCGGTCAGGGCGCGTTCGGCGCGGGACTGGCGCGCGGGCCAGTCGGGCGCGGCGCCCCAGCCGGCATCCATCACCACCAGAAGCGGCCCCGAAGCCGGCAGAAGCGGCGCGGGCCGCCAGACCGGACCGGCAAAGGCCAGGATCAGCGCCGCCACCGCCAGAAGCCGGATCAGCAGCAGCCACCAAGGCGTGCGCCGCGCGGTCGTGCTGCGATCGGCCAGACCCGCCAGCAGCGCGACGCCCGGAAAGGTGATGCGCTGCGGCGCGGGCGGGATCGCGCGCAGGATGACCCACAGCACCGGCAGCGCGACCAGCGCCGTCAGGACCCAGGGCGCGGCAAAGCCGATCGGACCCAGAAGCAGCATCAGCGCCCCATCATCTGCCAGAGTTCGGTCAGGCTGCCCGCAGGCGCATCGCCCGTCGAGGCATGGGCAAAGTGCCAGCCCGCGGCTCCCGCCTGCGCCGCCAGCCAGTCGCGGCGCTCCGCGAGCCGCGCCAGATAGGCGCCTCGCAGCCCCCCCGCATCGCGGCTTTCATGACGCAACGCGCCCGATTGGGACCGGAACATGACCGCGCCGTGATAGGGAAAGCTTTCCTCGTCGGGGTCCAGCAATTGCAGGATCACGCCGGTCGTGCCCAGACCGGCCGCCTGCGCCAGAAAGCCCGGAAGCCAGTCGGGGCGGGCCAGGAAGTCGCCGATCAGCACCACACGCTGATGGGGCCGCAACGCCCCGGCATCGGGCGCGTCGGCATCGGCCTCGGCGGCGGGCGCGGCGACCAGCGCCTCGGCCAGCCGCTCGGCCTGAAGCCTGCCGCTGCGCGCGGGCTGCCCGACAAGGCCCACCCGTTCGCCCCCGCGCAGCATCAGCAAGCCAAGGGCCAGCGCCAGCAGGCGCGCGCGTTCGGCCTTGGTCTCGCGGTCGGGGGCGCCGGAAAAGGCCATGCCCTGCCCGCCCGAGACCCAGATCGCGGCGGTCTGGGCCGTCTGCGCCTCGCGGTCGCGGACGAATTCCTGATCCGACCGGGCCGAGCGACGCCAGTCGATGGCGCGCAGCGCATCCGTGGACGAAGCCGGGCGATACTGCCAGAAATCCTCGCCCGGGCCGGCGCGGCGCAGGCCATGCGCGCCCGGCGAAACCTGCGCGGCCAGCTGCTCGGCCGCAAGGATCAGGCCTGGCAGATGCAAGCTGGCCGTATCGGCGCGGGCGCGAAGTTCGGCGGCGCTGGCGGGCGGCTGCAGGCTCATGCGGCGCGCAGCTGGCCCATGCGCTCGGCCAGAAGGCGCGCGATCACGCCGTCCAGCGTCTCGCCGCGCGCGCGGGCCGAGAAGGACAGCGCCATGCGGTGCCGCAGGACGGGGGGCGCCATGGCGGCCACGTCGTCCAGCGTGGGCGCGAAACGCCCATGCAGCACCGCCCGCGCCCGCGTCACCAGCATCAGCGCCTGCGCGGCGCGCGGCCCCGGCCCCCAGACCAGCGCGTCATTGACGAAGGCCGCCGTTTCCGGCGCGCCGGGCCTGCCCGAACGCACCAGATCCAGGATCGCCTCGACCACGGCCTCGCCCACGGGCATCTGGCGGATCAGGCGCTGCGCGGCCAGCAGCGTCTCGGGGGTGAAGACGGCATGGGGTTCGCCCTCTTCCAGCCCGGTCGTGGCCAGCAGGATCTCGCGCTCGGTCGCGCGGTCGGGATAGCCCACGTCGATCTGCAGCAGAAACCGGTCCAGCTGCGCCTCGGGCAGGGGATAGGTGCCCTCCTGCTCGATCGGGTTCTGGGTGGCCAGAACGTGGAACGGACGGCCCAGGGGGCGGTGCTGGCCGCTGATCGTGACCTCGCGTTCCTGCATCGCCTGCAGCAGAGCGGATTGCGTGCGGGGGCTGGCGCGGTTGATCTCGTCCGCCATCAGAAGCTGGGTGAAGACCGGCCCCTCGATGAAGCGGAAGGCGCGGCTGCCGTCGGGGCGGGCATCCAGCACCTCGGAGCCAAGGATGTCGGCGGGCATCAGGTCGGGGGTGAACTGAATGCGCTGGCTGTGCAGCCCCAGAACCGTGGCCAGCGTGTCGACCAGCATCGTCTTGCCCAGACCGGGCTGACCGACCAGCAGCGCATGACCGCCCGCAAGGATCGCGGCCAGAACCTGTTCGACCACCGCATGCTGGCCGACAAAGCGCCGCTCGGTCGCGTCGCGCGCCTCGGCCAGCAAGGCGGCCAGCGCGTTTACCTCGACCACGAGATTTTCGTCCGACGACATGACAATGCCCTTTCGCTGCTTTATGCCAACATAACAGGATGACGGGAGGCAACCAGACAGAATGGCGCAAGAGGGTGACAAAAGCGTGAGGGCGCCGACATCGGCCGAGTCGCTGGCCGAGGCTGCGCGTCTGGCCGGCAAGTCCGGCGGATTGCCGCCCGTGCATCTGTGGAACCCGCCCTTCTGCGGCGATCTGGACATGGAGATCCGCGCGGACGGAAGCTGGTTCTACAACGGCACCCCCATCGGGCGCCCGGCGATGGTGCGGCTGTTCTCGACCATCCTCAAGCGCGAGGGTGACCGCTATTTCCTGGTCACGCCGGTCGAGAAGGTCGGGATCCGGGTCGTGGATGCACCCTTCGTCGCGGTGGATGCGACCATCGCGCCCGACCGCATCACCTTCGTCACCAATGTCGGCGACAGCGTGATCGCGGGGCCCGATCACGCGATCATCCTGCGCGGCACCGCGGAACAGCCGCGCCCCTATCTGCATGTCCGCGCGGGCCTCGAGGCGCTGATCGACCGCAAGACCTTCTATCGCCTGGCCGCCGCCGCGACCGAAGACGATCAGGGCCACGTGGGCGTCACCTCGCAGGGCCGGTTTTTCGCGCTGGAGCCCTGACATGCCCCGTTTCGCCGCCAATCTGTCGGTGCTGTTCACCGAACTGCCCATGCTTGAGCGTTTTGCCGCCGCGGCCGAGGCCGGGTTCGAGGGGGTCGAGATCCTGTTCCCCTATGACCTCGCCGCCCGTGAACTGACCCAGGCCGCCAACGCCGCCGGGATGGAGATCGTGCTGATCAACGCGCCCCCTCCGAACTGGACGGGCGGTCCGCGCGGCTTTGCGGCCGTGCCGGGGCTGGAAGACCGCTTCCGCCACGATTTCGAGCGTGGCCTGCGCGTGGCCGAGGCGCTGCGCGTGCGTCACATCCACCTGATGGCGGGCCGCGCCGAGGGTGCCGAGGCGCAGCGCGTGCTGATCGAGAACCTGAAATGGGCCGTCGAACGCGCGCCCCATGCCAGCCTGACCATCGAGCCGAACAACACGACGGACATGCCGGGCTATTTCCTGTCGAACTACGATCACGCGATCGAGATCATCGACAAGATCGCAGCACCCAATCTGGGCCTGCAATTCGACGCCTATCACGCGCAGGCGATCACCGGCGACATGATGGCCTGCTGGCATCGGGTCGCGCCCCTTGTGCGCCATGTCCAGGTCGCGGGCCATCCGGGCCGGCACGAGCCCGATCACGGGGTCATCGACTATCCCGCCTTTTTCCGCCTGCTGGACGAATGGGTCTATCATGGCTGGGTCGGGGCGGAATACACGCCGCGCGGGATGACGGCGCAGGGGCTGGACTGGCTGCGCGCCGCGCCGCGCCGGATCGACTAGGCAGCCCCCTACCCGTGGCGGGCCACCCTGATCGCGGGCAGGAACCCGCAGGCGGGTCCGGTTGTTGGCATCACAGAACAGACATCTGTGCCTGCCGCGCCCGGACGGGGCGGACCAACCGGAGAAGGAAATACCATGAATTCGATCATCTACATCATTGGGCTTGTCGTCGTCGTGATTTTCGTGCTGTCCTTCCTCGGACTGCGCTGAGGCGCGACTGCCTGTCGCCTGCCCAAGGCGGGTGCGTGACACGGCCTTGAACGGGCTTCGGTCGGATGACCGGGGCCCGTTTTGGAATTGTCACTGGCCTTTGCAGCCCACATCCGCTAGGGCAGCCGCGAATTGTAAAGAAGGCCGCCATGGATATCCGCAACATCGCCATCATCGCCCACGTCGACCACGGCAAGACGACTCTTGTCGATCAGCTGCTGCGCCAGTCGGGGGCCTTCCGCGAGAATCAGGCCGTCGCGGAACGCGCGATGGACAGCAACGACATCGAGCGCGAGCGTGGCATCACGATCCTGGCCAAGGCCACTTCGGTCGAATGGAAGGGCACGCGCATCAACATCGTGGATACGCCCGGCCACGCCGATTTCGGCGGCGAGGTCGAACGCATCCTGTCGATGGTCGATGGAGTCTGCCTGCTGGTCGATGCCGCCGAAGGCCCGATGCCGCAGACGAAATTCGTGACCTCGAAGGCGCTGGCGCTTGGCCTGCGGCCCATCGTGGTGCTGAACAAGGTGGACAAGCCCGCGGCCGAGCCGGACATGGCGCTGAACGACGTCTTCGACCTGTTCGCCAATCTGGGCGCCAATGACGAACAGCTGGATTTCCCGCATGTCTATGCGTCGGGGATCGGCGGCTGGGCCGATGCCACGCTGGACGGCCCGCGTCAGGACATGTCGGCCCTGTTCGACCTGATCCTGCAGCATGTCCAGCCGCCCAAGCAGGTCGCCCTGGCTGACGAGCCCTTCCGCATGCTGGCCACCACGCTTGGCGCTGACCCGTTCCTGGGCCGTCTGCTGACCGGCCGGGTCGAGGCGGGCCGCGCCAAGGCGGGCGACACGGTCAAGGCGCTGTCGCGCGACGGCGAGCGGATCGAGCAGTTCCGCATCAGCAAGGTCCTGGCCTTCCGCGGCCTGACCCAGACCCCCATCGACGTGGCCGAGGCCGGCGACATCGTGACCCTGGCCGGCATGGCCAAGGCGACCGTCGCCGACACGATCTGCGCGCTGGACGTGGACACCGCCCTGCCCGCCCAGCCGATCGACCCGCCCACGATCAGCGTGACTTTCGGCATCAACGACAGCCCCCTTGCCGGCCGCGACGGCAACAAGGTCCAGTCCCGCGTCATCCGCGAGCGCCTGCTGCGCGAGGCCGAGGTGAACGTGGCGATCAAGGTCGAGGACACGCCGGGCGGCGAGGCTTTCGTCGTCTCGGGCCGGGGCGAATTGCAGATGGGCGTCCTGATCGAGAACATGCGCCGGGAGGGCTTCGAGCTGTCGATCAGCCGCCCGCGCGTGATCTTCTCCGAGGAAGACGGCCAGCGCATGGAGCCGATCGAGGAGGTCATCATCGACGTCGATGACGACTATACCGGCGTCGTGATCGAGAAGCTGACCGGCGAGCGCAAGGGCGACATGGTCGACATGCGTCCGGCCGGCGCGGGCAAGACGCGGATCATCGCGCATGTCCCCTCGCGCGGGCTGATCGGCTATCATGGCGAATTCATGACCGACACGCGCGGCAACGGCGTGCTGAACCGGATCTTCCACGGCTGGGCCCCCTACAAGGGCGCGATCCAGGGGCGTCGCCAGGGCGTGCTGATCAGCATGGAGGACGGCGTCTCCGTCGCCTATGCGCTGTGGAACCTGGAAGATCGCGGCAAGATGTTCATCGGCGCGCAGGAGCAGGTCTATCAGGGCATGATCATCGGCGAGCACAGCCGCGACAACGACCTGGAAGTGAACCCGCTCAAGGGCAAGAAGCTGACCAACGTGCGCGCCTCGGGCACCGACGAGGCCGTGCGCCTGACGCCCCCGGTCCGCATGTCGCTGGAAGAGGCCATCGCCTATATCAACGACGACGAACTGGTCGAGGTCACGCCCAAGAACATCCGGCTGCGCAAACGCTATCTGGACCCGCATGAGCGCAAGCGCCAGTCGCGCAGCGAGGGCTGATTGCCTAGAACTTGATCCATTCCCCGGCCTGTTCGGCAGGCCGGGGAATTTTCGTTTCCGGCAAGGCCCTGATTTGTCCGTTCATTTCAGCAGAGCGACGACAGGATGCCACGGGCCGCGGCGGGGTGATCAGCCCCTCTCCGGCCCCATCAGGCACTTGCCAACCCCGCCGCGAGACCCCATTTTCGAGCCATAAGATTTTCGGTTTTGTTCCTGTCAATGCGTTTACCCGTTCAACCGAGTCACGGAATGGTCAAGGGCATGATGACAAACGGCTCACCCGGGCAGACGGCCTCTTTGCACGAACGCGCCATGGCGGCCTCGCTGCACCTGACCGACAGCCTCGGCAAGGTGCCGTCGCTGGCGCAGGTGGTCGAGATGATCGACGTGCCGAAGGCCAGCATCGACCCCGTCTTTGCCGAAGGCCGCGACCTGCTGATCGCCGCGATCGAACGCTCGCTGACGATCCTGATCGCGGATTGCACCAGCGCGGTGGTCAAGGTGGACCCCGATGATCCGGTCGCGCAGTTCACTGCCATCGGCGAGGCCTATCTGGACTGGGCCAGCCGCCACCCCGTGCAGTTCCGCCTGATGGCGGATACGCGGCGCCTGGATTACCGCACCGTGCCGCAGCTGCGCCGCTATGTGGACAGCCTGAACCAGTTGATGGCGCGGCTTCTGCTGCGCGCGCGCCAGCAGGGCCGGCTGCATCCGCGCGAGGATGTCGAGATGCTGGTCCTGTCCTCGCGCTGCTTCGCCATGGGCGTGGCCAGCATGATCCTGGACGGGCGTCTCGACGGCCGCTCCGCCGGAGCGGACGGGCTGAGCGCGGGCAAGCGGTTGATGCGCGACTTCGTCCTGCGCATGGCCCGCAGCAGCAAGCCCTGACCGGCCCGCGTCCGGACCTTTGGCGGGCCTACGCGACCGAATAGCCTCTTTCGGCCCATCCCCCCTTGGGTTATGTCCGTCCCCACGCCGGAAAAGATGGAAAGCAGCACCCGTGACCGATTACATCATCAAGGACATCGCGCTGGCCGATTACGGCCGCAAGGAACTGCACATCGCCGAGACCGAGATGCCGGGCCTGATGGCGCTGCGGGCCGAATATGGCGACACCAGGCCGCTGGCAGGCGCCCGGATCGTGGGCAGCCTGCACATGACCATCCAGACCGCCGTCCTGATCGAGACGCTGGTGGCGCTTGGCGCCGATGTGCGGTGGGCGTCTTGCAACATCTTCTCGACCCAGGATCACGCGGCGGCGGCCATCGCCCAAGCGGGCATCCCGGTCTTCGCCATCAAGGGCCAGAGCCTTGAAGAGCATTGGGATTATCTGGATCGGTCGTTCCAGTTTCCCGAGGGGCCGAACCTGATCCTCGATGACGGGGGCGACGCGACGCTTTACGTCCTGCTGGGCGCGCGCGCCGAGGCGGGCGAAGAGATCATTCCTGTCCCGCAATCGGACGAAGAGGCTGTGATCAAGGCCCAGATCGCCAAGCGCATGGCCCAATCGCCCGGCTGGTTCACGAAGATGCGCGACCAGATCGTCGGCGTCTCCGAAGAGACCACGACCGGGGTGCACCGTCTCTATGACCTGATGAAGAACGGGCAGCTTCCCTTCCCGGCCATCAACGTGAACGACAGCGTGACCAAGTCGAAATTCGACAACAAATACGGCTGCAAGGAATCGCTGGTCGATGGCATCCGCCGCGCGACCGACGTGATGATGGCGGGCAAGGTCGCCGTCGTCTGCGGTTATGGCGACGTGGGCAAGGGCTCGGCTGCCAGCCTTCAGGGCGCGGGCGCGCGGGTGAAGGTGACCGAGGTCGATCCGATCTGTGCGCTGCAAGCCGCGATGGACGGGTTCGAGGTCGTGACGCTGGAGGATGTCGCCGCCAGCGCCGACATCTTCATCACCACCACCGGCAACCGCGACGTCATCCGCATCGAGCATATGCGCGAGATGAAGGACATGGCGATCGTCGGCAATATCGGCCATTTCGACAACGAGATCCAGGTCGCCGCGCTGCGCAACCACAAATGGACCAACATCAAGGACCAGGTGGACATGATCGAGATGCCCTCGGGCAATCGCATCATCCTGCTGTCGCAGGGGCGCCTTCTGAACCTGGGGAATGCGACGGGCCATCCCTCGTTCGTGATGTCGGCCAGCTTCACCAACCAGGTTCTGGCGCAGATCGAGCTGTGGACCAAGGGCGACGAATACAAGCCCGGCGTCTACATCCTGCCCAAGGCGCTGGACGAAAAGGTCGCCCGCCTGCATCTGGACAAGATCGGCGCGAAGCTGTCCACCCTGACCCCCGAGCAGGCCGCCTATATCGGCGTGACGCCGGAAGGCCCCTTCAAATCCGATCATTACCGGTATTGAGCGCATGACCGAATACACGACCTTCACCTCGGAATCCGTGTCCGAAGGCCATCCCGACAAGATCGCCGACCAGATCAGCGACGCCATCCTGGACGCCATCCTGGCCGAGGACCCGCGCGCTCGCGTGGCCTGCGAGACCATGGTCAAGACCGGCGTGGCGATCATCTCGGGCGAGATCACGACCAGCGCCTGGGTGGATCTGGAATCCATCGTGCGCGGGGTGATCAACGATATCGGCTATACCAGCAGCGATGTCGGCTTCGACGGGGCGACCTGCTCGGTCATCAACATCATCGGCAAGCAATCCCCCGAGATCAATCAAGGCGTTGACCGCGAAAACCTCGAGGAACAGGGCGCGGGCGACCAAGGCCTGATGTTCGGCTATGCCTCGGACGAGACCGACGTGCTGATGCCCGCGCCGATCACCTATGCCCACCGGCTGGTGGAACGGCAGGCCAAGGTCCGGCGCGAGGGCATCCTGCCTTGGCTGCGGCCCGACGCGAAGTCGCAGATCACCATGCGCTATGGCGCGGACGGCCGCCCCGAGGCGATCGATGCGGTGGTCCTGTCCACGCAGCACAATCCCGAAATCGCGCTCGCAGACCTGCGCGAGGCCGTGATCGAGGAGATCATCCGCCCCGTCCTGCCGGCCGAATGGTTGTCGGGCGACACCAAGTTCTTCATCAACCCGACGGGTAAGTTCGTGATCGGCGGGCCGGTCGGCGATTGCGGCCTGACCGGACGCAAGATCATCGTGGACAGCTATGGCGGCATGGCGCGCCATGGCGGCGGCGCCTTCTCGGGCAAGGACCCGTCCAAGGTGGACCGCTCGGCCGCCTATGCGGGCCGGTGGGTCGCCAAGAACATCGTGGCCGCAGGCCTCGCCACGCGCTGCGAAATCCAGGTCAGCTACGCGATCGGCGTGGCCGAGCCGACCTCGATCAGCCTGAACTGCTTCGGCACCGAGACCGTGCCGGTCGAGCGGATCGTGGCCGCCGTGCGCCGCGTCTTCGACCTGCGCCCCTTTGCCATCATCCGTGAACTGGACCTGCTACACCCGATCTATCGCCCAACGGCCAGCTACGGTCATTTCGGGCGCGAGCCCTATGCGCTGGCCGGGGCCACGGCGTTCAGTTGGGAACGCACCGACCGCGCCGACGCCCTGCGCGACGCCGCGCACTGAAAAGGAAAGGGCCGCCCCGCACGGGCGGCCCTGTTCGTTCGATCCTGCGGAATGGCCCTAATAAGCCATCATCCCCCAATAGCGGGTGCCCGTGATCGGACGGCCCTCATTGGCCAGCAGGAAGCCGGAAATCACCCGGATCACCCCCCAGACCGCCAGAAACATCCAGATCAGAAAGCCGATCCCCACGATCATGGTGATCATCGCCAGAAGGCCGATGGCAAGGCTGATCCAGAAGGTGCGGATCTGGAAATTCAGGTGGCTGTCCGCGATCTCGCTGCCGCCCCGGGCGATATAGGCGTAGACCACCCCGATCAGCGAGGGAATGGCCGAGAAATAGCCAAGCGCATAGAGCGCATAGATGATCTTGGCCGGCATCAGGTCGGGTTCGCGGGTCGCAGGGGGGTAGGTCATCGGGATGCGTCGCCTCCATAAAGCTTGTTTGCGCGATCCTCGAAAGCGCGCACGATGCGCGACATGGCCTCGTGGAAGACCACGCCGATCAGCTTTTGCAGGATAGCGTTGCGGAATTCGAAATCCACGAAGAAATCGACGTGACAGCCCCCATCCGGACGATCGGCGAACGTCCAGCCGCTGCGCATATATCGGAACGGCCCGTCCAGATATTCGGTATCGATCCGCAACCGGCCGCTGTCATCGGCAGGCCATAACAGCACGCGGCTGCCGAAGCGTTCGCGGAAGACCTTGAAGCTGATCACAAGATCGGCGGCAATCTCCTCGGCGCCCTCGGCGGTCGGGCGGCGCGACCGGATGCGCGCGGCGCTGTTCCAGGGCAGGAATTGCGGATAGCTTTCGATATCCGCGACCAGATCGTACATCTGTCGGGCCGTATAGGGCAGGTCGCGACTGTCCTGATGGTGGGGCAAGGCGGTCTCTTGTGTTTCGACGCGGCGTCTGGTTCGACTCGGACCCGGGATTACAGCGAGGGGCTGGCATGAACAACATGGTGTGGCTGCTCAGGGCCGTGAAATGGGCCCGAAACCCGCCAAGCGCGCGCATGGTGCGGCTGGTCCTTGCCGTGATCGGCGTGGCGCTGCTGATCGTGCTGGCCGAGTGGCTGGACCTGTGGCCCGACTGGGCCACGCTGGATCAGGGCCGCGCCCCCCGCCTGCCCCGCTGATCAGCGTTGATCGCGCCGCTCGGCGCGGATCGGAACCGGGCGCGGGCGTGGTGCCGCCAGCCGCAGCGTGATGGCGAATGCGCTCAGCGCGCCGATCAGGGTCAGTGCAATCAGGGTCATCGAAACCTCCGTCATGGCCCGAAGATCGGCACGGACCGCACGATGTTGAACGTGTCATATTGCCTCGGGCCGTGCCAGAGGCAAAACGTCCCGCCCCACGCGGTCCCGACACTCCGCCCAACGCCCATGCCCGGCCGGTCGTTCCCGCTTCACGCCCTTGCGACCGCGCGGTGCGGGGGCTTGACCTCGGGGCTGGCAGGCGGGATGACCGCCGCAACGATAATCCGAGGGGCATCATGCTGCGCAGGCTTTACGACTGGACGATGGGCCTGGCGGGCCACCGCAATGCCGATGCGGCGCTGTTCGGGGTCAGTTTCGTCGAAAGTTCGGTCTTTCCGATCCCGCCGGACGTGCTGATGATCCCCATGGTGCTGGCCCAGCGCGCCCGCGCGATGGTCATCGCGACGATCTGCACGGCGGGTTCGGTTCTGGGGGCGCTGCTGGGCTACTGGATCGGCGCGGTGCTGATGGACAGCCTGGGGCAATGGGTGCTGACCGCCTATGGCAAGCAGGACGCCTATGCGAGCCTTGCCGCGCAGTTCGCGCTGCATGGCGGCTGGGCGGTGCTGATTGCGGCCGTGACGCCCTTTCCCTTCAAGGTGATCACGATCTTTTCGGGGGCGGTGGGCTTTTCGCTGCCGCTGTTCATCGCCACCTCGATCCTGGGCCGGGCGCTGCGCTTCTTCATCGTCGCGGGCCTTCTGTGGCGCTTTGGCGAGCCGATCCGCGATTTCATCGAGCGGCGGCTGGGCCTTGTGTTCACCATCTTCATGGCCTGCCTGATCGGCGGCTTTCTGGTCCTGGGGGTTCTATGAACGGCACGCAGCTTTCGCTTCTGGCAGGGGCCGGGTCGGGTTTCCTGCTGATCGCCGCGCTTGGCTTTCAGGCGGCGGGCTATGCGCCCTGCGAATTGTGCATTCTGCAACGCTGGCCGCATGTGGCGGCCGTGGCGCTGGCCGGGCTGGTTTGGCTGACGGGTCGCGTGCGGGCCATCGCGGTGCTGGGCATGATCGCTGCGGGCGCGGCGATGGGGCTGGCGCTTTATCATGTGGGGGTCGAGATCGGCTGGTGGCAGGGCCCGGCGCATTGCTCGGGCGGGGTGGGCGATCTGGCGCGGCTGTCCACGGCCGAGCTGATGAACCGCCTGCAGGCCGCCCCCGTTGTGCGCTGCGACGAGGTCGCATGGCGCTTTGTCGGCATCTCGATGGCGGGCTGGAACGCGATCCTGTCGGCGGGTCTGGCGGGGCTGTGGCTGCTGGCTGCCCGCCGGGGTGACAAACCCGCCTGAAACGCCATTCAAGGCGCTGAAAAGCCGGGGGCAAGATTGCCCCCCGCCCCCCTGTCGGCTATACCTCGGACCAACAAGATGTTGAGGACGACCCGTGGCCGACACCCCAGAAGACGATCTGCCCGAAACCCCCGAGACCGGCGAGGAGACCACCGCCGAAACGCGCGTGGTAATGCATCACGAAGGACCGGTGATCGACATCTCCTCCGAGATGCGGACCTCGTATCTGGATTACGCGATGTCGGTGATCGTCAGCCGCGCGATCCCCGATCTGCGCGACGGGCTGAAGCCGGTTCACCGCCGCATCCTCTATGCGATGAACGAGGGCGGCAACACCGCCGACAAGCCCTATCGCAAATCCGCCCGGTCGGTCGGCGACGTGATGGGGAAATACCACCCCCATGGCGACAGCGCGATCTATGACGCGCTGGTGCGGATGGCGCAGGACTTCTCCATGTCGCTGCCGCTGCTGGATGGACAGGGCAATTTCGGCTCGATGGACGGCGATGCGGCGGCGGCGATGCGCTACACCGAGGTCCGTATGGACAAGGTGGCGAATTACCTGCTGATGGATATCGACAAGGACACGGTCGATTTCCAGGACAACTATGACGGCAAGGACCGCGAGCCGACCGTCCTGCCCGCGCGCTTCCCGAACATGCTGGTCAACGGCGCGGGCGGCATCGCGGTCGGCATGGCCACGAACATCCCGCCCCACAATCTGGGCGAGGTGATCGACGCCACGCTGGAACTGATCGAAAATCCCGATTTGCCGACCGAGCGCCTGCTGGAGATCATCCCCGGTCCCGATTTTCCGACCGGCGCGACGATTCTGGGCCGTTCCGGCGCGCGCAAGGCTTACCTCGAGGGGCGCGGCAGCGTGATGATCCGCGCCAAGACCCATATCGAGGAACCGCGCAAGGACCGCTTTGCCATTGTCGTGGACGAGATCCCCTATCAGGTGAACAAGTCCAGCCTGATCGAGCGGATCGCGGAACTGGCCAAGGAAAAGAAGATCGAGGGGATTTCCTCGGTCCAGGACGAATCCGACCGTCACGGTGTGCGCGTCGTTGTCGAGCTGAAGCGCGACGCGACGCCGGATGTGGTGCTGAACCAGCTCTTCCGCTTCACGCAGCTTCAGACGACCTTCGGCTGCAACATGCTGGCGCTGAACGGCGGCAAGCCCGAACAGCTGGCCTTGCGGGACTTCCTGACCTATTTCATCGCCTTCCGCGAAGAGGTCGTCGCCCGCCGCACCGCCTATGAGCTGCGCAAGGCGCGCGAACGCAGCCATGTGCTGTGCGGTCTGGCCGTCGCGGTCAGCAACGTCGATGAGGTCGTGGCGACGATCCGCGCCTCGGCGGACGCGGCCGAGGCGCGCGAGAAGCTGATGGCCCGCCGCTGGCCTGCGCACGAGATCGTCGAGTATCTGCGCCTGATCGACGACCCGCTGCATCCGGTGAACGAGGACGGCACCTACAACCTGTCCGAGACACAGGCCCGCGCCATCCTTGACCTGCGCCTGCAACGTCTGACCCAGATCGGCGTCAAGGAGGTCACCGACGAGCTGCAATCTCTGGCCGACGCGATCCGCGACTATCTGGCGATCCTGGCCTCGCGCGAGCGGATCATGGGCATCATCTCGGACGAGCTGCGCGAGGTGCGCGACCTCTTCGCCGTGCCGCGCCGCACCGAGATCGTGGACTGGTCCGGCGACATGCTGGACGAGGACCTGATCGAGCGCGAGGACATGGTCGTGACCATCACCTCGGGCGGCTACATCAAGCGCACGGCGCTGGCCGAGTTCCGCAGCCAGCGGCGCGGCGGCAAGGGCCTCTCGGGCATGGCGACCAAGGAGGACGACGTCGTCACCACGCTCTTCGTCGCCAACACGCATACGGAACTCTTGTTCTTCACCACCGACGGGATGGTCTATCGCCTCAAGACCTGGCGCCTGCCGCTCGGCGGGCGGACCTCGAAGGGCAAGGCGATCGTGAACATCCTGCCCATCGATCCGGGCGTATCCATCGCCGCGCTGATGCCGGTCGACGCGCCGGACACGGAATGGGAGAATTACCAAGTCATCTTCGCCACCTCGGCGGGCGACGTGCGGCGGAACGCGCTGTCGGACTTCACCAGCGTCCGCGCGAACGGCAAGATCGCGATGAAGCTGCCCGAGGGCGTCAGCCTGATCGGCGCGCGCATGGCAACCATCGACGACGACGTGATGCTGCTGACCGCGATGGGCCGCGCGATCCGCTTCCCGGCGACGGCGGTGCGGGTCTTCAAGGGCCGCGATTCCACCGGCGTGCGCGGCATCCGTCTGGCGGACGGCGACAGCGTCGTGAGCATGGCGGTCATCCGCCACTTCGAGGCCGACCCGTCCGAGCGCGCCGCCTATCTGAAGATGCGCCGCGCCATCGCGGGGGCGCTGGACGACGGCGCCGAGGCGGACGAGGACGAAGAGGCCACCGCCGAGGCCAGCATCACCCCCGCCCGCTATGCCGAGATGTCGGCGGCCGAGGACCTGATCCTGACCATCACCGCGCGCGGGGCCGGCAAGATCAGCTCGTCGCACGATTATCCGGTCCGCGGGCGCGGCGGTCAGGGCGTTATGGCGATGGACCGCGCGATGCGTGGCGGCAATCTTGTGGCCGCCTTCCCGGTCGAGACGGATGACCAGATCATGCTGGCCACCTCGACCGGCCAGTCGATCCGGGTGCCGGTCGACGGGATCAGCTTCCGCTCGCGCACGGCAGGCGGGGTGCGGGTCTTCAACACCACCAATGGCGAGGTCGTCGTCTCGGTGGCCCGGATCGCCGAACAGGGCGATGCCGGGGCATTGACCGAAGGGTCGGAAGACTGACAACATGAGCCCGGCCCATCACGGGCCGGGCTTTTTCATCACCCGAGGGGCGACGTGGACCAATCGAACGAATCGGTTTTGCGCGAACGGCTGCAAACCGGATTTCTGGGCATCATCGCCTTTTCGCTGCTGCTGTTCATGCTGGTCCAGGCCCGGTTCATTCTGATCTCGCTGGCCATTGCGATCATCCTGTTCTCGCTGACATCGGACGCGATCCACGCGATCTCGACCCGGCTCAAGGTGCCGAACTGGCTGGCCACCACACTGGCCCTGATCGCCATCGCGCTTGGCATCCTGTGGGTCTCGACCACGATCGTGGCCCAGGTCAACGAGATCGTGTTCCTGGCGATCACCTATGCCGAACGCGCGCTGGTGGCCCTGCCCGCCCTGACCGAACGCCTGGGCCCCGAGGCGCAGGAGCGGATCATGCTGACGATCACGAATTTCAACATCACCGGCTGGATCCGGTCGCTGGCCGGGCAGGCCGGCGGCATCCTGCAGGGCAGCGTGCTGGTGATCCTTTTCGTGGGCTTCATGTTCGCCGAGCGCGTCTGGTTCCCCCTCAAGGTTGAGCGGTTGACCGAGGATGCGGACAAGGCGGTCCAGGTGCGGCGGATCATCTCGTCGATCATGCACCGGGTGAACCGCTATCTGGTCGTCAAGACCGGGGTCAGCGCGGTCACGTCGGTGCTGGTCTACGCGATCTTCCGGGCGGCGGGGCTGGAACTGGCGATGGCCGTCGCCATCCTGACCTTCATCCTGAACTTCATCCCCTCGGTCGGGTCGATCATCGCGACCGCCATCGCCACGATCCTCGTCTTCGTGCTGACCGGCGACATGACGCTGACCGCGATCATCGGCGTGTCGATCACGCTGGTGCAATTCGTCATCGGCAACGTGCTGGACCCGATGCTGCTGGGTCAGACGCTGCGTCTGTCCAGCTTCGGGATCATCCTGTCGCTGGCCTTCTGGGGCGCGGTCTGGGGGATACCGGGCATGTTCCTGGCGGTGCCGATCATGGTCGCGCTGATGATCGTCTGCGCCCATGTGCCCTGGCTGCGCCCGGTGGCGGTGATGCTGTCGCGCGAGGGGCTGCCCGATGACGGCAGCGGCGACCCGGTCGAGACCGCGCCCAGCCGGATCAGCCGGGACACGGCCTAGATCACAGGGTCAGCGCGCATCCATACCATCATCGGGGGCGTCGTCCTCGTCCGGCAACGAGCGCGCGGTTTCCCGACGCGCGGCGGCGATGCGCGGGTCGGGCTGGCCGGGCAGCGCCTTGGGGCCGGGCTCCTGCGGGCGGGCGACGTGGCCGGGCAGCGCCTCGGGGTTGCGCAGCCAGATGTCGCGCTGCGCGAACGGGATCTCGATCCCCTCATCCGCGAAGCGGCGCACGATCTCGTGCAGCAGGTCCGAGGTCACGCCGATCCCGGTTCCGACATCGGCCAGGATCGCCCGAATCTCGAAATTCAGCGAATCCGCCCCCAGCGCGCGGAACAGGATCGAGGGCGCCGGGTCGATGGCCACCAGCGGGTGATCCTCGACGATCTCGCGCAGCACGCGCTCGACCTGGCGGGTATCGCTGCCATAGGCCACGCCGACCGGAATGATGATGCGGCCGATCTTGTTGTGGCGCGTCCAGTTCGTGACCGGCTGGCTGATGAAGTCGCTGTTGGGGACGATCACCTCGGTCCGGTCGAAGGTCTCGACCAGGGTCGAGCGGATCGAGATGTTCTTGACGATGCCCTGCTGTCCGCCCGCGCTGACCCAGTCGCCCACGCTGACAGGCCGCTCGATCAGCAGGATGATGCCGCTGACGAAGTTCGACACGATGTTCTGAAGGCCGAAGCCGATACCGACCGACAGCGCCCCGGCGACGATGGCAAAGGCCGACAGGTCGATCCCCGCCGAGGTGATCGCGATCAGCGCGGCGATGAAGATACCCACATAGCCCAGCCCCACGATGACTGCGTTCTGGCCGCCCGGATCCAGGCGCGTCTTGGGCAGGATCGAGCTGCGGAACACCCCCTGAACGGCGCGCGTGATGCCGTAGCCGACCGCAAAGACGACCAGCAGCATCAGCACCGCGCCCGGCGACAGCGTGACACCGCCCAAGCTGAACCCGGCCAGGAAACGCTGCCAGTATTCGCCCAGCTCGCTGGTCGAGGCGCCCCAGATCACCAGGAAAAGCGGGATCGACAGGACCACCAGCGCAAAGCCGATCAGCAGCGGCGCAAGGCCGTCGCGGGCACCCTCGGCCCCGCGCTGCAGCATGTTGAACAGATCGGCGATGAAATCCTGCAAAAGGATCAGAAGCCCGATCAGCGCCAGCGACAGAAGCCAGGGCCAGACTGTCAGGTTGCCCAGATTCACGTAACCCGCCGCCGTGGCCAGAACCGCCAGCGGCCCGACGATGCGCGTCAGCCGCCCGGCCCAGGCCATGACCCAGTGTCGATAGGACAGGTCCTGCGTCACCGCCTCGCGCGTGATGCGGCGCAGGATGTTGCCCAGCCGCACCATCGCCAGCCCGGCCAGCGTGATCAGGACCAGATGCCAGACCCCTGCCCCGGCCTCGGAAAAGGTCAGCGGCACGCGGCCCAGCTGCGCCTCGCCCTGCTCGTAGAGCCCGGCCAGAGGCAGCGCGGCGCGCGTCAGCAGGTAATGGACCGAAAACAGCACCGCCAAGAGCCGCACGACCCGGCTGGCCGAGACGCGAGCCTCTTCGGTCATCTGCAGCGACGTATAGGCGATGGCCTTTCGCGGAAACAGCGAGCGGGCCAGCCAGATCCCGCCGAACAGGATCACCGCCGACATCGGCAGGGCGTTCAGGAAGGGCGTCGTCCAGGGGCCGGGCAGACCGGTGGCCTTCAAGGCGCTGATCAACAGTGCGACCCCGATCATCGGGATTGCGATCTGGCCGAGCGATGTGACGAAGGCCAGCACCGCGCGCGAGTGGTCCGAGGCCCGCACCGACAGCCGCGTGGGCAGCGAGTCCACCCAGGCGCGACCATAGGTCAGCAGCAGCAATGCGGCGGCCAGATAGAAGATCACGGCCGGAAGCTGCGGGCGCAGTTCTGCCAGCGTCTCGGGTCCGACCTCACGCAAAGCCACCTCGGCGCCCACGCCTTCGGCCAGCGACAGGCCGGACGAGGCCGCCTGCGCCCACGATCCGGGCAACAAGGGCGATGGCGATTGCTTGGTCAGTTCCAGCGCCTGACGCTGGCGGACCACCTCGTCGATCTGGGCGATGACGGAATTGGCGCGGCTGACGGCCTCGGCCGCGGCCACGCGGGGGGCCTGCGCGGTGGCAAGCTGCTGGTTCAGTTCGGCGCGTCGGGCGGCGGTCTCTTCAGCCTCGGTCTCGCCGTCGGCGGGGGGTGGACCAAGCGCGTCGATCTGGCTGCGCAGCGTCGCGATGCGCTCGGCATTGACGTTCTGGCCCTGCCGGAACTGGTCGCGCCATTCGGCGATCCGGGCGCGGGTCTGCGCCAGCTGGGCATTCGTCGCCTGCGGATTGACGATCAGGTTTTCGGCCCGTTCAGCGATCAATTCCCAGGTCTGGTAATTGATCCCCTGCTGCTGCTGGGCGGCAAGCGGCGAGGCAAGCGCCAGGGTCAGAACCACCAGCGCCGCGGCAAAAACGGAACGAAACATTGTCACCCTTCGTAGACTTCGGGCAGCGAAGGGGCGGACCGGGTCAGCCATTCCGGCACCGGCAGCCCCTTGGCCCGCAGGAATTCCGGGTTGAACAGCTTTGTCTGATAGCGGGTTCCGTAATCGCACAGGATCGTGACGATGGTATGGCCCGGCCCCATCTCGCGCGCCATGCGGATCGCGCCCGCGACATTGATCCCTGACGAGCCGCCCAGGCACAGCCCCTCGTGTTCCAGAAGGTCAAAGACGATCGGCAGCGCCTCGCTGTCGGAAATGCGCCAGCTGAAATCGGGGGTGAAGCCTTCGAGATTGGCGGTGATGCGCCCCTGCCCGATGCCCTCGGTGATCGAGGAGCCGGGGCTGTCGAATTCGCCGGTCGTGTAGAAGGAATGCAGCGCCGCGCCCTCGGGATCGGCCAGACCGATCTTGACCCCGCGTGGGGCCAAGGCCATCGCCACGCCCGCCAGCGTGCCGCCCGAGCCGACCGCGCAGGTGAAGCCATCCACGCGGCCCTGCGTCTGGTCCCAGATCTCGGGGCCGGTCGTCTCGACATGGGCCTGACGGTTGGCGACGTTGTCGAACTGGTTGGCCCAGATCGCGCCGTTGGGTTCGGTCCGCGCCAGCGCCTCGGCCAAGCGCCCCGAATAGCGGACATAATTGTTGGGGTTCTTGTAGGGCGCCGCCGGAACCTCGACCAGGGTCGCCCCGGCCAGCCGCAGCATGTCCTTCTTTTCCTGACTCTGAGTCTCGGGGATCACGATGACGCTGCGAAAGCCCATCGAGGCGCCGACCAGCGCCAGACCGATGCCGGTATTGCCCGCCGTGCCCTCGACGATGGTGCCGCCGGGGCGCAGGACGCCGCGCGCCACGGCGTCCTTGATGATGTAAAGCGCCGCGCGGTCCTTGACCGACTGGCCGGGATTCATGAACTCGGCCTTGCCGAGGATCTCGCAGCCGGTCTCCTCGCTGGCGCGCTTCAGACGGATCAGGGGCGTGTTGCCGATCGCATCGGCCAGATCAGAACAGATTCGCATGGCGATCGACCTTCTTCCGGTTGGTGTGACGTTCAGCGTTACCTACACATGCCCCCGCCCGAGGGGCAAGCCCGCCCCGGCGCGCGCGGGGGCAGACAGTCAGCCTAAGCCGCCGGGCAACCCGTTGCCGCATGGGCCAGTTCCGCCCGCAATCGCGGCGCGCTGAGTTCCAGCCACAGCGCCAGCGAGGCCAGAGGGCCATTGGTGATCTGCCCCGTCAGCACCATCCCTGTCAGATCGGAGCGGCCAAGCAGGTGGCCGCGGATGTCCTCGGCCTCTCCGTCCAGACCGTGGACGCCCTCGACCCCGTCGGGCAGGTCCGCGATGCCGACGAACTGATAGAGGAATTCGCAGACCGCGCCGGGGCTGGGATAGGCGTCGAAGGCGTGAAACAGCCGCGACACGCTCAGCGCAGCCTCTTCCTGCGCCTCGCGCCGGGCGGCGTCCTCTACGCTTTCCCCGGCATCGACGCGCCCTGCGACGGGCTCAAGCAGCCAGGGCTGCGGATCGCCCCGCAGAAAGGGGGCGGGGCGGAACTGCTCGATCACCAGAACGCGGTCGCGCACCGGGTCCCAAGGCAGCAGCACGACCGCATCACCCATCAGGAAGCCTTCGCGGGTCATCCGGTAGGTCATGCCGCCATCGTGACGGCGGTGGCTCAGGACCAGTTCATCGGTGGCGAAGAAGCCCGAGGCGATCTGCCGTCGCTCATGGACCTGCACATCGCCGGGTTCACGCGCGGCCACGATATTTCCGCCCGAACGCGGCGACGCCCCCGCCCGCACCCGGCTGGCCGCCCATATCCCGATCATCGGCAGACGCCAGGCCAGATGCGCGGGCTCGGCATCCGCAGGCGCGTCGAGGATCTGGCGCGCGATCTCGGCCGCCAAGGCCGCATCCCAGGCGGCCGCGTCCCAAGGCGCGCCGGGCGGCCCGCCGATCCCCAGCACCGTCTCGCCTTCGATTGCCTTCGGCTCCAGTCCCATCACCGCCGCATAACGCTGAAGCCGGGGGTCGGGCGTCACGCGCAGCCCGGTCAAGTCCCCCTCGCCCGGGATCAGGGCCGGCCATGCGCCCCGGTCGATCCCCGCCTGCGCGCCCCCCGTCAGATGGCCCGACAGCCGCACAGGCTGCCCCGAGACGCCCAAGGCCAGGCACAGCACCGGATGGGCCAGCGGCCCCAGCAGAACCACGCTCACAGCCGCTGCCCCTCGTCGCGCAGGGCGGCGGCCAGCCCCATCTCGCGCGAGGTCTGCACGAAGACCTCGTCAAAGCCGTTGAACAGCAGATCCGCCAGCAACAGCCCCTCGGGTGCGACGGCAAAGTCGATATAGGCCTCGATCTCGGCATCGCTCAGCGGCGAATAGGCCAGCATCAGGAAGGCCTGCATCCAGCTCTCGGCCTCGATCGCCAGCACGTCCTCCTGTCCCCAGGCCTCGGCCAGCATCTCGTCGGGCGTGGGCGCCATGTCGAACCCGCCGCCCTCGGCGAAACCCTGCGAAAAGGCGATGCTGGTGTTCATCCCGGTCGCCACGTTCGGTGCGACCAGATCCGCCTCGTCGATCAAGCGCCGGATCAGGCGCGCCCTCGGCTCGTCGGTCTCGTCGGCGCGCTGAAAGGCCAGCCTGGCGGCATCCTCGACCTCCGGGTCCAGCATCGCCTCGCGGGCGCTATGCTCCAACGCGGCCAGACGCAGCCCCGGCCCCGTCTCGTAGAAGGCCAGCGCGCGTTCCAGCAGCGCCGGATCGGCCTGCTGCGCGGCGCGGCCCAGAGCGTCGCGGAACATCGGCCCAAGCCGCGCGGGGTCATGGATGCGCGCAACGATCTCGGGCCACGGGGGCGGCCCGGCGGACATCAGCCCCTCTTCGACCAGCTGGGCGGCGCCGCTGCGAGCCTCCTGCTGCAGCGTGGGAACCAGCGCCTGCATCTGCAACGCATCCCAGATGCGCTGCCCCTGCTGCTGCTCCTGCGCGGCGGGCCAGAGCACTGCGGGCGCATCGGCAGATTGGGGCGCGGGCGTAGCCGGCAACAGGGCCAGCATCGCGATCAGACAGAGAGCCGGGGACATTCGGCACCACCTTTCGTGGTCAGGGATATTTCCGCCAGTTTTCGTAAAATCCCTCTTGCGCTTCAACCCCCAGCCCTCTAGATGCCTGCCCACCACCCAAGAGCGCGGAGAGGTGCCGGAGTGGTCGAACGGGGCGGTCTCGAAAACCGTTGAGCCTTCACGGGTTCCGTGGGTTCGAATCCCACCCTCTCCGCCATTAAGCTTTGAAATCACTAGGTTTTCTGGCGAGCTGCCATGCTAGCTGACGATGAGCTGCATTTTTGCCTTACTAGCACTAGAAGCGGATCGACGCTAAAAACACTTCGCTACGTGTGCACCACCCCAATCGAGGACAGGCCACATTAGCCTCCGAAAGATCCTCTGCGTTTTGCGTGTTGGGCACTACAAGACGACGATCCTCCTCTACAAAGCTGCGCTGAAGTGCCAGCAAGATGCGGCGGCCATCCTTTTTGACAGGCTATCGCTCTCGCAGCAGGTAACCTTTGCAAGCGCGTGACATGGTGATGAAGCAGACTTAGGCTCCAGACTCATTGATCGTCAAAGCCAGAAGATGACGGTTGCGGCGAGGGCGACGGCGGAGAGGAAGGTTTTCGCACATCTGTCGTAGCGGGTCGCGACGCGGCGCCAGTCCTTCAGCCTG
>NZ_JAUVVF010000065.1 GCF_030604785.1 Paracoccus sp. (in: a-proteobacteria) | reverse complement strand
CCGCTGGCCGAGGCGGTTGCGCATCTGGCCGCCCGCGCGGCCGACCGGCCGGACCTGCCGCGCCCGGCCCCCTGCTATCTGCGCCCGGCCGACGCCGCGCCCGCCCGCGATCCGGCGCCGGTCATCCTGCCGTGACCGATCCGGCGGCTTTGGCCGCGCTGCATGCGCGCTGCTTCACCATGCCGCGCCCGTGGAGCCGCGCCGAATTCGCGGATCTGCTGGCGGGGCAGGGCGCCTTTCTGCTGACCCGGCCCGAGGGCTTCCTGCTGGGCCGGGCGCTGGCGGGCGAGGCCGAATTGCTGACCCTGGCGGTCGATCCCGACCGGCGCCGGCAGGGCACCGGGCGCGCGCTTCTGGACGAATTCGCGGCCGCCGCCCGGCGGATGGGCGCCGAGGCGGCCTTTCTGGAGGTCGCCGCCGGAAACGTCGCGGCACGCACGCTCTATGCCGCGGGCGGGTGGCTGGAGGCCGGCCGCAGGCCGCGCTATTACGGGCCTGCCGAGGATGCGATCGTGATGCGGCTGGACCTGACTGCGCCCCAACAAGGCAGTTGACCGCCCCCGGACGATGCGCCCTAATCGCAACCACCAACCGGGCCCGATCAACGCGCCCGCAGCAACAGGATGAGGTCCTTCATGTCCCTGAAAAAATCGCTTCTGGCGGGCGTGGCCCTGACGGCTTTCGGCGCGGGCGCGGCTCTGGCCGATCCGGCCCTGATCTACGACCTTGGCGGCAAGTTCGACAAATCCTTCAACGAGGCCGCCTTCATGGGCGCGCAGCGTTGGGCCGAGGAGACCGGCGGAACCTTCCGCGAGCTCGAGATGCAGTCGGAAGCGCAGCGGGAACAGGCCATGCGCCGTCTGGCCGAATCGGGCTCGAACCCGATCGTCATGGCGGGCTTCGCCTTTGGCGACGTGCTGGGCCAGGTCGCGCCGGATTACCCGGACACGAAATTCGCCATCATCGACATGGTCGTCGACCTGCCGAACGTGCAGTCGGTCGTGTTCACCGAGGAACAAGGCAGCTACCTGGCGGGCGTGATGGCCGGCATGGCCTCGGAATCGGGGACCGTGGGCTTCATCGGCGGCATGGACATCCCGCTGATCCACAAGTTCCACTGCGGCTTCGCGCAGGGCTTCAAGTCGGTCCAGCCCGAGGGCACCGTCGTGATGAACTTCACCGGCACCACCCCGGCCGCCTGGAACGACCCGGTGCGCGGCGGTGAACTGGCGCGCGCGCAGATCTCGCAGGGCGCGGACGTGATCTATGCTGCAGCGGGCGGCACCGGCATCGGTGTCCTGCAGGCGGCGGCGGATGAGGGCATCCTGTCGATCGGCGTGGACAGCAACCAGAACGCGCTGCATCCGGGCCAGGTGCTGACCTCGATGGTCAAGCGCGTGGATAATGCCGTGTTCGAGGCCTTCACGGCGGGCACCGAGCTTGAGACCGGCATCCGCGTGATGGATCTGGCCGCGGGCGGCGTGGATGTCGCCATCGACGAGAACAATGCCGATCTGGTCACCGACGAGATGCAGGCCGCCGTCGAAGAGGCCCGCGCGGCCATCGCCTCGGGCGAGGTCACGGTGCATGACTACATGACCGACAACACCTGCCCGGCCTCGTGATGGCTGCGCCAGGCGACATGACGGGGGGGCGGCCGGACGCGGCCGCCCCCGCTGCCATCGAGCTGCGCGGCATCTCGAAGGCATTCGGGCCGGTCCAGGCGAACCGCGACATCAGCCTGTCGGTGCCCAAGGGAACGATCCACGGCATCATCGGCGAGAACGGCGCGGGGAAATCCACGCTGATGTCGATCCTCTACGGCTTCTACAAGCCCGACGAGGGCGAGATCCTTGTCAACGGCCAGCCGATCAACATCGCCGACAGCCAGACAGCGATCCGCGCGGGCATCGGCATGGTGTTCCAGCATTTCAAGCTGGTCCAGAACTTCACCGTGCTGGAAAACATCATCCTCGGCGTCGAGGACGGCGCGCTGCTGCGCCCGTCGCTGTCCAAGGCGCGCGGCGTGCTGAAGCGCCTGGCCGCAGAATACCAGTTGAACGTGGACCCCGACGAGGTGATCGAGAACCTCTCGGTCGGCCACCAGCAGCGGGTCGAGATCCTCAAGGCGCTGTATCGCCAGGCCGACATCCTGATCCTGGACGAGCCGACCGGCGTGCTGACCCCGGCCGAGGCGGACCACCTGTTCCGCATCCTGGAAGGGCTGCGCGACGAGGGCAAGACGATCATCCTGATCACCCACAAGCTGCGCGAGATCATGGAGATCACCGACAACGTGTCGGTCATGCGGCGCGGCGAGATGGTCGCCTCGGTCAGGACCGCCGAGACCAGCCCCGAGGAACTGGCCGAACTGATGGTCGGGCGCAAGGTGCTGCTGAACGTCTCCAAGGCGCCCGCCCGCCCCGCCGCCCCGGTGCTGGAAGTGCGCGACCTGACGATGGTGGATGCCGACGGGGTCGAGCGTCTGCGTCAGGTCAGCTTCGACATCCGCGCGGGCGAGATCCTGGGCATTGCCGGGGTGTCGGGCAATGGTCAGACGCAACTTCTTGAAATTCTTGGCGGCTATCCCGAAAAGGGCGCGCGCGTCTCGGGCGAGGTCCGGATGAACGGCGCCGCTTTGCCCTTGTCGGGGCGCGGCTGCGATTCCCGCCAGCGCCGCCGCGACGGCATCGGCCACATCCCCGAGGACCGGCAGGTCGAGGGGCTGATCATGGACTTCGCCGCGTGGGAGAACGTCGCCTTCGGCTGGCATGACGCGCCCGAATTCAGCAAGGGCGCGCTGATGGACAACGACGCCATCCGCCGCGATGCGCAGGCCAAGATGGAACGCTTCGACGTGCGCCCCCGCGATTGCCATCTGGCGGCGCGCAACTTCTCGGGCGGGAACCAGCAGAAGATCGTCGTCGCGCGCGAGATCGAGCGCAACCCCGACCTGCTGCTGATCGGCCAGCCCACGCGCGGCGTCGATATCGGCGCGATCGAGTTCATCCACAAGCGCATCGTGGAACTGCGCGACGCGGGCAAGGCGATCCTGCTGGTCTCGGTCGAGCTGGACGAGATCCTGTCCCTGTCCGACCGCGTGGCGGTGATGTTCGACGGGCGCATCATGGGCGAACGCCTGCCCGGCCAGACGACGACGGGCGAACTGGGCCTGTTGATGGCCGGGATCACCGATACCGAAAACACCCCTGACAGCGCCGGCATCCCCCCGGGCGTGACGCAGGACGCTTTGCCGGAAGGGTCCGCCTGATGGACAAGATGCCGAAATGGGCGGATGTCATCCTGACGCCGCTGATCTCACTGATCCTTGCGATGGGAATTTCCGCGCTGGTCATCCTGGCCATCGGGGAAAGCCCCTGGATGGCGCTGACCACGATGGTCGAGGGGGCGCTAGGCTCCAGCTATGGCTGGGGCTTCACGCTCTATTACGCGACGAACTTCATCTTTACCGGGCTGGCGGTGATGGTCGCATACCATGCCGCGCTGTTCAATATCGGCGGCGAGGGGCAGGCCGCGATGGGCGGCCTCGGCGTGGCGCTGGTGCTGCTTTACCTGCCGCTGCCGCATTGGGCGCTGGCCCTGCCCGTGGCGATGCTGGGGGCGGCGGCCTTCGGCGCGGCCTGGGCCTTCATTCCGGCCTGGCTTCAGGCCAAGCGCGGCAGCCATATCGTGATCACCACGATCATGTTCAACTTCATCGCCGCCGCCGTGCTCAGCTATGTGCTGGTGAACCTGCTGCGCCCGGTGGGCAGCATGGACCCGGCCTCGGCCCGCTTTCCGGCGGAGACCGCGCTGCCGCGCCTCAGCGAACTGGCCGCCTCGGTCGGGATCGCCTGGGGGCGCAACACGCCGGTCAACATCACCTTTCTGGTCGCCGTGCTGGCCTGCGTGCTGGTGTGGTTGCTGATCTGGCGCACGCGCCTCGGCTACGAGATCCGGGCGCTTGGCAAATCCGAACGCGGCGCGGTCTATGCCGGGATCAGCCCGGTCCGCATCACCATCGTCGCCATGCTGATCTCGGGCGGACTGGCCGGGATGATGGCGATCAACAACGTGATGGGCGAATCCGGCCGTCTGGTCCTGAACGCGGTCGAGGGCGCGGGCTTCATCGGCATCGCCGTCGCGCTGATGGGCCGCAACCACCCGTTCGGTATCTTCCTGGCCGCGCTTCTGTTCGGGTTCCTCTATCAGGGCGGCGGAGAGCTGGCGCTGTGGACCTCGATCCCGCGTGAGCTGATCGTCGTCATTCAGGCGCTGGTGATCCTGTTCACCGGGGCGCTGGACAACATGGTGCGCATGCCGCTGGAACGCCTGTTCCTAGCCCTGCGCCGCAACGGAGGGCAGGCAAGATGAAGCTGGCCGACAGCCTGACCGCCATCCTGATCCTGGCCATCTGCCAGATCTGGCTGATCGCCGACCAAAGTGCCGCGATGCAGGGCATCAACAGCGCCATCCGCCTGATGACGCCCCTGCTGCTGGCCTGCCTGGCGGGCCTCTATTCGGAACGCGCGGGAGTCTTCGATATCGGGCTCGAGGGCAAGATGCTGATGGCGGCCTTCACGGCGGCCTCGGTCGCCTTCGTCACCGGCAGCGCCTGGCTGGGCCTGATCGCGGGGATCGCCGGGGCGATGGCCATGTCGCTGGTTCACGGGGTCGCCTCGATCACGTTCCGGGGCAACCAGCTGATCTCGGGCGTGGCGCTGAACTTCCTGGCGGCGGGGCTGACCGTGCTGATCGGGCAGAACGCCTTTTCGCTTGGCGGGCGGACGCCGCCCCTGCAGGGCGATGCGCGCTTTCAGCCGATCACGCTGCCCTTCGCGCCCGAACTGCGCGAGGTGCCGCTGATCGGCCCGCTTTATTCGCAGCTTCTCTCGGGGCACACGATCCTTGTCTATGTGGCGCTGCTGGCCGTGCCTGTGACGTGGTGGGTCCTGTTCCGCACGCGCTTCGGCCTGCGACTTCGCGCGGTGGGGGAAAACCCCGCCTCGGTCGATACGGCCGGCATCTCGGTCACGCGGCTGCGCTTTACCGCCGTGATGATCTGCGGCCTGCTGACCGGGATCGCGGGGGCCTATCTGGCGACCGGCCTGTCGGCGGGCTTCGTCAAGGACATGACCGCCGGGCGCGGCTTCATCGCGCTGGCCGCGCTGATCTTCGCGAAATGGCGCCCTTGGCAGGCCCTGTTCGCGACCTTCCTCTTCGGCCTGCTCGAGGCGATCGCGAACCTCTATCCCAATCTCGACCTCGGCCTGTTCACCGTGCCGTCGCAATTCATGAACGCGCTGCCCTATATCCTGACCGTCATCATCCTGGCGGGCTTCGTGGGCCGCGCCATCCCGCCGCGCGCGGGTGGAGAACCCTATGTCAAAGAGCGCTGAGCTTGCCGCCCTCATCCGCGACCGCGCGGGCGAGGCGGCCCCCGAATACGGCCTGATCCTGGGGTCTGGCCTCGGCCATCTGGCCGCCAAGGTCGAGGGCGTCGCGATCCCCTATTCCGACCTGCCCGGCTTTCCCCATGCGGGCGTGTCGGGCCATGTGCCGCAACTGGTGATCGGCCAGCTTGAAGGCCGCCGCGTGGCGGTTTTCGGCGGGCGGGCGCATTACTACGAAAAGGGGCAGGCCGACGTGATGCGCCTGCCGCTCGAGGTGCTGGCCGCGCTTGGCTGCCAGCGGCTGATCCTGACCAATGCGGCAGGATCGCTGCGCCCCGACATCCCGCCCGGCGGGCTGATGCTGCTCAGCGACCATATCGCATTCGCCGGCACCAACCCCCTGATCGGCGAGCCGACGGATACCCGCTTCGTCCCCCTGACCGACGCGCATGACGTCCAGATGCGCGCCGCCCTGACCGAGGCCGCCCTGGCCGAGGGGATCGAATTGCCCGAGGGCGTCTATTGCTGGTTCTCGGGCCCCAGCTTCGAGACCCCGGCCGAGATCCGCGCCGCCCGCGTGCTGGGCGCCGATGCGGTGGGCATGTCCACCGTGCCGGAAATCATCCTGTCGCGCTTTCTGGGGCTGCGCTGCGCGGCCATTTCGGTCGTCACCAATATGGGCGCGGGCCTCTCGGACGAGGCGATCAGCCACGACCACACCAAGGCCATGGCCCCCCTGGGCGCGGCCAAGCTGGAACAGGTGCTGCGCCGCTTCCTGCGCGACGCCTGAGACCCCCGAAACGCAGAAGGCGCGGCCCCCGAAGGGACCGCGCCTTTTTTCATGCCTGCCTTCCGCCGTATTCGGCGGGAACGGCGCTCGGCCTTTCCACCGCGGCGATGGGATGGCTCAGATGGGCCAGCATCTCGCGCGGGCAGACCTGCAGGAACTTGGTCTTTTCCTCGTCCCATTTCGACAGGATCTCCTCGGCCCGGCGCGACCGGGTCTCGGCGAAATGGCGCTCGATCAGGCCTTTCAGCTGCGCCTCCCAGTGATCCTGCGTGACGGGGCACAGGACCAGCGTCTCGGCATTGATGTAGTCGCGCGCCACACCTTCGGGGTCATAGAGGTAAGCCATCCCCCCGGTCATCCCGGCGCCGAAGTTCGCGCCGATCCGACCCAGGATGACCGCGACCCCGCCGGTCATGTATTCGCACCCGTTCGAGCCGCAGCCCTCGATCACGACATGCGCGCCCGAGTTCCGCACCGCGAAACGCTCTCCCGCGCGGCCCGCCGCGAACAGATAACCGGCGGTCGCACCGTAAAGCACGGTATTGCCGATGATCGTGTTCTCATGCGCGACAAGCGGGCTGGCCATCGGCGGGCGCACCACGATGGTGCCGCCCGACAGGCCCTTGCCGACATAGTCGTTGGCATCGCCCGACACTTCCAGCTTCAGCCCCGGCGCGGCAAAGGCACCAAGCGACTGACCCGCGCTGCCCGTCAGACGCACCGTCAGGTGATCCGCCTGCAGGTTGTTCCGCATGCCGTATTTCTGCACGATCATGCTGGACGTGCGCGTGCCGATGGTCCGCAGGGTGTTCCTCACCGCATAGGACAGCTGCATCTTCTCGCCATCGGTGAAGAACCGTTCCGCGTCGCGGATGATCTCGGCGTCCAGCGTGTCCATCACCGCATTGCGGGGCTTGGAGCGGTCGTAGACGATCTTTTCCGACCCATCGACGGTGATCAGCAGCGGGTTCAGGTCCAGATCGTCCAGATGCGCGGCGCCACGGCTGACCTGGGTCAGCAGATCGGCCCGACCGATGATCTCGTCCATCGACCGCGCGCCGATGGATGCCAGGATCTCGCGCACCTCCTGCGCGTAGAAGGTGATGAGGTTCACCACCTTGTCCGCCGACCCGGTGAACATCGCGCGCAGCTTTTCGTCCTGCGTGCAGACGCCCACGGGGCAGGTGTTCGACTGGCACTGGCGCACCATGATGCAGCCCATCGCGATCAGGGCGGCGGTGCCGATGCCGTATTCCTCGGCCCCCATCATCGCCGCCATGACGATGTCGCGACCCGTCCTGAGGCCCCCGTCGGTCCGCAGCGTCACCCGCTCGCGCAGGCGGTTCATCGCCAAAACCTGATGCGCCTCGGTCAGGCCCATCTCCCAGGGCAGGCCCGCGAACTTGATCGAGGTCGCGGGCGAAGCCCCCGTGCCGCCGTTATGGCCCGAGATCAGGATCACGTCGGCCTTGGCCTTGGCCACGCCCGCCGCGATGGTGCCGACGCCCGAGGACGCCACCAGCTTCACCGTGATCTTGGCGCGCGGGTTGATCTGCTTGAGGTCGTAGATCAGCTGCGCCAGATCCTCGATGCTGTAGATATCGTGGTGCGGCGGCGGCGAAATCAGCGTGACCCCCGGCGTCGAGTGCCGCAGCCGCGCGATCAGCTTGGTGACCTTCATGCCGGGCAGCTGCCCGCCCTCGCCGGGCTTGGCGCCCTGGGCGACCTTGATCTCCAGCTCCTCGCAGGCGTTCAGGTATTCGGCGGTGACGCCGAACCGGCCCGAGGCGACCTGCTTGATCTTGGCGCAGGGGTTGTCGCCGTTCGGCAGCGGATGGCTGTGCGCCGGGTCCTCGCCGCCCTCGCCGCTGTCGGACTTGGCGCCGATGCGGTTCATCGCGATGTTCAGCGTCATATGCGCCTCGGGCGACAGGGCCCCAAGCGACATCCCCGGCGTGACGAAGCGCTTGCGGATCGAGGTGATGCTCTCCACCTCCTCGATGGGCACCGGCTTGCCCAAGGGCTTGATGTCCAGCAGGTCGCGGATGTGGATCGGCGGGTTCGCCCGCATGGTCGCGCTGAACTGCTTCCAGACGTCATAGGACGCCTTTTCGCAGGCGACCTGCAGCAGCTTCATCGTGTTGGCTTCCCAGGCATGCTTCTCGCCCGAGCGGCGCAGCTTGTAGAAGCCGCCCACGGGCAGCAATTCCGCCGCATTGCCGTGGAAGGCCGCCTGATGCAGGTCCTCCAGCTTCGCCTGAAGGCCGTGTAGCCCGATCCCCGAAATGCGCGAATGCATGCCCGGGAAATACTCGGCCACCATCGCGCGGGACAGGCCCACGGCTTCAAAGTTCAGACCGCCGCGATAGGAGGACAGGACCGAGATCCCCATCTTGGCCATGATCTTCAGCAGGCCCGCATCCACCGCGTCGCGGTAGCGGCGCATGTTGTCGATCAGGCTGCCTTCCAGCAGGCCGCGCTCGATCCGGTCGGCGATGCTGTCCTGCGCCAGATAGGGGTTCACCGTCGTCGCGCCGCAGCCGATCAGCACGGCGAAGTAATGCGGGTCGATGCATTCGGCGGCGCGCACGTTCAGCGAACAGAAGGTCCGCAGCCCCTTGCGTGTCAGCCAGGAATGGACGGCGCTGGTCGCCAGGATCATCGGCATCGCGACGCGGTCAGGCCCCTGCGCCTCGTCGGTCAGGACCAGATGGCCCGCGCCCGAACGCACGGCATCCTCGGCCTCGGCGCGGATGCGCGCCAGACCCTCGCCCAAGGCATCCGGGCCGGCATCATCGGGGAAGGTGCAGTCGATCACCGTCACCGTTTCGCCGAACATCTTCATCATCTCGGCGAATTCGCCATTGGCGACGAAGGGGCTTTCCAGCACCAGAATTTCCGTCTGGGCGCTGGATTCATCCAGCACGTTCTTGAGGTTGCCGAACCGGGTCTTGAGGCTCATCACCCGCGTTTCGCGCAAGCTGTCGATGGGCGGGTTCGTCACCTGGCTGAAGTTCTGGCGGAAGAAATGGCTCATCGGGCGATACTGCTTGGACAGGACCGCAGGCGGCGTGTCGTCGCCCATCGAGGCGATGGCTTCCTTGCCATCCTCGGCCATGGGCGCCAGCACATGCTCCAGTTCTTCCAGCGTGAAGCCCGCGGCGGCCTGGCGGCGGCGCAGGTCATCACCCTTGAAGCGCACCGGCTCGGGCAGGTCGCGCATCATGTCGTTCAGCTCGACGACCTTCTCGATCCACTCGCCGAAGGGCTGGCTGCCGGCCAGCCGGTCCTTGATCGCCGTGTCGTGGTAGAGCTTGCCCTCCCACATATCGACCGCGATCATCTGCCCCGGCCCAAGCGCGCCCTTCTCGCGGACATTGCTTTCGTTGACCGGGACCATGCCGACCTCCGAGCCCGCGATCACCAGGTTGTCGCCCGTCACCACATAGCGCATCGGACGCAGCCCGTTGCGGTCAAGGCCGCCGCAGACCCAACGCCCGTCCGTCATCGCCAGCGCGGCGGGGCCGTCCCAGGGCTCCATCACGGCGTTGCAATAGGCATACATGTCGGCCCAGGCCTTGGGCATGTCGGTCGTGGCCTTGGACCAGCTTTCCGGGACCAGCATCGTCTTGGTCATCGGCGCGCTGCGGCCCGAACGCACCAGAACCTCGAAGACCGCATCCAGCGCCGCCGAGTCCGACGAGCCCGCAGGCACGATCGGCTTGATATCCTCGGCCATGTCGCCAAAGGCCGACGAGGCCATGCGGATCTCGTGGCTTTTCAGCCAGTTCAGGTTGCCCTTCAGCGTGTTGATCTCGCCGTTATGGGCCAGCATGCGGAAGGGCTGGGCCAGCCACCATTGCGGGAAGGTGTTGGTGGAATAGCGCTGGTGATAGATGGCAAAGGCGGATTCGAACCGCTCGTCCTTCAGGTCGGGATAGAACTCGGCCACCTGTTCGGCCAGCATCATGCCCTTGTAGATGATCGACCGGCAGGACAGCGAACAGAAGTAAAGTCCCGCGACCTGGGCCGCGACGGCGGCCTTCTCGATCCGGCGGCGGATGATGTACAGCTCGCGCTCGAACTGGACATGGTCGATGTCCTTCTCGCAGCGGATCAGGATCTGCTCGATCTCGGGGCGGGTGGCGTTGGCCTTTTCGCCCAGAACGCCCACGTTCACCGGCACATGGCGCCAGCCATAGATGTAGTGGCCCATCCGCAGAACCTCGGATTCCACGATGGTCCGGCAGGCTTCCTGGGCGGCAAAGTTCGTGCGCGGCAGGAACACCTGACCCACGGCGATCAGCTTGGACTTGTCGGGCTCGTGGCCGGTGCGGCGGATCTGGTCATAGAAGAACGGCACCGGGATCTGCACATGGATGCCCGCGCCGTCGCCGGTCTTGCCGTCCGCATCCACCGCGCCGCGATGCCAGATCGCCTTCAGCGCGTCGATGCCGTTCTGCACGACCTTGCGCGAGGGCTTGCCGCCCAGATCGACCACGAAGCCCACGCCGCAGGACGAATGCTCGTCCTCTTCGCGATACAGGCTGTTCTTGTCCATCCATGCGCGGCGGGCTTCTTCCTGTGCTTGCCAATCCATGGTCATGATGCGGCCCTTTCCTGCAGGATCTGCGTCATCAGCTGATCGCAGTCATATTGTGGGGTGGTGGCGCCAAAGCCGGGTTCGCCGGGGCGTGAAAAGGTGACGGGGCTGTCATTCGTCTCGCGCCGCGCGCCCGTCCAGTCGGTGGTCGTCTCGACCCCGCCGTAAAAGCGCCCGAATTCGCGGCTGATGAATTGCTGCCCGCTGCGTTCCATCAGCACCTCGCCCGAGGCGCTGAGCGTGACGACCTCGAATCGCGTGCGCTCCAGCGTGACGCCGTCGATCTCGACCGTCTCGCCGGTCAGCACGTCATGGCCCTGAAAGCGCAGACGCTCGCCCGTGTTCGATTCGGTCATGAAGTCGAAATCGTCGCGCCCGGTTT
>NZ_JAUVVF010000076.1 GCF_030604785.1 Paracoccus sp. (in: a-proteobacteria) | reverse complement strand
GCCGCCGACCCGCCATGGCAGCGGGGTCTTTTGCGTCCCGCGACGGCCGGGGGGCCAGCCCCCCGGACCCCCCGGGATATTTGAACCAAGGCAAAGAGAGGGTTCCGCATGAAACTGGTCGATCCCGAGGCACCGTTCTTTCGCCCGCTCTGGGTGCGGGTTCTGTGCGTCGTGCTGCCTCTGGCCTGGGCGGGGGTCGAGTTCTGGTTGGCCAGCCCGTTCTGGGGGATGATCTTCGCGGCGGCGGGTCTTTATCTGGGGTTTGCGCTTTTCGTGCGGCGACGGTCCGGCGGCTGAGCGCCGGGCCGTCATCATGTCAGGCCGAGAGCGTGGGCGCCCCCTCGAGCCAGGCGAAGCCGTTGCCCGGCAGATCGAGGCGCGCGCCGGCCAGTGTCGCGGCGCAGGGTCCGGTCAGCGCGGTCTCGCCCCTGACCGACAGCGCGACCGGGTCCGGCGAGAGGTTGAACAATGCCGTCAGCGTCTGGCCATGATGGGTGCGGGTGAAGGCCAAGATCGGCTCGGGCAGGTCGAGGAAGGTCGTCGCGCCGTAGCGCAGGGGGAGCTGCGACTTGCGGAAGGCCAGCGTGCCCCGATAGGCCGCGAGGATGCTGTCATTCGCCGTCTGGCCCGCCACCGCGCGGGCGGCCTGTTCAGGCTTCACCGGCAGCCAGGGCGCGGCGGTCGAGAAGCCCGCATGGGGTTCGGCCTCGTCCCAGACCATCGGGGTGCGACAGCCGTCCCGGCCTTTGACCTCGGGCCAGAAGCGGAGCGCCGGGGGATCGGTCAGCTCCTCGTAGACCAGGGTGGTTTCGGTCTGGCCAAGCTCCTCGCCCTGATAGAGGCAGATCGTGCCGGGGAAGGACAGCAGCATCGCCGCCGATTGCAGCGCCAGCGCCCTGGGGTCGCGCGCATGGGGCGACCAGCGCGTCACGTGGCGGACCACGTCATGGTTCGAGAAGGACCAGCAGCTGTGGCCGTCCGGGGCGCCCTGTTGGACGCCCTCGATCGAGCGGCGGAAATGGGCGGCGGTGAATTCGGCGCTGAGCATCTCGAAGCTGTAGCACATGTGCAGCCGGTCGCTGCCCGCCGTGTATTCGGCCATGATGTCGATGGCCGTCTGGCCGCCATCGCCCACCTCGCCGACCATCATACGGGCATCGTATTCGTCGGTCAGCGCCCGCATCCGCTTGAGGAAGGCGATGTTCTCGGGGCGGTTCTTGGAATAGACATGGCGCTGGAAGCCGTAGGTTTCGGGGCCCTTGTGGTCGGGATTGGGCGGGTTGTCGCGCAGCGCGCGGTCGTGGAAGTAATAGTTGACCGTGTCCAGCCGGAAGCCGTCCACGCCGCGTTCCAGCCAGAAGCGCATCGTGTCCAGCAGCGCGTCCTGCACCTCGGGGTTCCACAGGTTCAGGTCGGGCTGCTCGATCAGGAAATTGTGCAGGTAGTATTGCCGGCGCCGCGGTTCCCATTCCCAGGCCGGGCCGCCGAAGACCGAGGGCCAGTTGTTCGGCGGGGTGCCGTCCGGGTTCGGATCGGCCCAGACATACCAGTCCGCCCGCGGATTGTCGCGCGACTGGCGGCTTTCTTCGAACCAAGGATGCTTGTCCGAGGAATGGCTGATCACCTGGTCGATGATGACCTTCAGGCCCAGCTCGTGCGCGCGCGCGACCATCGCGTCGAAATCGTCCAGCGTGCCGAAGAGCGGGTCCACGTCGCAGTAATCGCTGACATCGTAGCCCATGTCCTTTTGCGGCGAGGTGAAGAAGGGCGACAGCCAGATCGCGTCCACCCCGAGCGCCGCCACATGGTCCAGCCTGCGCGTGATGCCCGGCAGATCGCCGACGCCATCGCCATTGCTGTCCTGAAAGCTGCGTGGATAGATCTGGTAGATCACCGCATCACGCCACCATTCCGCCATCATCCGACCTCCTGCCGCCAAGGGATTTCCAATGTTCAAGCGAGACTATAGCGGGATGCAAAACAAGGTGTTAGCGTTCACGAAAAGAAAGTCCGAATCTTTGCGCCGGCTTTTGAAGGGTTCTGGTGGAAATGGTTGATTATCAAGGTGTTGACCGGGCCGATTTTCTGTCTCTGGCCGAGGGGCGCTGTTCGCAACCGTTTTCAATTCTGGGCCCGAAGCCGCAGGGCAAGCTGCAGGTTCTGACGGTGTTCCACCCCGATCTGGCGGCGCTCTGGGCGCTGACCGCCGAGGGCCCGCAGGAGATGGAGCGAGTCTCGGGCGACCTGTTCCGCGCGGTGATCCCGGCCGGCGGCTACAGGCTGCGCGCGCGGAACGGCCAGGGCCAGGAATGGGACTTCGACGACCCCTACCGCTTTGGTCCGGTGCTGAGCGAGGTGGATCTGCATCTGCTGGCCGAGGGAACACATCGCCGCCTGTGGCAGGCGCTCGGCGCGCATGCGACGGTGCACGAGGGCGTGGCGGGTGTGCATTTCGCGGTCTGGGCGCCGAATGCGCGGCGGGTCTCGGTCGTGGGCGGGTTCAACGCCTGGGACGGGCGGCGTCACCCGATGCGCCGCGTGGGCCAGGGCTTCTGGGAGATCTTCCTGCCCGGTCTGGGTGAGGGCGAGATCTACAAATACGAGATCCTCGATGCCTATGGCGGCATTGCGCAAAAGGCCGATCCGGTTGGCTTCGGCAGCCAGCATCCGCCGGAACAGGCCAGCGTGGTGCGCGACATCGCGGGCTATGGCTGGCGCGATGCCGAATGGATGGCGCGGCGCGGCGCGGCGCAGGGGCGCAGCGCCCCCGTCTCGATCTACGAGGTTCATCTGGGAAGCTGGCGGCGCCGGTGGGACGAAGGCGGGCGGCCGCTGTCCTATCGCGAACTGGCGCGTGATCTGGTCGGCTATGTCCGCGACATGGGCTTCACCCATATCGAGCTGATGCCGGTCAGCGAGTTTCCCTTTGACGGGTCCTGGGGCTATCAGCCGGTCGGGCTCTACGCGCCGACGATCCGGTTCGGCCCGCCGCACGAATTCCGCGATCTGGTTGATGCCGCGCATCAGGCGGGGCTGGGCGTGCTGCTGGACTGGGTGCCCGGCCATTTCCCGACCGATCCGCACGGGCTGGTGCGTTTCGATGGCACCGCGCTTTACGAACATGCCGACCCGCGCGAGGGCTTTCATCAGGACTGGAACACGCTGATCTACAATTACGGCCGGCTGGAAGTCGCGAATTTCCTGACCGCCAACGCGCTTTACTGGTTGCGGGAATACCATCTGGACGGGCTGCGCGTGGATGCGGTGGCCTCGATGCTGTACCGCGACTATTCGCGCAAGGATGGCGAATGGCTGCCCAACAAGGACGGCGGGCGCGAGAATTACGAGGCCATCGCCTTCATGCAGCAGACCAACATCGCAGCCTATGGCGAATGCGAGGGCGTGATGACCGTGGCCGAGGAAAGCACCTCGTTTCCCGGTGTCTCGGCTCCGGTCCATGCGGGGGGGCTGGGCTTCGGCTACAAGTGGAACATGGGCTGGATGAACGACAGCCTGCGCTACATGGCGCATGATCCGGTGCATCGGTCCTGGCATCACAACCTGATGAGCCATTCGATCAGCTATGCCTTTTCCGAGAACTTCATCCTGCCGATCAGCCATGACGAGGTCGTGCACGGCAAGGGCAGCATGCTGGCCAAGATGCCGGGCGATTCCTGGCAGCAATTCGCCAATCTGCGCGCCTATTACGGCTATATGTGGGGCCATCCGGGCAAGAAGCTGTTGTTCATGGGCTGCGAATTCGCCCAGGCTCATGAATGGAACCACGATGGCGAACTGGACTGGCACGCCGCCGCCCAGCCCGCCCATGCCGGGGTGCAGGCGCTGGTGCGCGACCTGAACGCGCTTTATCGCGGCACGCGCGCCCTGCATGTGCGCGATTGCGTCCCCGAGGGGTTCCAGTGGATCACCAGCGATCCCGCGCAATCGGTGCTGGCCTGGATCCGGTGGGGCGAGGCGGGCGATGCGCCGGTCGTGGTCGCCTGCAATCTGACGCCGGTCCCGCGCGAGGGCTTTGTCCTCGGCGTGCCGCGCGCGGGGCGCTGGCGCGAGGCGCTGAACACGGATGCCGCCGCCTATGGCGGCAGCGGCATGGGCAATCTGGGCGGCGTCACCGCCGAGGAGGGCGCGCAGGACGGGCAACCTGCGCGCATCACGGTGACGCTGCCGCCGCTTGCGACGGTCTTTTTCGTCGCCGAGACCTGACATCACGGGGGAGGGACATATCATGGTCGAAACGCAGAGACTGACGCGCCGGGCGATGGCCTTCGTCCTGGCCGGGGGCCGGGGGTCGCGGTTGCGCGAACTGACCGACCGGCGCGTCAAGCCGGCGGTCTATTTCGGCGGCAAGGCGCGGATCATCGACTTCGCGCTGTCGAATGCGATGAATTCCGGCATCCGCAAGATCGCCATCGCCACGCAATACAAGGCGCACAGCCTGATCCGGCATTGCCAGCGGGGCTGGAACTTCTTTCGCGCCGAACGCAACGAATTCCTGGACATCCTGCCCGCAAGCCAGCGCACATCCGAGGATCACTGGTATCGCGGCACGGCCGATGCGGTGACGCAGAACATCGACATCGTGGACGATTACGGGGTGGATTACATCATCATCCTGGCGGGCGACCACATCTACAAGATGGATTACGAGGTCATGCTGCGCGAGCATGTGGCCAGCGGCGCCGACGTGACCGTGGGCTGCCTGACCGTGCCGCGCGCCGAGGCCTCGGCCTTCGGGGTCATGGCGGTGGACGGGACCGGGCGGATCACCTCGTTTCTGGAAAAGCCTGCCGATCCGCCCTCGATGCCGGGCGATCCGGATCATGCGCTGGCCTCGATGGGGATCTACGTCTTCAACTGGGCCTTCCTGCGCGATCTGCTGCTGAAGGATGCCGAGGACACGAATTCCAGCCACGATTTCGGCAATGACCTGATCCCCGAGATCGTGAAGAACGGCAAGGCGATGGCGCATCGCTTCGACACGTCGTGCATCCGGGCGCCGGGCGCGCCGGCCTATTGGAAGGATGTGGGCACGGTCGATGCCTTCTGGCGCGCGAATATCGACCTGACCGATTTCGTGCCCGAACTGAACCTGTGGGACCGCGACTGGCCGATCTGGACCTATTCCGAAAGCGTGCCGCCCGCGAAGTTCATCCATG
>NZ_JAUVVF010000057.1 GCF_030604785.1 Paracoccus sp. (in: a-proteobacteria) | reverse complement strand
GACGCTGAAAGCTCTGTCCGCGTGATCTCAATGGCCATGATGATCCTCCCCGCCTCGAAAGGAGTGAATCACACCCTCGCTGAAATGGGAATCGCCCGCCGAGTCAAAGCCTCGCGCCTCTGGTATAAGGGATCTTCCGGGATCGAAGCCATGGTACGCCACTGGTCCGAGGACCATGGCTCAGCCCTGACGAAACCGAAGGTGCGGCGGGACGCAGTGCTGAGAGCGATGCGGGATCACGATAAGATGCTGGTTTACCGGCGTAGTCTAGCCGCCCCAATGATCCAGTTCCTTTCAGCGATGCGACTTGGCGGGGCGAGGGGCGGGCTTGACGCCGATCATCCGGGCGATGACGGGTGCGCCGGTGATGACCACCACGATCCGCGTCAGGTGGTGCAGGACGACGAATCCCAGATCGGCGCCGACGACGATGGCCATCACGGTCAGCTCGGCCTACCCGCCGGGGGCGAAAGCCAGAAACCCCTCCAGCGGTCGGGCAAGGCCGGTCAGCACCACGAATTCGGTAAAGGCCGCGGCCAGCGCGGCGAGGACCAGAACGAAGGCCAGACCCGACAGCGCGAAGGCGCGCAGTTCGCGCAGGGTGACGCCGACATATTGCACGCCGATGCCGATCCCGATGAACAGCTGCGCCAGCATGATCGCCTCGGCCGGGGGGCGCTGCGTGATGATGCCGGCCATGGACAGCGCCGCCGTCGTGATCATCGGCCCGAGGATCGAGGCGCCGAAGAGGCCGATCCGCTCGCCCCCCTTCCAGCCGACCAGGGCGGCCAGCACCATCCAGGCCAGCTGGTCCAGCGCGAACCCCCGCAGCGGCGCGCCCATCGCGCCCGACAGCGGCGCGTCGTAAAGCCAGACGAGGATGATCGGCGCCAGCGTCACCAGCACCGCGACCCGTGTCGCGTGGATCAGCGACAGGGCGCGGACATCGGCCCCGGCCTCCTGCCCGAAGATCACCATGTCCTGCAGCCCACCGGGCATCGCCGCGTAATACGAGGTCGCCGGATCGAAGCCCAGGCGGCGGAAGAAGGGCACCCCGATCAGCCCGATGATGCCGACGTAAAGCGGCACCAGCGCGACGCTCATCGCCATCTGGGGGATCTGGCCCACCACCTCGGGTGTGATCGACGCCCCCACCGCCACGCCCAGGATCGTGCGCGCCGCGACCGAGATCTGCCCCAGCCCCCTGAGACGCGCCCCCAGCAACGAGGCGATCAGGCAGAATGCCATCGGCCCGAACAGGAATGGCAGCGGCAGGCCAAGCGCCCAAAAGACCAGCGCCCCCGCCAGAGCAAGGGCCAGCGTGCCGAGCCGTGGCGTCAGGGCAAGGCCTGCAAGGGCGGGACGGGTCATGGCGGTCTCCATTCTTGACAGGTTATGTATCCAACTGTATGCAATCGGATGCAACAGGAAAGGATGCCGGATGAGCGACGAAAGTGACAGGCCGCAGGGTCAGTCGGCCTATCGGCGGCTTCTGGCCGAGATCCGTTCGGGCCAGCTTTTGCCGGGCAGCCGCCTGCGCGAGACCGAACTGGCCGAGCGGCTGGGCATTTCGCGCACCCCCGTCCGGGAGGCGATCCGCCAGCTGGAGGCTGACGGCCTTGTCACGCATCAGGCCCGGCAGGGCGCCGCGATCCGCAATCTGGACTATGCCGAGGTGATCGAACTCTACGAGATGCGCTCGGTCCTGGAAGGCACCGCGGCGCGGCTGGCGGCGCGGATGGCCAGCCAGGTCGAGCTGGCCGAACTGACCGAGATCAACGATGCGCTGGCCGCGTCGCAGCCCGGCTCGGCCGCGCAGGAGCTGAACCGACAGTTCCACCGCACGCTGCTGGACGCCGCGCGCAACCGGTTCCTGGTCAAGACGATGAGCGCGCTGCAGAAGACGCTGCTGATCCTGGGCCCCACGACCCTGTCCGAGACCGAGCGCCACGAATCCGCCGCATCCGAGCATCGCGCGGTGATCGATGCGATCGCCGGCCGCGACGGCGAACGGGCCGAGGCCGCGATGCGCGCCCATGTCCAGGCCGCGCTAGGCGCGCGCGTCCGCGGGATGCGCGACCGCGAAATCCCGTTGGAGGACGAATGACCGAGATCTACGACATCGCGGTTGTGGGGGGCGGCAATGCCGCGCTCTGCGCCGCCATTACCGCTGCCAAGACCGGCGCGCGGGTCATCATTCTGGAAGGCGCGCCCGAACCCTATCGCGGCGGCAATTCGCGCCATACGCGCAATTTCCGCTGCATGCATCGCGGCCCCATGTCGCCCCTGACCGGCACCTACGAGGAAGAGGAATATTTCCACGACCTGATGCTGGTCACCAAGGGCAAGACCGACGAGCATCTGGCCCGGCTGGCGATCCGCACCTCCGAGGAATGCCTGCCCTGGATGCAGGAACATGGCGTGCGCTTTCAGCCTTCGCTGTCGGGCACGCTGTCGCTGTCGCGCACCAACGCCTTTTTCCTCGGCGGGGGCAAGGCGCTGGTGAACGCCTATTACAACACCGCCGCCGATCTGGGGATCGAGATCGTCTACCAGGCGCAGGTCCGGCATGTCCACCGCGACGGCCAGCGCATCACCCATCTGGAGGTCCAGATCGCGGGCGCCCCCGCCACCCGGATCGAGGCGCGCGCCTTCGTCCTGGCATCGGGCGGGTTTCAGGCCGATATCGACTGGCTGGCGCGCGCATGGGGGCCCTCGGCGCGCAACTTCCTGATCCGCGGCACGCCCTATAATCGCGGCGTCGTGCTGAAGGACATGCTGGACCAGGGCGCCGACAGCGTGGGCGATCCGACCCAGTGCCATGCCGTCGCCATCGACGGGCGCGCGCCGAAATACGATGGCGGCATCGTCACGCGGCTGGACTGCGTGCCGTTCTCGATCGTCGTAAACCGCGACGGCCAGCGCTTCTATGACGAGGGCGAGGATACCTGGCCCAAGCGCTACGCGATCTGGGGGCGGCTGGTCGCGGCGCAGCCCGATCAGGTGGGCTATGCGCTGATCGATGCGAAATCGATCGACCTCTTCATGCCGTCGGTCTTCCCGCCCATCGTCGCGGACACGATCCCCGAACTGGCGGCGAAGCTGGGTCTTGATCCGGCCGCCGTCGCGGCGACGGTCCAGCAGTTCAATTCCGCCTGCCGCCCCGGCCCCTTTCACCCCACGGAACTGGACGGGCTGGCGACCGAGGGGCTTGAGATCGCCAAGACCAACTGGGCGCGGCCCCTGGATACGCCGCCCTTCTACGGCTATCAGCTGCGGCCCGGCGTGACCTTCACCTATCTGGGCCTCAAGGTCTCGGACAGCGCACAGGTCCACAGCCCCGAAGGGCCGATCACGAACCTCTGGGCCGCTGGCGAGATCATGGCCGGCTCGATCCTGGGCCAGGGCTATCTGGCCGGCTTCGGGATGACCATCGGAACCGTCTTCGGACGCATCGCCGGCAAGGAGGCCGCCGCCCATGTCGCTTGATCTCGCCCCCGCCCTGTCCGCCACCGAAGAGGCCCGCCGGCAGATCGAGATCTGCAATGCCTGCCGCTATTGCGAGGGCTTCTGTTCGGTCTTTCCCGCCATGACGCGCAACAAGGCCTTTGCCGATGGCGACCTGACGCATCTGGCGAATCTGTGCCACAATTGCCGGGGCTGCCATTATGCCTGCCAATACACGCCGCCCCATGAATTCGCGCTGAACATCCCCGCCGCCCTGGCCGAGGTGCGCCACGAAAGCTGGGAAAGGCTGGCCCGCCCGCAGGCGCTGTCGAAGCTGTTCCAGGAACGCGGCGTCGCCATGGCCGGTCTGCTGACCGTCGCGCTGGCCCTGTTCTTCTGGCTGATCGCCGCCTTCCGCCCGGCCGGGGGCGAGGGGTTCTACGCCTACATGGCCCATAACCTGATGGTCGCGATCTTCGCGCCGGCCTTCATCCTGCCGCTGGCCCTGATCGCGCTGTCGCTGCGCGACTATTGGCGCGAGGTCGGGGGCGGGCGCGTCCGGCTGCGGCATCTGGCGCAGGCCGGGCGGATGGCGGGGCGGATGCGCAACCTCGATGGCGGGCATGGCGACGGCTGCAATTTCGAGGATGGCGACCGCTTCAGCCACCGCCGCCGCATCGCGCATCAGCTGGTGATGTGGGGCTTTCTGGCCTCGTTCGCGGCGACCTCGTCGGGGACGGTGCTGCATTACGTCTTTGACTGGCCCGCGCCCTATCCGATCTGGGCGCCGCCGAAGCTGTTCGGCGTGCCCGGCGGCATCGCCATGGTGATCGGCACCGGCTGGCTTGTGGCGCTGAAGCTGCGGGCGGACCCGAACCTTGGCGCGCGCCGGGTCTGGGGGGGCGAGATGGCCTTTGTCCTGCTGCTGGGCGCGGTGGCTGCCACGGGCCTTGCGCTGTGGCTGGCGACCGGAACCGCCGCCGTGGCACCGCTGCTGGCGGTGCATCTGGCGACGGTGATGACGCTGTTCCTGCTGATGCCGTTTTCCAAGATGGTGCACGGCTTCTTCCGCTTCACCGCGCTTGTCGCCGAAGCGGGCAAGCAGGAGAAAGGGTGACGGGAAGCCCCGGCCTTGCCGCCGGGGCCGCCGCCATCAGGCGCCGGTCAGCACCGAGGCCGGGACGAAGACCTCGCCCGTGACCAGCTTGCGCGCGGTGCGGATCGCGCCCGCGCTGACGACCTGCAGATCTGCGCCCTGTCCCGAGGTCCGCAGCGCCACGTCGATCAGCCCGCTCGGATGCTCGATCAGGATCTCGCGGTCATCGCCTTCGGGGCGCTGCGCCAGACCGTCCGAGACCGAGCCCTCCAGCACCGCCGCCGTCGCGACGCAAAGGGCGCCCGTCACGGCAAAGGCCGCATGGGTCTTGTGCGGCACGAAATAGCGCGCCGCGATGTGCCCGCCCGCCTTGGGCGCGGCAAGGATCGCGACCTTGGGGATGACCTTGCCGGTCACGTCGCCCAGCCCCATGCGGCGACCCGCCTCCAGCCGCATCGCCTCGATCCGCGCGAAGAAATCGCGGTCGGCATCCAGCTCGGCCGGGGTCTCGTGGCCGGTCTTGCCCATGTCGGCGGCGCGCAGGATCATCATCGGCACGGCGACGTCGATCAGCGTGACGGCCACGCCGTCGATCTGTTCCTGCACCTGCCCCGTGGGCAGCAGACCCGAGGTCTTCGACCCCACGATGTCCATGAAGTTCAGCCGCACCGCCGCCGCCGTGCCCGGCACCCCGGCAATGGCCTGGGTGCCGTCGTAATCGACGCCCTCGCCATCGGTCTGGACCAGGGCCTCGATCCGGCTGGCGGTGTTCTCGTTGTAGATCACGACGCGCGTCTCGCGGCCCGTCACCGGCACCATCCCGCGCTCGATGGCAAAGGGGCCGACGCCCGACAGGATGTTGCCGCAAGAGGGCGAGGTATCCACCACCGCCTCGGTCACCGAGACCTGGGCGAAGAGGTAGTCCACATCCACCCCCTCGCGCGCAGACGGCCGCACCATCGCCACTTTCGAGGTCAGCGTGTCCGCCCCGCCGATCCCGTCGATCTGCCGCACATCGGGCGAGCCCATCGCGGCCAGCAGGACGCGGTCGCGCGCTGCCTCGTCCGCGGGCAGGTCGTCCATGCGGAAATACGGCCCTTTCGAGGTGCCGCCGCGCATGATGATGACCGGGATGCCGTGTTGCTTGGCCATGTTGTCCTCCGTTCGTCAAAGAAGAAGGCCCGCGCCTTTCGGTGCGGGCCAGGGGTCGTCACGAGACCAGCGGCCATGGCAGCCGGTCGTAGTAATGTTGTTGCAGCAGCCCCTCGGGCAGGGTCAGGTTCAGCGCCGAGGTCATGACCAGCAAGAGCCCCGCGCCAAGCAGCGTCAGGATCAGCACCTGAAGCCAGCCGGATTTCGCGACCAGCCGCAGGAAGGCCACGAAGAACAGAACCACCGCCAGGAAGTAGCCGACCAGCGCGATGGTCGCGACGAAGCCGACCAGCCAGCCGATGTATTTCAGCGGCGTCATCGCGTTCAGCTGGTCCGAGACCTCCTTGGATTCGGCGTCGAAGACCGCACCGCTGGCGCGATTGCCGCGGATCTGGGGCCACAGGACCAGCAGCGCCGCGCCGAAGCCCACCACCGCGATGCTGACCGGGAAGACCCGACCCAGCTGCGACAGGTTGATCGTCTCGAAGAAGGTGAAGACGAACAGCGCCATGACGGCGAGGGTAAAGGCGATCTGCGGCCACATGGATTGCGTCAGCGTGGCTGCGGATTTGCCCTCGACCTCGATCTTGGTGCCGGATTTGCGCTGCGAATACATGCTGAAGCCGACCGACAGGATGATGATCGCGGCGATGACCAGCACGATGGGCCGGGTGAAGAAGCTCCAGCCCGAGAATTGCAGCGCCTGGTAGAGGTAGCGCTCGGACTGGGTGGCCAGCACGAAGCCGATCAGGAAGGCCGGGCGCGGCCAGCCGAAGCGGCGCAGAAGGATGCCGACGATGCCCAGCACGACCAGCGCGACCAGATCGTAGAGCGAGCGGTTGGGCTGGAACGCGGCGAAGGTGATGACCAGGATCATGAAGGGCGCGACCAGCGGGTAGCGCACGATGGTGATCTTGGCGATGGCGGGGGCCAGCATGATGCAGAGCGCGGTGCCCAGCACGTTCGCCAGCGCCAGCGACCAGACGATCGTGTAGGTCACGTCAAGGTTGGTGCTGACCATAGCGGGTCCGGGTTGCAGGCCGATCAGGACCATGCCGGCCAGGAAGATCGCCATCGCGCCCGAGCCGGGAATGCCGAACAGCAGCGTCGGCACCAGCCCGCCGCCATCCTTGGATGCGGTGGTCGATTCCACCGCGATCACGCCGCGGATGTCGCCCTTGCCGAACTGGCTCTTGTCGCGCGAGGTCTGCACGACATGGCCATAGGCGATCCAGTCCACGACCGAGCCGCCGAGGCCCGGGATCATCCCCAGCAGCGCGCCAAGACCGGCAAGCCGCAGCGACATCCATTTGTAAAGCCAGGTGTCCTTGAGCCCCTGCTTCCAGCCCGCGCCAAGCGTGCCGCCGTTTTCCGCGATCGAGCTGTTGCGGCGCAGGAGGTCCCCGATCTCGGGCACGGCGAAAAGCGCAAGGCCCACGATGACCAGCGGCAGGCCGTTCATCAGGTAGAGCGTTCCGAACTCCATCCGGTATTCGCCCGTCGCAGGCGCCGCGCCCACCGCGCCGAGCGCAAGGCCCGCGGCGCAGGCGGCGACGCCCTTGGCAAGGCTGCTGCCGGACAGGACGCCCACCATCGACAGGCCGAACATGGTCAGCATGAACAGTTCGGCCGCGCCGAAGGACAGGATCAGCGGCCGCGCGACCAGCACGCTGACCGTCAGGACCAGCGCCCCGAAAAGGCCGCCGATGAACGAGGCCGAGAAGGCCGCGCTGAGCGCCCGCGCCGCCTGGCCCTTCTTGGCGAGGGGGAAGCCGTCGAGGATCGTCGCCTGCGACGCGGACGAGCCCGGAATCCCCATCAGGATCGATGCGAACGTGTCCGAGGTGGACAGGACCGGCAGGATGCCGATCAGCATGGCCAGCGCCAGCGTCGGCTCCATGCCATAGACGAAGGGCAGCAGCAGCGACATGCCGACGATGCCCCCGAGGCCCGGCAGCACCCCGACGATCAGGCCGACGACGACCCCGATCATCAGATACTGGATATGCTGGAACGTCAGCACCGTGCTGAGCGCAGAGAGAATGGCGTCAACGACCATGGTTGAACCCTGACCTTCTGACAGGATGAACGTGCCCCGCGCCACGCGCGGACCCGATCCGGGGCAGCATGCCGCCGGGGACGATCACCCGATTGGTGGAACCCGGCCGCGCCGGGACGGACCGCTGGCGGCGACAGGGCGCCTGGCCGCGGGACGAAAGGGATGCCGCGCCTGCGCGCGCGGCATCCGGGATCGTGTCAGTCCAGCATCACGCTGTGGTTTTCCGACAGGTAGGTGCGGACCCATTCGCGGGCTTCGGGGTCGATCGTGGTCGCCACTTCGTAAAGCGGGACGACCTCGTCGCCGGTGGCCTGGTTGTATTCGCCCAGCACTTCGCCGGCATTGGCGATCAGTTCGGGGTCCTCGACCGCGGCGGCAAAGGCGTCACGATAGGCCTGGACGATGTTCTCGGGCGTGCCACCCGGCAGCATCGCCGGCTTCTGGGCCGCAAAGCCCGAGCTGAAGAAGGCCATGTAGGCGTCGAAGGCCACGCCCGAGGGCGCCTCGCCATGCATCATCTCGTAGGCTTCGATGAAATGCGGGATCTCGGGGAAGGACGGGTCGCGCTGCACGTTGCCCTCGGAGTCGAGCACGCCGTAGGAGAACAGCGGCACGGCGGTCCCCGCCTCGACCAGCGGCACGACGTTGGTCAGATAGGCCGACGAGGTCTGGTAGTCGATCGTGGCCTCGCCGCGCTCGAATGCCAGGCGGCCATCGCCGCGTCCGGTCATGCCGAAGACGTGGCGGACATTGAGGCCCATCACCTCGAAGGCCAGCATCGGCACGAGGTCAAGCGACGTTGCGCCCTGGCTGGCATAGACCAGTTCCTGATCCGCGATCTGGCCCAGCTGCGAGGCATCCTCGACGCCGAAGCTGGCGGGGATGTAGACGACGCCGCCCGTGGGCGAGACCAGGACCGGCTCGAAATCGGCGTAATCATAGCGCACGCGCGTGTCGCCCAGCAGGAAGGGGAACTGCGTCGAGCCCGACGTGCCCAGCAATTGCAGCCCGTTCGGGCGCGCGCGGGCGGCGAATTCGTTGGTGCCGGTGATCGAGCCGCCGCCGGGGACGTTGCGGATGATGACGTTCGGATTGCCCGGCAGGTGCCGCGACAGATAGGGCGCGAAGAAGCGCGCCCAGACATCCGAGCCGCCGCCTTCCGAGAAGGGGATCCACCATTCGATGGTCTTGCCCGAGAAATCCACATCCTGTGCTGCAGCCGGTGCGGCAACGGTCAGGCTGGCGACAGTCAAAGCGGCGGCGACGGCGCCCTTGAGGCGCCGGGTGATGGCTTGCATGATTGTTATCCTCCCATTGGTCCGGCGCCTGGGGGGCCGGGCGAACGGGGATGTTGTCGCACATGAAGCTGTCAGAAAGCTGTCAGATCCGGGGCGTCCTGACTTTTTCTGCCCGGATCGGCGCCATCCTCTGCCAGCGGCAGCGTCAAAAGGACCACGCAACCCGCATCCGAGGGTTCGATTCGCGCATCCCCCCCGGCGCGCCGCGCGATCGTGCGGACGATCGGAAGCCCCAGCCCCGAGCCGCCGTCATCGGCCGTGCTGATGCGGAAGAAGCGGTCAAAGACGGCCTGATGGCAATCGGCGGGAATGCCCGCGCCCTGGTCGATGACCCTCAGCATGGCCTGCCCGTTGCCGGACGACAGGTCCAGCCGCAGCTCGCTGCCCGGCGGGGCGCCGTATTTCAGGGCGTTGTCGATCAGGTTGTCGACCGCCTCTTCCAGCAGGACGGGATTGACCAGCACCGGCAGCGGCTGCGAGACCTCGTTCAGCGAAAGATCGACCCCCTGCTTCAGGGCGGCGGGGACGTGCCGGCGGGCGGTCTCGGCCACGATGGCCCGCAAATCGACCGGGCCGGCCCCCGCGACGCCCAGCCCGTCGCTGGCCGCGTCCAGCCGCAGAAGCTGTTGCGTCAGCCGCGACAGGCGGCGCGCCAGTTCCTGCAGGTCGGTCAGGCGCTGCTGCCGATCCTCGTCGCGGCGCGCGTTCAGCGCCGCCCCTGCCTGCGCCTGGATCGCCGCCACCGGGTTGCGCAATTGATGCGCCGCGTTCGAGATGAAGGCGCGCCGACGCTCCAGCTCGGCGGCGAGGCGGTCGAACAGGCTGTTGATCGTCTCGACCAGCGGAACGACCTCGCGCGGGACCGGGCGCCGGATCGGGCGCAGCTCGGCCGAACTGCGCAGGGCGACGGCGTTGCGCAGATCGGTCAGCGGCGTCAGGCCCCGGTTGATCCCGAACCACACGAGCCCCGCGACCGAGGCGACCATCAGCGCCAGCACCGCCGCCGCCTGCCCCAGCATCTGCAGCGTCAGCGCCTCGCGCCGGGTGACGGTCTGCCAGACGCGGACCGTCGTCCAGCCGTCAAGCTCGGGATCGGTGATGTATTCGCGCAGCACCACCGCCCGGACCGGCTGGCCGTTATAGATGGCGTTGTAGAAGACGGGCACGGCCTCGGGGTAATCCGGCCCCACGGGCATGGCCGGGGCATCGGTGCGGCCCACGACAAGACGGCCGCCCGCCGCATGGACCTGATAGAACAGCGGATCGCCGATGGCGCCCTGCAGCGATTCCATCAGCGCATCGGCGACCAGATCGCCCTTGCTGACCATCACCTCGCGCGCGACGGCATGGGCCACGACCTTCAGCGTGTCGTCGTAGAGGTTGCGCGACATGTCCCGCGCCATCCAGTGCAGCACGACGCTGGCCGCCACCGCCAGCGCCAGTTGCGGCACCACGATCAGAACGAACAGCCGGGCGCGCAGGCTGGGCGTGCGGCCCCCCGGCACGGGCGCGTTCATGCCTCGCCATCCTGCTGCAGGATGTAGCCCAGCCCCCGGATCGCCCGGATCTGGACATCGCCGTCCTCGATCTTGCGCCGCAGGCGCGAGACCAGCAGCTCGACCGCGTTCACGTCGACATCCGCGCCAGTGCCGTAGATGCTGTCGCAAAGCGTGGATTTCGAGACGACCCGCTCGGCATTGTCGAACAGCACCTCCCACAGGGCCAGTTCGCGGCGCGACAATTCGATGATCCCGTCCCGGCCCGACAGGCGCCTGCCCGTCCGGTCGAACGACAGCGCGCCCATCGTCTCGACCATCTGCCCGCGCTTTCCGCGCCGGCGCCCCAGGGCGCGGACACGGGCGCACAGCTCGGCCATCTCGAAGGGCTTGGTCATGTAGTCGTCAGCCCCCGCATCCAGCCCCGCGACGCGATCATCCAGCCCGTCGCGCGCCGTCAGGACCAGGACCGGTATGTCCAGCTCGGCGGCGATGCTGCGGCGGATCACGTCCAGCCCGCCCAGACGCGGCAGGTTCATGTCGACGATTGCCAGGTCGGCCCCCTCGCGCGTCAGGAATTCCAGCCCGTCCTGCCCGTCGGCCAGCCAATCGACGGAATGGCCTTCTTCCCGCAAGGCCTGCTCGACCGCGCGGGCCAGCAACTGGTTGTCTTCGATCAGCACGATACGCATGGCGCCCGATAATAAGGGCTGGATCGGTGAAGGGACAGCCCTTAAGCATGAGGCAGGGACGGGCGCAGATTGCGCCCGCAGGAGGACACATGCGCATGACGACAATCGCCCGCAGCATCATGCGGGCGGTCACAGTCACATCCGTCGCGGCACTGGCGATCATGCCGGCCACAGCATCGGCCCAGCAGGCGGATTCCGCCGCCCAGCCCATCCGGTTGGTCATCCCCTTCTCGGCGGGGGGCGGCTCGGACGTCTGGGCGCGGTTCTTCGCGCCGCTGCTGTCGCGCCACCTGCCCGGCCAGCCCCCGATCATCGTCGCCAACGAACCGGGCGGCGGCGGCACGCGCGGCTCCAACACCTTTGCGGCGCAGGCCCAGCCCGACGGACGCACGGTGCTGGGCACGTCGGGCTCGTCGCTTTTCGCCTATCTGCTGGGCGATTTCAGGGTGCGCTACGATTTCCGCGACTGGACCGTGCTGATGGCGACGCCGACAGGCGGCGTGGTCTATGTGTCCAGCGATCTGGGCCTGGAAAGCTGGCAGGACATCGGGGAACTGGTGGACCAGCCCCTGGTTTTTGCCAGCCAGGGGATCACCTCGCTGGATCTGGTGCCGATGCTGGCATTCCGGCTGCTGGGGCTCGATACGAATTACGTCTTTGGCTATACCGGCCGGGGCGACGGGCTCGAGGCGATGCGCGTCCGCGAGGTGAATATCGACTATCAGACGACCTCGGCCTATCTGCGCTATGTGGCGCCCATGGTCGCTGCCGGCGAGGCCGTGCCGCTGATGACCTGGGGCATCGTCGATGCCGAGGGCAAGGTGCAGCGCGATCCCACCTTTCCCGACCTGCCGACGCTTGAGGAATTGTACGAGCATCTGCACGGCCGCCCGCCATCCGGGCCGGAGTACGATGCCTACCGCGTCTTTTCCTCGGCCGGTTTCGCCGCGCAGAAGATGCTGGTCCTGCCCGCCGGCACACCGCCCGAGATCCGCCAGACCTGGCTGGACGCGATCGAGGCCGCCCGCAAGGACCCCGACTACATCTCGCAGGCGCCGGCCGTCCTCGGGGCCTACCGCACCCTGGTCGGAGACGAGGCCGCCCGTCTGGCCGCCAGCGTGGCCGAGATCGACCCCGAGACGCGGCGCTTCGTCGTCGACCTGCTGGCGAACGAATATTCGGTCAAGTTGTCGGAGTAGCCTGCGCCCCCGGCCCGATGAGCCGGATCGGGGCACCGGCCCTCCACGCCTCGATCGCCTCGACCGTCTGGCGATAGAACATCCGGAACGTCTGTTCGCTGACATAGCCCAGATGCGGCGTGACCAGCAGCCTGCCGCTGGCGATCAGCGCGGCGTCCAGAACCTCGGCCCCCTGCGGCAGGGGCTCGATGTCGTGAACATCCAGCGCCGCGCCGCCAAGCCGCCCGTCCCGCAATGCCGCCAGCAGCGGCGGAACCTGCACGATGGACCCGCGCGACGTGTTCACGAACAGCGCATCGGGGCGCATCAGCGCGAATTCGCGCGCTCCGAACAGGCCGCGCGTCGCATCGGACAGGACCAGATTGACCGACACGATATCCGAGCCCTCCAGCAAAGCCTCAAGGCTTTCGGCATGGCGCACGCCCTCGGCGCGGGCGGCGTCGGCCGTCAGGCTGCGCGACCAGGCGAGGATCTCGACCCCGAAGGGCCGCGCCAGGGATGCCAGCTTGCGGCCGATCCTGCCATAACCCGCGATCCCGAGCGTCAGCCCGTGAAGGTCCCGCCCGATCCCCTGCTGCCAGAGCCCGGCTGCGGCGGAATTCGCTTCGGCCGGGATGCGGCGGGACAGGGCGAGGATCAGCGCGATCACGAATTCGGCTGTGGTGTTGCCGCGCGATTGCGTTCCGCAGACGGTGATGCCCCGGCGCGCCGCGGCGGTCGTGTCGATCGACAGGTTGCGCGCCCCCGTCGTCACGATCAGCCGCAGCCGCGGCAGGGCCTCGATCAGTGCGGCATCGACGGGCGTGCGCTCGCGCATGAGGCAGATGATGTCAAAGGGCTCAAGCATCCGCGCCAGCCGGGCGCGGTCGGTGACGGTCTTGGTGAAGACGGTGACCTCGGCCTCTTCCGGCCAGTCGGCATAATCGCGCGCGACATCAGCGTAATCATCCAGAACCGCGATCCTCACGTCCAACCCCTCCGCGTCGCTGCCACGGCCACAGCTTCATCCAAACTTCGTGCTTCATCAAGACATTCACGGCGTCCTGCGCGACCTCCCCTAGGCAACGCATGGTCAGAAAAGGCCTCGATCACCAGAACAGCCGCCGCGTCACCAAGCTTAGGGTCGCGTCTCATTCAACTTCATAGCCGAAACGTGGCAGTGGCGCGAAGGCGACGGCGGGCAGGAGGGTCTTGGCGCCGCTGACGTAGCAGGTTGGGACTCTCTGCCAGTCTTTCGGCGACCGAACATGATCCCGATGCGGTTGCGGCGGCGATAGCGGCGCTCGTCGTAGCGGACAGTTTTTCCGCGGATTCTTGACCGGGGATGCAGGGGCCTGTCCCCTTGCGTTTCATAACATCTCGGAACCGGTCCGCGCCATAATCGCGATCCTCCGCCCGGCGGCCTGCGGAGTGCCCAACAGGGCGGCGGCTCCGGTATGGTCGCTGACCGGCCTGCGGTCATCAAGAACTTCAGGGGCCGCCTCTTGGCGCAGGTGACGGCACGCAGCTTTGTGTTCAGCCCACCTCTCGTGCGCCCGACGAGGCGCCCGTGCAGGTCGTCGGCTATCGCGTCCAGCGGGATCCCAAGTCGCTTCCGCCGAGCCCTCCTTGGGGACATCGCGAGCGGACGGCATCATCTTCGGCGGCGGTCATAATGCGCTCCACGCTGGGGCAGGACGGTCGATCCCGGTTTCGGTGGCGTTGTCGAAGAGATCGGCAAGACCGCGGCCTGCTATCAGGATGGTCAGCCGGTTTCGCTGGAGTGCTGTCGCATTGCCGGCGAGATCTGCGCCTAACGTTCCGGGTCGAGCGCGCGCTTGCCCACGACATCTGGGAAGGCTGCCTGGGGAACCTAGCCGAGCTGCGTTTTCCGGCTCCGCGCCTGCCCTGATCCGGGCGTCGGCAGCGCATCCGCGGACGGATTGCAGGTGCCGCCGGGTCAGCGTGGCTGCAGGGGTTCGTGCACAAGCGTGCCCGCGAAGACCTCACGCGCGACGGTCTGGATGACGCGGGCGATCCGCAGCGCCGCGTCGTCCGAAGTGTTGGCCCGCGTCACCAGACCGACGGACCGCAGGATCCGCGGCCCTTCAAGCGGGACCGTCACGACGTCGCGATCCTCGGGTCCGACCTCGGATCTGATACCAACGGCATTACCCACTGACCTGCGCCCACTCGCGGCGTGTGATTGACGCGAGTCGTTGTGGCATTGCCATCAGGGTGTTCCACGCCGTGCAGCAGACTTCGACGATGTCCTCGTAGCT
>NZ_JAUVVF010000022.1 GCF_030604785.1 Paracoccus sp. (in: a-proteobacteria) | reverse complement strand
TCGAGGTCAAGACGACGAACGGATGGGAGCGCACGCCCTTCCACATCACCCGCAACGAACTGGCCGTGGCCGAGGAGCGCAGGTCGGAATGGCGTCTGTTCCGGCTCTGGAACTTCTCACGCGAGCCCAAGGCGTTCGAACTGCGCCCGCCGCTCGATGCCCATGTCTCGCTGACGGCGACGTCGTATCGGGCGAGCTTTCACTGAGGCTCAGTCGAACACCCGCCCCGGCTGCTCTTCCCACGGCAGGGACGCCACGAAGCACAGGTCGTAGATGCTGATCGTGCTGGGCTCGCGGTGGACAACCAGCCGCTCGAGCACCTCGGGCGCCAGCCACGCAAGCCGCAGGATGCGACTGACATAGCGATCGGAGAGGCCCTCGTCGGCGGCCAGATCGCTGAGCGTGGCGACGTCAGCGCGTTCCAGCCGCTGCCGCCTCCATGTGTGTCTCGAGCGAGCCATCTTGATGAATGTGTTGGACCTCACATCCAGCCTTCAAGAGCTCTTGAGACACCAAAATAGTACGATGGCAATCAAGTGGCTCCTTCTCGGCGCACATAAGAGCAATGCGATGATCCGTGGCACCTTTCAGCAATCGCGCTATCGCCTCCTTGAACTCCTTTCGTGAAGCTAGTCTCTGGCTGACAATGCGGCACAGGACGTCATCGTTTCCGCAGAAGGCTTTGACAACCTGAGCCATGCAGCCTTCAAGGACTTCCTCTCGCTTGTGCCGCATCAGGAAATATCAGTTGTCGCTTATGTCCGCCCGCCCCACGGGCACATGGAAAGCGCCATTCAGCAGCGCATAAAATCTGGCGCCATCAATATCAGTCAGCGACCGCCAATCCCTCGCTACGAGCGCATCCTGAGAAAATACAATGCCCCCAATATTGACTTTCAGCCCGTACTTTTTAGCAAGTCCACGCTAAGAAACGGTTGCGTCGTGCAGGATTTCTTTGCGCGCATCGGTCACACGATCAATCCTGATCAGGTTGTGCTTTTGAACGAAGGCATTTCTCGGGATGCCATCTCGTTCATCCTTGTCATGAACCTGTGGCGCGTTCAGCAGGGGTTTCTGCCTCTGAATATGAACCGGCTCGCTCCTTGGTTAAAGACACTCAAGGGGCCGAAGCTAACGATCCACCCGGACTCGTTCGACGCGGCTGCCCGGCTGAACCAAGGCAACATCTCGTGGGTCGAGAAGTTGCTTGATCGCGGGTTTGCGCGACGAGACCCGCTGCCTGAGGATATCCGTGACCTGTCAGAGCTTCTGACCCCGAGCGACGCGGCTGTTTCGTGGCTGCGGGCACAGGGGGCCGAGGGCGACGGGATACCGGAGGCGATGAACACCGCCTCCAGGACGCGCTTGCGGGCGATATCGGTGCCCGCCATCGAACCGCGCCGAGATCTTCTGGCTGCCCGATGAGATAGGGGGCGTCCACAAGGGAGCGCCTGCCCATGTTTTGCGCATCCTGGCCATTGCGCTTGAGACGGGGCGGCGGCCCGGCGATCTGCCGTTGCTGTCCAGCGAGCACATCCACCGACTCCCTCACGGCCGGCAGGTCGTGATCTGGACGCAGAAGCGCAAACGGCTGGCTTCGCTGTGCTGATCGACGCCACGCCCGCCGATCAGGCGCGGCTCATCGTGAACAAGCGCGGGATTCCCTACCAGCACGAAAACTACCTTGGCGACGCCGTCAGCCAGTGGCGTGACAGCCTGAAATTGCGGCGTGAGCTGAGGCTCTACGATGCACGCGGACCGCTGCGACCCGGCTGCTTGAGGCTGGGGCAGAGCTGAAGGAGATCGCCACCCATATGGGCTGGTCTCTCAAACAAGCTTCGGAGGTCATCGAGCGCTATTTGGCCCTGTCGCCCGCCATGTCCGACAGCCTCGCCGAGAAGCTGCGGAAGGCCGAAAAGCGAACGTCTCTGTAAAATGACCTGTAAGACGGAGACTAGGGAAGACCCCTAAGTCATGGTCGGGGCGAGAGGATTCGAACCTCCGACCTACGGTACCCAAAACCGTCGCGCTACCAGGCTGCGCTACGCCCCGACGCCTGCCGCATACCCCATCGCCCGGGCTGAGAAAAGCGCAAACCGCTACTCGGCCGCAACGGGAAGGGACCGGGCCAGGAGTGCGCGCAGTTCCGGCCGGCAGGAACCGCAATTCGTTCCCGCGCCGAGGGCTACGCCGATGGCCTCGACATTCTGCAGGCCCTCGCGGGCGATGGCGCGCATGATCGTGTTCACGCCGATCTCGAAACAGGCGCAGAGAATCGCGCCCTGATCGGGGGTCGTCTCGCCCGGATGCCCCGCCAGAATCGCGGGGTCGGGGCGGGTCAGGCTGTCGCCCAGATGCGCCCGCGACAGGCGGACCGGCTGATCCGATACGAACAGGGCGGCGACCAGCCCGCCTTCGTCCGACAGCGCGGCGCGGAACAGGCCGCGCGCGGGATCGACCAGGGTCATGTCGGGGGTCGCGCCGAACCAGTTGCGAAACCGGGCCGACCAGTCCGTCGGAATCGCGGCGCCGGCCATCTCGATCTGCCGCCCGCCCGGGATCGCGGCGCTGGCCCAGTAATCGCAATCCGGCACGACATCCCGGCGCGTCACGCAATAGCCGAACCACGACGCCGCAAAGGGACGCAGCTCGACCTGCATCGACTTGCTGGCGGGCTGGCCCGAAACCGGGTCGGTCCGCGCCTCGACCAGCGCGTCGATCCGGCCCGCCGAGGATGTCTGCCCGCTCCAGTGGATCGGCGCAAAAGGATGGCCGATTGCGACCGCGTCCGAGGGCAAGACCCGTAGGATCGCGCAACCGGCGTCGGTCTTCGCCTCGACCAGTCCGGCAGGCATCAGGCCCAGTCGGGCCATGTCCTCGGGGTGGATTTCCAGATAGGGCTCGGCCAGATGGCGGGACAGGCGCGGCGACAGACCGGTCCGCGTCATCGTGTGCCACTGGTCGCGGGTGCGGCCCGTGTTCAGGGTCAGCCTGTCGGGACGGCGCGCTGGCAGGGCGGCCGCCACCGGGACCAGCCGCGCCCGCCCGTCCGGGGTGTGAAAGCGGCCCGATCCGAAAAAGCGCCCGCCGCGCTGCGTGGGGCCTTGCGGCCAGAGCACCGGCGACAGCGCGTCGTAATCGTGCGATGCCAGATCCGAGATGTCGAAATCGCTGCCCAGCCCGCCCGCGATACCCGACAGGGCGGCATGTTCCGCGAAGATCTGCCCCGGGCTGGCCCAGTCGAAACCCTGAAAGCCCATCCGCTGCGCGACCTGCGCGATCTGCCACCAATCGGGCTGCGCCTGACCCGGTGCGGTCAGGGCCGCCCGCTGGCGGCTTATCATGCGCTCGGAATTCGTGACCGTGCCGTCCTTTTCGCCCCATGCGGCCGAGGGCAGCAGGACATGGGCCAGGCGGGCCGTGTCGGTATCGGCGCGGATGTCGCTGACCGAAACGAAGTCGCAGGCGGCGATGGCGCGGGACACACGGTCGGCCTCGGGCATGGTGACGGCGGGATTGGTGTGGATGATCCAGAGCGCCTTGATGCGGCCATCCTCGACCGCGCGGAACATATCCACGGCCTTGAGGCCAGGGCGGCTCGCCATGCGGGGGGCGTTCCAGAACGCGCCCACGGCGGCGCGGTGGGCGGGGTTCTCCAGCTCGAGGTGGCAGGCGAGCATGTTGGCGAGGCCGCCGACCTCGCGCCCGCCCATCGCGTTGGGCTGGCCGGTGACGCTGAAGGGGCCCATGCCGGGGCGGCCGATGCGGCCGGTGGCGAGGTGGCAGTTGAGGATGGCGTTGACCTTGTCGGTGCCGCTGTCGCTCTGGTTGATGCCTTGGGAGTAGACGGTGACGGTTTTTTCGGTCTGCGCCCAGAGGTCCAGGAAGTGCCGCAGGGGGTCGGGCGGCAGGCCCGTATCCTCGGGGCGGCTGGCGCGGGCGGCGGTCAGCGCGGCGTCGAAGCCGGTGACATGCGGCAGGAAGGCGGCGCTGGTGCGGGCGGTGTCGTGGAGGTGGCAGAGCAGCAGGTTGAACAGGTGCCCGTCCGCGCCGGGGGCGAGGGGCAGGTGCAGGTCCGCATCCTCGCAGGTGGCGGTGCGGCGAGGGTCGATGACGACGATCTTCATCTGCGGCCGGGCGGCGCGCGCGGCCAGCAGGCGCTGGTGCAGGACCGGGTGGCACCAGGCGAGGTTCGAGCCGGTCAGCACCACCAGATCGGCCAGTTCCAGGTCCTCGTAGAGGCCGGGGACGGTGTCGGTCCCGAAGGCGCGGCGGTGGCCGGCCACCGAGGAGGCCATGCAGAGGCGGGAGTTTGTGTCGATGTTGGCGCTGCCGATGAAGCCCTTCATCAGCTTGTTGGCGACGTAGTAGTCCTCGGTCAGCAGCTGGCCCGAGACGTAGAGGGCGACGCTGTCCGGCCCGTGCTGGGTCACAGCGTCGGTGAAGCGGTCGGCGATGAAGTCGAGGGCGGTGCTCCACGAGGCCTTGGCCCCGTGGATGCGGGGGGTCAGAAGGCGGCCTGCCGTGCTGACGGTCTCGCCCAGGGCTGCGCCCTTGACGCAGAGGCGGCCGCGGTTCGCGGGGTGGTCGGGGTCGCCCTTGATCGTCAGCCCCCCCTGCCCGTCCGGGCTCGCGAGGACGCCGCAGCCGACGCCGCAATAGGGGCAGGTCGTGCGGACCGTCATGCCGCCCTGCGCGACAAGAAGGCGGCGTCTAGAAGGATGCGGCCGTTCTTGACCTGCACCGCGTAGGTGGCCACGCGGCCCTCGTCTGCGCCCTGGGCCTCGCCTGTGGCCATGTCGAAGACCCAGTTGTGCAGGGGGCAGGTGACGGAGGTGCCGTGGACGATGCCCTCGGACAGGGGGCCGCCCTTGTGGGGGCAGCGGTCGTCGAGGGCGAAGACCTGATCCGTGGCGGTGCGGAAGATGGCGACGCAGCCCTGGGCGGTGCGGACGACGCGGGCGCCTTCGCGCGGGATGTCGTGGAGTGCGGCGATGTCGATGAGGTTCATTCGGCGGCCCTCAGGGTCAGGTCGGCGACGGGGGACCATTCCGCCGGGCGGGCGGCGTGGTCGGCCCAGGGATCGGCCTGGTAGACCGACTGGCTCAGCATGAAGCGGTCGTAGAGCGCCGCGCGGGTGGCGGGGTCCGCCACCTGCTCGCGGCACCAGTCGAGGCCGACCTTGTCCACCCATTTGTAAATGCGGTGCAGGTAGCGGGCGTTCTCGCGGTAGAGCTGGACGAAGGCGGCGGTGACCTCGCAGACCTCGTCTTCGGTGGCGACGGTCAGCAGGGGCACCGTCTCGCGCACGTCCATGCCGGCGGCGCCGGCGACCGAAATTTGGAAGCCGCTGTCCACGCAGACGATGCCGATGTCCTTGCAGGTTGCCTCGGCGCAGTTGCGGGGGCAGCCCGAGACGCCCAGCTTGACCTTGGCCGGGGTCCAGGAGCCCCAGAGCAGCTTTTCGAGGCGGATGCCGAGGCCAGTCGAATCCTGCGTGCCGAAGCGGCAGAACTGCTGGCCGACGCAGGTCTTCACCGTGCGCAGGCCCTTGGCATAGGCATGGCCCGAGACCATGCCGGCCTCGTTCAGGTCTGACCAGATGGCGGGCAGGTCCTCTTTCCGCACGCCCAGCAGGTCGATGCGCTGGCCGCCGGTGACCTTGACCATGGGCACGTTGTAGCGGTCGGCGGCATCCGCGATCGCGCGCAGCTCGGCCGGGGTGGTGACGCCGCCCCACATGCGCGGGACGACGGAGTAGGTGCCGTCCTTCTGGATGTTGGCGTGGTTGCGCTCGTTCACAAACCGGCTCTGGCGGTCGTCGCGGTAGTCCAGCGGCCAGTCGGCAAGCAGGTAGTAGTTCAGCGCCGGGCGGCAGGAGGCGCAGCCGCCGGTGCTGCGCCAGCCCAGCTCCTGCATGACCGCCGGGATGGACTTGAGGCCCATCGACTTGATGAGGCGGCGCACGTCCTCATGCGTGTGGTTGGTGCATTTGCACATGGGCGGGTTGGCGTTGGCCGCGAAGCCGTCGCCCAAGGTCAGGGCCATGACCTGCTCGACCAGCCCGGTGCAGGTCCCGCAGGAGGCGCTGGCCTTGGTCAGGCCGCGCACGGCGTCGAGGGTGGTGGCGCCGCCCTCGATGGCGCGGGTGATCTGTCCCTTGCACACGCCGTTGCAGCCGCAGATCTCCGCCTCAGGCGGCAAGGCTGCAACGGCTGCCAGAGGGTCCGCCTGGGCACCTCCGGCAAAGGCGGGGCCGAAGATGAGGGTGTCGCGGTCCGCGGTCACGTCGGCGCCCGAGCGGATCTTGTCGAAGAACCACGCGCCGTCGGCCGTGTCGCCATACATGACGGCGCCGATCAGGCGCTCGCCTTCCAGGATCAGGCGCTTGTAGATGCCGCGGCCGGGGTCGCGGAAGACGATGTCCTCGCGGCCGGGGGCGTCCGCGAAGTCGCCGGCGCTGAAGAGGTCGCAGCCGGTGACCTTCAGCTTGGTCGCGGTCTGGACGGGCTTGAAGGCAGACTCTTGCCCCGCCAGTGTCGCGGCCAAGACCTTGGCCTGATCGTAGAGGGGGGCGACGAGGCCGAAAAGCTGGCCGTCATGCTCGGTGCATTCGCCAAGCGCGTAGATCGCGGGGTCGGAGGTCTGAAGCTGGTCGTTCACGGTGATCCCACGCGCGACCTCAAGACCGGCGTCGTTCGCCAGCCGCGTCTCGGGGCGGATGCCGACGGCCATGCAGACGAGGTCGGCGGGGTAGACGGTGCCGTCTTCCAGCAGCACGGCTTCGACGCGATCCTCGCCGAGGATGGCTTTCGTGGCGCCCTTGCAGTGGATGCGGATGCCGCGTTTCTCGAGGTCCTTTTGCAGCAGGTAGCCGGCGGCGGGGTCTAGCTGGCGCTCCATCAGGTGGCCTATGAGGTGGATCACCGTCACCTCGGCGCCGCGGGCGGCCATGCCGGCGGCGGCTTCCAAGCCCAGAAGGCCGCCGCCGATGACCACCGCCTTCGCGCCGGGGCGGGAGGCGGCGATCATGGCGTTGGTGTCCTCGAGATCGCGGTAGGAGACGACTCCGGGCAGCTTGTGGCCGGGGACCGGGATGATGAAGGGGGCCGAGCCGGTGGCGATGACCAGCGCGTCGTAGGGCACCGCGCCGTTCCTGCCGTGGACAACCTGCGCCTCGCGGTCGATGGCGGTGACGGCCTCGCCGAAACGGGTGGTGACGCCTTGGGCCTGATACCAGGCCTCGTCATGGGTGACGATCTGCTCGTAGGTCTTTTCGCCCGACAGGACCGGGGAGAGCATCAGGCGGTTGTAGTTGCCGCGCGGCTCGGCGTTGAAGAGGGTGACAGTGTAGGCGCCGGGGGCGGCCTCGAACAGATGCTCCAGCATCCGGCCCGAGGCCATGCCCGCGCCGATGACGACGAGGTTCTTTGTCATGGGCTTACTCCGCCGCTTCGACGAAGCGGTGACGTTCGTAAAGGAAGCGCAGCACCGCCTCGCGGGCGCGCACGTAGTCGGGGTGGCTGGCGAGGCGGATGCGGTCGCGGGGGCGCGCGAGGGGAACCTCCAGCACCTCGCCCACGGTGGCAGCGGGGCCGTTGGTCAGCATGACGATGCGGTCGGCCAGCAATACGGCCTCGTCCACGTCATGGGTGATCATGATCATGGTGTTGCCGAGGCGGGCGTGGATCTCCATCACGGCGTCCTGCAAGTGGGCGCGGGTCAGGGCGTCGAGGGCGCCGAAGGGCTCGTCGAGGAGCAGGATCTTCGGCTCCATCGCCAAGGCGCGGGCGATGCCGACGCGCTGCTTCATGCCGCCGGACAGCTCGGCCGGGCGCTTCTGGGCGGCGTGGCCCATCTGCACCAGATCGAGGTTCTGCATGATCCAGTCGTGGCGCTCGGCCTTGGACTTGGTGCTGCCGAAGACCTTCTGCACGCCCATCTTCACGTTGTCATAGACGGTGAGCCAAGGCAGCAGGCTGTGGTTCTGGAAGACCACGGCGCGGTCGGGACCGGGGGCGTTCACCTCTCGCCCTTCCAGGATGATGCCGCCCGAGGTGGTCTCGGTGAGGCCCGCGATCATGTTCAGGAGGGTGGACTTGCCGCAGCCGGAATGGCCGATGACCGAGACGAACTCCCCCTTGGCGATGTCGAGGCGCACGTCCTGAAGAACGACGTTCGACCGGCTGCCCGAGGTGAAGGTCTTTCCGGCGTGATCGATCTTGAGATAGCTCATGGTGTTTCTCCTCAGACCGTGGTGCCGCGGCTGACCTTGGTGCCGATGAAGGCGACCAGGCGGTCGAGCGCGAAGCCGGTGGCGCCGATGTAGAGCAGCGCGACGAAGATGTCGGTCAGCATGGAGCTGTTCCACGCGTCCCAGATGAAGAAGCCGATGCCCACGCCGCCGGTCAGCATCTCGGCCGCGACGATGGCCAGCCAGGCGAGGCCGACGCCGATGCGCAGCCCCGAGAAGATGTAGGGGGCGGCGGCCGGGACCATGATCTTCCAGAAGAACTCGAGCGGGCTGAGGCGCAGGACGGCAGCGACATTGCGGTAGTCCTGCGGGATGGCGCGCACGCCGGCGGCGGTGTTGATGATGACGGGCCAGATCGCGGTGATGAAGATCACGAAGATGGCCGAGGGTCGGCTGTCCATGAAGGCGGCAAGGCTGATCGGCAGCCAAGCCAGCGGCGGCACGGTCCGCAGCACCTGGAACAGCGGATCGACGCCCCGCATTAGCCAGGCGGACTGGCCGATCACCGCGCCGACCGCGATGCCGACAAAGGCAGCGAGGCCGAAGCCGATGCCGACACGTTCCAGCGAGGTCAGGACGCGCCAGCCGAGGCCAATATCCTGGGTGCCGGCGACGTAGAAGGGCTCCAGGATCAGGTCCCCGGATTGTTGCCAGATCTCGATCGGCGAGGGCAAGGCGGCACCGCCCCCGGCCAGCAGGAGCTGCCAGAGGCCGAGGAGCGCGGCGACGACCAGCACGGGCGGCAGGACGTTGGCGGCGGCGGCGCGGCCGAGCCGGGCGGCGCGGGCAGAGGCGGCGCTGCGCGGGCGGGGGATCGCGTGGACGGTGGCCGCGGGCCGCGGGGCGGCGGCGGCGGCGGCGGGGCGCTTGAGGGCGGTGACGGTCATTCCTGCCTCCTCAGACCATGGCCTTGATGGACTGGGCGGCGAGATAGCCGTCCGCATCCGCGGGATCGAAGGTGGTGCCGTCGAAGAAGGTCTCGGTCCCGCGGCTGTCGCCCTTGTCGCCGGTCTCGAGGCCGAGCGCGGCGGCCGCCTCGAGCCAGAGGTCCGAGCGGTTGGTCTGATCGACCAGCGCGGCCGTGTCCAGATCGCCCGGCAGGTAGCCCCACCGCTTGTTCTCGGTGATGAACCAGCTGTCCAGCGACTTCCACGGGAAAGAGGCGCTGCCGTTCTCGCCCCAGAAGCGCATCGCCAGATCGGGGCGGCTCTCCTCGCGGCCGTTGCCGTAGTTGATCTCGCCCTTGATGCGGGCGGCGATGTCGGCGACGGGGACGTTGTACCATTGGCGCTTGGACAGGATCTCGGCCATCTCGTCCTTGTTGGCGGCCTCCTCGCACCACATCTGCGCCTCCATCACGGCCATCAGGATGGCGCGGGCGGCGTTGGGGTTCGCGTCCACCCAATCGGCGCGCATGCCGAGGATCTTCTCGGGGTGGTTCGCCCAGATCTCGCCGGTGGTGCAGGCGGTGAAGCCGATGCCCTGGTTCACCAGCTGCTCGTTCCACGGCTCGCCGACGCAGAAGGCCTCCATGTTGCCGACCTTCATGTTGGCGACCATCTGCGGGGGCGGGACGACGATCAGGTCGCACTCGGTCGTGGGATCGATCCCGCCCGCGGCCAGCCAGTAGCGCATCCACAGGTCATGGGTGCCGCCGGGGAAGGTCATGGCGACGGGGATCTCCTGCCCGGCGGCGCGGCGGGCGGCCCAGATCTCCTTCAGGGGGGCGCTATTCAGGCCGACGCCGCTGTCGGCATAGGCCTGGGTGACCGAGATGCCCTGGCACTGCTCGTTCAGGGACAGAAGGTTGTACATCGGCAGCGGCTGGTTGTTCTGCGTGACCGTGCCGGTGGAGTAAAGGTGCACCTTCGGGCGCAGGATGTGCCCGCCGTCGATGCCCCCGCCCGAGGAGCCGAGCGCCATGTTGTCGCGCGTGGCGCCCCAGCTGGCCTGCTTCTCGATCCGCATGTCGGTCAGGCCGTGCTTTTCGTAGAAGCCCTTTTCCAGCGCGATGATCAGGGGCGCGCTGTCGGTCAGCGCGATATAGCCGAGCGTGGCGCCGGTGGTTTCCAGCGCGGGCGTGGCGGCCCAGGCTCCGCCCGGCAAGGCAAGCCGCGCGGCAGCGGCGGTGGCCGCGACCGAGGCGGCGGATTTCAGGAAGCTGCGGCGGGTCGGCGTGATCAGGCTCATCTGGCGATCCTTTGCGTGGCCCAGGGGGCCGGGAATGGCGGGACGGCAATGGAAAAAAGCCACCGGCGCGTGACCCGTCATCGGGACAAGCGTGGTGGCGTCGTTGCCGGAGAAAGGGGGTCCGCAGCCTTGCGGAAGATCGGTGGCCGGGGCGCCGTTGCCCTGTGGCCTTGTTCTGACCTTGGCGCATCGGGGGCGAATCGGTCAAGAAAGGGGCCGTGGATTTCTGGCGGCTTTCGCCAAGTGCCGCCAAGCGCAGCGCGACTGCCTGCGAAATCAGCGCGAATAGATCGGCGGGTCGAAGGTTTCGCCGTCGAAGAAGGCATCGGGGCCCAGAATCATCTGCCCCTTCTCGCTGGCGACGGGGGTGGGATGGGTCATCGCCCCCTCGATCCGCGCCGAGGCGCCGGGCATGTCCGCCCCCGCCGCCCTGAGGTGCCGCCGGTAAAGGTCGGTGCGGAAGCAGGCGCCAGCCGCCTCCATCGCCGCTTGCGGGTCAAGGTGATGGGCCTCGGCGATCCCCCGCGCCAGCAGCGCCGCCGTGCTGCGCCAAGGGAAATTCGCCCCGCCCGCGTGGAAGCGGATGAAGTCGGGGAAATGCCGGACCTCGCCCTGCGGGGTGACATGGAGGCGGCCCAGAAGACCCCGCTCGCTGAGTTCCGGCGAGAGGTTCAGGTAGTCGGGCCTCGACAGGATCTCGACCGCGGTGCCGCGGTTCTCGGGGATGTCGAGCCAGCGGCAGGCGCGCCAGACGGCCCGCATCAGCGCGCCGGTCAGTTCGGGCTCGCCTTCGGTGAAGGCCCGGGTCAGGACCAGCCCCTTTTCCGGCGGCGCGTTCCAGATCGCACGCCCGGCCAGCAGCAACGCCCCCGCCGCCGTCTCGACGGCGTAGGAGGCCCAGGGCTCGCCCACGCAGAAGGCGTCGACCTCGCCCGAAGCCAGCGCGTCAGCCATCATCGGCGGCGGGACGGTGTGGATCGACAGGCGCGGCTCGAGCACCGACCCCTTCAGCCAGTGCCGGACCAGATGCGCCTGGGTCGAGAAAGTGAAGGGGACGCCAACCCGCAGCGACGGCCCCGCCACCTGCGCGAGTGCGTCCCGCGCTTCCTGCGCATCGCCGAAGCCGAAGCCGTGGCCGATGCCCCGCAGCCGCTCGGCGAGCGCTGCGTTGACCGCGATGGCCTGCCCGCCCTGGCTGATGAACATCGCCAGATCGAAGGCCGGGTAGTCCGGCCCAAGGCCAAGCGCCTGCGCGATGGGCAGCGGCACCAGCATATGCGCGGCATCGATCCCGCCCGTGCCCAGCATGTCGCGGCTCTGCGCCCAGGAGCGCAGGCGGATCAGGTCGAATTCCAGCCCCTCTTCGGCGGCAAAGCCGATCTCGGCACCGATGATCAGGGGGGCCGCATCGATCAGCGGCACATAGCCCAGGCGCAAGGTCGTCGCGCTCATGTCAGAAGCCCCGCCGCCATGACCAGCTGCTGCGCGATGTCGGCGACGCGGCGGCCTTGGTCCATCGCCGTCTTGCGCAGAAGGGCATAGGCCGCTTCCTCGTCGATGCCACGTGCCTTCATCAGGATGGCCTTGGCGCGGTCGATGATCTTGCGCTCCTCCAGCGCGGCGCGGGTCGCGGCCAGTTCGGTCCGCATCTTGTGGAACATGTGGAAGCGCGCGATTGCGGCGTCGAGGATCGGCTTGATCCGATCGGGTTGCAGCCCGTCGACGACATAGGCCGAAACGCCCGCCTCGATCGCCGCTCGGGTCATCTGCTCGTCCGAGCGGTCCACGAACATCGCCACCGGCCGGTCCATCGGCCCCGAGGCGAAGGCCAGTTCCTCGAGCACGTCGCGCGAGGGGTTGGCGATGTCGATCAGCACGATGTCGGGCTTGAGTTCGGTGATCCGCCGCGCAAGGCCGGTCTCTTCCGAGATGACGGCGATCTCGTGCCCCTCGGCTCCGCCCAGACCGTCGACGATCCGCAGGGCGCGTTCCCGGTCGCGTTCGACCACGATGATGGAGAGCTTCGGCATACCTTCCGTCTAAGCGCGAGGCCGCGCGGACGGCAGGTGGATCAGCCCATCCGGCAGGCGGAAGCGGAGCGTCCGGGCGTTTATGCCCGCATCTGCGGCAGGGGGCGGCGCGATGCCCGCTTTCCGGGCAATTCCCGCCGCGCCAGGGCGATCACGATTCGTGCTTGGCGGCGGCTTGGGGGCGGATGCGGCGAATTGGCCGGGCGACCGTGAATTCGCCCGCGACGCTCTGGAAAGCCCGGAATATTCAGGCTAGACGGGCGGCCCGCCGGGTTGCTCCCGTGTTCGGGCATCCACGAAATGACCCAGCAGACCATACCAGATATTGACACCCGATTAACGCTGCGGTCTATATGATGTGGCATCGCATCCACGGCTCACGCTCCGGTAGAACGGGTTCTTCCCGTCGAAACGTCCTTTTTCAGGGGGTTTTGGTCACCGTCGCGGCCGGGCCGTCCGGGGGGCGATGGCAAGACATCACAAGGACCGGGCGGCGGGTCCGGGGGCGGCAGCCCTAGCCCCGCGCCTCTGACAGGAAAGCGAGCAGGGCATGACCATCATCGTTTACAGCAAACCCGCCTGCGTGCAGTGCACCGCCACGACCCGTGCGCTGGATGCCCGCGGCCTTGACTATGACGTGATCGACCTGACCCAGGACGACGAGGCCATGGCCCGCGTGACCGAGCTTGGCTATCGGCAGGCCCCGGTCGTCATCGCGGGCGAGGCGCATTGGGCGGGCTTTCGCCCCGACATGATCAGCGCCCTGGCCTGACCGGGGCGATGGCGGGGCTGGTCTATTTCTCGTCGAGCTCGGGGAACACCGCGCGGTTCGTGCAGGCGCTTGGTCTGCCTGCCGCGCGCATCCCCATCCGCGAGGCCGAGCCCATGCCCGCCCCCACGGCGCCCTACGTGCTGATCTGCCCGACCTATGCCGATGGCACCGGGGCGGGCGCGGTCCCCAAGCAGGTGATCCGCTTTCTGAACGACCCCGCCCGCCGCGCCCTGATCCGTGGGGTGATCGGCGGCGGAAACCGCAATTTCGGGCCGACCTATGCCCTGTCGGCCCGGATCATCGCCGAGAAATGCCGCGTCCCGGTGCTGGCCACGTTCGAGCTGGCAGGGACGGAAACCGATATCGCCCGCATCCGCGACGGGCTGACCCTGTTCTGGAGAGAGCCATGCTTGACGCCGTGAAGCCCGACCTCGACTACCACGCGCTGAACGCGATGCTGAACCTCTATGACGGCGAGGGGAAAATCCGCTTCGACGCGGACCGCATGGCCGCGCGGCAGTATTTCCTGCAGCACGTCAACCAGAACACGGTCTTCTTCCACTCGCTGGACGAGAAGCTCGATTACCTGGTGGACGAGGGCTATTACGAGGCCGAGGTGCTGGCGCAGTATCCGCGCGAGTTCCTGCACGCGATCTGGGCCGCCGCCTTCAAGCGCAAGTTTCGCTTTCCCACCTTCCTCGGCGCGTTCAAGTATTACACCAGCTACACGCTGAAGACCCGCGACGGGCAGCGCTATCTGGAGCGCTATGAGGACCGCGTGGTCATGGTCGCGCTGACGCTGGCGCGTGGCGATCAGGCGCTGGCAATGTCCTTCATGGAAGAGATGCTGTCGGGCCGTTTCCAGCCCGCCACGCCGACCTTCCTGAACGCCGGCAAGAAGTCCCGCGGCGAGCTGATTTCCTGTTTCCTCCTGCGGATCGAGGACAACATGGAGTCCATCGGCCGCGCCATCAATTCCTCGCTGCAACTGTCGAAGCGCGGCGGCGGCGTCGCGCTGATGCTCACCAACATCCGCGAGGCCGGCGCGCCGATCAAGGGGATCGAGAACCAGTCCTCGGGCGTCATCCCGGTGATGAAGCTGCTGGAGGATAGCTTCAGCTACGCGAACCAGCTGGGCGCGCGGCAGGGGGCAGGGGCCGTTTATCTCAACGCCCACCACCCGGACATCCTGCGCTTCCTCGACACAAAGCGCGAGAACGCGGACGAGAAGATCCGCATCAAGACGCTGTCGCTTGGCGTGGTGATCCCCGACGTGACCTTCGAGCTGGCGAAGCGGAACGAGGACATGTACCTCTTCTCGCCGCACGACGTGCAGAAGGTCTATGGCGTGCCCTTCTCGGAAATCTCGGTCAGCGAGAAATATCATGAGATGGTCGAGGACAAGCGCATCAAGAAGAAGAAGATCAACGCGCGGGCGTTCTTCCAGACGCTGGCCGAGATCCAGTTCGAATCGGGCTATCCCTACATCATGTTCGAGGACACGGTGAACCGCGCCAACCCCATTGCGGGGCGCATCACCATGTCGAACCTGTGCAGCGAAATCCTGCAGGTCGCCGAGGCGTCCGAGTTCAACGAGGATCTGGGCTATGCCAAGATGGGCACGGACATCTCGTGCAACCTGGGCAGCCTGAACATCGCGCAGACGATGGACGGGCCGGATTTCGGCGCGACGGTCGAAACGGCGATCCGGGCGCTGACGGCGGTCTCGGAGATGTCGGCCATCGACGCGGTGCCCTCGATCCGGCGCGGCAATGACGAGGCTCATGCCGTGGGTCTGGGCCAGATGAACCTGCACGGCTTCCTGGCACGCGAGCGGATCCATTACGACAGTCCCGAGGCGGTCGAGTTCACCAGCGTCTATTTCGCGGCGATCACCTATCACGCGATCCGCGCCTCGAACGCGCTGGCGCGCGAGAAGGGGACGACCTTCAAGGATTTCGACAAGTCGCGCTATGCCGACGGGACGTTCTTCGAGAAATATGTGACCCGCGACTGGCTGCCCGAGCGGCCCGAGGTCGCGCGGCTGTTCGAGGGGATCACGCTGCCGACCCGTGAGGATTGGGCGGCTCTGCGCGAGGCGGTGATGAAGGACGGGCTTTACAACCGAAACCTTCAGGCGGTGCCGCCTACGGGCTCGATCAGCTACATCAACAACTCGACCAGCTCGATCCATCCGATCGTCTCGAAGATCGAGATCCGGAAGGAGGGCAAGATCGGCCGCGTCTATTACCCCGCGCCCTTCATGTCGAACGAGAACCTGGAATATTACCGCGACGCCTACGAGATCGGGCCGGACGCGATCATCGATGTCTATGCGGCCGCGACCGAGCATGTGGATCAGGGCCTGTCCCTGACGCTGTTCTTCCCGGCCGAGGCCACGACCCGCGACATCAACCGCGCGCAGATCAAGGCGTGGAAATCGGGGATCAAGACGATCTACTACATCCGCCTGCGCCAGGCCGCGCTGGAGGGGACCGAGGTGCAGGGCTGCGTCAGCTGCTCGCTTTGACGGGCGTCGGACCGGGGGCCAGCCCCCGGACCCCCGGGATATTTGGACAACGAAGAAGAGGCTTGGGCGATGCGTGACATGGTGACGGGCGCGGCGCGCGCGATCAACTGGAACCGGCTGGAGGACGAGAAGGACCTGGAGGTCTGGAACCGGCTGACGGTGAACTTCTGGCTGCCCGAGAAGGTGCCGCTGTCGAATGACGTGCAGTCCTGGGCGACGCTGCGGCCGGCCGAGCGCGAGCTGACGATCCGGGTCTTCACGGGGCTGACCATGCTGGACACGATCCAGAGCAGCGTCGGCGCGCCCGCGCTGATGGCCGATGCGATCACGCCGCATGAGGAGGCGGTCCTGTCCAACATCGCCTTCATGGAGGCGGTCCATGCGCGGTCCTATTCGTCGATCTTCTCGACCCTCTGCCTGACGCCCGAGGTGGATGACGCCTTCCGCTGGTCCGAGGAGAACCCGCATCTGCAGCAGAAGGCACGGCTGATCCTGCAGGAATACGCGGCCGGGGCCGATCCGCTGAAGCGCAAGATCGCGAGCGTCTTCCTGGAAAGCTTCATGTTCTATTCGGGCTTCTACCTGCCGATGTACTGGTCGAGCCGGGCCAAGCTTACGAACACCGCCGACCTGATCCGACTGATCATCCGCGACGAGGCGGTGCATGGCTATTATGTCGGCTACAAGTTCCAGCGCGGGCTGGAGCGAGTGTCCGAGGCCGAGCGGGCCGCGCTGAAGGATTTCGCCTTTTCGCTGATGTTCGACCTATACGAGGTCGAGAGCCGCTATACGGAGCAGCTATATGACGGGATCGGGCTGACCGAGGATGTGAAGGCCTTCCTGCATTACAACGCCAACAAGGCGCTGCAGAATCTGGGCTACGAGGCGCTGTTCCCGCCGGCCGCCTGCGAGGTGAACCCCGCGATCCTGGCCGCCTTGTCGCCGGACAGCGAGAACCACGACTTCTTTTCGGGGTCGGGTTCGTCCTATGTCATCGGCAAGACCGTCGCGACCCAGGACGAGGACTGGGATTTCTGAGACGGAACGGGGCGCCTGCGGGCGCCCCTGTTCATGCGGCGAGGCCGCCTTGCGGGGGATCGACCGCGAAGCCCAGCCGCGCCACGGTGCCGCCTTGCGGGTGCCGCTTCAGTGACAATTCCCCGTTCAGCGCCGTCGCGAATTGCCGCGCCACGATCAGGCCGAGGCTTTCGGAGCGTTCCAGCGCGAAGCCGTCGGGCAGGCCCGGGCCGCGGTCGCGGATCTCAAGCGTCGCGGCGGTGCGGCCCTGGCCGGCCGGTCCGTCCACCTTGAGCCGCGCGGTGACATGGTTCACGCGGCCCTGCGCCGCCGCATGTTCGATCGCGTTCATGACCAATTCGCTGGCGATCAGCCCCAGAGGCACGGCGCTGTCATGGGGCAGGGGCAGGCTGTCGGCACTGAATTCGAGCTGCACATCGCCCGCGCCCGCGACCTCGACCACATCGGCCAGCACGTCGCGCAGGTAATCGGCCGCGTCCAGATCCTGCATGTCGGGCGCGTGCAGCCGGCGTTGCAGCAGCGAGATCGAGCGGATGCGCGATTGCGCCGCCAGCAGGGCATGGCGCGCCGTCTCGTCGGTGATCTGCTGGCTTTGAAGCCTGAGCAGCGCGGCCACCGTCGAGAGGTTGTTCGAGATGCGATGCTGCAGCTCGGAGAACATCAGACTGCGCGCATGGGCCAGATGGGTGGCCCGCGCCTCGGCCCGCAATCGTTGCAGCAGCGCGCGGCGGGCGGCGGTGATGAACACGACCTCGGTCGCGATGATGAGCGTGTAGAAGCCGAGCGCCAGAACCGAGCCCGCATCAAGCGACAGCCGGCCCACCGGCTCGATGAACGAATGCAGCGCGATCAGGCCGCAGACGACGCCCACCACGATACCAGATCGCAGCGACGACAGGACCAGCGTCAGCATCACGGCCGGAAAGAAGGTCAGGAAGGGAAAGCCCGGCGGCAGGATGTCGTTCAGCGCATGGCGCAGGCCGGTCGAGATGACGATGGCCGACAGGGCGAACGTGATCTCGTAGCGCAGGCTGCGCCGCGCCACCAAGGCGGCCCCCAGGGCCCGCATGAAACGCCCCGACCGTTCCGGTCGGGTACTGGTCACCATCTGGCCAGCCATTGCATCGCCCCCTCGAGTCAGCGCAGGTATTTGGCCGTTTACTCGTCATTTGGTATCACGTCTGGACGCGCCAAAGCAAAGCTTGATCTTTGTTTGTCGCGCTGCGTCAGAAGGCGGCGCGGGGCAGCCACGTGCCGATGGCGGGCCAGAGCCAGATCAGCGCGATCGCCAGCCCCTGCAGGGCGATGAAGGGGATGACGCCGCGATAGATCATGCCCGTCGTGATCGAGGCCGGCGCCGCTCCGCGCAGGTAGAACAGCGAAAAGCCGAAGGGCGGTGTCAGGAACGAGGTCTGCAGGTTCACCGCGATCAGGACCGCCAGCCAGATCGGGTCGTGGCCCATCAGGATCAGTGGCGGCACCAGCAGCGGCAGCAGGATCACCGCGATTTCCACGAAGTCGAGAAAGAAGCCCAGCACGAAGATGAAGGCCATCGCGAAGATCAGCGCGCCGGTCGGGCCTCCGGGCAGCGCCTCGAGGATCGCGGCGATGCGATGCTCGCCGCCCAGGCCCACGAAGACAAGCGAGAAGTAGCTGGCCATCAGGATCGTGGCGAAGATCATCGAGGTGACGGTCAGGGTCGAGGTCAGGACCGGGCCGAAGACCCCCGCGCGCATCAGGCGCCAGCCCGCCACGAGGATCGCGGCCGTGCCCCACAGGACCAGCCCCGCATAAAGCGCCGCGCGCAGATATTCGGCCAGGCCAGCATCCGAGCGCTGGATCCGCACCGGCCAGCCGCCTGCCAGCACCGCCAGCAATGCCAGCGCGACACCCCCCGAGATCAGCAGCCAGCGCGGCATGCCGTGTCGCCCGCCCGCCAGCAGCAGCGCGCCGATGGCGCCCACCGCCGCCGCCTCGTTCGGCGAGGCGACGCCGCCGAGGATCGCGCCCAGCACCGCCACGATCAGCAGGACCGGCGGCAGGATCGCGGCCAGCACGGCGCCAAGGGGCGGGCGGCTGACGGCCTCGCTCAAGGCCGGGGCATCGGCGGGGCGCAGCCAGGCGCGGATCAGGATATAGGCGACGTACAGCGCGACCAGCAGCAGCCCGGGCACCAATGCGGCGGCGAAGACCTGCCCGACCGACACCGTCTGGATCGAGAACAGCCCCTGCGCGTATTGCGCCTGCTGAAAGGCCGAGGACATGACATCGGCCAGGATGATCAGCAGGGTCGAGGGCGGGATGATCTGGCCAAGCGTGCCCGACGTCGCCACCATCCCCGCCGCCAGCGACGGGTTGTAGCCGTTCCGCAGCATCGCGGGCAGCGCGATCAGGCCCATCGCCACCACCGTCGCACCGACGATCCCGGTCGATGCCGCCAGCAGCGCGCCCACCAGCACGACCGAGACGCCAAGCCCCCCGCGCATCGTGCCGAACAGGCGGCCCATCGTCTCGAGCAGGTCCTCGGCGATGCGGCTGCGTTCGAGGATCACACCCATCAGCACGAAAAGCGGAATCGCGGTCAGGACCGGGTTCGTCATGATCCCGAAAAAGCGCTGCCCGAGCGCGCCCATCAGCCCGATATTGAACTGCCCGAGCGCCGCGCCCAGCAGCGCAAAGCCCGTCGCCACGCCGGCAATGGCGAAGGCCACCGGATAGCCGCTGAGAATCACGGCGATCAGCGCGCCGAACATGATCAGGTCAAGGGGCAGGGTCATGCGTCTTGTCCTTTCAGGCGCAGCAGGTCGCGGATCAGCGCCGACAGGCCCTGGATCAGCAGCAGCACGCAAAAGACCGGGATCAGCGTCTTAAGCAGGAACGAGGCCGGGATGCCGCCCACGCTGATCGGCCCCTCCAGGATCGCCCAGGACCGCCGCACCGTCGGCCATGACCAGTAGAGCAGGATCAGAAGGCCGGGCATCAGCAGCGCCAGATGGCCGATGACATCGACCATTGCCCGGCCGCGCGACGACAGCTTGGCATAGAAGATGTCGACCCGCACGTGACCGCTCACCAGCAGCGTGTAGCCCGCGCCGATCATGAAGATCGCGGCATGCAGATACAGCACCCCCTCGGTCAGGAAGATCGAGGAATAGCCGAAGACGTATCGCAGCACGACGATGGCGAATTGCAGCAACACCATGGCCAGCGCCAGCCAGCGCACCGACAGCCCCGCCGCGCGGTTGATCCAGTCCAGCATGTCGGCCAGTCGCAGCATTCTCGCCCCCGTTCCGCCAGGGCGCGAGGCCGGGTCCGGCCCCGCGCGGGTCATTGTCAGCCTTCGTGGACGGCCGCGCGGGCGTTCAGTTGCCCGCCTTCCGAATAGGGCATGTAGCCCGCCATCAGATCGCGGTATTCCAGATAGCTTTCGGTGATGCGCCGGACCAGTTCGTCGCTGTCCTCGCGCAGACCGGCCACGACCTCGTCCATCGCCCCGGCCATCGCGGCGACTACCTCCTGGGGCAGTTCGCGCACGGTGACGCCGTGTTCGTTGACCAGCTCACGCAGCGCCATGGCGTGTTTGGTGTTGTATTCGGTCAGAACCGGGTTGTAGAGGCTTTCGCAGGCATAGGTCACGGCCTCTTTCAGATCGTCCTCCAGCGCGCTGAAGGCGTCCAGATTGACCGCGCATTCCTCGGCCGAGGAGGGCTCGCCCACGCCCGGCCAGTAATAGTTCTTGGCGACCTGCTGCAGGCCAAGCGCGGAATCCGACCATGGGCCGATGAACTCGCCCGCATCCAGCGCGCCCGATTGCAGCGCCTGGAACATCGCGGGTCCCGGCATCGCCTCGACCGCCATGCCAAGGCGCGAACAGACCTCGGAATTCAGGCCTGTGGTCCGGTATTTCAGCCCGCGCAGATCGTCGAGGCTGTTGATCTCGTTGCGGAACCAGCCCGCCCATTGCGGCCCGGAATTGCCGCAGAGGAAGGGTTTCAGCCCGAACCGGCCATACATCTCGTCGTAAAGCGCCTGCCCGCCGCCATGCAGCATCCAGCCATGCTGTTCGATCGCGGTCAGGCCGAAGGGCTGGCTGCCGAACAGCAGGATGCCGCGCGATTTCGATCCCCAATAGGCCGGAACCGCGTGATAAAGCTCGGCCGTGCCTTCGGCCACGGCATCGAAGACGCCGGGGCCGGGCACGATCTCGCCAGCGGCGAACAGCTCGACCTGGATGCGGCCACCCGACAGGGCGGTGATGCGGTCGGCCAGCATCTGCGCCGCGATGCCGGGTCCGGGCAGGTTGCGCGGCCAGGCCGAGACCATGCGCCATTGCCGCACGCCCTGCGCCAGGGCCGGCGCGGCCAGCGCCGAGGCCGCGGCCCCGATGCCCGCCGTGGCAAGGAAAGAACGTCGCTTCATGATGTCACCTCTCTGTTGGGGGAAGGACGCCGTTCGGCGGCGCCTCGGTTCTTGTCAGTCCTTCAAGATCGCGGGCAGGTTCAGCCCATGCTCGCGCGCGCAATCCAGCGCGATGTCGTAGCCTGCATCGGCGTGCCGCATCACGCCCGTCGCCGGGTCGTTCCACAACACGTTGGCGATGCGCCTGTCGGCATCCTCGCTGCCGTCGCAGCAGATCACCATGCCGGAATGCTGGGAAAAGCCCATGCCGACCCCGCCGCCGTGATGCAGGCTGACCCAGGTGGCACCTGACGCGCAATTCAGCAGCGCGTTCAGCAAAGGCCAGTCGCTGACCGCGTCGCTGCCATCCTTCATCGCCTCGGTCTCGCGGTTGGGGCTGGCGACGCTGCCGCTGTCCAGATGATCGCGACCGATCACCACGGGCGCCTTCAGCTCGCCATTCCTGACCATCTCGTTGATGGCCAACCCCGCGCGATGCCGGTCGCCCAGACCGATCCACATGATCCGCGCGGGCAGGCCCTGGAACGCGATGCGTTCGCGCGCCATGTCCAGCCAGTTGTGCAGATGGGCATTGTCGGGGAACAGCTCCTTCATGCGCTGATCGGTCTTGTAGATGTCCTCGGGGTCGCCCGACAGCGCGCACCAGCGGAACGGGCCGATCCCCTTGCAGAACAGGGGCCGGATATAGGCCGGCACGAAGCCCGGAAAGGCGAAGGCGTTGTCCAGCCCCTCCTCCAGCGCGACCTGGCGGATGTTGTTGCCGTAATCCAGCGTCGGCACGCCCGCATTCCAGAAGCCGACCATCGCCGCCACATGGGCCTTCATGCTGGCGCGGGCGGCCTGTTCGACGGCCTTGGGATCGGTTTCCTGCTTGGCGCGCCAATCGGCCACGCTCCAGCCCAGGGGCAGGTAGCCGTGCAGAGGATCATGCGCGCTGGTCTGGTCGGTCACGATGTCGGGGCGGCCATTGGGCATCGGCTCGCCTGCCTTCATGCGGCGCAGAAGCTCGGGGAAGATCTCGGCGGCGTTGCCGATCAGGGCGACGGATTTCGCCTCGCCCGCGCGGGTCCAAGTGTCGATCATCGCCAAAGCCTCGTCCAGGCTGTGCGCCTTGGCGTCGCAATAGCGGGTGCGGATGCGGAAATCGGCCCGCGTCTCGTCGCATTCGACCGCAAGGCAGCAGGCCCCCGCCATCACCGCCGCCAGAGGCTGCGCGCCGCCCATCCCGCCGAGCCCCGCCGTCAGGATCCAGCGCCCGCGCAGATTGCCGTCGTAATGCTGTCGCCCGGCCTCGGCAAAGGTCTCGTAGGTGCCCTGCACGATGCCTTGGGTGCCGATATAGATCCAGCTTCCCGCCGTCATCTGGCCATACATGGCCAGCCCCTTGCGGTCGAGTTCGCTGAAATGCTCCCATGTCGCCCAATGGGGGACCAGGTTCGAATTGGCGATCAGTACGCGCGGCGCGTCCTTGTGGGTGCGGAAGACGCCCACCGGCTTGCCCGACTGGACCAGCAGGGTCTGGTCCTCCTCCAGTGCGCGCAGGCTGTCGCAGATGCGGTCGAAATCCTCCCATGTACGGGCGGCGCGGCCGATACCGCCATAGACGACCAGTTCATGCGGGTTCTCGGCCACGTCGGGATGCAGGTTGTTCATCAGCATCCGCAAGGGCGCCTCGGTCAGCCAGCTTTTGGCGCTGATCTCGGTGCCTGTGGCGGGATAGATGTCGCGGGCATTGTGGCGCGGATTGTGGGCGGTCATGTCAGGCTCTCAGCTTGGGGGCCAGATCGGCCAGGCGATGCAGGATGGCGGCCAAGGCCGAGCGCAGGGCGTCGGCACGGGCCGGGTCATAGGCGAAGGGCGGGGCCTCGGATGCCAGATGCGTGGACTGCGCCAGCTCCATCTGGATTGCGTGCAGACCCTCGGCCGGCCGGCCGTAATGGCGCGTGGTCCAGCCGCCCTTGAAGCGCCCGTTGACCACGGTGGGGCGCCCTGTCGCGACAGCGACCTCCTGCGCGGCGGCCTCGACGGCCGGCGCGCAGGACGCCCCCTCGGCGGTCCCGATGTTGAAATCGGGCAGCACGCCCTCGAACAGGAACGGGATGCGCGACCGGATCGAGTGGCAATCGTAGAGGATCGCGACCCCGTGCCGCGCCCGAACCCGGTCCAGTTCGGCCGCAAGTGCCGCGTGATAGGGCGCGTGAAAGGCCAGACGCCGCGCCTCGACATCCTCGGGCGGCTGATCCCAGATCGGCTGGCCGTCGAAATCGGTCAGCGGCACCAGCCCGGTCGTGTTCTGACCCGGATACAGGCTCGCCCCGTCCGGAGGCCGGTTCGCGTCGATGACATAGCGGTGGAAATGTGCCTGCACGATGCTGGCACCGGGCAGCAGCCCGTCATAGAGGCGCGGCAGGTGCCAGTCGGTATCGGCCAGCACGCGGCCGCGATCGTTCAGACGCACAGCGATCGCTTCGGGCAGGTATGTGCCGGAATGGGGCAGGGCCAGAACGACCGGCAGATCGCCTTGGGTCACGGTGACGGGATTCATAGGGCCAGCCCCTCCAGTCCCGCCGCGGCGATCAGGCGTCCGTCGGCCATCATCCGCGCCATCGCCGCCAGATCGGGCGCCAGATAGCGGTCTTCGGCCACGGGCGGCACCTCGGCGCGGATCGCGGCCAGCACCGCGCGCAGCCGGGCCGAGGTCAGCAAGGGCGCGCGGAACCCGATGCCCTGCGCCGCAGCCATCGCCTCGACCCCCAGAATGACGTCCAGATTGTCGGCCATCCGCCCCAGACGCCGCGCGCCATGGGCGGCCATGCTGACGTGATCCTCCTGATTGGCGCTGGTGGGGGTGCTGTCGGTGGAACAGGGATGGGCCAGATGCTTGTTCTCGCTCATCAGCGCGGCCGTCGTGACCTCGGCGATCATCAGCCCGCTGTTCAGCCCGGGATCTGGCGTCAGGAAGGGCGGCAGATCGTGGCTCAGCGTCGGATCGACCATCAGCGCGACGCGGCGCTGCGCGATGGCGCCGATCTCGGCCAAAGCCAGCGCGATCTGGTCGGCGGCAAAGCCCACGGGTTCTGCGTGGAAGTTTCCGCCCGAGACGATCTGGCCGTCATCCAGCACCAGCGGGTTGTCGGTGACGGCGTTCGCCTCCATCTCCAGCGTCGTGGCGGCATGGCGCAGGATGTCCAGGGCCGCGCCCGCGACCTGCGGCTGGCAGCGGATGCAATAGGGGTCCTGCACCCGGCTGTCGCCCTCGCGGTGGCTTTCGCGGATCTGCGAGCCCTCCATCAGCGCGCGCATGGCATCCGCGACCTCGATTTGGCCGCGATGGCCGCGCAGCGCGTGGATCTGCGGATGAAGCGGCGCGGTCGAACCCATGATCGCGTCGGTGGACAGCGACGCCGTGACCAGCGAATTCAGCGCGCAGCGCCATGCCCTGAACAGCCCGATCAGCGCCAGAGCGGTCGAGAATTGCGTCCCGTTGATCAGGGCCAGCCCCTCCTTGGGGCCAAGCGTGACGGGGTTCAGCCCCGCCTGCGCCAGCGCCGCGCCGCCCGGCATCCGCTGGCCGTCAAGGATCGCCTCGCCCGCGCCGATCATCACGGCGGCCATATGCGCCAAGGGCGCCAGATCGCCCGATGCCCCGACCGAGCCCTGGGCGGGCACGACCGGGGTGACGCCGCGTTCCAGCATCGCCTCGATCAGCGCGACGATCTGCCAGCGTACGCCCGAGGCGCCGCGCCCCAGGCTGAGCAGCTTCAACGCCATCATCAGCCGGGTGGCGGGCATGTCCAGCGCCTCGCCCACGCCGCAGCAATGCGACAGGATCAGGTTGCGTTGCAGAATCGCCGTATCCTCGGGCGCGATCTTGACCGAGGCCAGCTTGCCAAAGCCGGTATTGACGCCATAGACCGCCTCGCCGCCGGCCGCGGCGCGTTCGACATGGGCGGCTGCGGCCTCGATACCTGGGCGGGCCGAGGGGGCCAGCCGTGCGGCCAGCCCGTCGCGCCACAGCGCCTCAAGCTGCGCCAGGGTGACCGCACCGGGGGTCAGAGTGATGGTCATGTCTCACCTTGCAGGATGCCGCCGAAGACGCGGCGATGAAGCGGGTTGAAGCCGATGCGCCAGGCCAGCTCCGCCGGGTCGCGCGCGTCCCAGACGGCCAGATCGGCGCGCATTCCCGGCGCGATCCGGCCCTGATCGGTCAGGCCAAGCGCCGTGGCGGCATGGCAGGTGACGCCCGCCAGCGCCTCGGCCGGGGTCAGGCGGAAAAGCGTGCAACCCATGTTCATGGCCATCAGGATCGAGGTCATGGGCGAAGTGCCGGGATTGCAATCGGTGGCCAGTGCCATCGGGACGCCGTGGCGGCGGAAGGCATCGACCGGCGGCATCTGTGTCTCGCGCAGCGTGTAGAACGCGCCCGGAAGCAGCACGGCGACCGTGCCGGACGCGGCCAGCGCGCGGGCATCGTCCTCGGTCGCGTATTCCACATGATCGGCCGACAATCCGCCAAAGCCTGCGACCAGCGCCGTGCCGCCCTGATGGGTCAGCTGTTCGGCATGCAGCTTGACCGGCAGGCCAAGCGTGCGCGCCGTGTCGAAGACCCGCGCCATCTGCGGGGCGGAAAAGGCGATCCCCTCGCAGAACCCGTCCACCGCATCGACCAGCCCCTCGGCATGGGCGTGATGCAGCGCGGGAATGGCGATCTCGTTCAGATAGGCATCGGGGCGGCCCTGAAATTCGGGCGGGCAGGCATGAGCGGCCAGCCAAGTCGTCACCACACGGACCGGTCGCAGGGATGCCAAGGCGCGGGCGGCGCGCAGCATCCGCAGCTCGGTCTCGGGTTCCAGCCCATAGCCGGACTTGATCTCGACGGTGGTGACGCCTTCGGCCAGCAGCGCGTCCAGCCGGGGCAGGGCACCCGCGATCAGCGCGTCCAGATCGGCGGCACGGGTCGCGCGCACGGTCGAAAGGATGCCGCCCCCGGCCTCAGCGATCTGCTGGTAGCTGGCGCCCTCCAGCCGCATGGCGAATTCGCGTGCGCGGTCGCCCGCATGGACCAGATGCGTGTGGCAATCGATCAGCCCCGGCGTGACCAGCCTGCCCCCAAGATCATGCGCGGGCAGCGCGGCGTGTTCGGCAGGCAGGTCCGCCGCCGGACCGGCCCAGAGGATGCGCCCGAGGCCAACGGTGATCGCCCCGTCCTCGACCAGATCCCCCGTTTCCGGCATCGCCAGACGGCCATTGCGGAACAGCGCTTCTGCCATGCGAATCCCCGTTAATGCTGTCTTTAAAAAAATATGCGTGTGTATAATATGGCTGTCAACGCGGAATCACGGGGGTCAGGGACGATGCAGGTGATCTGGGCAGAACAGGCGCTGTTGCCTGAGGGTTGGGCAGAGCATGTGCGGATCGAGATCGCCGCCGATGGCCGCATCGCCAGCGTCACAGCGCGCGCCCCGCGCGAGGGGCAGGCCCACGCGGTCATACTGCCCGCCCCTGCCAATCTGCACAGCCACGCCTTCCAGCGCGCCATGGCCGGCCTGACCGAGGCGCGCGGCCCGGCCGTGGGCGACAGTTTCTGGACCTGGCGGCAGCTGATGTTCCGCTTTCTGGACCGGCTGGATCCGGACCATGTCGAGGCCATCGCGGCCTATGTTCAGATGCAGATGCTGGAGGCCGGCTACGCCTGCAATGTGGAATTCCACTATCTGCATCACCGGCCCGGCGGGCTGCCCTATGACGATTTGTCCGAGATGTCGTCGCGCATCGCCGCCGCCTCGGCGCGGACGGGGATCGGGCTGACGCTGTTGCCGGTCCTCTATCAATACGGCGGCTGCGACGGGCGGCCCTTGGCACCGGGGCAGATCCGCTTCGGCAACGATCCCGACCGTTTCGCGCGGCTGGTTCAGGGCGCGGAGACCGCCCTGCGCTGCCTGCCGGCGGATGCGCGTCTTGGCATAGCGCCCCACAGCCTGCGCGCGGTCAGCCCCGAGGGACTGGCGGCCGCTGTCGCGATGGCGCGCGGCCCGATCCACATGCATCTGGCCGAACAGCAGGCCGAGGTCGACGAGGTCATGGCCGCCCATGGCGCGCGGCCGGTCCGCTGGCTTCTGGACCACGCGCCTGTCGATCAGGATTGGTGCCTGATCCACTGCACCCAGATGCAGCCGGACGAGACCCAGGGACTGGCCCGCAGCGGCGCCGTGGCCGGGCTCTGCCCGATCACCGAAAGCTCGCTTGGCGACGGGATCTTCGACGGGCTGCGATGGCAGGCGGCGGGGGGGCGGTTCGGCATCGGGTCCGACAGCAATATCCGCATCAGCCTGTCCGAGGAATTGCGGACGCTGGAATATTCGCAGCGCCTGCGCGACCGGGGGCGGGCGCTGCTGGCGCGGCCCGGCGCATCGACCGGGCGGGTTCTGTTTCAGTGCGCGGCGCAGGGCGGTGCGCAGGCGGCGGGGCGTCTGGCGGGGGAATTGCGCGCTGGCCTCTGGGCCGACATGCTGGCGCTGGACGGCGCGGCGGTGGATCTGGCGGGTCTGCGCGGGGACAGCGTGCTGGATGCGTGGATCTTTGCGGGCGATGACAGGATGGTGCTTGATGTCTGGTCCGCCGGGCGCCATCTGGTCAGCGGCGGCAGGCACCGGGACCACGACGCGATCACGGCCGGCTATGCGCGCGTCATGCAACAGACAAGGGACATGCTCTGATGCCATCCGAGACGGTCACATGGCAGGCGATCCAGGCCGAGGTCATGGACCGCATCCGCCGCCGCATCTGGGCGCCGGGCCATCTGCTGCCGCATGACGACAAGCTGGCGCTGGAATTCGGCTGTGCGCGCGCCACGGTCAGCCGGGCCCTGCGCGAACTGGCCGATGCGGGGCTTCTGGACCGGCGGCGCAAGGCGGGAACGCGCGTGGCCACCAGCCCGGTGCGCAAGGCGACGCTGGAAATCCCGGTCATCCGGTCCGAGATCGAGGCGCGGGGCGCGCGCTACGGCTATGCGCTGATCGCGCGAGAGACCGCGCCCGCGCCTCTGCAGGTCCGCAGCGTGATGGGCCTTCCCGAGCGGGCCGAGCTGCTGCATGTGGTCGCGCTGCATCTGGCCGATGACGCGCCGTGGTGCCTTGAGGATCGCTGGATCGACCTGACCACCGTGCCCGCGATGGCCGATGTCGATCTGGGTCGGATCAGCGCGAACCAGTGGCTGGTCGAGAACGTGTCCTATACACGGGGCACGCTGGCGCTGACGGCGGGTCTGGCCGATGCCGCCACGGCCGAGGCGCTGCGCTGCGCACCGGGCGATGCTGTCTTCGTGATCGAGCGCGCGACGTTCCTGCACGACCGCCCGATCACCTTTCTGCGCCAGAGCCATCCGGGCAGCTTCCGCCTGACGACCTCGATCTAGGGATCTGCCCCGGCTGCCTCGGCCAAGGCCCATTCCCGGAACAGGCGGATGGCGGATTCCTTGCGTCCGCCGGCCCCTTCGGCCCAAGTGAGGTAATAGGAAAACTCATCCTTCACCGTGATGTCGGACAGCAGGATCAGCCGGTTCTCGGCCAGATCCTCGCCGATCATCGCCTGCGCCGCCAGGGCAACGCCCTGACCCGACAGGGCTGCCGCACGCAGCAGGTTGAAATCCTCGAAGACCGGGCCGGGCAGATCGGCCGGTGCGACCAACCCGGCGCGTGCAAGCCAGTCGCGCCAACCGCCTTGGTCCGTGTCGTGCAGAAGGCCCGCTTGCAGCATGGCCTCGGGCGAGCTCGGCGCGGCCAAGGCCGGGCTGCAGACGGGCACCGAAGCGCCGGGCAGAAACCGCGCCGCATTCGGGCCGGGTGGCGCAGCGGCGAAGGTGAAGGCCAGATCGGCATCGCGGAAATCGACCGAATGGGCGTGATGGGCATAGACGATCCGCAGCGATATCCGGGGATGGCGAGTGCGGAAGCGCGGCAGGCGCGGGATCAGCCAGCACAGGGCGACCGACGGGATGGCGGCGACGACCAACGCCTCGGACGGGGGCTGCGCGCGCTGGCAGGCGGCCTCGATGCTGCCGAAGGCCAGCGTGAGGTCGCGCGCCAGCGCCTGACCGCGCGGCAGCAGGCGAGGCTGGCGCCCGCTGCGGTCAAAAAGCGGCGCGCCCAGCCAATCCTCCAGATTGCGGATCTGGTGGCTGATGGCGGGCTGGGTGACATGCAGGGCTTCGGCGGCGGCGCGGAAGCTGCCCGTCCGGGCGATGGCCTCGAAGGCGCGCAGGGCGTTCAGCGGTGGCAGGGACATGAGGCACCGATTAGTTTTCCTCATCATCCGATCACGAAAGCTGCTTTGACGCAAGCCGCGCCCCGCCCCAGACTGCCCCCGTGATCGAAGGAGCCGCCATGACCGAGCGCGAAAGACTGCAATCCTATGTCGGCAACGGCCAGAAGGCCCGCCCGACCTTTTCCGATGCCGAGATGGGCCGCCGCCAGAATGCCATCCGTGCCTGGATGGCCGAGCATGAGGTGGATGCGGCGCTGTTCACCTCGTATCACAACATCAACTATCTGTCGGACTTCCTCTATTGCCAGTTCGGGCGGCGCTACGGTCTGGTGATCGATCATCAGGGCGCGACCACGATCAGCGCCGGCATCGATGGCGGCCAGCCCTGGCGGCGCAGCTTCGGCGGCAACATCACCTATACGGACTGGCAAAGGGACAATTATTTCCACGCCCTGCGCCAGCTTGTGGGCCAGGCGCGCCGGATCGGGATCGAACATGATCATGTCACGGTCGAGCTGCTGGCCCTTTTGCGGGCCGAGTTTCCGGGCGTCGAATTCATCGATATCGCCGCGCCCGCCATGCGGATGCGGATGATCAAGTCGGCCGAAGAGATCGCCTTCATCACCCGGCTGGCCGCCATCGCGGATGAGGGCGGCGCGGCCTGCCTCGAGGCCGCCGCCGTGGGCGTTCCCGAACACGAGGTCGCGCTGCATTCTACCGCCACGATGGTCCGCAGCATCGCCCGGACCTGGCCGGATGCCGAATTGATGGATACCTGGACCTGGTTCCAGTCGGGCATCAACACGGATGGCGCGCATAATCCGGTCACGTCGCGGCGCATCAGGCGCGGGGACATCCTGTCGCTGAACTGCTTTCCGATGGCCGCGGGCTATTACGTCGCGCTTGAACGCACGCTCTTTGCCGAAATCGCCAGCGACGAGCATTTACGCCTGTGGCGCATCAATTGCGAGGTCCATGATCGCGGCAAGGCGCTGCTGGTTCCCGGCGCGCGGTGCAGCGACATCGCCAGGGAACTGAACGAGATCTATGCAAGCCACGGCCTGCTGCGCTATCGCAGCTTCGGCTACGGCCACAGCTTCGGCGTGTTGTGCCATTACTACGGCCGCGAGGCGGGGCTGGAACTGCGCGAGGATTGCGACACCGTGCTGGAACCCGGCATGGTCGTGTCGATGGAGCCGATGATCACCATCCCCGAAGGGCAGCCCGGCGCGGGCGGCTATCGAGAGCACGACATTTTGGTGATCGAGGAGGGCGGCAACCGCAACATCACCGGCTTCGCCTATGGCCCCGACCACATGATCCTGCCGCCGCGCTGATCGCCGGGGCCCTGCCGGAGTGAATCGCGGTTGCCGGGCCGGGGGTTTCGGGTTTTCCTGCGGGCAACACAGGAAGGCCCGACCTCATGCACCCCAACCCGCCGGCAAGCGGTCCCGATCTCGCCCCGTGGAAGGCGGCGCAGGCCACGCTGGCGCCGCTGCTGGCCGAGGCCGCCCTGGCGGCCGGTCGACTGGACGCGACGCTGGCCGCGCTGCCCCGTGACACGGCGCGGGGTGCGCTGGACCGGCTGGCGCTGATCGAGACCGAGACGATGCTGTGGACCGAGGGGCTGGTTCTGGGCCGCGACGAGATCGGTCGCGATCTGGCGGACGCGCGCGCGGCCTCGGACCCGCAGGCGATGCGGCTGGCCCGATGGGCGATGCGGCGGCTGGCCGGGCAGGGGCGGCTTGACGATCTGGCCGGGTTTCTCGGCCTCTATCGTGGCGGCGCCGCGCCGCCCGGTGCAATCCCGGCCTTGCCCGAGATGCGCCCGCGTGGCGTCGACTTCGATGATGCGGCGGCGGAATTCCTGTCGGTCATGGCGGGGCTGGGCGGGCTGCATCCGCTGGCGCGGGGGCCTCTGGCGCTGATGGCGTGGCGGCTTGCGGGATTGTCCCCACCCGAGCGTGTGGCCGAGGGCGCCGCATGGTCTGCGCGCGACATGGCACAGGGTTTCGAGGTTCTGACCTTCCTGCCCTTGGGTCGCCACGGGCGCCGCGTCTGGACGGCCTATGGCGCGCCCGAGGATCGGCTGGCCACGCATCTGGCGGGTCTGCGCGACGGCGCGACCGAGGCCCGGTCCGAGATCCTGCGCCTTTGCCGTTGGGCCGATGCGGCCCGCGCGGCGACGGCCCGGATCAAGGGCACGAACCCGGGCCGCGTGATCGAGGCCCTGTCCGCGCGCCCCCTGCTGTCGGCGCCCGAGGCCGAGGCGATCACCGGCCTGTCGCGCATCACCGCCGAGCGGATGCTGAACCGGATGACCACAATGGGCCTGATCCGCGAGGTCACGGGCGGGCGGCGGTTCAGGCTGTGGACCGCGCGGCTGGAGGCCGCCTGACGTCCACCGGCCCTAGAACACCAGGATGATCAGGACCAGCACGACCGCGCCGATGGCCAGCCAGGCGCCGGTGGACAGGACCGGTTTGCGTGAGGGCGGGGCGGCATGTCCCGGCGGCGGCACGACGCCTGGCATCCCGTCGCGTCCGGCCGTGCCAAAGGCGGTCTGGCGACCCTGCGCCTCGTGATCGGTGATCGGCGCCATCCCGGGCGCGAGGCCCGGCGCGACCGCGTCGGGGTGGCTCGTCATGTCGGCCTCGGGGCCGGGATCGTCGGGACGGCGCCCCGTCTCCATCTCTGCGCGCAGCATGTCGGCTTCGTCGCCGCGCGGCGGGATCGGGTGGTGGTTCTTGTCGGCCATGTCTTGGCTCCTTCCTATGGGGCGGGCCGGGCCGAGGCCCGACCCGTCGGGTCACATCTGATCGGATTGCGCGCCGCTGCCCGGCCGCGCCTTGCCCAGATCGGGCTTTTCGCCAAGCGCCTGCATGGGCTGCGAGGCAAAGCTGCCCTTGCCGTCGGGCGAGGTTCCCTCGGACCAGCGGCCCGGCGCGGGATCGCTGCCATCGGACTGGAAGCCCAGAAAGGCGTAGCTGAAGGATTGCGCCTCGTCCGATTGCGGGAAGCTGTTGGGGATCGGGAAGACCTCCTTGGCGCCGCCCAGATCCTCGAGCGCGGCCATGAACTGGTTCTGATGCATCGTGTCGCGCGCGATCAGATAGGACAGCATGTCCTTCATCCCCGGATCGTCGGTCATCTCCCACAGCCGGACGGCAAGGGTGCGGCCCGTGGATTCGGCGGCGATGTTGGCCACCATGTCGGCCGCCACATTGCCGCTGGCATAGATGTGGGACATGTCGAAGGGCACGCCGTCACTGTCAACCGGCATGGCCGACAGGCCCGCCGACAGCATGTTCTTGAGGTTCATGCCGCCCATCACGGCGCCCACGGCGGCATCCTGCGCGCCCTCTTCCTGCATCGTCAGGGGCGCGCCTTCCAGGTTCAGCGCGACCGCGGTGGCCAGCATTTCGATATGACCCAGCTCCTCGGCGGCGGTGTTCATCAGCAGGTCGCGGAACCGCGTGTCGCCGCGCGCGCCGCAGGCCTGAAAGAAATACTGCATCGCCACGCGGATCTCGCCCTCGACGCCGCCGATGGCCTGTTGCAGGGCGCGCGCGAAAAGCGGGTTCGGCTTTTCGACGCGGACGGGATATTGCAGCTTGTTGTCGGTCAGAAACATCGGATTCTCCGGGTTCGGACCCGGCGCATGGCCGGATGGGGGTTCGGAGGGGCCGGGCGCCCCTCCGCTTCGGGACGGGTCAGGATTCCGCGGTCTCGGCTGCCGCGTTCACCACCGTCTCGGCCAGTTTCGTCAGGATCTCGTCGGTCGCGCCTTCTTCCTGCAGGGTCTGGTCCAGCAGGCGTTCCGCATCGGACAGGCCCAGCTGCTTCGCCCAGGCCTTCAGAGTGCCGTAGCGGGCGATCTCGTAATGCTCGACCGCCTGCGCGGCGGCCAGCAGGCCCGCATCCAGCGCGGGGCTGCCCTTGAACTCGTCCATGATCTCCTGCCCCTCGGCGATGATGCCTTCGATGGCATCGCAGGTCTTGCCGCGAGGCTTCTTGCCGATCGCCTCGAAGACCTCGGACAGGCGCTCGTACTGGGCCTGCGTCTCCTGTTCGTGCGTCTCGAAGGCGGCCTTGAGATCGGGATTCTGTGCTGCACGGGCCATCTTGCGAAGCGCGGTCGCGATCTTGCGCTCGGCATAGTAGATGTCCTTGAGGGTCTCGTGAAACAGCGTGTCGAGAGTTTGGTCGGCCATCTGGCTCCTCCTTGAGGTGAGGGCCGATGAACCGGCGCGGCGGCGCTTTGTTCCAGCGCGCCGCGTGGCGACGCGCTCAGGTCGTCGAGCGTGCGACGAACAGGCCGGGCAGATGCACGTCGCTGGACAGCCGTCCTTCCAGCACGTCGAGCAGGCGTTCCGTCATCGCGGTGATGGGCTGGCGATAGGTCGTCAGCCCATAGGCGGGCGACCCGGCCAGCGGGATGTCGTCGAAGCCCGTGACCGCCACGTCCTGCGGCACGCGCAGACCCAGGCGGTAGCGCAGCGCATCCATCGCGCCGATCGCGATGATGTCGTTCTCGCAGACCAGCACATCGGGGCGCGGGCCGCCCTCGGCGAAGAGGGCAGTGACGCGGTCGATGGCGGCGCCGAAATCATAGGCGTCTGCATGGATCGACCGGACGCTGAATCCGGTCCGGGCCTGCCAGTATTCGGTGAAGGTCGTCTTGCGGTGCAGCTTGGCCGACTGCGTGTCGGGACCGGCCAGATAGACCGGGTGCTGATAGCCGCGCGACAGCAGGTGGTCGGCGATCTCGCGCATGGCGATCACGTCGTCGCAGGCGATGGTCAGGGTATCGGGGTTCTGGCTGTAGCGGGCGAAGATCACCAGCTTCTTGACCCGCCGCGCCCCAAGCGCCGTGCCCAGGATGCGGTCGTCGAAGCGCGTGCCGATCACGACCGCCGCATCCACCCGGCGCTGGCTGGCGGCCAGCAGCGCGGCCGAGGCATCCTCGCTGTCGGACATATGCACGAGCAGCGTCCCCCAGCCGCGCGTCCACAGGATGCGGGTCAGGCGCTCCAGCACGACCAGCTTGTGGGGATTGCTGAAATCGTTGTTGATGATGGCGACAAGGTTCGACCGGTCCGAGGCCAGGGACGAGGCCAAGAGGTCGGGCGCGTAGCCAAGCGCCTCGGCGGCGGCCAGCACCTTCTCGCGGCTCTTGCGCGAGATCGAGGCGTCCTTCTTGAAGGCCCGCGCGACCGTCCAGCGCGACACCCCTGCCGCATTCGCCACATCGTCGGCCGTGACCGCGCCATTGTCCTGCATGTCGTCCATACGCCCAGACTACCCCAGCCGGCCCCCCGTCGAAAGGCGTTTGCACGCGCGTGCAGATTTTTCTTGCACGCGCGTGCAAGCGGCGGCAGTCTGGCGCTAACGGATCACCGGAGGGGGTGATTCGACGGGAGGAATGACAGAATGCTGAACGTGGCGCTGCTGGGCGCTGGCCGTATCGGTCAGGTCCATGCCGAATCCATGACGGCGACGCGCGACAGCCGCGTCGTGGCTGTGGCCGATACGAACCGCGAGGCGGCCGAGGCTCTGGCCGCGCGGATCGGCGCTGCCGCCCGCAGCGTGGACGAGATCATCGCCGATCCTGCCATTGACGCGGTGCTGATCGCTACATCCACCGACACCCATTCCGACCTGATCACCCGCGCCACCCAGGCCGGCAAGGCGGTGCTGTGCGAAAAGCCCGTGGACCTGTCGCTCGAGCGCGCCCTGACCACGCTGGCCGCCGCCGAGGCGACGGGCCGCCCTGTGATGATCGGCTTCAACCGCCGCTTCGATCCGAATTTCGCGGCTCTGAAGGCCGGGTTCGATCAGGGCCGCATCGGCAAGGGCGAGCTGCTGTCGATCACCTCGTTCGATCCCGCGCCGCCTCCGGTGGAATATGTCCGGGTCTCGGGCGGGCTGTTCCGGGACATGATGATCCACGATTTCGACATGGCCTGCTGGCTGTTCGGCGGCCCGCCCGCCCGCATCACGGCGCATGGCGCGGCGCTTGTCGATCCGGCCATCGGCGAGGCGGGTGATGTCGATACCGCCGCCGTCACGATGGTCTGGGACGATGGCCGCATCGCCGTCATCAAGAATTCGCGCCGCGCGGCCTATGGCTATGACCAGCGGGTCGAGATCCTGGGCGAAAAGGGCCTGCTTTCGGCGCGCAACGTGCTGGAGAACACCGTCGAGGCCCTGACGGCCGAGGGTGCCGTGGCCGCCAAGCCGCTGCACTTCTTCCTCGAACGCTACATGCGGGCCTATCAGATCGAATGGCAGGCCTTTCTTGATGCCGTGACGCAGGGCCGGCCGATGCCGGTCACGCTGCGCGAAGGGGTGGCCGCTCTGGCCTGCGCCGAGGCCGCGACACGGTCGCTGGCGACCGGCGCCACGATTTCCCTGACGCCCGACATGCTGGGCTGAAGGGCCGGCCCGCCCCGGCATGGGCGGGCCGAACGATCCGCGCGCAACGTCGCGCAGGATGGCCGTCCATGGGAGAGGGCGGCCCATCGCAACCTGGGAGGAAACCACATGACCAAGCTGAAGACCGCCGTTGCCGTCGCCGCGCTGATGGCTCTGGCCGCGCCTGCGATGGCGCAGAACATCATCGTCGTGGCCCACGGGCAGGCGAACGACCCCTTCTGGTCGGTCGTCAAGAACGGCGCCGCGCTGGCGGGCGAGCATACCGGCGCCAGCGTCGATTTCCGCGCGCCCGAGGTCTTTGACATGGTGGCGATGAGCCAGCTGATCGACGCGGCCGTGAACCAGTCACCCGACGGGCTGGTCGTGTCGATCCCGGATGCCGATGCGCTTGGGCCGTCGATCCGCCGCGCGGTCGAGGCGGGCATTCCGGTGATCTCGATGAATTCGGGCGGCGATGTCGCAGCCGAGATGGGCGTGCTGCTGCATGTCGGCCAGTCGGAATACGATGCCGGCGTGGCTGCCGGCCAGCGTCTGGCCGAGATCGGCGGCACCAAGGCGATCTGCGTCAACCACGAGGTCGGCAACGTCTCGCTGGATCAGCGCTGCGCGGGCTTTGCCGAGGGCTTCGGCCAGCCGGTGCAGGTGATCCCGACCCAGAACGACCCGACCGAGGTTCAGTCGCGCGTCCGCGCCGCGCTGGAATCCGACCCCGAGGTGGACACGGTCCTGGCCCTCGGCGCCAGCCTGGCCGGCGAGCCCTCGGTTGCCGCCGTCGAGGCGCTTGGCCGTGACGACGTGCATATCGCCAGCTTCGACCTGTCGGCGGGCTTCCTGCAGGCCGTGGCCGACGGCAAGGCCACCTTCGCCATCGACCAGCAGCAATACCTGCAGGGCTATCTGCCGGTGGCCTTCCTGGCGCTGAACGCGACCTATGGGCTGATGCCGGGCGGCGACGTGCCCTCGGGTCCGAACCTGGTGGGTCAGGACAGCGCCGCGCAGGTGATCGAGCTGTCCGCTCAGGGCATCCGCTGATCCGGCGGGGCGGGCGATGCGCCCGCCCCCCTCATCCGACAGCAGGGGGAACCGACCATGGCCGACAGTGCCAGCCTCTCCGCCGACGAGCGGATCAAGACCGAATCCGTCGTCACGCGCCTGATGAAACGCCCCGAACTGGGCGCGATCGGCGGCGTGATCCTTGTCACCATCTTCTTCATGGTCACGGCCAGCCCGGCCATGTTCACGCTGGCCGGGATCATGAACTTCATGACGCCCGCCGCACAGCTTGGCATTCTGGGCATTGCGGCCGCCATGCTGATGATCGGGGGCGAATTCGATCTGTCCATCGGCTCGATGGTGGCCTTCGCGGGCATGATCTTCGGGGTTCTGGTCGTCAACATGGACCTGCCGCTGATCCTGGCGATCCCCATGACCTTCGTCTTTGCCGGGCTGGTGGGCGCGGCCAACGGGATGATCGTCCTGCGGACCGGCCTGCCCAGCTTCATCGTGACGCTGGCCTTCCTGTTCATCCTGCGCGGGGCCTCGCTGGTGGGGCTGAAGGTCTTCACGGGCGGCGCGACCCAGCTTCGCGGCGTGCGCGACGCGGTGGCGGGCGACTGGCTGGCGCCGATCTTCTCGGGGCATGCCTTCGGCGGGCTGTTCCGCTGGATGGCCGAGCAGGGCTGGATCGCCACGCTGGCCTCGGGCGCGCCTGCCGTGCCGGGCGTGCCGGTCTCGATCCTGTGGTTCGTGGGCTTCGCGGCGCTGGCGACCTTCGTGCTGCTGCGCACGCCTGCGGGCAACTGGATCTTCGCCACCGGCGGCGACCGGGTCGCTGCCAGCAATTCCGGCGTGCCGGTGCGGCGGGTGAAGATCTCGCTCTTCATGCTGACGGCCTGCGCGGCGGCGCTGGTGGCGATCATCACCGTGATCGATACCGGATCGACCGATGCGCGGCGGGGCTTCATGAAGGAATTCGAGGCGATCATCGCCGCCGTCATCGGGGGCTGCCTGCTGACCGGGGGCTACGGGTCCGCCATCGGCGCCTTCTTCGGCGCGATCATCTTCGGCATGGTCACGATCGGTCTGACCTATACCGGCTTTGACCAGGACTGGTTCCAGGTCTTCCTTGGGGCGATGCTGCTTCTGGCCGTGGTCTTCAACAACGCCATCCGCAAGCGCGTGACGGGGGAACGCTGAGATGTCCGAACCGATCATCCGCATGGAGAACATCAAGAAGCATTTCGGCAACGTGATCGCGCTGAACGGCGTCACCTTCGATGTGCGACCCGGCGAATGCCATTGTCTTCTGGGCGATAACGGCGCGGGGAAATCGACCTTCATCAAGACCATGTCGGGCGTTCACAAGCCGACCGAAGGCACGATCACCTTCGAAGGCCGCCCGATGGAGTTCAACAGCCCACGCGACGCGATGGAGGCGGGGATCGCCACGGTCTTTCAGGACCTTGCCATGATCCCGCTGATGAGCGTCACGCGCAACTTCTTCATGGGCCGAGAGCCGACCAAAGGCCGTTTCATCAAGCGCTTCGACATCGAGACCGCGAACCGCATCACGATGGAGAAGATGCGCCAGATGGGCATCAACCTGCGCGCCCCCGACCAGGCCGTGGGCACGCTGTCAGGCGGCGAACGCCAGACCGTCGCCATCGCGCGGGCGGTCCATTTCGGCGCCAAGGTGCTGATCCTGGACGAGCCGACCAGCGCGCTTGGCGTGCGCCAGACCTCGAACGTGCTGGCCACCATCGCGCGGGTCCGCGCGCAGGGCGTGGGCGTGGTCTTCATCAGCCACAACGTGCGCCACGCGCTGGCCGTGGGCGACCGTTTCACCGTGCTGAACCGGGGCCAGACCCTCGGCACCGCCAAGAGAGGCGAGATCGACGCCGCCGAATTGCAGGACCTGATGGCGGGCGGGCAGGAACTGGCCCAGCTGGAAGGCAGCCTCGGGGGGACGATCTGATGGCGCCTGGCGTCGCCCTGATCGGCACCGGCTTCATGGGCAAGTGCCACGCCATGGCCTGGCGCAACGTGGCGACGGCCTTTGGCGGCACGCCTCCCCGGCTGGAGGTTCTGGCCGATGCCACGTCCCCCGATGACACGGCCCGCGCCTGGGGCTTTGCCCGCGCGACCGCCGACTGGCAGGCCGCGGTCATGGACGAGGCTGTCGATGTGGTCAGCATCACCACCCCGAACGGCCTGCACCGCCCCATGGCCGAGGCGGCCTTGCGCGCGGGCAAGCATGTCTGGCTGGAAAAGCCGATGGCCCTGACGCTGCAGGACGCGCAGGCCATGGCCGATCTGGCAGCCGCCCATCCGGGTCAGGTGACGCTTCTGGGCTACAATTACCTGCGCAGCCCCGCCTTTCAGGCCGCCCGCGCGATGGTGGCGGACGGTGTGATCGGCAAGCCCCTGGCCTTTCGCGGCGTCTATGACGAGGATTATTCCGCCGATCCGTCCCTGCCCTGGTCCTGGCGCATGACGCATCAGGGCGGCGGTCTGGGCGCGCTTGGCGATCTGGGCTGCCATCTGGTCAGCGTCATGGTCGCGCTGATGGGGCCGGTCGCGGAACTGACGGCCATGACCCAGATCGCCGTGCCGATGCGCCCCTCGCCCGACGGCCCCCGCGCGGTCGAGAACGAGGACAGCGCGCTTGCCCTGATCCGGTTTGCCAGCGGCGCGCAGGGCTCGTTCGCCACGTCCCGCGTGGCGCGCGGCCGCAAATGCCGCCTGCAATGGGAGATCCACGGCTCGGACGGCACGCTGGTCTTCGATCAGGAACACATGAACGAATTGTGGGTGCATCGCGCCGGCGATGCAGGCTTCACCCGCCACCTGACCGGCCCGGCCCAACCCGACTTCGCCGCTTTCTGCCCCGCGCCGGGGCACAATTTCGGCTTCAACGAGCAGAAGGTCGTGGAATGCCGCGACCTGATCCGCGCCATCGAGGGCGGCACCCCCTGCGCGCCGGGCTTTGCCGAGGCGTTGCAGATCGAACGGATCATCCACGCCATGGCGGCCTCGGACGGTCGCCCCGTTACTCTGGAGGGCGCATGAAATCTCTTGACGTGATCACGATCGGTCGATCCTCGGTCGATCTTTACGGCCAGCAGGTGGGCGGGCGGCTCGAGGATATGGGGTCCTTTGCCAAATATATCGGCGGGTCGCCCACGAACATCGCCTGCGGGACGGCGCGGCTTGGGCTGCGCTCGGCCGTGATCACGCGGGTGGGCGACGAGCATATGGGCCGCTTCATCCGCGAGCAGCTGATCCGCGAGGGCGTGGACGTGCGGGGCGTCGCGACGGACCCCGAGCGGCTGACGGCGCTGGTGATCCTGGGCATCCGCGACCGGGACAGCTTTCCGCTGATCTTCTACCGCGAGAACTGCGCCGACATGGCGCTGACCGAGGCCGACATCGACGAGGGCTTCATCGCCGAGGCGCGCTGCGTGCTGGCGACCGGTACGCATCTGAGCCATCCGCGGACCGAGGCGGCGGTGATGCGCGCGCTGGAGCTGGCCCGCCGGCACGGCGCGCGGACGGCGCTGGACATCGACTATCGCCCGAACCTCTGGGGCGTCGCGGGCCATGGCGAGGGCGAGAGCCGCTTCGTCGAAAGCGCCGCCGTCACCGCGCGGTTGCAGGCGACGCTGCCGCTGTTCGACCTGATCGTCGGCACCGAGGAGGAGTTCCACATCGCCGGCGGGACGACCGATACGCTGGCGGCGCTGCGCGCGGTGCGCGCGGTCTCGGACGCGGTGCTGGTCTGCAAGCGCGGCGCGGCGGGGGCCGTGGCCTTCGAGGGCGCCATCGCGGGCTGGGAGAGCGGCCAGCAGGGGCCGGGCTTTCCCATCGAGGTCTTCAACGTCCTGGGCGCGGGGGACGGCTTCTTCTCGGGACTGCTGAAGGGCTGGCTGGACGGCGAGCCCTGGCCCCGCGCGCTGGAATACGCCAATGCCTGCGGCGCCTTCGCGGTCAGCCGCCACGGCTGCACCCCGGCCTATCCCAGCCTCGAGGAGCTGCGCTTCTTCCTCGGCCGCGGCGTCCAGCGCCCCGACCTGCGCAACGATGCCGCGCTGGAGCAGATCCACTGGGCGACGAACCGGCAGGGCCGGATGGGCGGCGACTGGACGACGCTGCGCGTCTTCGCCTTCGACCACCGGATGCAGCTGGAGGAGATGGAGGGCTATACGCCCGCCAGGGGCGGCGCGTTCAAGCGGCTCTGCCTCGAGGCCGCCCTGCAGGTGCAGGACGGCAAGGGCGGCTACGGCATCCTCTGCGACAACCGGATCGGGCGAGAGGCGCTGCACGCGGCCTCGGGCACGGGCCTGTGGATCGGGCGGCCGGCGGAATGGCCCGGCTCGCGGCCGCTGGCGCTGGAGCCCGAGCTCGGCCCGGATTGCGGGGGCTTGGGCGAATGGGCGCGCGAGAACGTGGTCAAGGTGCTGTGCTTCTGCCATCCGGACGACGATCCGGCCCTGCGCGCCGCGCAGGAGGCGACGGTGGGCCGCCTTCATGCCGCCGCGCGCCGGAACGGGCTGGATTTCCTGCTGGAGATCATCCCCTCAAAGGTCGGGCCGGTCGATGATGACACCACCGCCACGCTGATCCGGCAGTTCTATGCTGCGGGCATCCATCCCGACTGGTGGAAGCTGGAGCCGCTGACCAGCCGCGCCGCCTGGGCCAAGGCCATCGCCGCGATCGAGGACCATGACCGCCACACCCGCGGGATCGTGGTCCTAGGCCTCGACGCGCCCGAGGCCGAGCTGGCCGCCAGCTTCGAGGTCGCGGCCGGCTTCGATCTGGTTCGCGGCTTTGCGGTCGGGCGGACGATCTTCGGCCAGATCGCGCGGGACTGGCTGGCGGGACGGATGGACGATGCGGCCGCGGTGGCCGGGATGGCGGCCCGCTACCGCCGGCTCTGCGGGATCTGGGACGCGGCGCGCGCGGCGGCGAAGGTGGCGGCATGAGCGCGCGCGACCTCGGGGGGAAAGAGGGGGCGCTGCCCCCGTCGCCTGCGGCGACTCCCCCGGGGTATTTGGACAACGAAGAAGCGGCGGAGGCGCGGATGACGGGTGTGGTGCGGTTGACGGCGGCGCAGGCGATGGTGCGCTGGCTCTCGGTCCAGATGACCGAGGAGGGCGAGCGCTTCATCGACGGGGTCTGGGCGATCTTCGGGCATGGCAACGTGGCGGGCCTCGGCGAGGCGCTGCACGGGATCGGCGATGCGTTGCCGACCTGGCGCGGGCAGAACGAGCAGACGATGGCGCATGCCGCCATCGCCTATGCCAAGGGAAAGGCGCGGCGGCGGGCGCAGGCGGTGACGGCCTCGATCGGGCCGGGGTCCACGAACATGGTGACGGCGGCGGCGCTGGCGCATGTGAACCGGCTGCCGGTGCTGTTCATCGCGGGCGACGTCTTCGCGAACCGCCGTCCCGATCCGGTGCTGCAGCAGGTGGAGGCATTCGGCGACGGCACCCTGTCGGCCAATGACTGCTTCCGCCCCGTGGTGCGCTATTTCGACCGCATCACCCGGCCCGAGCATCTGCTGACCGCGCTGCCGCGCGCGCTGCGGGTGATGACCGATCCGGCCGAATGCGGGCCGGTCTGCCTGGCCTTCTGCCAGGACGTGCAGGCCGAGGCCCATGACTGGCCCGAGGCCTTCTTCGCGCCGCGCGTCTGGCGCATCCGCCGGCCCGCGCCCGATGCGGCCGAACTGGCCGAGGCAGCGGCCATGATCCGTGCGGCCCGGGCGCCCGTGCTGGTCTGCGGCGGAGGCGTGATCTATTCCGGGGCCGAGGACGTGCTGGGCGCGTTCGCGAGCCGCCTCAACATCCCGGTGATCGAGACGCAGGCGGGCAAGTCGGCGCTGGCGCAGTCCCATCCGATGAACTTCGGCGCGGCCGGGGTGGACGGCTCGGCCGCGGCCAATGCGGCGGCGCGGGGCGCGGATCTGGTGATCGCGGTGGGGACCCGGCTGCAGGACTTCACCACCGGCTCGCGGACCCTGTTTCCCGAGGCGCGGCTTCTGGCGGTGAACGTGCAGGCGCATGACGCGGGCAAGCACGGCGCCGTCACGCTGGTCGCCGACGCGCGTGTGGCGCTGGAGGCGCTGGCGGCCGAGCTGGAGGACCTGCGCTTCGACGCCGCCGACCCGCAGGCCCGCGCCGACTGGCTGGCGGCCGTCGCGGCGCATTGCGGCGCGGCCCCCCAGGGTCTGCCGACCGACGCGCAGGTGATCGGCGCCGTCCAGCGCGCCGCGCCCGAGGGCATCGCGATGTGCGCCGCCGGCACGATGCCGGGCGCGCTGAAGCTGCTGTGGCAGGCCAGCCGGCACGGCTATCACATGGAATACGGCTATTCCTGCATGGGCTACGAGATCGCCGGCGCGATGGGCCTGAAGCTGGCGCGCCCGGACCGCGAGGTTCTGTGCTTCGTGGGCGACGGCAGCTACATGATGGCCAACAGCGAGCTGGCGACGGCGGTGATGCGGCGCATCCCCTTCACGGTGATCCTGACCGACAATCGCGGCTATGGCTGCATCAACCGCCTGCAGGCCCATTCCGGCGGGGCGGCCTTCAACAACCTCTATGCGGATTGCAACATCGAGGCTCAGCCGCAGATCGATTATGTCGCGCACGCCGCCAGCATGGGGGCGCATGCGGTCAAGGCGGCGGACCTCGCCGACCTCGGGTCCCAGATCGCCGCCGCGCGGGGCCGCGACATTCCGACGGTCATCGTGATCGAGACGACCCCGCGCCCGGGCCCCGGCGACGGGCTGGAAGGGGCGGGCCATTGGTGGGACGTCGCCGTTCCGGCGGTCGGCGGGACCGACAATCTCAAACAGGCCTATGCACGCTACATCGCGGATGTGGCGCGGCAGGCCCTGATCAACTGAAGGCGCGACCATGATCCTCTACGGCACGAACCCCATCGCCTGGGCCAATGACGACGACCCGTCCATCGGCGCCCATATCCCGACCGAGCGGATCCTGCGCGAGGCCGCCGAGATCGGCTTCGACGGGATCGAGAACGGCCACCGCTGGCCCGACGATCCGCAGGCGCTCAAGGCGCTGCTGGGCGGGCACGGGCTGCGCTTCGTCTCGGGCTGGTATTCGACGCATCTGCTGGCGCGTTCGGTCGAGGACGAGATCGCGGCGGTCCAGCCGCATCTGGCGAAGCTCAAGGCCAATGATTGCCGCGTCTGCATCGTCTGCGAATGCTCGAACACGGTGCATGGCGATCCGGCAAAGGCGGTCAACGACCGGCCTCGTCTTAGCGCGACGGAAATGGCCGCGTTCGGAGCGAAGATGGAGGCCTTCGCGGCTTGGCTGGCCGGACAGGGCATCACGCTGGCCTATCACCACCACATGGGCACCGTGGTCGAAAGCCCCGAGGAGATCGACGCCTTCATGGCCGCCACCGGCCCCGCGACGCATCTGCTCTTCGACGCCGGCCATTGCGCCTTCGGCGGCGGCAAGCCCGAGGCGGTGCTGCGCCGCCACGCCGCCCGCGTCGCCCATTTCCACGCCAAGAACATCCGCCGCCCCGTGACCGGGCGCGTGCGGGCCGAGAACCTCTCGTTCCTGCAGGGCGTGCTGGCGGGCGCCTTCACCGTGCCCGGCGATCCCGAGGGCGCCATCGACTTCGTGCCGCTGCTGCGCGTTCTCGCCGAGGCCGGCTATGACGGCTGGCTGGTGATCGAGGCCGAGCAGGACCCTGTGCAGCGCGATCCGCGGCACTACCAGTCGATGGGCTTGAAGGCGCTGAAGGACGCGGCGCGGGCGGCGGGTCTGGACCGCCGCGTGCCCGCCTGACGCCACGCGGGCCGCAGTCGGCACCGGACGGAGGGGCGACAGCCCCGACCGGTGCGGCGACCCCTCGATGGGGTCGTTGCGCCGGGCTCGAGAACGGAAAGGGACGAGGATGGCAAACCTGTTGAGACGGCCCTTCGGGGCGCATGGCGAGGTGCACCGGATCATGCCGGCCGATGCGGGCTGGCGGTATGTGGGCTTCGCGCTGCACCGCCTGCGCGCGGGCGAGCGGATCGCCGAGGCGACCGGCGATCGCGAGGTGATCCTGGTCATGGTCGAGGGCAAGGCCGCGTTTCGCGCGGCAGGGCGCGACTGGGGCGTCATGGGCGAGCGGATGGATGTCTTCGAGAAGACGCCGCCGCATTGTCTCTACGTTCCGGACGGTCAGGACTGGGCCGCCGAGGCGGTGACCGACTGCACCCTCGCGGTCTGCTCGGCGCCCGGCCGGGGCGGGCATCCCGCGCGCCGGATCGGCCCCGAGGGCATCACCCTCACGCAGCGCGGCGAGGGGACCAACACGCGCTGGATCAACAACATCGCCATGGAGGCCGAGGATCATTGCGACAGCCTCCTCGTGACCGAGGTCTTCACGCCGGCCGGGCACTGGTCCTCCTATCCCAGCCACCGGCACGACGAGGACGACTTCCCCCGCATCACCTATCTCGAGGAGACCTATTACCACCGCCTGAACCCCGCCGATGGCTGGGCGATCCAGCGCGTCTACACCGACGATGGCAGCCTCGACGAGGTCATGGCGGTGCGCAACCACGACGTCGTCCTTGTGCCGCGCGGCCACCATCCCTGCGCCGCCCCGCACGGGATGGAGCTCTATTACCTCAACGTCATGGCAGGCCCCAGACGCGCATGGCGCTTCGTCAAAGCGCCCGAGATGGAGCGGATCGGCTGAGTGATGGGAGCGATCTGCCGCATGAAAGAACGCCGGCTCCGGCCATCAACTCTATCGGCAGACAGTCGCGAACTCGCCTCATCAACGGCATGCTCGAGATCGGTCAGAAAAGGGATCTGAGATGCTCACGGGCTCTTTCGGCGGGTCTGCAAGCGCAGATGATTAGCGAAAACAAATATGCGCCGACCGCGGTCGCCGAAAGGCAGAAACACTCTTAGCCATATCCAGCACCTCAATCGCCCACCTGCCATTCAGGGCACTGACACTGCGGTTGCGCCAGATGGCGTAGGCGCGGCAGTCGGTCAAGCGGTTGTACACGGGCTGGTGGAAGACCCCGTCCATCGGGTGAAGTCCACCGCGAATGCGCCGCGCCAGTTTCGCGAGAGGGCAGCTGGCCCTTTGCACGAGTCAGACGAGCCTTCAATCGCGTCTGAAGCTGTAGTCACCTCGCGCGCCGTCGCGGGCCCGTCAGTTGTCGATTTCCTGTGCCTCTTCGCGTGCTTCCGTCATGGGCGCGGGCTCCTCCTGCGTAGCCCATCCACCGAAGACCATTATGGCCACAAGGAGAAGAAAGCCGCCCGGGATCAGCGCGTAAAGCAACGAACGCGGCATGCCCCGTTTGGGCTCAGGCTGCGGCTTGTTTGCCTCGGACTGAGGTTTTCTGGCCATGGGAAGCTCCTTTGCGAATGGTTGGCGGCTGTAACTGCCATAGCGCCGAGATGTTTCAGACAGTGCCGCTTGCGATGAGGCGCTGCCTCGTTCAGGCCTGACGGGAACCTCGGTAAGGTGTGGCGGTTGAGGTACAAGATGTCGCAGGAACGCCGGACAGAACCACGAAGGCGGGGCGCCCGGGTCTAGAAGGACGATTGCCATGCCCGAATTCGAGGTTTCCCCCATCGATCTGTCCATCGCGGGGATCTACGTCGTCGTGGTCCTTGCCATCGGGCTTTGGCTGAGCCGGGGCCAGAAGGACAGCGAAAGCTATTTCCTCGGCGGTCGCGGTGCGGTCTGGCCCATCATCGGCATTTCGCTGATGTCCGCGAACCTGTCGGGCACGTCCTTCGTGGGCCTTGCCGGGGCGGGCTATGGCGACGGGATCGCGGTCTGGAACTACGAATGGATGGGGACGCTGGTCCTGATCTTCTTCGCGCTGTTCATCCTTCCCTTCTACCTGCGCAGCAAGGTCAACACGATGCCCGAATTCCTCGAGCAGCGTTATGACCGCCGCGCGCGCAAGGTCTTTGCCGGCTTCTCGATCTTCACCGCGATCTTCATCGACAGCGCCGGTGCGCTGTTCGCGGGCGCGCTGACGATGCAGCTGCTTTTTCCAGAAGTGCCGCTCTGGACGCTGATCGCGATCATAGCCGCGCTTGGCGGGGGTTACGTGATCTTCGGCGGCCTGAAGGCGGTCATGATCACCGACACGATCCAGGGCGTCCTGCTGCTGCTGGTCGGCACGATCATCTTCGTCATGGTCTTCATCGAACTGGGCAGCTCATGGCAGGCCGTGCGCGATGCGGCGCCCGAGGGGGGCTTTACCATCGCCAAGCCCGCCGATGACGATTTCCTGCCCTGGCCCGGCATCTTCACCGGGGTCATCTGGCTCAGCTTCTACTACTGGACTACGAACCATGTCGTCGTGCAGAAGGTGCTGTCGGCCAAGGACGTCAATCACGGTCGGTGGGGCGCGCTGCTGGCGGCGTCGCTGCAGGTGCCGTTCCTGTTCATCCTGATCCTGCCCGGCCTGATGGGCCGCGAATTGTTCCCAAATCTTGAGGAGCAGGATCACATCTGGCCTGCCCTGGTGTTCGAATTGCTGCCCATCGGCCTGCGTGGCCTTGCCCTGGCGGCACTCGTCGCGGCGCTGATGTCCACGATCGACTCGGTGCTGAACGGTTCGGCCTCGATCGCGGTCAACGACTTCATCAAGCCCCGCAAGAAGGAGTGGAGCGACAAGCGCATGCTGCTGATCAGCCGGTTGCTGGTCGGCGGCTTCATGATCGCGGCCGCGCTCTGGGCGCCGGTCATCGGTAGCTTCGGCGGCATCGTGGAATACTTCCAGTCCTTCCTGGGCTATGTGACCATGCCGGTCGTCGTCGTGTTCCTTGCAGGGCTGTTTTCGTCAAGGCCACCGCGTCATGCAGCCTTCTGGACGCTGTCGATCGGCATTCCGGTCGGCCTTGCCGGGTTCGCGATCTTCGAATTCGCCGAGTTGATCGACCTGCAATTCCTCTATGGCACGGGCCTGATGCTGCTGCTGTCGCTGGCGATCCTGGTCGGCATCACCCTGCGCAGCGAGGCGCCCGAACTGGAGGCCGAAACGACCTTCAGCCGGCAGACCTGGCAGGACGAGACGCGCGAATTGTCGGACCTGCCGAAATGGCAGAACCCCCGCCTTCTGGGGGCCGTCCTTGTGGTCGCGACCATGGCGGTCGTCGTGATGTTCATCTGAGGGCTTGGGGCCAGTCGCGATCGGGATCGTCCGGCGGGGCAGGGAGCGCTTCTTGATCTGGCGCAAGGCCAGCGCGGCGGTCCGGGTGCATCCTGAGACACGGGCCGTCGCCGGCGGCGCCGAACCGGACCAGCGATGCGAGGGCGGATGCGATTGTTCATTATGGGGGCGTCGGGCGGCGTCGGGCGATGCCTGATCGAACAGGCGCTGGCGCGCGGCCATGCGGTCACGGCGCAAAGCCGCAGCGGCAACGGCCTGCAACCGGAGCCGGGCCTGCGGGTGGTGATCGGCCAGCCAACCGATGCGGCCTTTCTGGAGCGCGCCATCGCGCGCCACGACGCGGTCGTCATCTGCGTGGGCACCGGCGATCGCGGGCCGACGACGCTGTTCTCGGATGTCACCGCCTCGGTCCTGCAGGCGATGCAGGCGACCGGGGTCAGGCGGCTCGTCGCGGTGACGGGGGTCGGGGCGGGCGACAGCCGGGGCCATGGCGGCTGGCTTTACAACCGGGTCATCTTTCCGCTCTTCACGCGCAACCGCTACCGGGACAAGGACCGGCAAGAGGCGATGATCCGGCTCAGCGCGACCGACTGGACCATCGTCAGGCCCGCCCCCTTTGCCCGCAAGGCGACGGGTCGCGCGCCCGAAATCTTCACCACCATCCCCGCCGGGCTGCAATTGCGCGCGATCACCCGCCCCGAGGTCGCCGACTTCATCCTGACCTGCCTCGAACAGGATGGCTTCCTGCACCAGACGCCCTTCATCGGGCATCGCTGACCCCTGCACCCGACGCGTCGCGGGAACAACCGCCCCGCGGCGCGGTTGGCAGGTGACGGTGCCGGGGAGGGGACCATGCCACAGATGCAAGCACGACGCCGGGGATTCGGCTTCTGGGCCGCGATGGCGGTTGCGGTGATGATTCTTGTCTTCGGGGTGCCGATCCTGGCGGGCGGGCTGTGGCTCGCTGCGCTTGGGGGGTCCTGGTATTACATCTTCGCGGGGGCGGGGCTGCTGATCACCGCGTTCCTGCTGTTCCGCCGGTCGATGGCGGCGGTCTGGGTCTATCTGCTGACCTTCGCCGGAACCCTGGTCTGGGCCCTGTGGGAGGCCGGGCTGGACGGCTGGGCGCAGGTGCCGAGGCTGGTCGCTCCGACGGTCGTGCTGGTCCTGATCCTGGCGCTGATCCCGGTCCTGCGCGGCCGCCCGGCGCGGATGCGGGGCGCGGCTGCGGCAGCGATGGCGGGCATCTGCGCGCTGGCCGGCGCGGGATATGTCCTGGCGATCTCGTCGGCCGGCGGACGCGCCATGGCCCAGTCCCAGCCCCCGGCCATGCCCGCAGAGCCCGCACCCGCCGAAACCGCCGAAGACGATGCGCCTGCCACGCCCGAGGGCACATCCAGCCCCACGGGCGTCGCGGTCGCCCCCGCGCGTCAGGCACGGGCGGCGGGCGCGGATTGGGTCGCCTATGGCGGGGACAACCACGCCACCCGCTATTCGCCCCTGTCCCAGATCACGCGCGAGAATGTCGCCGATCTGGAACTGGTCTGGGAATTCCGCACCGGCGACATGCCCGAGGGGGACGAGCGGTTCTCGAACCAGAACACGCCGCTGAAGATCGGCGATCGGGTGCTGATCTGCTCGGCCATGAACAAGGTGATCTCGCTGGATGCGGCGACGGGGCTGGAACAATGGCGCCATGATCCCGTCGTGCCGAAGGACGCCATCCCCTATAACGCGACCTGCCGCGGGCTGGCCTATTACCAGGCGCCCGAGATCGCGCCCACGGATCTGTGCCATGAACGGGTGCTGATGAACACGCTGGATGCGCGCCTGATCGCGGTCGATGTGGCGACGGGCCAGCCCTGCACGGGCTTCGGCAATGACGGGGTCGTCGATCTCGAGGTCGGGCTGGGCCGCACCGCGCCGGGCTGGTATGCGCCGACATCGCCGCCCACCATCGTGCGCAACATCGCGGTCGTGCATTCGCAGGTGCGCGACGGCCAGCGCCGCGACGCGCCCTCGGGCGTGATCCGGGGCTATGACGTGGTGACGGGCGAACTGGCCTGGGCCTGGGATCACGCCCGCCCCGACATCACCGGCCTACCCCCCGAAGGCGAGACCTATACGCGCGGCACCTCGAATGTCTGGACGATCTCGTCCGCGGACGAGGAACTGGGTCTGGTCTATCTGCCCCATGGCGTGCCCTCGGTCGATTACTGGGGCGGCATGCGCAGCGATCTGGAAAACGTCTATTCCACCGCGCTGGTCGCGCTGGACGTGACGACCGGCCAGCCGGCCTGGCATTACCAGACGGTGCATTACGATGTCTGGGATTACGATCTGGGCGCGCAGGGCACGCTGATCGACTTTCCCACGCCCGACGGCCCGGTGCCCGCCCTGATCCTGCCTACCAAGGTGTCGATGTACTGGATCTTCGACCGCCGCACCGGCGAATTGCTGGTCGAGGTCGAGGAACGCCCCGTCCCCCAGGGCGGCGTCGAGCCCGAGCGCCTGTCGCCCACCCAGCCCTTTGTCGTGGACTTTCCGCATGTCATGAAGCCCGATATCGAAGAGCGTCACATGTGGGGCATGACGCCGCTGGACCAGCTGTTCTGCCGCATCCAGTACCGGCAGAGCCGGTATCAGGGCATGTATACCCCGCCCTCGACCGATTGGTGGATCCAGTTCCCGGGCTACAATGGCGGCGTCGATTGGGGCGGCGTCGCGGTGGATGTGCCGCGCGGCATCATGGTGTCGAACTACAACGTCACCACCAACCGCAACCGGCTGGTCCCGCGGGCCGAGGTCGACCGCCACGGCATCGTGCCCATCGACGAGCCGGGCTGGCAGGACAACAGCCCCGAGGACGTCTCGCCCCAGGCCGACACGCCCTTCGGGATCGAGGTGAATGCGGGCTGGCGCGTTCCCCTGACCGGGATGCTCTGCACGCAGCCGCCCTATGGCGGGATCATGGCCGTCGATCTGGAAACGCGCCAGGTGCTGTGGGACCGGCCCTTCGGCTCGGCCCGCAAGAACGGGCCGTTCGGCCTGCCCTCATTCCTGCCCTTCGAGATCGGAACGCCCAACAATGGCGGCGCGGTGGTGACGGCGGGCGGGCTGATCTTCATCGCCGCGACGACGGACGATTACCTGCACGCGCTGGATATCGACACGGGCGAGGTTCTGTGGCGCGCCGATCTTCCGGCGGGCGGTCAGGCCGGACCGGCGATGTATGAATCGCAGGGCAGGCAATTCCTGATCATGAATGCGGGCGGGCACAATTTCATGGAAACGACCATCGGCGATCACTTCCTGGCCTACGCGCTGCCGCAGCGCTGAGCCGCAGGCCGGGCGATGCGCCCGGCCCGGCCACGCGGCCTCAGGGCCGGAACCCGCCCTGCTCAGACGATCCCGCCGCCGCCCGCCGCGACGGCGGGGCGCGTCTCTGCCGCCCTCGCCCGCCAGCCCGAGGCCCGATAGGCCGCGACCGGGTCGATGGCCGCCCCGAGGGTCTGGCCGACTACACCGAGGCCTGCCGCGCCTGACGGTGCAGGAAGAAGCGCACCATCTGGGCCGAGGCATCAGGACCGGCAGGGTCGGCATAGCTGCCCTCGGACCGCCCGCCCGACCAGGCATGGCCCGCGCCGTCGATGCGCCAGGACTCGATCAGGGGCGTGCCGTCATCGGCCTCGACCACGTCGCGGCGATAGCTGCGGCCCCCGGCGCTGCCGCGTTCGTGGCGCGCCGCGCCGGGCAGGGCGGGCCTCGCCGCCGCGACTAGCCGTTCGGCATTCGACGGGTGGACCGTCGCATCCGCGGTGCCGTGAAAGACGATCATCCGCACCGTGCCCCGCAGCGCAGGCCCCGCGCGCTCGCCTTGTCCCCGCATCGCCCCAAAGGCCGAGGGGATGTCATGCGCGGCTCCGTGCGGCAGGCCCGAATGGATGCCGACCGCCGCGAAAAGGTCGGGCTGCGTCGCTGCAAGGGTCGCGGCCATCGCGCCGCCCGCCGACAGGCCCGCCGCGAAGATGCTGTCTTGGGGCACAGCGAATTCGGCCGCGACGGCGCGGGTCAGGGCCGCCAGCAGCGCGGCCTCGCCCGCCTCGGCGCCCTGATCCTGCGGGCGGAACCAGTTCCAGCAGCCCTGCGGGTTCTGGGCGCGGGTCTGGTGGGGATAGACCACGATCAGCCCCGCGCGTTCGGCATGGCTGTTCATGTCGGTGCCGCGCGCGAAATCGTCGGGGTCCTGCGTGCAGCCGTGCAGCATGACGATCAGCCCCCTGGCGCCGTCCCCGATCCCCGAGGGCAGGAACAGCCGGTAATCCCGCGCCCCGAGGGCCGAGGCGAAGCGCCGCGTCTCGTAACGCGCGCCCGGCGGCAGCGCGGGCGCCGCGTTCGTGCGCGGCATGGCCATCAGGCCCTGCGGCAGCACCGATCCCTGCGGCCCAAGGCAACCCATCCGGCCCAGCATCTGCTGCAGATCGCCCGGCCGGAACCCCGCCGTCGCGGCACCATCCCCGTCCGCCGCTGCGGCTGCGGGCGCGGCTTTGGGCGGCCTCACGGCGACCAGCTCGGCATCCTCGATGCGTGGGCGCGCCGCCATCGGGGCAGGAGAGGGCAGGGGCAAGCCGCCCTGCGCGGCGCTGCCCTGGCCCAAGGCCGCCTGAATGATGCGCGTGGCCTCGGCGCTGTTGCCGGCGCGCGTCTGTTCCAGCGCACGGCTCATCGCCGCTGCGAAAGCGTTGTTCATGGTCAGGTCTCCGGGCTCTCGAGCCCCTAGGTGATGCGGTCCTTCAGGGCCGCCTTGACGGCAGGCGAGGCCTGCAGCGCGCCCAGCACCGTCAGCGATGCGATCGCCGCCTGCGCCAGGTCGGGGGTGATGTCCGGGGCGATCCGCGCCAGCCCGACCACCTTGATGTGCAGCCGCTCGCCCTTGGCGACGGCGTCCTCCAGCTCTTGCCGGGTGACGTCGCGCAGGCCCAATTGCAGCATGTGCCGCTCGATCGAGCGGCTGACGGCATCGGCCTCGCCCGCAAGCTGGTTGCGGATGGCGGTGCGGATGAAGTCGCTGCGGTTCGCGTAGAACCCCTCCTGCACCAGCAGGTCGATCCGGCCCAGATCCACATGGCCCAGGTTGATCGTGATCTTCTCGTTGTCGAGCGGTTTTGTCGGCTTCATGTCACACCATCCACATGGATGGTATATGGATGATGCACGCCCCGGCTTCAAGGGGTGGCGCAGGCGGTCGCGCTTTCAAATCGCGCCGTCAGGCCCCACATGAGAGAGGCAAGGCATTCGCGCCCCGTCCGGGACGCGGCGCCCTTGCAGGAAAGGACCATCAGTGGAACCAGAGATCGAGCGGACGGATGCGGACCTGAAACGGCTGATCCTGCGCATCTGCGAGGAACTGGGCATGACCCCGCAGGCAGCCCGCCACCTGGCCGAGCCCTGCGTCAAGAACCGGCGCAAGATGGCGTGACGCGCTGCGGCACCCTACAGCATCCATTCCACCGGCAGCCAGCTTCCCACCCTGACGAAGACGCGGCGGAACAGGCTGGCATTCGGTTCCTGCCGATGGACCTGCTCGGCGCCGTCGGGGCCGGTCTCGCGCCATTCGATCCCGCCGGCAGGGGCAGGCGTGACCGCATAGAACAGGCTGGCATCGTCCAAGGCGGCCGACAGCGACCCGGCGATGCGGGGGCTTTCGATCAGCACGCCCATCTCGGTGTTCAGCATGGCCGAGCGCGGATCCAGGTTGAACGACCCGATGAAGATGCGCCTGCCGTCGATGGCGAATGTCTTGGCATGCAGGCTTGAGGTCGATCCGGTCAGCACCTGCGCCAGGCTGAAATCCTCGCGTTCGGCCCGCGCGCCGGGGCGCGAGCGCAGTTCCAGCACCTCGATCCCTCGGGCGACCAGATCGGCGCGATAGCGCATCCAGGCCGAATGCACGATGGGCACATCCGTCGCCTCGAGCGAATTCGTGACCAGCCTCACCCGCCGCCCCGCCTGTGCGAGATCGCCGAACATCGCGGCCCCCCGCGCGCCGGGGATCAGATAGGCCGAGACGACCTCCAGCCGGCTTTCGACCCCGTCCACCAGCGCCGACAGCCTGCCCATCAGCAGATCGTCCCGCGCGGCCCGGCCCAGCCCCTTGGCGGGATCGTCGCTGACCAGCACGGCCTCGGTCCATTCCAGGATGTCCCGG
>NZ_JAUVVF010000064.1 GCF_030604785.1 Paracoccus sp. (in: a-proteobacteria) | reverse complement strand
GGCGATCTCGCCGATGCGCTCCAGCGTTTCGGCCGACAGGTCCACCCCGGCATTCAGCTGTGCCCAACGGTCGGCCTGATCCTCGGTCTCGGGGGCGGCCTCGTCGGTCTGGGCGACGGTCAGATGATCGACGTGACCGTCTCGACCGTGGGACAGGCCAAGTCGCTCAAGGGCGGCACGCTGCTGATGACGCCGCTTCTGGGCGCCGATGGCGAGATCTATGCCATCGCGCAGGGCAATCTGGCCGTCGGCGGGCTGGGGATCGAAGGCAATGACGGCTCGTCCCTGACCGTCAACATCCCCACAGTGGGGCGCATTCCCGGCGGGGCAACGGTCGAACGCGCGGTGGAATCGCCGTTCCAGTCGTCCGACTTCTTAGTGCTGAACCTGCACAGGCCCGATTTCTCGACCGCGGCCGCCGTGGTGCGCGCCATCGATGCAACCTTCGGGCAGGGCACCGCGATCGCGGTGGATGCGGCCTCGATCAGCGTGTATGCGCCCGCCGATCCGGGGCGGCGCGTGGCCTTTGCCGGTGCGCTTGAGAATATCGAGGTGACGCCTGACGCGCCGCCTGCGCGCGTGGCGATCAACGCCCGCACCGGGACGGTCGTGATCGGCGGCAATGTCCGCGTCTCGCCTGCGGCGGTGACGCATGGCTCGCTGACCGTGCGTGTGACCGAGGATTTCAACGTGGCCCAGGGCACCAATGCCGCCACCGGGCCGGGCGGCACGGTCATCACGCCGGGCGATCCCGTCGTCACCCCCGACACGCAGATCGACGTCAACCAGCCGGCGGCGCGCGCCTTCGTCTTCGATGCCGGCGTGACCTTGTCCAGCCTCGTCGATGCGATCAACGCGGTGGGCGTCAGCCCGGCCGATCTGGTCGCGATCCTCGACGCGCTGCGCGAGGCGGGGGCACTGCGCGCCGAGCTTGTCATCATCTAGGGTCACGCCATGCAGATCACCGCCGCCTCTGCCGGAATGCCGATTAGCGCCCCGGACCGCCCGGACCGCGACCAGATCATGCAGGCCGCGCAGGGCTTCGAGGCGCTGTTCCTGTCAGAGCTGCTCAAGGCCGGGCGGGCGGGTCTGCCGGGCGACAGCCTGACCGGCAGCAGCGCCGTCACCTCGGCGCAGGAGATGCTGGACAGCCAGCTGGCCAAGGCCTCGGCCGGGGCGGCGGGTCTGGGACTGGCCGAAGCCATCGCGCGGCAATTCGCGCCGTCTGCCGCAGGTGACGCACCATGAGCAACCTTCTGGATATCGGCCGCAGCGGCATCCTCGCCTATCGCACCGCGCTGGCCACGGTCGGCGAGAACATCGCCAACGTGAACACCGAGGGTTTCCGCCGCCGCGATGTGGCGACCGTGACGCAGCACGGCGCGCAGAGCACGCCGACGACAATGCCTTCTGGTCCGCAGGGCGTCAGCCTGGCCGAGGTGCGCCGCGCCTTCGACGCACTGGTCGCGGATCGCGCGCGCAACACGCAGGGCGGCGAGGCTGCCGCCCAGGCGCATCTGGCGGGGGCGACCGCCATCGAGACGCTGATGATCCCCGGAGACGAGGGCGTCGACGGCACGATGCGCGCCTTCTTCGACGGGCTGGCGCGGCTGGCAGCCAATCCGACCGACATGACGACGCGCGGGCTTGTGCTGCAACAGGCGGCGGCGCTGACGGATGCCGTCTCGGGGCTGGGGCGGGGCTTTCAGACCCTGCGCCGCGACATGCTGGTCGACGCCGCCGCGCAGGCCGAGGCCGCGCAGGGCCTGCTGGAGGAACTGGCCGTCATCTCGCGCCGCATGTCCGAGGCGGGCGAGGGCGCCCACGCACTGGCCGACCGGCGCGACGCGACGCTGACCGAACTGGCGCGCATCCTGCCGATTTCGGTCACGCTCGGCGTGGCGGGCCGTCCGACGATCCGTCTGGGCAGCGAGGCCGGACCCCTGCTGCTGGAGGGCGTGCGCCCCGCTGCGCTGTCGGTGACCGGAGAGGACATGCTGACCCTGCATGTGCGGGCCTCGGACGGGCAGGTCACGCAGTCCCGGCTGCTGGCCTCGGGCAGTCTGGCGGGAATGTCGCGGGCGCTTGGCGCGCTGGACATGGCCGCGGCCGAACTGGACGCCTTCGCGCGCGAGATGACGAATTCGATCAACCGCATCCATCGCGGCGGGGTCGATCTGCGCGGCACGCCGGGCGGCGACATGCTGGCCAATGACGGCTGGCGCGCGGACCCGGCGGCGGGCAATTCCGGCCGCGTGCAGGTCGCGCTCACCACTATGGCGGCCAGCGGAACCCGCGCGCCGATCGATCTTGTCTTTGACGGCGCGCAGGGCCTGTGGCGCGCGCTGGATGCGCAAGGCGCGGAACTGGGCTCGGGCCGCGAGGAATTGCTGCTGGACGGCGTGCTGGTCCGCATCGCGGGCGCGGCCCGCGACGGCGACCGGATCGCGCTGCGCCCGGTCACGGGCCATGCCGCCGATCTGCGGCTGGTGCTGACCGATCCCGCGGCGCTGGCGGCGGCCTCGGCCTTTGCGGCGGCGGCGCAGCCGGGCAATACCGGTTCGGCGCAGCTGACGGCGCTGCTTCAGCCGCCGCCCGCCGCGCCGATCCCGACGCTGTCCGGGCAGACGCAGCCGATGGACCTCTTGGGCGGGGTGGTGGGCCTCATCCCGGCCGGCACGCAGGCGGTGACGGTGGCCAGCCTTGGCCGCGCGCCCGCGCTGACCCTGTCCCCGGCCGCGGGCGCGCAGGCGCTGGTCATGCCCGATGGCAGTTTCAACCTTGCGGGCCTTGGCGATGCCGCCGCGATGGCCGCCGCGCTGAATGGCGGGCTGACCGACGATCAGGGGCGCAGCCTCGCCTCGCTCGGCCTGGTGGCCGAGGCGCAGGGCGACACGCTGCGGCTGACCCGCCCCGCCGGAGCCCCCTTGCCCGATGCGCAGTTTCTGGGGCCGTCGGGCCTGATCGCCGGGTTGGCCGAGCCCGGCCAGCCGGTTTCGGGCACGATGCAGATCCTGACCCGCAACGGACGCCATGTCGCGGGAACCCCGCTCTCGGCGGCCGAGGCGGCAGCGTTGCTGACGCCCGAGAACGGCTTTCTGCCCGGCGCGGTCTACGACCCCTCGCCCTTGGTGCTGGACGGGGCGGGCTATCGCGGCGCCACGGTCGCGCTGACCGGGGCCGAGGCGCTGCATCGCGCGCAGGTTCCCGCGCCCTCTCCGGTCATCGGGGCGCCCGGCGCCCTGCCGGTCGCGCCTCCCGCCAGGCTGAACCTGGCCGATCTGTCCGGCCGCAGCGCCCGGATCGCGCTGCCCGAAGGGGCCAGCGCCGCCGTGATCGCGGGGCGGCTGAACGCCGCGCTGCCGGGCATGACCGCCGAGGCGAGCACCGCGCTTGAGGTCTCGGGGCTGGGCGCCGGCCCGGTCTCGTTCGATCTGGTCGGGCTGAACGGCAACCCGGTCCGGATCGAGGCGCTTCTGACCGGCAACGATCCGGCGCCCCTGGCCGAGGCGCTGAACCGCGCCGCGCCGGCGACCGGCATCCGCGCCGAGATGGCCCCCGATGGCAGCCGCCTGCTGCTGGTGCAGGATCAGGGCCACGACATCACGCTGATCCACCGTCAGGGGGCGCTGCAGCTTGCCCCCGCCACGCCCGAGGGCCAGCGTCTGGGCCTGCCCGCCGATCTGCCCGCCGGGCAGGCCTGGCGGCAAGGCGGGACCGTCATGCTGACCCATGCGGCGGGCTTCCAGATCGAGGGGGGCGCCGTTTCGGCCCCCGTCGCGCCCGCACCCGTGCGCTTCAGCGCGGCCGGCGCGGTGGCCCGTCTGGATCTGCCCGCGATCCCTGGCCTGGCCGAGGGCGGGCAGGCCCTGTCGGTCACCCTGAACGGCATCACCGCCGAGGCGGCCTTTGCCCCCGCGACCCCCGCCCGCCAGATCGCGCTGACCATGGCGACGCTGCTGCGCGCCGAGGCGCCCGTCGCCGAGGCGATTTCGGCGCCCCTGTCCGCGCTGCCGCCCGAGGGGGCGTTCCTGCCCCTGCAGGTCGACGGCGCGACCTATCGTCTGCGGTTCCAGAACGGCGAGCCGGTGATCGACGGCCCCGAGCCGGGGCGCGTCACGGCGGCGCTGGACGCTTCGATGCGGCTGGTGATCCGGGCCGAGGGCGTGACCGACGGGGCGGGCCTTCTGACGGCGCAGGCCGCGGCCTTCGGCTTCGGGCCGGGGCAGGGGCGCATGGTGCTGACCGGCCAGCCGACCGATAATGGCGCGCTGCCTGCAGACCTGCCGGTGCGGGTGGCGGGCGCGGATTACACGCTGCGGCTGCTGCCGGGCGGCGGGCTTGACGTGCCGCCGGGCTTTCCGGGGCTGGCCAGCCGCAACCCGGCGACGGGCGCGCTGCGACTGGATCTGGCCGCGCCGGCCACCGGGCTGGTCGTGGGCCATATCCCGCAGGCGGGCTTTGGCGGGCCGGATGCGGCCATCCGCGTCGATGGCGACACGCTTGTGATGGCCTCGCGCGGGGCACCGCTGGAGGTCAGCCATGGCTCGACCGGTCCCCTTGGCCGCCAGATCGCGCTGAGCGGACTGCCGCCCGAGGATCTGATCGTGGTCGCAAGCGGCGGCGCGGCGCCCCGGATGGGCATCACCATGCAGTCCGGGCCCGCGCCGACCCATCCGGGCCGGCTGGAGGTCGAGGTGGCCGATGCCGCCACTGGCCGCCTGATCCTTCGCGACACGCTCAGCGGCCATGTGGTGGCCGAGGGGCGCGCCGACGCGGCGGGCCGGGCCGAGCTGGGCGGGATGGTGCTGCAATTCACCGGCACCGCGCGTGACGGAGACCGGTTCCAGATCGTCGCCGCGGGCCCCGGTTCGGGCAATGGCGCGATGGCGATGGCCCTGGCCTCGCTGCGTGTGGGCGATCCGGCCAGCGGCACGCCGGGCCTGGGCGACCGGCTGACGCGCATTCAGGCCGATACCGGCCTGCGCGCCCAGGCCGCCGCCCGCAGCCTGGAGACCGCTCGCGCCGCATCCGAGGCCGCGCAGCGCGCCGACGCCGCACTTGGCGCCGTCGATCTGGATGCCGAGGCCGCCCGGCTGGTTCAGCTGCAACAGGCCTATCAGGCCTCGGCCCAGGCGATGACCATCGCGCGCGACCTGTTCGAAACCCTCCTTCGCATGTTCTGAGAGGCATCATGACCATCGGAGACGCCCTGTTCGCCCGCCTCGCCCTGCGCGGTTTCAGCAAGATCACCGCCGAGGCGACGGCGCTTCAGGCGCGCATCTCGTCGGGCGTGAACGATCCGCGTCCCTCGGCCGATCCGGCCCGCGCGGTGGAATTGTCGGCCCTGCGCGAGGTGCGCGCCCGGCTTGAGACGCGCTCGGATCTGGCGCGCGATGCCAGCGACCGGCTGGCCCTGACCGACCAAACCCTGTCGGTCCTGACCGAGAACGTGCGCGGCCTGAAGCAGATCGCCCTGCGCGCCGCCAACGACGCCCTGACCCCCGAAGCGCACGCCGCGCTGCGGATCGAGGCGATCACGCTGCGCGCCTCGATGCTGGCGGCGGCGAACAGTTCGGACATTGCGGGGCGACCGCTCTTCTCGGGTTCGGCGCCGGGGCCGGCCTTCGTCGACACGCTGGACGGCGTGCGCTATCGCGGCGACGCCGCACCCAGCCAGGCGGCGCTTGGCGACCGGCTGATCCTGCCGACCGGGTTGCCCGGCGGGCAGGTCTTCGGCGACGATGCCACCGGCATCTTTGCCATGGCCGATGATCTGATCCGCGTCCTGTCCGAGCCGATGCTGTCGGCCCGGCCCGAATTGCGCGCCGAGAACGGCGCGCGGCTGATGCTGGAACGAGGACGCGAGGATCAGGCGGTCGAGGTGACGCTGACCGGCCCCCTGGGCAGCGCGAGGCTGCGGCTGGACCTGCGCCACGACGCGCCCGGCGACGCGCTGCGCGTGATCTCGGAGGCGTCGCATCTGACCGGCATCCGCGCCGAGATGGCGCCGGATGGCCGCTCGGTCCTGATGTTCGCCGAGGGCAACATCACGCTCAGCGACCAGCAGGGCGGACCGCAGCGCAGCCCGGTCCTGTCGATGGGCCAGATCGACCCCGACACGCGCGCGACGACGCGCCCGATCCTCTCGATGCGGCCCGCCCATCTGTCGATCAACGAGGTGGTGGCCCGCGCCGACGAGGCCGTGGCCCGGATGGCCGATGCACGCGCCGCAGCCGGCAGCCTGGGTGCCGCCGTCGACCGGCAGAAGGACAGCGTCGCCCAGCAGCGGCTGGTCGTCGAGCAATCGGTCTCGGCCGTGCAGGATCTGGATGTGGCGGCGGCGATCACGCGGCTGCAAAGCCTGCTTCTGTCCGAACAGGCCGCCCAGCAGACCTTCGTCAAGATCACCGGCCAGTCGCTGTTCAATTACCTGCGCTGATCCGCGACAGGGGCGGCATGCCCAGCCCCGGCGCCCTTTGCTGCCTGAGGTCGCCGCCCATCCCGATCGCCAGAAGATGGCCCTGCGGCGCGGCAAGGATGCCTTGCATCCGCGCGATCCGCGGCGCGGCATGGCCGGGATGGACCGGCTCGGCATAGCCCGAGGCATCGGCGACCAGGGTCGCTTCGCCCAGGATTTCAGGCGTGCCGTCGATCCAGACGCCCCCTTCGGGCAGGCTGGGCGTGGCGGGGATCGGGTCGGCCGAGGCGGTGCGATAGGGGGCGGATTGGCCAAGCGCGCGGTGAGCCGCCGCGACCTTGGCCTGATAATGGCCGCCCCGGCTGGGATCGCCCGCATGATAGGCCGCCACCGCCTGCGTCCAGTCGCCATGCAGCGTGTAGAGCGAGGCCAGATGCCGCGCCGCGTAGCGCGTGTTGCCGACCGGGTCCATCATCGCGGCTTCGCTTTCGAATTCCTGCCGGTGCCAGCGCCAGTTGATCTGCATGCAGCCGATATCGACATTCGTCACGCCGCTAGCCAGGATCAGCGACAGGCGCTGCATCGCCTCGGCCCGGCTGTCGTGATACGACCCCCGCCCGCCCTGGTTCAGCGTCCATGGCCAGGCCCGCAGGCGGCCCTGATGGCTGCGCCCGGATTCCACATGGGCGATGGCGGTCATCAGACCGGGTGGGATGCCCGCCTCGGCTCCGGCCGCTTCGGCCAGCGATTCGCAGTCGGGCAGGGGCTCGGTCATGGCGCGGCCCTGATGGGGCAGCAGCATGGTCAGGACCAGAGCGGCAAGGATGGTGACACGGCACATGGCATGGGCGATGCAAGCGCGGTGCCGCCCGCCCCTGTCCTGACGTATAGTCCGTCATCCCCATGGTGCAGGCGCCAATGCTTTCGGATCGTGGCTCGCACTTCCGTGCTTTGCGATGCTGTCCCGTACAGTTTCAGTGCCGAGGATACCATGACCCATCACCCCATGTTCAGCATGCCAGCCACCGTTGCGTCGAACCTGCGTGACACGGTCGAGGCGGCACGGGTCTTGGCCGGCGCGCAGGGTGCCACCCTGCAACTGGTCGACGATCTGGACGATCTGCGGCTCAAGCTCGAGGGGGCCGGCCTGACCGTCGGCCCCGCCGAGGCCGAATGGGGCGTCACGGGCGATCCGCTTTGCGTGCTGCGGGCGGCGGGCTCGGGGGCCACGGATCTGGTCGATCTGTCCCTGGTCCTGACCGGCCCGGATGAACAGCCGCTCGGCGCGCTTTATCTTTCCGCCGCGCCCGCCGGCAGCCAGAACCGCGCCCTGCGCGAGACGCTTGCGATCCTGGCGCGCGTCCTTGAACGCCAGATCGCCACGCTGCGGATGGGTCCGGCCCTTCTGGCCGAGCCGATGCTGTCGCTTCTGGACCGCCTGTCCGAGCTGGACGATGGGATCGTCTCGCAGGCGCTGCTGGGCTTTCTGCGGGCGCTGGCCGGACAGCAGGCCAGCCAGGTCGAGGCGACCGCGATGCGGATCGCCGGTCTGGCCGATGCGCCGATGGGCTTCTTCACGTCGCGCGAAATCATGCTGAGCCGCGTCGCACAAGAGCTTCTGGACGGTATCGGCTATGGCGCGCTGCTGAAGATGCGCCATGATCTTGCGGCGCCGCTTTCCCCCGAAGAGGCGGACCCCGAATTGCAGGCCCGCGCCGATCTGGAGCCCTTTGCCCGGCTGCGGCTGATCGAGCGCAGCTTCCTGGTCGCCGAGGATCCGGACGGGGTCGCGCTGTGGTTCCGTGACGAGCAGGGCGACGGGCTGTGGCGCGCGATCACGCGCGGCGGGGCGGATGGCTGGACCGCCATCGCGGCCGAGATCATCGAGGCCAGCACCGATGTGGTCGTCGAATTCGCCCGCATGCATCTGCTGCGCCGCCGCGACCTGCCCGCCGACGAGATCGCCGAGGCCTACGAGCTGCACGGCGTCATCTTCTGGTTCCGCAACAGCCCCGACGGGATCGAGGCGCGGCTCGAAGGCGGCGAGTGGCGGCTTTGCCCGATGCCCGAGGGCCTGCAGCGCCATGAACGTGCGCTGGCCGCGCTGTCCCAGCTTTGCCCCGACATGTCGGCGCGGCTGGCCGGACCTGCCCGCGACTGGCTGAACCGCATGTCCCAGACGGTGCAGGTCACGCCCTTCATGCCCGCCGCCGCCGAATAAACCCTGTCACAGGCCGATCCCGAAGGCGCCGCGATCCGCGGCGCCTTCGGCGTTCCGGCGCCCTCAGACACTGGGTGACAGGGGCAGCGATGCGGGCAGGACCGGCGCGGGCGGAGCGCCGGTCTCGGCCTCGGCGATGAAGCGGCGCAGGCGCTCGATGGCGGCCTTCTTGATCTGCGAGACGCGACCGGTGGTCACGCCCAGCACCTCGGCCACCTCGTAGACGTTCAGTTCCTCGACGAAATAGAGCTGCAGGACCAGCGCCTCGCGTTCCGGCAGGCGAGCGATGGCGTCGCGCAATTGCAGGCGCAGCGTGTCCTGCATCATCAGCTCCTCGGCGCCCGGCGTGGTGTCGCGGAACATCGAGAGGTGGTCGGAATAGACGTCGTCCAGCGACCGCGTCTGCACGCTGTCGATCTCGCGCCGCCAGCGCGACAATTCGGCGACCGGCATGTCCAGCGCGCGGGCCAGCTCCTCGTCGTTGGGCTGACGCATCAGGGCATGGGCCAGCGATTGCTCGGCTTGGCGGATGCGCGCCGTCATCTTCAGCGTCGCCCGCGCCAGATTGGACTGGCTTCGCAGATGGTCCATCAGCGCGCCCCGGATGCGGATGCCCGCATAGGCCGAAAATGGCGTGCCGGGCTGGGCGACGTAGCGCTGCGCCGCATCCAGAAGGCCGAGATAGGCGACCTGCAGCAGGTCGTCGATCTCGACCCGGCCGTTCACGCGGCCATGGATATGCCACGCGATCCGCCGGGCCAGGCCCATATGTGCCGAGACCAGTTTTTCAGGGTTGCATGCCTGTTCAGAATAGCCGCGGGGCAACATCGCAATCCTCCTGATCCGGGGCCGGGGCGGGTATTTCGACCGGACGGGTCCGGGCCGGGATTTCGTCTTCCGCCGCCGCCAAGGGGGGCGCGGGTTCGGGTTCGGGTTCGGCTTCCGGCGCCAAGGGCGCCGGGGCGGGTTCATGGGCGGGCTCGGCAGGCGCAGGCTCGGGCGCTGGCGACATGGCCGGGCTCAGCGCGTCCAGGAGGCCCGTCCCCGCCGCAATCAGCCCGAGCGGCAGACCGCTGCGCTCGGGCAGGGCCAGATCATCGGCCGTGGGCCGGCAGAGATCGGCGCGGGTCAGCACAATCATGGCTGCGCGTTCGGCCCATGTGCTGGACAGGCGGTCATGCCAGTCCGGGTGCAGGCCGGTCGGGATGACCAGCCAGAAGACCGTGCCGGGCAGTTCGGCCAGAGGCGCCAAGGCCTGCGGCTGCTGAGCGGCGGCGTCCAGATCGGACAGGTCGATGATCTGCACCTCGTCCGGAGATGGTGCGGGCAGGGGCGGAACCCCGCCAAGCCGCCAGACAGGCCGCTCGGGGACCAGTCCCATCAGCCGCGCATGGCGCGACAGCACGCCCGGCGGGGTCAGGCTGTCGGGACGCGGCGCGATCAGGCGCGGGCGCGGTGCATCGGCCAGACGCAGCGAGGCCGCCGCCAGACGCGCCGCCAGCAGGCTGCGCCCCGAGCCGGGCGGACCGACCAGAACCACCCGACGCGGCAGGTGCGGCGGCAGGCAACCGACCGGCGTCCCGCCGCCCCGGCGCGCGGCCATCTGCGACAGCAGGGCTGCGGCGAAGTTCGGCTCGGGTCGTGGCGCGGGGGTCAGGTCGGTCTCGTCGGACGAGGCGGCCTCGATCTCGACTAGGCCGCGATGCTGCCGGGTCGACAGGATCAGCGCGTCGGGTCCCAGAACGCGGAGCACCTCGTCCATCGCCTGCGCCGTGTCGGCGCCTCGGATCGTCAGCCGGGTCATGCGCCCTGTCCTCCGGGTTGGGGCAGGCTCTGCTGCGGCATGCCGATGCTGCGCGACACCTCGACGCGGCGCGTCTCGGGCAGGTCGGTCAGCGACAGGACCAGCGCGTCAGGCAGATGCGGCCTGAGGAAGGCGGCCAGCGAGCGCCGCAGGGCGGGCGAGACGGCGATCATCAGATGCCCGCCCGTGGCCTGCGCTGTCTCTTGCGCGGAGGCCAGTTCCGACAGGATCGTCGCGGCAAGGCCGGGATCCAGCGAGATGCCGTCCTCGGCCGGGCGGCGGGCGCGGATCAGGATCTGTTCCAGATCGGGTGCCAGCGTGACCAGCGGCAGGACGGCACCCACCGGCGCGAGCTGCTGCAGCAGCAGCGGGATCAGGGCAGGGCGCAGGGCCTCGGCCTGGGCGGGGATGCTGGCATTGCTGCCCGCGATCTGCGCCAGCCCTTCGAGGATGCGGCGCAGGTCGGAAACCGGCACCTTGTCGGCCAGAAGCTGGCGCATCACGGCCGTCAGCACATGCAGCGGCACCAGCTTCGGCACCACCGTCTGCACCAGCGTGGGCGCGGCCTGGTTCAGCGCGTCCAGAAGCGCCTGCACGTCGTCTGCGCCCAGCAGATCGGCGGCGTGGCGTTGCAGCACCTGACCCAGATGGGTGGCGATCACCGCCTCGGCATCGACGACGGTGTGGTCGTCGGCTTCCGCCTCGGGGTGCTGGTGCGGCTGGATCCAGACGGCCTGGAGGCCAAAGGACGGGTCGCGCACCTCGATCCCGGCCAGCTTGCGGGTCGAGCCGTGGCCGGGAATAGCCAGCTTGCGGTCCGCATAGGCCATGTCCTCGGCGACGATGGTCTGGCCGATCCGCAGCCGGTAGGCATTGGGCGGCAGGGTCAGGTCGTCGCGGATGCGGACGCCCGGCACCACGATGCCAAGCGCGCGGGACAGTTCGCGCCGGATCGCAGTGATGCGCGAGACGAGCGTTCCGCCCTCGGCCCCGCTGGCCAGCGGGATCAGGCCATAGCCGATCTGCAGCGTCAGCGGCGCAAGGTCGGTGACCTCTTCGGGCGTGATCGGGGCAGGGGCGTCGCTGGCGGCGGCCTGCGCGCCGCCCCCTGCGGCGCTGGCGGGGCCGGGGACGGCGGGCGCATCG
>NZ_JAUVVF010000024.1 GCF_030604785.1 Paracoccus sp. (in: a-proteobacteria) | reverse complement strand
CCGATCTTCTTGCCGTAATCCATCACGACGACCCGGTCGGACAGGTCCATGACCACGCCCATATCGTGTTCGATCAGGCAGATCGTGGTGCCGAACTCGTCGTTCACGTCGAGGATGAAGCGGGACATGTCCTCCTTTTCCTCGACATTCATGCCGGCCATCGGCTCGTCCAGCAGCAGAAGCTGCGGCTCGGCGGCCAGCGCGCGGGCCAGTTCCACGCGCTTCTTCAGGCCATAGGGCAGCCGGCCGACGGGCGTCTTGCGGATGTTCTGGATCTCGAGGAAGTCGATGATCTTCTCGACGGCCTCGCGGTTCTCGTTCTCTTCGCGTTCGGCGCCGCCCCACCACAGGGCCTGGGCCAGAAAGCCCGCCTTCATGCGGTTCAGCCGCCCGGTCATGATGTTGTCCAGAACCGACATCCCGTCGAACAGCGCGATGTTCTGGAAGGTGCGGGCGATGCCCAGCCGGGCGACCTGATAGGGTTTCATCGGCCCGCGGCGATAGCCCTTGAACCAGACCTCTCCCTCTTGCGGGGTGTAGAAGCCCGAGATGATGTTCAGCATCGAGGACTTGCCCGCCCCGTTCGGCCCGATGATCGCGCGGATCTCGCCCTGGCGGATGTCGAAGCTGATATCCTTGATCGCCACCACGCCGCCGAATCGCAGGGTGATGTTCTTCAGCTCCATCAGCACGCCGCCGATCTGGCGGCCATCGGGGGTGACGTAACCTTCGGTGTTCATCTGGTTCATTGGGCGGCCACCTTCTGCTGGCGCTTGTCGCCGAAGACCGGGGCATCCTCGATGCGCAAGGTGGCCTTGATGCTGCCCTTGCGGCCATCCTCGTAGGTCACTTCGGTCTCGGTATAGATGCTGGTCGATCCGTCATAGAGCGCGCCCACGAGGTCGGCGAATTTCTCGCTGATGACGGCGCGGCGCACCTTGCGCGTGCGCGTCATCTCACCGTCATCGGGGTCCAGTTCCTTGTGCAGCACCAGGAAGCGGTGGATCTGGCAGCCCGACAGCATCGGGTCTGCAGCGACCGAGCGGTTCACCTCGGCCACGTGTTCGCGGATGGTCTGATAGACCTGCGGATGCGCGGCCAGTTCCTGATAGCTGCCATAGGCGATGTTGTTGCGTTCGGCCCAGTTGCCCACGGCGGTCAGGTCGATGTTGATCATCGCGGTGCAGAAGTCGCGCCCGTTGCCGATCACCACGGCCTCGAGGATGTTAGGATAGAACTTCAGCTTGTTCTCGACATATTTGGGCGCGAACATCGACCCGTCGGCCATGCGGCCCACATCCTTGGCGCGGTCGATGATCCGCAGATGGCCGCTGTCCTTGTCGAAGAAGCCCGCATCGCCGGTGGCGACCCAACCCTCGGGATCCTTGGTCGAGGCGGTGCTTTCGGGGTTCTTGAAATAGGCGACAAAGGTGCCGGGGCTGCGATAGAACACCTCGCCCGTCTCGGCGATGCGGACCTCGACGCCCGGAGAGGGCACGCCGACCGTGTCCGAGCGCACCTGCCCGTCAGGCTGCTGGGTGATGAAGACCGACGCCTCGGTCTGGCCGTAAAGCTGCTTGAGGTTGATCCCGAGCGCCCGGTAGAAATCGAAGATCTCGGGGCCGATCGCCTCGCCCGCCGTGTAGCCCACGCGGATGCGGCTGTAGCCAAGCGTGTTCTTCAGCGGCCCGACCACCAAAAGCTTGCCAAGCGCATAGGACAGCCGGTCCATCGCGCTGACCGGGCGTCCATCCAGAAGCGCGGGGCCGACGCGGCGCGCGACGCCCATGAAATGGCGAAACAGCGCCCGCTTGACGCGGCCGGCATCCTCCATCCGGATCATCACGCTGGTCAGCTGGCCCTCGAAGACGCGGGGCGGGGCAAAGAAGTAGGTCGGCCCGATCTCGCGCAGGTCGGTCATCATCGTATGCGCGCCCTCGGGGCAGTTCACGGTGAAGCCGCACCACATCGCCTGACCCATCGAAAAGATGAAATCGCCGACCCAGGCCATAGGCAGATAGGCCACGATCTCCTCGCGCTGGTCCAGGCCGTCGAACTCGGCGCTGTTCTTCGCGGTCTCGATGATGTTGCGGTTGGACAGGACCACGCCCTTGGGCTTGCCGGTCGTGCCCGAGGTATACAGCATCACGCAGGTCGAATCGTAGTCCAGCGCGGCGATGCGCCGGTCCAGTTCCGGCCCCAGACGCTGCGCGGCGGCGCGGCCCTCGGCCTGCACATCGGCCAGCGCGTTCATGCTGGAATGGTCGTATTTCCGCATGCCGCGCTTGTCGGTATAGACGATCTGCTCGATCCCCTGGACGGTCTGGCCGACCTCCAGCACCTTGTCGACCTGCTCCTGATCACCGCAGAGCACGAAGCGCGCGCCGCAATGGCCCAGCACATAGGCCATCTCTTCGGCGACCGCGTCCTGATACAGCGGCACCGGCACCGCGCCGCACATCTGCGCCGCGATCATGCCCCAGTAATGCGCCGGGCGGTTGCGGCCGATGATCGCCATGTGATCGCCCGGCTTCAGGCCAAGCGCCAGAAGCCCAAGGGCCAACGCCCGGATCTCGTCTGCGGCCTCGGCCCAGGTCCAGCTTTGCCAGATCCCGAATTCCTTTTCGCGATAGGCGGGCCGGTTGCCGAAACGGGCCACATTCCGCGCCAGAAGCGCGGGCACAGATCGCAATTCGCCCGAAGGCGTCAGCCGCTCTGCCATGTTTCCTCCCTCATGCGCGGATCGCGCCTGTCCGCCGGGCCTCCCCGCCCTTGTGCGAACGGGCCCAGTCTTGTCCGCAATCCTTGCCGCAGTTTTGCCGGATTCCAACGAAATGTTACGGCGCTTTCGGCGCGTGACGCAGGGTGCTATCCCCGACAAGGGGGGCAGCCAGGGGGGACGGGGCCATGCACCAGCCGGTGATCGACACGGCGCTGACACAGGCGGAAATCGAGGCCGAGCTGATCCGGTCGGGGCTGAACCTGATCGGTCAGGCCCTGTCGATCTTTGACGCCGATCTGCGGCTGCGGGTGGCGAACCGCCAGTATCAGGCGATGTTCGATCTGCCCGACGCGCTGACCCTGCCCGGCACGCGCTTCGAGGACACGATCCGCTTTCTGGTCCTGCGCGGCGAATACGGCCCCCAGCCCGACCCCGATTCGGCGGTGGCCTTCCGCGTCGAACAGGCCCGCGCCTTCCGGCCGCATTATTTCGAACGCGAACGCGCCGATGGCCGGTGGGTCGCGGTCGAGGGCGCGCCCCTCTCGCAGGGCGGCTGGGTCACGGTCTATACCGACATCACGGACATCAAGCAGCAAGAGGCGCTGCTGCGGGCGCGCTCGGATGCGCTGTCCGACCAAGTGCTGCACCATGCCGAACGGCTGGCGGCGGCGAACCGAAAGCTGGCCGCCACCAATGCCGCCCTGTCCGAGGCGCAACGCATCCTGACCCGGACCGAGGCCCGAACGCGGCAGGTGACCGAGATGGTCCCCGCCCATATCGCCCATATGGACGCGCAGTTCCGCTATACCTTCTCGAACCGCAGGCTGGCCTCGGTCTTTCCGGGGGCGGCCAGCGACATCGTCGGCAAGACGGTGGAACAGGCCCATGGCGCGGAAACCTTCGCGACGCTGGAACCCCATATGCGCCGGGCGCTGGCAGGCGAGGCGCAGGTCTTCGAGATCACGCATCCCATATCCGGGCGGCGCATCCGCATCGCCCTGACGCCCGACCGCGAGGGCCAGGGCGTCTATATCCTGTCCACCGATGTCTCGGCCGAGGTGCAGGCCCGCGAGGCGCTGGCCCATGCCAGCCGCCGCAGCCTGGCCGCGCAGCTGACCTCCGGGATGGCGCATGATTTCGGGAACCTGCTGACCATCATCCTTGGGCTGCAATCGCGTCTGGCCGCCCGCGACCTGCCCGCAGACGCGGCCGAGGATGTCGAGGCGACGCTGGCCGCGGCCCGCCGCGGCGTCGCCCTGCTGGAGGGCCTGTCGCGGATCAGCGCGCCGCGCGACCTGACGCCCGAACCCGCGCTTCTGTCGCGGCTGCTGCCGCAACTGGCCCGGCTGGCCAGGCCCAGCCTGACCGAGGGCAAGGAGCTTCATCTGGATCTGGACCTGCCCGAGGGCCAGGTGCTTCTGGACCCCGGAGCCCTGCAGGATTCGCTGCTGAACCTGATCCTGAACGCCAATGCCGCCATGACCGGGCCAGGGCGGATCACCCTGTCGGCCCGCCGGAACGGCGAATGGCTGGAACTGACCGTCGCCGATTCCGGGCCCGGCTTCACGCCCGAGGCGCTAAAGCGCGCGACCGAACCCTTCTACAGCACCAAGAAGGGGCGCGGGTCGGGGCTGGGCCTGTCGATGGTCTATGACCAGACCAAGTTGGCGGGCGGCACGCTGCGGCTGGACAACGACCCCGGCGGCGGCGCGCGGGTGACGCTGCGCCTGCCCTGGCGACCGGTCGCGCCGCAGATGGTGCTTCTGGCCGAGGATGACGACGCGATCCGCGCCGAGGTGCGCGACCAGCTGACTGGTCTGGGCCATTCGGTGATCGAGGCTGCCTCGCTGGCCGAGGCGCGCGCGCTGTCTGACCTGCCGGGCCTGACGCTGATCCTGTCCGACATCCAGCTGGGCGACGGGTTGGGCCATGACCTGGCCGGACGCGGCCTGCCGCTGGTGCTGATGACCTCGCTGCCGGCGGGCGACGCCCTTCGCGACAGGGCCGACGGGCCGGTGCTGACGAAACCCTTCCCGCCCGCCCGCCTCGCCGCCGCGCTGGCCGCCGCAACAAAGGCCCTGCCATGACCGACACGCCCCTGATCGCGATCCTCGACGACGAGCCGGAAATCCGCCGCCTGCTGTCGGCCGCGCTGGAAGATGCAGGCTTCCGCACCCAATCCTTCGCCCGCGCCACCGAATTCGAGGCCGCGCTGCGCCGCATCACCCCCGATGCCTGCCTGATCGACCTGGGCCTGCCGGACCGCGACGGGCTGGCACTGGTCCACCGCCTGGCCAGCGACACGGGGGCGGCCATCATCATCATCTCGGGGCGCGCGCAGGTGCAGGACCGGGTGACGGGCCTCGAACTGGGCGCGGACGACTACATCATCAAGCCCTTCGAGCCCGCCGAGGTCGTGGCGCGCATCCGCGCCCGCCTGCGCCGCCCGGCCCAGGGCCAGACGGCCCGCGCCCAGAACCTGCGCTTCGCGGGCTGGCAGGCGGATTTCGACCGTTACATGCTGACGGCGCCGGACGGCACAGAAACACCCCTCAGCCATGCCGAGGCCGAGGTGCTGCGGCTCTTCACGGACAATCCCCGGCGCCTGATCACCCGCGCCCAGATGCTCGAGGCGCTCGGCGGGGCAGCGGGCGACAGCTTCGACCGCGCGATGGATGTCCGCATCTCACGGCTCAGGACGAAACTGGGCGAAGACCCGAAGAACCCCCGCCTGATCAAGACGATCTACGGCGCGGGCTACATCTTCCTGGCGGAAATCGGCTGAGCCTCCGCCACCACAGCCCCGGACGAACAGCCTGCGGAATTGCCCTGCCGGGCGGTGGCAGCGAAAGCCGGTCCCCATTTAGGGGACCATCTTTCGCGGGGGCCATGCCCCGCCTCGCCCCCTCGGGCAGAGCACACGCAAGCCCCTTTGCCTTGGTTGAAATATCCCACAGGGGGGTCCGGGGGGACGTGAAGTCCCCCCGGCTTCGCCTGCCCGTCAGGGCAGGCAATCAGGCGTCCGTGTCCCAGCCGCTGATCGCCTTGCTGTCCATGAACTCCTCAAGCCCCATCACGCCGCCCTCGCGCGCACGGCCCGACATCTTGACTCCTCCAAAGGCCGAACCCGCCCCGCGCGAGACGCCGTTCATCTCGACCATGCCAGACCGCAACTGCCGCGCCACACGGTTGCGGCGGGCGCCGTCCTGCGACTGGACATAGTTCGTCAGGCCATAGGGTGTGTCATTGGCGATCCGGACGGCCTCTTCCTCGCTGTCAAAGGGGATGATCGACAGGACCGGGCCAAAGATCTCCTGCTGGGCGATGGTCATGTCGTTCGTCACGTCGGCAAAGACCGTGGGCCGGACGAAATAACCGCGATTGACGCCCTCGGGCAGGCCCGTCCCGCCCGCGACCAAACGCGCGCCCTCGTCGATCCCCGCCTGGATCAGGCCCTGGATCTTCTCCCATTGCTGCTTGCTGACGACGGGGCCGATATGGCGGCCCGGCTGGTGGGCGCTGGCCACGGCGGTCTCGTTGGCGACCTGCGCGGCGATCTCGACGGCCCGGTCATAGGCCGAACGCTCGACCAGCATCCGGGTCGGCGCGTTGCAGGACTGACCGCTGTTGTAGAAGCAGTGGCGCGCCCCGCGCACCACCGCCTTGTCGTCGGCATCGGCAAAGACCAGATTCGCGCCCTTGCCGCCCAGTTCCAGACAGACCTTCTTCAGGCTGTCCGCCGCGGCCTTGCTGATCGCGATCCCTGCCCGGGTCGAGCCGGTGAAGCTGATCATCTCTACATCGGGATGGACGGAAAGCTGACTACCGACGCCGGCCCCGTCCCCATTCACCAGGTTGAAAACGCCCGCCGGCACCCTGGCCTCGTCAAGGATCTCGGCAAAGACCATCGAGGACAGCGGCGCGATCTCGGACGGCTTCAGCACTGAGGCATTGCCCGCCAGCAATGCCGGGATGACCTTCAGCGTCACCTGGTTCATCGGCCAGTTCCAAGGGGTGATCAGGCCGACCACGCCCACGGGCTCCCACGCGACCATGCTGGTCGGGGCGTGATCGCCAAGCGGGCGCACGAAGCGGAAATCGCGAAAGGCGGTGATGAAGTTGCGGATGTGGTAGCTGCCCGAATCGACCTGGTCGCCAAGGGACATGTCGGCCGGTGCGCCCATCTCCAGCGTGATCGCACGGGCCATGTCGGGGGCGCGGCGCTTGTAGATCTCCAGGATCTTCTCGACCAGGGCCAGCCGCTCGGCGGGCGGCGTCGCGGCCCAGGCGGGAAAGGCGCGCTTGGCCGCGGCCACGGCGCGGTCCGTATCGGCCTGTCCGCCAAGCGAGATCACCGCGACCGGCTCTTCGGTCGAGGGGTCGATCACCTCGAGATCGCGCGGCGCGGCGGGCGCCACCCAGGCGCCGTCGATATAGAAGCTGCGCTTGTCCAGCATGTCGGCCATCTGTTCCTCCATCTGCGTTTCGTGCAAAGCCTGTCACCGCAAGCCGCCCGCCGCAAGGCCGGTTCCGGCGGCACCCCGCCCGCCATCCGGTCAGAATGCCCGCCCCCGATGCTCTGGCATTCCCGCGCGGGCTGCTTATGTTCAGCCCGAGCCAACCAACCGAAAGGACAGGCCATGTCCCTGCGCATCAACGACATCGCCCCCGACTTCACGGCCGAATCGACCGAAGGCACGATCCGCTTCCATGACTGGATCGGCGACAGCTACGCCATCGTGTTCAGTCATCCGCGCGACTTCACCCCGGTCTGCACGACGGAATTCGGCGCCGTCGCGCAGCTGGCCCCCGAATTCGAGGCCCGCAACACCAAGGTTCTGGGCGTCTCGGTGGACAGCGTGGACGATCACCGCAAATGGAAGGCCGACATCGCCAAGGTGGCGGGTGTGCCGGCGAATTTCGCGATCATCGACGACAGCGATCTGGCCGTGGCCAAGGCCTATGACATGCTGCCCGCCGATTACTACCTGCCGACCGAAGGCCGCACGCCCGCGCATTCCGCGACCGTCCGTACGGTCTTCATCATCGGCCCCGACAAGAAGGTCCGCCTGACGATGACCTATCCCATGTCGGTCGGCCGCAACTTCGCCGAGATCCTGCGTGCGCTGGATGCGGTCCGCAAGACCGACGGCGTGCCGCTGGCGACGCCCGCGAACTGGGTGCCGGGTCAGGACGTGATCGTGGCGCTGGCGCTGGACGACAAGGCCGCCGAGGAGAAGTTCGGCCCCCTCGACATCAAGCTGCCCTATCTGCGCTATGCCAAGGATCCGGCCTGAGCCGGCGGTGCGGGACGCCCGGCGCGCCTAGCGCGCCAGCCGGGCGGCCCGCAGCAGATAGGCCTCGGTGACGGGGCCGTTCATCAAGGCCAGCGTGTTCTTGCGGATGCGGTATTTCCCGCGGCCCAAGGCAAGGCCCAGCAGCATCTTGCGGTCCCGATTCAGCAGGGACAGCCGGCGGCGCAGGCTGAGCTTGCATCGCGGCGGCATCAGGTCCGCGATGCGGTCCGCATGGAACTGCCAGATCCGCCCCAGAGGCGTCGGCAGCGCCCAGGGCTTGTTGTTGACCACGTAATGCAGGACCAGCGGGGCCTGCGGGAAATCGGCGCTCTGCGGGTAAGAGCCGGGATCGGAATAGACGTTCAGCCGCGGGTCCAGCAGCCGCATGCGCCCCCGCGCGATGATGTTGATCGCGGACTGGTCCTCGCTGAGAAGCGGGCGGTCCGGGTCGGACAGCAGCCGCATGCAGGTCTCGGCCACGCGCTCCTGCCGCCAGAGCGGCAGGTTCATCACCAGAAGCCCCGCATTGACATAGGTGCCCAACATGTGGCCCGTCGCCTCGACCTCCAACGGGTCGGGGCTGGGGCAGGGAACGGCGGCGATCAGCGCGTCGCCCAGCTCGACCTGATCCAGTTCCGACAGATCGCCCATGACGACCATGTCGCAATCCATGTAGATCGCCCGGTCCTCGTCGGGGAACAGGTCGGGGATCAGCAGGCGCAGATAGGTGCTGCGGGTCAGGTGGTCGCGCTTGATCAGCAGGTGGTCGAAATGATCCTCGGACACCTCGACCCGGCGCAGCGAGACGCCCAGCCGATGCGCCAGCGCGTCGATTCGGGCGCGGTTCTCGGGATTGATCCCCATATCCAGCACCGCGAAGCGCGCCGAGGGGTTATGCAGCGCGGCCGAGGCGACAAGCACCAGAACGCCGGGGACGTAATTGTTGTCGGAGCCCGTCACAATCAGCATGGATCTACCTTCAGTCAGGCGCCCTGTCACGCGGCGCCCGACCAGGCGCGGCGCAACCAGTCGATATTGCCGATGCGCCGATACCACCGGCCCCCGCGTCCGGCAAGGACGTCCCCCATCTTGGGCGAGCCCGCGAACAACACGATTCTGGCACCGGGCGGGCAGATCGGGTCGCGCAGCCAGCTGGTCAGGAAGCGCCCGACGCAATCGTTCTTGAAGCTGACGCACCAGCCCGCCGGCCAGTAGCGCAGCCGCCCCTGCCGGTCGAGGATGTCGCTGACCATCTGCTGTTCGTGTTCATAGCGCGCGGCGGCGGCGGCAGGATCGGCCAGATAGGTCTCCAGCACCTCGGGATGGGCTCCGACGGTGAAGCGGAAGACCGAGGTATTGCCGACCATGTGCAGGAAGCGGTCGCGCGACGGGTTCAGGCGGCGCAGGGGCTTGGGCCGGAACAGGTCGTCGTCGCGCAGGATCAGGAAATCGCCGGGCAGATCGAAGAAGGGCGCCAGATCCTCCACGATGACCAGATCCAGATCCAGAAACAGCGCCGTCCCGGACAGGGCCGCTTCGGGGCCGCCCAGATCGCGGCGAAACAGGGCCAGCTTGCGCCAGCGCGTGTCGCGGCTGCCTTCGGGCAGGCCCAGCTCGGGCAGGGGCAGCGCGGTGATGCGGTCGTCCAGCCCGGTCGGGTCGTCGGTGAAGCAGACGAAGCGGTGCGGTCGCGACAGGTGGCGGCGGACCTGCGCCGCCAACCGGTTCACGTCGTCCGAGGAATAGAGCGTCCCCCAACGCATCGTCAGGATGGTGATCCCGCCTTCGCTCATGCCGCACCCCGCTGCCAGATCAGGCCAGATAGGCGCAAGGCCGGGCAAAGGTAAAGCCTGCGCTCAGCCCCGCAGGCGCGCGCCCTGACCATCGGCGAAGGCCGCGACCTGCGCCTGATGGGCGGCCACGGCCTCGGCCAGGACGGACAGAGCCAGCGTCGCGGGATCGCGTGTCGCGGGGATCAGGCCGGCGGGGCTGCGCAGGCGCGACAGGCTGCCGGGGTCATGGCGGGCGGCCAGACGTTCGGCCCGGCGCTGCCGGGCGCGGGCGCCGCCGATCGCGGCGATGTGGCAGGCCTCGCTGTCCAGCGCCCAGTCGAGGATCGGCTCGTCGCGTTCATGGTCGTGCGACAGCAGCAGGACCGCCGTCCACGGGTCGGGGCGGCGGGCGGGCGGGCGGCCCGACGGGTGCAGCGCAGAGGCGATGCCCATGACACGCGCCAGCCGCGACAGGGCGCGGCATTCGGGACCCGCGCCGAAGACCTCCAGCTGCAGGGGCGGCAGGCACAGGCGCTGCGGCAGCGCCGGGTCGGGCAGCGCCAGCACCGCGGGCCGCCGGGCGGCCAGGTCCCGCAGCACGGCGCGGATCGCCCGCCGGTCGGGGGCGGGGTCGATCAGGATGTCCAGACCGCTGCCGCAGGGCAGTCGGAAGTCGATCACCGGCGAGCCGCGCCCGTAGCGCAGCGTCGTGGCCTCCCGCCCCCTCAACCGCTGCGCCTGAAGCGCCAGTTCGGCCTCGAGACAGCCATCGGCCAGGGCGCCGCGCATCCGCCCGTCCCACGCCACCGCCAAATGGGCGCCCGTCGCGCGCGAGAAGCTGCCCTCGATCCGGGTCAGGGTGCACAGCGCGCCCTCGGCCCGGGCCAGAAGACGCAGCGCGGCAAGATCGTGGGGATTCATACCGGGATCACCATGCGGAAGGGGGTTGCGGGGAAGATAGGGGCCGGTGGGCACGTTTGCCAGAACCGCTGCGCCTTGGCGGAACCCTGCCGATCCCGACAGCGTGACAGGACCTTCATCGGCCGAAGGGGTTATCCTTGCCACAGACCGTTCCGCAACGGAGAGAAAGATGAAGAAGAAGACCGTTCCGTCCGTGGCCGTCCTTCTGGCGGCGGCCCTGTCCATCGCCGCGGCGCCCGCCATGGCCGGTCCCGGCAAGGGCAATGGCAAGGGGCCGCATCACGCCCATCTGGCGCAGGCAGGACATTGCCCGCCCGGCCTGGCCAAGAAGAACCCGCCCTGCATTCCGCCGGGTCAGGCGCGTCAGGGCGCATCCGGCCCGCGCGTGGGCGATGTGCTGCGTGTCGGCGATTACATCCTGATCCGCGACCCGGCCCGCTACGATCTGCGGACCAGCCCGGACTGGCGCTATTACCGCGACGGCGACCGCGCCTATCGCATCGATCCCCAGACGCGGCGCGTTCTGGCCGTGGTCGAACTGATCGACGCCTTCGTGAACTGATACCAGCCTGCGGCCCGACCTTGCGCCGGGCCGCAGGGCCGACCCTAGTAATAGGTCAGCTGCGTCGCCTTCCCGCGGAAGACCGTATAGGCGAGGATCGAATAGGCCGCGATGATCGGCAGGACGATCAGCGCACCGACCAAAATGATGATCAGGCTTTCCGGGGCCGAGGCGGCCTCGTAGATCGTCATCCGCTCGGGGACGACATAGGGATAGAAGGAATAGGCCAGCCCGCCGAAGGCCATCATGAACAGACCGGTGCCGATCGTGAACGGCGCCCAGGCCCAACGGTCGCCCGGCAGGGGCAGGCGCTGCAGGACGCGCCACAGCAGATACAGCAGCACCCCCGACAGGATCGGCAGCGGCGACAGATACAGGATCGACGGGAACGAGAACCACTTGTCCCAGATCCGACCGCTGACCAGCGGCGTGGCCATCGAAATCGCGGCGATGCCGAACAGCACCCCCCAGATCCCGCCTCGCGCCCAGCCGACCGCCTTGCGTTGCAGCGGCCCCTCGGCCTTGGCGATGATCCAGCTTGCGCCGATGAAGCTGTAGCCCACGGTCAGGAACAGCGCCGTGAGGATGCCAAAGGCGATGGTCGCGGGCGTGATGACCAGCCCGGTGACATAGAGCCCCAGCATGAAGCCCTGCGACAGCGAGGCCATCAGGCTGCCCGCGAAAAAGGCGCGGTTCCACGCGCTGCGATGGCGCGTCGGTGCCTTGACGCGGAACTCGAACGCGACGCCGCGCAGGATCAGCCCGATCAGCATCACCGCGACCGGCAGGTAGAGCGCCGTCAGGATCGTGCCATGCGCGACCGGAAAGGCGACCAGCAGGATGCCGATTGCCATGACCAGCCAGGTCTCATTGGCGTCCCAGAACGGGCCGATCGAGGCGACCATGCGGTCGCGCTCGTCGGCTTCGGCAAAGGGGAACAGCAGCCCCACGCCGAGGTCGAAGCCGTCGAGGACGACATAGACCAGGATCGAGATGCCCATCAGCACCGCAAAGGCGAAGGGCAGCCAGATGGCGGGGTCTCCGAACAGGTTCATCATGGCATCACTCCGCCGGGGTCATGATTTCGATACCGGCATCGCGCGGCGCGGGATCGGGGGTGGTGCGGCCGCCATGGCTGGCCTTGCGCGCCAGATAGGTCAGCGCGCCCAGATAGGCCGCCGTCAGCAGGGCATAGACCGCCAGATAGGCCAGCAGCGTGGACAAGACCATGCCGCCCGACACGTCCGCCACGGATTCGGCGGTGGTCAGAACGCCCGTCACCAGCCAGGGCTGGCGCCCGATCTCGGTCACATACCAGCCCGCCAGCGTCGCGACCCAGCCCGAGAAGGCCATGCCCGCGAAGGCGTAGATATAGACATTGGGCAGGCCCTCGATGCCGCGCTTGCGGCGCATGAACCACAGGGCCGACCAGGACAGGGCCAGCATCGCAAGGCCCAGACCCACCATCACCCGAAAGGCGAAGAAGACCGGCGCCACGGGCGGATGCTCGACCACCCCGCCCTCGGTGACGAAATCGTTCAGGCCCGGCACGACGCCGTCGAAATCGTGCTTGAGGATCAGCGACGCCATGCCGGGGATCGCGACCTCGAAGCGGTTCTCGCGCGCTTCCTCATCGGGGATGGCGAACAGGACCAGCGGCACGCGGGACTGGGTTTCCCAGTTCCCCTCCATCGCGGCGACCTTGGCGGGCTGATGCTCCAGCGTGTTCAGGCCGTGGAAGTCACCGGCCAGGATCTGCATCGGGATCAGCACCGCGCCCATGATGGCGCCGAAGCGCAGTGTGGCGCGGACCTCGGCGCCCCGGTCGCCCCAGATCCAGCGCAGGGCCGACAGACCGGCGATCAGGAAGGCCACGGTCAGGCCGGATGCCAGCAGCATATGAACCAGCCGGTAGGGCATGGAGGGGTTGAAGATGATGGCGAACCAGTCGGTCGCGTGCACGACACCGTCACGCAGCTCGAACCCGGCAGGCGTGTGCATCCAGCTGTTCAGCACCAGGATCCAGAAGGCCGACAGCGTGGTGCCGAAGGCCACCAGCGCCGTCGCGGTCGTGTGCAGCCATCCGGGCACGCGCCGGAAGCCGAACAGCATGATCCCCAGGAACGCGGCCTCTAGGAAGAAGGCGGTCATGATCTCGTAGGCCAGCAGCGGGCCGGCGACGTTGCCCACGACCTCCATGAAGCCCGGCCAGTTGGTGCCGAACTGGAACGACATGGTGATGCCCGACACGACGCCAAGCGCAAAGGACAGGGCAAAGACCTTCACCCAGAACCGGTAGGCATCCATCCATTTCTCGTCGCCCGTGCGGTTGAAGCGCAGCTTGAAGAACAAGAGCACCCAGCCGAGCGCGATGGTGATGGTCGGAAACAGGATGTGGAACGAGATGTTTGCCGCGAACTGGATCCGCGACAGGATAAGGGGATCCATCGTTTACTCCTTTGCCTTGCGGAAGGGGATCAGGCGCCCGGCCCCTTCGATCATGCGGTTGAGACGGGCGCCCATGTTCAGCAGCGCGACCAGACGTTCGGTCTCCAGGCGGTTCAGCTCGTCGTGGAAATGGGTCATCTGCTCGATGACGGCGCGCAATTCGTCGATCCGGGCGCGCGCGGCCAGATCGCCCTCGGCGGGCTGGGTCATGGCCAGCTCGCGCAGCTTGGTCAGGGTGGGGTCGATCTCGCGCTTGCGGCGTTCGGCGACAAGGGTGCGGACGATCTCCCACAGATCGTCCGGGGTGGCGAAGAAGTCGCGCCGGTCGTCAGGGCGGTGGCGCAGCCGGACAAGGTTCCAGCTTTGCAATTCCTTCAGCGCCATCGAGACATTGGACCGCGAAAAGCCGAGCGCCGCCACGATATCGTCGGCGCAAAGCGGATCGTCGGCCAGAAACAGCAGCGCATAGACCTGCCCGACCGTACGGTTGATGCCCCACCGCGACCCCATTTCGCCGAAATGCAGGATGAATTCCTGCCTGAGGGGGGAGATGTTCATTCTTCACGCGCTCCGGTCATTTCGGAAATTTCTGAAATACCAGATAGCGCAGGAATGCCGAAACGCCACCGGGCCGATTGTCGCATTTCCCGCAGGCGGCCGGGAACAACCTCGCCCTTGGCCGGTTAAGGCCGCCCCCAGACAGAAGGAGCGATCATGGACCACGCAAATCACCCCCGCCTGACGCCGGACGAGATGACCGAGGCCGTGCTGACCGGCGCTCCGATCTACGGCCCCGAAGGCGAAACCGTCGGCACGATCGCCCATGCCCATGGCACCGGGCCGGACATGAGCGTCGTGGTCGATGTCGGCGGCATCCTTGGCATCGGCTCGAAGCCGGTCATGGTGCCGCTGCGGGAACTGGACATGATGCGCGACGAGAATGGCGAGGTTCACGGCCTCACCCGCTACAGCAAGGACGAGCTGAAGACGCTGCCCGAACACCGCCACGGCTGACCACGGCGCGCTTGACGCAGGCGCGGGCCGCGTGAGACACGCAGCCATGCGCCTGCGCCGGCCCGCCACGATCCCGGACGATCCCGTCCCCGAGGACGCCGCCCCCCGCCGGGGCGGCCTTTCTGCGTTGGCGCTGCGCGTCCTGTCGGGCCTGCGCCGGCTGGCGCTGCGGGCGGGGCTGGTGGTGCTGGCGCTTGTGGCGATCCTGGCCTTCGTCAATCCGCCTGTCACCTGGACCATGCTGACCGAACGCCGAGACCATCCCCTGGCGGAACGCCGTTGGGTTCCGCTGGATCAGATCGCGCCGGTCATGCAACGATCGGTCGTGGCGGCCGAAGACGCGAATTTCTGCCTGCATTGGGGTTTCGACATGTCCGAGATCCGCAAGGTCGTGGCTTCGGGGTCCAGCCGGGGCGCCTCGACCATCACGCAGCAGACGGCCAAGAACGTGTTCCTGTGGCAGGAACGAAGCTGGACGCGCAAGGCGCTGGAAACGGGCCTCACTCCGGTGATCGAGGCGCTGTGGTCCAAGCGCCGCATTCTCGAGGTCTATCTGAACGTGGCCGAGTTCGGGCCGGGCGTGTTCGGCGTCCATGCCGCCGCCGCCCATCATTTCGGCACCACGCCGGACCGGCTGACCCCGACCCAGGCGGCGCGGCTGGCGGCGATCCTGCCCGCGCCCAAGACGCGGCGAACGGATCGTGCCTCGACCCGTTCGCGGGCGATCGCGGATGGCGCGGCCACGATCCTGCGCGACGGACGGGCAGATTGCTTCCAGCCGCGCGGCCGCGAACCGTCCGGCGGTTGAAAGGCCGGGGGGCCGGGCGTATCAAGGCGCCGTTGCGACACGAAGGGGTCCCGAGCAGTCAATGAATACAAACACCCAGACCACGCGACTCTATCACACCGCGCTTTCGCCCTATTCGCGCAAGGTGCGGCTGGTTCTGGCCGAGAAGAAGATCGAGGTCGAACTGGTCGAGGAACGCTATTGGGAGAATCCGCCCGACCTGAAGCGGCGCAACCCGGCGGGCAAGCTGCCGGTGCTGCGCTATCGCGGCAACATGCTGGCGGAAAGCCAGGCCATCGTCGAATATCTGGACGAGGCCGTGCCCGCCCCGCCCCTGATGCCGCAGACGCCGCTTGAACGGCACGAGGTCCGGCGTCTCTGCGCCTGGTTCGACGACAAGTTCAACGCCGAAGTCACCCAGCCCATCCTGGGCGAGCGCGTCTGGAAGAAGCTGACCCGGCAGGGCTATCCCGACAGCCGCGTGGTCAAGGACGGGCTGCGCGCCATCAAGGAGCATATCGACTATCTGACCACCCTGCTGGAGACGCGGCGCTGGCTGGCGGGCAACACGCTGAGCCTTGCCGATTTCACGGCGGCGGCGCATTTCTCGTGCCTCGACTACATCTCGGATGTGGACTGGGACCGGTCCGAGACGCTGCGCGACTGGTATGCGACGATCAAGTCTCGGCCGGCCTTCCGCTCGGTCTTGGCCGATCAGGTGCCGGGCATCCATCCGGCCCCCCATTATGCCGAGCTGGATTTCGGGTACGCCGCCGGCGGGACGGTTGCGTCCCGCGACCGCCGGGGGGCCGGCCCCCCGGACCCCCCCGGACGGCACCGATCCCACCGACTGGCACCAGGCCCGCACCGAGATCGAGGCCGAGGCCCACGCGATCGGCTTTGCCGCGATGGGCGTCACCCGGCCTGACGCACTGCCCGAACTGCCCGCGCGGCTGGCGGCCTTTCTGGAGGCCGGGCATCACGGACAGATGGGCTGGATGGCCGAGCGCAGCGCGTGGCGCGCCGACCCCGCCGCCCTGTGGCCCGAGGCGCGGTCGGTCATCATGCTGGCCGAGCTTTACACCCCCGAGACCGACCCGCTGGCGGTGCTGGACCAGCCAGACCGGGCGGCGGTCAGCGTCTACGCGCAGGGGCGCGATTATCACGATCTGGTCAAGAAGCGGCTGAAGCAGTTGGGCCGCTGGTTGCTGGAACGTGCGCCGGGCCATCAGATCAAGGTTTTCGTGGACACGGCGCCGGTGATGGAAAAGCCCTTGGCGCAGGCGGCGGGGCTGGGCTGGCAGGGCAAGCACACCAACCTTCTGTCGCGCGACCTGGGCAGCTGGTTCTTTCTGGGCGCGATCTTCACCACCCTGCCCCTGCCGCCCGACGCACCCGAGCGCGAGCATTGCGGGTCCTGCCGCGCCTGTCTGGATGCCTGCCCGACCGGCGCCTTTCCGGCGCCCTTCCGGCTGGATGCGCGGCGCTGCATTTCCTACCTGACGATCGAGCACAAGGGGCCGGTCGATCCCGAGCTGCGGCCGCTGATGGGCAACCGGATCTATGGCTGCGACGATTGCCTAGCGGTCTGCCCGTGGAACAAGTTCGCGCAGGCCGGATCGGAGATGCGCTATCGCGGCATCATCGACGCGCCGCTGCTGGCGGAACTGGCGGCGCTGGACGATGGGGGCTTTCGGGCGCGGTTTTCGGGCAGCCCGATCAAGCGGATCGGGCGCGACCGCTTTGTGCGCAACGTGCTTTACGCCATCGGCAATTCGGGCCTGCCCGACCTGCGGCCCGTGGCGGCGGCGCTGCTGCAGGACCCGGACGCCACCGTGGCCGATGCCGCGCGGTGGGCCTGCGCGCGGCTGGAAGGCGGCTAGAACAGGAAATCCTCGGCGCCGAGGCCGCTCATGCCTTCAAGGCGGATCAGCATGTCGGCGCGGCGGTCCCCGTCCAGATCGATCCAGACATGCGTCTCGTTGCCCGAGACCTGCCACCGGACCGAGCGTTCGCCAGAATGCCCGCCCTGCCCCATATAGCTGACGCGCAGGAAGGACAGGTCCAGCCGGTCCTCGCCGCGCGTGAAGTCACGGATCAGGTCGGGCGCATCGACGGGGCTGTCATTGCGGCCCAGAACGCGGAAGATGTCGCGCCCCCGCCCGCCGATCAGAGTATCGGCGCCAAGGCCGCCGACCAGCGTGTCATTGCCGTCGCCGCCTTCGAGAAGATCGTTGCCCATCTGGCCGCGCAGCAGGTCGTGTCCCGGCCCCCCGCGCAAGGTGTCCCGGCCCGTGCCGCCTTCCAGCGTGTCATTGCCCATCCCGCCCATCAGAAGATCATGGCCCGGCCCGCCCAGGATGATGTCGGCACCCGGCCCGCCCAGCAGTCGGTCATTGCCGCCGCCGCCGAAGATCCGGTCATTGCCGTTCCCGCCCTCGATCGTGTCGTCGCCGGCGCCGCCATAAAGCGTGTCATCCCCCGGCCCGCCAAGGACGCGGTCATTGCCACCACCCGCATAGACGAGATCGGCGCCGGTCCCGCCCAGGATCGTGTCGCGCCCCGCCCCGGCGCGGATCGTGTCGTTGCCCGGCCCGCCCTCGAAGCGGTTGTTGCCGATCAGGTCCTGCAAGAGATCGTTGCCGATCCCGCCGAACAGAGTGTCATTGCCCGAACCGCCCATCAGCGTGTCGCGCCCCGGGCCGCCGAACAGGCGATCATTGCCGGCGCCCCCCAGAAGGCGGTCATCGCCGCCCTCGCCATGCAGGATGTCGTCGCCCGGCCCGCCATCGATGACATCGTTGCCGTCACCGCCAAAGGCCAGATCGTTGCCCTCGCCGCCCAGGATCGTGTCGCGCCCGGGCCCCGCGCGGATCGTGTCATTGCCTGCCCCGCCGTCAAAGAGGTTGTCGCCCAGATCGTCGATCAGCAGATCGTTGCCCAGATCGCCCTGCATCGTGTCGTTGCCCAGCCCGCCGCGCAGCGTGTCGTCTCCCGCGCCGCCCATCAGCAGGTCGTTGCCGTCGTCACCCCAAAGCTGGTCATTGCCCGCGCCCCCGTGCAGCGTGTCGTTGCCCCGGCCGCCGCTGAGCGAATCGTCACCATCCTCGCCGTGCAGGACATCGTCGCCGTCCTCGCCGAACAGCAGGTCGCGCCCGGCCCCGCCGAACAGGACGTCATTGCCGGTCCCGCCGCGCAGCACGTCGTCGCCCGCATGCCCCCAGAGCGTGTCATCCCCGTCATCGCCCCAAAGCTGATCGTTGCCGCCGCCGCCATACAGCCGGTCGCGCCCCGCGCCGCCGCGCAGCGTGTCGTTGCCCTCGTCCCCGAATAGCTGGTCGTCGCCATTGCCGCCTTCCAGCGAGTCGTTTCCGTCCTCGCCATAGAGCGTGTCGTTGCCGTCCTCGCCCAGCAGCGTGTCCGCCCCGCCGCCGCCCCGCAGCAGGTCATTGCCGCTGCCGCCGTTCAGGTAATCAGAGCCCGCTCCGGCAACCAGCGTGTCGTTGCCCGGCCCGCCCAGCAGGCGGTTGTTGCCCTGCAGCGCCTCGAGATAATCGTTGCCGGCCTCGCCCGACAGGGTGTCGTTGCCCGGACCGCCGAACAGCCGGTCATTGCCGTTGCCGCCATAAAGCAGGTCGTCGCCGCCGCCGCCATGCAGCGTGTCGTTGCCCTCGCCGCCATAGAGCGTGTCGCTCCCGTCCTCTCCGTGCAGGACGTCGTCGCCGCCATCCCCGAACAGCGTGTCCCGCCCCGCACCGCCGTAGATGAGGTCATTGCCCTCGCCCCCGCGCACCACGTCATTTCCGGCCCCGGCCCGCACCGTGTCATTGCCCCCGCCGGCCGAGACGGTGTCGTTGCCGCCGCCTGCATTGATCATCTCGGGGCGGGGGCCGCCCAGCAGCAGGTCCGGCCCCTCGGTGCCGAACAGCCATTCGGGCATGTCCGAAGGCGTGTCCTCGGGGCGGATGCGGGACGGGTCCAGTTCCGGCAGCAGGTAATGCGAGACGGGAAACAGCATCTCGTTCGAGAAATCGCCGATGGTCAGCGACCGGCCGTTGCGGGTCTGGATGTCGATCACCACCTCGCCCGCGACGATCAGGACGCCAGTGCTGGTCGGGACGAAGCGCAGCTGCCAGATGCTGCGGACATTGCCCAGAAGCGCCAGGTCCAGCCGGTCGATGCCCGGCTCGTAATCGGTGATGGTGACGGTCCCTCGCATGCGCGTCACGACGAACAGGTCCCGCCCGTCGCCGCCCGTCAGGCTGATCTGGCGCCCGGCGGTCACCAGGATGTCGTCGCCCGCGCCCCCCGACAGCCGCGTCGTGTCGGGTCCTGCCAGCAGCAGGTCGTTGCCGGTGGTCCCGCCCTGCGCGCCCGCGCCGACCTGCCTCGTCAGCCCGATCCGGCCGGGGTCAAAGACGAATTGCGTGATCCCGGTCTCGGTGGTGCTGGTCACGAACAGCATCACGCGCCCCTCGACCACCACCGCCCGGATCACGCCGACATTGGCCAGCGTGGTGCCGTTCGTGTCCTCGATGGTCAGCAGGTGCAGCAGCCGCCCGTCCGGCAGCAGCGTGAAGACCGAGATCCCGTCATCCGCGCCGCCCACGAACAACAGGGTGCGGCCGTCCACCTGGACGCTTTCCATGGCGGTGACGGATTGGAAGCGCGTCGTCCGTTCGTCGATGATGTGGTCGGTGCCGGTCAGCCGCCCCTGACCGTCCAGCCGGAAGACCGAGATCGAGTTCGACCCGCCCGATCCAAGGATGACGAAGGTGCTGCCCCCGACCTCGACCACCTTCAATTGCGAGGGCTGGTCGTAGCCCATGCCGCGGGCCGCGACATGCAGATTGCCCGGCCCGATATGGCCGCTGTCCGAGACAAGATGCGTCGAGACGAAATTGCCGTTCCCGGAGATGGTGACCACGACGGTCTGGCCATCGACCTGCGCCACCGCCACCTGGTCGATCTGCGCGCCGGGGGTGGCGCGGTCGGGCGTCGGGATGGTCAGCGAGGATTGCCGCACCAGCCCGCCATCCGCGCCCACGCGATGCAGGCTCAGCGTCAGCCCGCCCTGCGCGATCAGCACGAAATCGCCTCCCGGCAGCGACACCTGCTCCATCGCCGTGATCCGACCTGCGGGCAGGCCCGAGGGGAAGGCCGTGCCGAAGGCCGGCATCGCGCCGTTATCCATCCGATAGGTCACGGCCAGATTGGTCGCGCCGCCCAGCTGGCCCAGGTGCAGCAGGTTGCGCCCGCCGATCGACAGCAGCGTGATCTCGGGCGGGCCGGAATAGCTGAAATTGTCCAGATAGGCCCGGTTTCGCAGCATCTGCAGCGGCTGGTCGGGATGGCTGATCGCATAGCTCGTCAGCCCGCCGCCGATCTGGGTCGCCGCGAACAGCATGAACTGCCCACCCGATTCGGCAATCGCCAGATCGGTGACGTTGGACAGCCAGCGTTGTTGCGTGACCCCGAACATGGTCACGTGGCGATAGGTGATCATGATGTTCAACGGCTGCGATGGCCCCGGACCAGACCGGGTTCTGCACCGGCAGGATGGGGGCTTCGCGCTAGCCTGAACAGCCCCGCTTTTGCTTGGATTTTAACGGATCGTCATGATTTACAGGGGGTTAACCCTGTTTCTCGCCCTCGGACAGCGCCAGCGGACCATAGAGGATCAGCGCCGGCTGGTCGGGCACGACACCCTTCAGACGCCGGGCAAGGGCCTCGATCGTGGTCGGCTCCAGCCGCTGGCCGGGATGGCCGACGGCCTCGGCGAACAAAGCGGGCGTGTCGCCGGGCAGGCCATGCGCGCGAAGGCCCGCCACCAGCGCGGGAAAGCTGCGCTGGCCCATGAAGACCGCCGTGGTGGCCTGCGGATCGGCCAGGGCGGCCCAGTTCACGTCCTGCGGCAATTGGCCGGTCACGTCGGCGCCGGTGACGAATTGCAGCCGCCGCGCGGTCAGCCGCCGGGTCAGCGGCATCCCCGCCGCCGCCGCCGCCGCGCTGGCGGTCGTCACGCCCGGAACGATCTCGAACGGGATACCGGCCTGCGCCAGCGCGACCAGTTCCTCTTCCAGCCGTCCGAAGATGCCCGCATCGCCCGATTTCAGCCGCACGACGCGGCGCCCCGACCGGGCGTGATCCACGATCAGCCGGTTCACGGCCTCTTGCCGGGCCGAGGGTCGGCCGGCCCGCTTGCCCACCGCGATCAGCTCGGCCTGCGGATTGGCGTGATCCAGAACGGGACCAGAGGCGAGGTCGTCGAACAGCACCACCTCGGCCTCGGCCAGACGCCGCGCGGCCTTCAGCGTCAACAGCTCGGGATCGCCCGGCCCGGCAGAGACCAGCGAGACAAGCCCGGTTCCTGGCGGCGTTTCGGTCACGCTGTGGGGCATCCTTGTGCTGGCCTTGTCAGGCCGACAGCTATAGCAGCCCAGCCCGGTGTGACAATGGCGCGCATCCCCTTGCCGCCGAAAGCAGGGCGTGATCGGGAAACTTTTCGACGCTTTCGGGCGTGGTGATGCAACGGAAGGGGGCAAACATGACGGTCATCTGCTGGTTCCGGCGCGTCCTGCGTCTTGACGATCACCCCGCGCTGATCGCGGCGGCCAAAGCGGGCGCGGTGATCCCGCTGGTGATCCTCGATCCGGCCGAGGCCGCAGACCACCCGGCCAGCGCCATGCGGCAGGCCCTGTCGCTGCCGCGTCTGGATGCCAGCCTGCGCCAGCGCGGCAGCCGCCTGATCGTCCGGCGCGGCACCCCCGCCGAGGTGATCGAGGCCGTCCTGCGCGACACCGGCGCCACGCAGATTCATGCCAGCACCGGCTTTCCCTTCGCCTCGGATCACGGGCTTCGGGCGGCGGTGGAACGCGGCAGGGCCAGCCTGCACCTGCATCCGCTGGCCGATCTGGTGGAACGGGCCAGCCTGCGGACGCAGACGGGCGGGCCCTACAAGGTGTTCACCCCCTTCTGGAAGGCGCTGCGCCAGCAGGACATCGCCCCGCCGCAGGACGCGCCCCGCCTGTCCTCGCCCGATGACTGGCCCGACAGCGACGGCCTGGACTGGCCCGAGGCGCGGGCGGCGATGGACCGGGGCTGGGACGTGGTCGCCCGCCATACCCGCCCCGGCGAGGACGAGGCCCATGCCCGCCTGTCGGAATTCCTGGACGGCCCGCTGCCGGATTACGACACGCATCGCAACCACCCCTTCCGGCCCCGCGCCACATCCGGCCTCGCCGATGCGCTGGCCGTGGGCGAGATCAGCGCCCGGCGCGTCTGGCACCGCGCCCTGCCCGCCTTTCAGGACGGCCGGGCGGGCGCCGAGGGCTTCCTGTCGGAACTCGCCTGGCGCGAATTCGCCCGCGACCTGCTGCACGAATCGCCGCAGATGGACCAGCGTTGCTGGCGCGAGGAATGGGACCGCTTTCCATGGAAGCGCGACAATGCCGATGCGGAATGCTGGCGGCGCGGCCAGACAGGCGTCGCCATGGTCGATGCCGGAATGCGGGAGCTTTATGCGACGGGCCGGATGCACAACCGCGTGCGGATGATCACGGCCAGCTACCTGACCAAGCACCTGCTGACCCATTGGCGCGTCGGGCTGGACTGGTTCGCCCGCTGCCTGACCGACTGGGACCCGGCCTCGAATGCGATGAACTGGCAATGGGTGGCAGGCTGCGGGCCGGATGCCTCGCCGTTCTTCCGGGTCTTCAACCCCGACGGTCAGGGCGACAAGTTCGACCCGAAATGCGCCTATCGCGACCACTGGATGCGCCCGACGGGCGAGGGCGCGCGTGATTTCGCCGCCGCCGCGCCCCGGTCATGGAAGATCGACCTGACGCGGCGGGCGGTGCCGTCGATCTCGCTGGCGCAGGGGCGGGCGCGGGCGCTGACGGCCTATGAGGACCTGAAATCCTGACAAGGAGGCGACGGGATGGAAAAGGCACTGATCCTTGGTGTTTCGGGCGGGGTCGGCGCGGCGCTGGCCGACAGGCTGCGGGCCCGGGGCGTGACGGTCACCGGCCTGTCGCGCAGCGCTGACGGGCTGGACCTGACCCGTCCCGCAACCGTTGCCGCCCAGGCGCAGGCGCTGGCCGACCAGCGCTTTGACCTGATCTTCAACGCGACCGGGGCGCTGGTGATCGACGGCCGGCAGCCGGAAAAGACCATGGACGCGCTGGACCCCGAGGCCATGGCCGCGCATTTCGCGCTGAACGCCACGGGCGTCGCGCTGGTCATCCGCCATTTCGCGCCGCTGCTGTCGCGCGAGGGGCGGCCCGTGCTGGCCTCGCTTTCGGCGCGGGTCGGGTCGATCGGGGATAACGGGCTGGGGGGCTGGGTGTCCTATCGCGCCGCCAAGGCCGCGCAGAACCAGATCATCCGCACGGCCGCGATCGAATGGCGTCGGCGCAATCCCCGCGCCGTGCTGGTCGCGCTGCATCCCGGGACGGTGGCGACGCCGCTGACGGCGAAATACGCCGCGCGCCATCCGACGATCAGCCCCGATGAAAGCGCGCGCGCGCTGCTGGACGTGATCGCGGCCCTGACGCCGGATGACAGCGGCAGCTTCCGCGACTGGAAGGGTCAGATCGTCCCGTGGTGAGGGCTCAGCCGCGCAGATGCGGCGCAAAGCCCTGACGGATCGAATCCGCACCCGGTCGGGTGAAGGAATTCCAAGTGCCGATCACCTGCCCGTCCGGCCCCAGCAGAACCTTGGCAAAGTTCCACTTCGGCACGAAGCCCGTTTGCTGGCGGACCCAGGCATAGAAGGGATGAACCTCGCCGCGCGCGACCGGCAGGATGTCGGTCATGGGCAGGTCGATCCCGTATTCCATCTCGCAATATTCGCGGACCTCGGCCCCGGTCGCCAGCTCCTGGTTGAAGTCATTGGACGGCACGGCCAGCACGACCAGACCCTGCGGGCCATAGGTCTCGTGCAGGGACTGCATCTCGCGCAGCTGGCCGGAAAAGCCGCACAGCGAGGCCGTGTTCACCACCAGAACCGGCTGGCCGCGCCACGCCATGCTGTCCAGTTCGCCCCCGTCGATCGAGGGAAAGGTGAAGCCCGGCGCCTCGGCCGCACTCGCGCGGCCCGTCAGCGCGCCCATCGCGGCGGCCAGCCCAAGAAATACACGACGACGCATCAGAGCCTCCTGTTGATGCGTGAAGCCTATCTTCGAGCGTAAGCCTGGCAGATGCGACCGGACAGCGCAATCGCGGCCAGGGCGGCCAGCGCGACGATCACCCAGTTTCCGCGCGGCGCATTCGCGGCAACGACGCCCAGAAGCGCCCAGATCACCGCCGTCGGATAGGCCCATTCCAGCGGCTGGCGCGACTGGATCGCCAAGGCGGCCACGGCGATGCCGATCAGGCACAGGATCGCGGCAGCCTGCGGCGACAGCCAGCCATGCCCGCCCAGCCAGACGCCGATGGACACACCCGAGGCCGCCGTCAGCCACCCCGCATAAAGCGCGACGGGCCGCCCCTCCAGCCAGGGATGCCCGCGCCCGGCCCGGATCATGGCCGTGACCGCCGTGGCCATCATCACTAGGATCATCAGGGTGGCCAGACCCGGCAGGCGGTTCGCGACCGGGATCCAGAAGAAGCCGACGGCCAGGCTTGCCAGCAGCCACAACCGCATCGGACGCCAGTCCCCGTCATCGGCATGGCGCCAAAACCCGTAGCCCGCGCCCAGGATCAACCACGCATAGATCACCCCCCAGATCGAGAAGGCCCAGCCCGCAGGCTGCACGGGCGGGTTCTCTTGCGGAATCGGGAACAGTTCGGGACGGTAGCCCGCGAATTCGGGAAAGATCACCGGCGATGCCGCAAAGGCGATGGCGGCGATCAGGACGGCAAGGGCCAGGGCGCGGTTGCTCATGCTCTCTCCTCGATGCATGGGGACAGGGGCACAACGCACGCGCCGGATGCGCGTTCCGGTCGACCCTTGCGATGCTTGCGCCGGTAAGCGTCTGGCGTCTATGATCGTTTCGCGCCGCGCCATGCGGCGGCGAGATCGCGGCGCAGGAGGGGGCGCCGCCTTCCCTGAACGAACCCGACCCGACGGCAAGCAGGACATGAGGCTCAAGGAATTCGCCCGGCTGGTGGGCATGTCGCAAACCACCGTCAGCCGCGCGCTGAACGGCCATCCCGAGGTGAACGAACAGACGCGCGCGCGCCTGATCGCCGCCGCGCGCGAACATGGCTACAGCCCGAACGCCCATGCCCGCTTTCTGGCGATGGGCCGCGCGCCGGTCATCAGCTGCGTCATCCCGATCACCGGCCGGAACGAGATCGTCAGCCCGATCTATGCCGATTTCCTGGCCGGGGTCGGCGAGGAATGCGCCCAGCACAAATACGAGATCAACCTGACCGTCCTGCCCGATGACGAACAGGAAGCCGCCTATCGCAGCCTCAAGTCGCGGCAGATGGTCGGCGGCGTCATCGTGCAATTCACCCGCCATGACGACCCGCGCCCCGCGCTGCTGGACAAGCTGGGAATGCCCTATGTGGTGCATGGCCGCGTCTCGGGCCGGTCCGAGCCCTATTCCTGGGTGGACGTGAACAACCGCCGCGCCTTCGAGCGCGCGACGGGCTTCCTGATCCAGCTGGGCCACAGGCGCATCGCCCTGATCAACGGGGACGAGCGGATGGATTTTGCCCATCGCCGCCGCGAGGGCTATCTGAACGCGCTGCGCGATGCGGGGCTGACGCCCGGACCCGACATGCCGGGCGGCGAGATGACGGTCGCGCATGGCTATGCGGCGACGCGGCACCTTTTGCAGCAGGACCCGCGCCCGACGGCGATCCTGTGTTCCTCGACGATGATCGCCGAGGGTGTGCGTCAGGCCGCGCAGGAATCGGGGCTGCAACTGGGCCGCGACCTGTCGGTGGTCTGCTTCGACGACGACCTGTCCTATTACAGCAACCGTGACGCGGTGCCGGAATTCACGGCGATGCGGTCCTCGGTGCGGCTGGCGGGGCGGCGCATCGCCGCCATGCTGATCCACCGGATCGAGACCGACGACCCGACCCCCGTTCAGGAATTGCTCGAGGCGGAACTGGTCGTCGGCCGTTCGACCGCGCCGCCCAGCTGCTGATGCCGCCAGGGCCGGGCCGCCAGCACGGCGGCGGCGGCGGCCTCCAGCGCGGGCTGATGGCCGAAGCCCAGGATCTGCCCCTCATCGGCCGGCGCCGTGATCGCGGGATGCGGATGCATCAGCGGGGCCAGCGCATCGGCATCGTCCAGATGGCGCAGGGCATGGGCCAGTAAGGTGACTTCGGCCGCATCACGGCAGGCAAACCCCTCGGCCGCGCGGACGGCCTGCCCGATCAGCGAAGGATAGACCTCGACCAGCACCACGCGCGCCGGGTCGCAGGGCTGAAAGGGCCAGATGGCAAGGCCGGGCACCCGGCGCAGCCGGTTCAGCCAGGCGATCCCGGTCAGGCTTTGCGCGCCGACCGCGCCCGCCCCGGCCAGCTGAAAGACCGATTTCGGACGCGCCGCGCCGCTGGCGGCCTCGGTCGCGCGATGCGGGGACAGGTCGGGATGGGGCGGGGGTTTCAGGCGCGGCAGGTCGGGCGTCGGCTCCTTGCGCCCGTCGCCCCAGAAGACCGGCTGCCCAAGCGCGCGATTCATCGCCGCCGCCAGATCGCGGTAATTGCTGCGGTTCCGCGCATCGTCCCGATGGGCCGCGCCCAGATGATCCCACAGGGCCAGCGCGCCGTCCTGCCCGGTGATCCGCCGCGCCAGCCCCGTTGGATGGCCAAAGGCGAAATCCGCGCCGACCAGAACCCGCTCGTCCGCCTTGCGCGCCCGCGACAGCGCGCAGCCCAGCAGCTTCCACGCCCTCTGCCGGGTCTCGGGATTGATCGCGGCAGCGCGGTCGCTGCCGATCCAGATCGAATCGCGGCCGCGTCGCGGCATTCCGGCGGCCGACCAGTCAAGGATCAGGATCCGGTCAAAGAGCGGCAAGCAATGCCTCGGCGCAGGCCAGATCGGCGGGGGTGTTGACGTTCATGAACGGATCGAACGGGTCGCAATCCCAGACCGCCTGCCCTGCCCCGTGGCGCAGGCTCACGTCGCGCACCCGTCTTTCGCCGCGCGCCAGCGTCACGGCCAGATCGTCGCGCAGGGCCACCGGCCAGAGCCCGATAACCGGATGATCGCGGATCGCCGCGCCCTGACCGCTGGCCGCCACCGCCAGCCCCGAAGGCCCCGCCGCCCGCGTCAGGCGCGCCACCAGATCGGCGGGCAGAAAGGGCGTGTCGCCCGCCACCGTCACCACGGCGGGCGCCCCCAGGCCCGCCGCCCAATCCATCGCCGCCAGGACCCCGGCCAGGGGACCGGGCCGGCCCTCGACCGGGTCGGGCAGGATCGGCAGGCCATGGCCCGCATAGGCCCCTGCCGGACCGTTCACGTTCAGCGCGACCGGACCCGCCTGCGGTCGCAGCCGGTCCAGCAGATGCGTCAGAATGGGCCGCCCGCCAAGCGGCAGAAGCGGCTTGGCAGCGCCGTCCATACGCCGGGCGCTGCCCCCGGCCAGGATCGTCACGGGCATCATCATCGCGCCAGATTGGGCAAGGCGCCGTGGAAGGGCAAGCCCCCTTCAGGCCGCGCTTTGCGGCAGCAGCCAGACGCCCTGATCGGGGGCGTGGCGCACCCGCAGGGGGCAGCCATAGGCGCGCTCAAGCAGCCGGTCGGTCAGGACCAGATCGGGCGGTCCCTCGGCCAGGACGCGGCCCGATTGCAGCAGCAGGACGTGATCGGCGGCCATCGCGGTCAGGTTCAGGTCGTGCATCACCGCCACCGTGCCGCCGCCCGCCTGCGCGTGCCGGCGCGCCAGACGCATCACGGCCAGTTGGTGCGCGATATCAAGGCTGCTGACGGGCTCGTCCAGCATCAGCCAGCGGGGCGGTCCGTCCGGGCGGGGCAGCGCCCGGATCTGGGCCAGCGCGCGGGCCAGTTGCGCGCGCTGCTGCTCGCCGCCCGACATGTCCTGCCACAGCCGCCCGGCATGACCGGCCAGTCCGACCTCGGCCAGGGCGGCACGGATCAGCACGGCGCGCTCGGTGGCGGGGATGGGCAGCCCGTCCAGCGCGATGCCCACGATCTCGGACGCGGTGAAGGGAAAGCCGATGGCGCTGTGCTGCGGCAGGACGGCGCGCTGGCGGGCCAGCGCCTCGGGCGGCTGGCCGGCGATGTCGGCGCCGTTCAGCGTGACGCGGCCCGCCTGCGGCGCGACCTCGCCGGTCAGCGCGCGCATCAGCGTCGTCTTGCCCGAGCCGTTCGGCCCGATGATCGCCGTCACCTGCCCAGCCTTAGCGGTCAGATCGACGCCGTGCAGGACCATGCGCCCCGACAGCGCGACCTGCAGGGCGGATGCGGTCAGGCTCATCCCAGCACCTTGCGGTTCGACAGCAGCACCCACAGGAAGAACGGCCCGCCGATGACGGCGGTGATGATCCCGATGGGCAATTCGGCGGGCGCCACGATGCTGCGGCTGATCATGTCCGCCGCGATCAGCATGGTCGCGCCCAGAAGGCCGGAATTGACCAAGAGCCAGCGATGATCCGGCCCCTGGATCAGCCGCAGAAGATGCGGCGCCACGATGCCCACAAAGCCGATCCCGCCCGAGATCGCGACCGAGGCCCCCGTCGCCGCCGAGGTTCCCAGGATCGCCGCCGCCTTGACGCGCTGGACGCGGATGCCGGTATGGGCGGCCACGGCCTCGCCCAAAGCCAGCGCGTTCAGGCCGCGCGCCAGAAAGGGCGCGCAGGCCAGCCCGGCCAGGATGACGGGAGCGGCGGCGGCCAGCTTGGTCCAGCTGGCCCCGGCCAGCGAGCCCATCCCCCAGAAGGTCAGGTCGCGCAGCTGCGCGTCATCGGCGGAATAGACGATCAGCCCCGACAGCGCGCCCACCATCGCGGCCAGCGCGATCCCCGCCAGCAGCATCGTCGCGACCGAGGTCTGCCCGCCCCGCGTCGCCACCGCGTAAAGCACCAGCATGGCGACCCAGCCGCCTGCAAAGGCTGCCAGCGGCACCAGATGCCAGCCCGCGAAGGCCGCGATGGCGGGCGGCAGCATCCCGCCCAGAACGATCGCCGCGATGGCGCCCAGCCCGGCGCCCGCGCTGACGCCCAGCAGGCCCGGATCGGCCAGAGGGTTGCGGAACAGCCCCTGCATCACCGCACCCGACACGGCAAGACCCGCGCCGACCAGCGCGCCCGTCAGCAGGCGCGGCAGGCGGATCTGCAACAGCACGACCCGGTCGGTCACGGCGACCTCGCGCCCCGCGATCAGGTCGCGCAGCACCGCCAGCCCCGACACGCCCGAGGCGCCCTGCATCAGCGACAGGGCCGACACGAACAGCAGCGCCGCCAGCAGGCACATCCCGACCATGCGCCCGATATGGCGCCGGTCGCCTTCGAGGCGCAGGCCCATCTCGGTGGCGACCATCACGGGGCCTCGTAGAGGGCGCGGTGCAGGTCCAGCGCGGCCTGCCCGGTCCGGGGGCCGAAGCCCAGCAGATACAGCCCGTCCATGCGAATCACCCGGCCGTGCTGCGCGGCGGGGGTGGTGCTGATAGCGGGCATGGCCAAGAGCGCCGCATCCGAGGCGCCGTGATCGCTGTCGGCCTCGCCCCGGTTCATCATCAGGATGATGTCGGGCGCGGCGGCGGTGATCGCCTCGTCGGTCAGGGGCTTGTAGCCGGAAAAGCCCGTCACGGCATTCTCGGCGCCGGCAAGGCGCAGCATCGCATCGGCGCCGTTCTCCTGCCCCGCCGCCAGCACCCGCCCGCCTTGCAGCGACAGGATGAACATGACGCGGGCGGGCTGATCAACCGCATCGCGCGCGGCCTCCAGCGCGGCGAAATCGGCGCGAATCGCCGCCAGAGGCGCGGCGGCGGCCTCGGGCGTGCCAAGCGCAGCGGCGACCGCCTCGATCCGGGCGATCACCGAGGCCTCATCCTCGCCCGAGGCGATCTGGTGGAACGGGACGCCCGCCGCTTTCAGGATGTCCACCGTTTCGGGCGGGCCTGCGCCTTCCTCGGCGATGATCAGGTCGGGGCGCACCGACAGCACGCCCTCGGGCGAGAGCGCGCGGACATAGCCCACATCGGGCAGGTCCAGCACCTCGGGCGGATAGCTCGACGTCGTGTCGCGCGCCACCAGCCGGTCGCCTTGGCCCAGCAGGTGAACGGTTTCCGTCACCGCGCCGCCAAGGGCCAGAACCCGGTCGGCCAGCGCGACCGAGGGCAGGGCCAGCGCCGCCAGCAGAAGCGCCGCACCCCTCATGCGGGGACCTCGACGCCCGGCAGGGACGCGACCAGCGCCGCCCAGCCCTCGGCATCGCCGCCCTTTTCGGGACGCATGCCGAAACACTGCCAGATCAGCTCGCCCGCCGCGTCGAAGGCCTCGACCGACAGGGCCGGGCCGCGCCTGGTGGGTTTCTCGACCGCCCAGACCTCGGCCACATGGTCGGCGCGAAGATGCAGGTTGAAGCGCGCATCCATCACGTTCAGCCACGGCCCCATCGGTTTCAGGCTTTGCACGGGGCCGGAATGGATCTGGATGCAGCCCATATTGCCGACGAACAGCATGACCTGCTGGCCCTGATCCAGCAGGGCGCGGAACATCGCATCCGACGCCGCCACCGCCAGAGGCCGCGCCCAGGGCGCGCGCACCAGCCGATAGGCGCCCAGCCGGTTCATCTTGAGCCGCCGGACCAGCGTGTTGAACTGGTGCGTGTCGGTCATCGCCGCCCATTCGGTGCGCAGGGCGTCAGCCCGGTCGGGCGCGATGCGGGCGCCTTCGGGGGCGGGGGCTGGGGCGTATTCCGACAGCCCGTGCTGATCGGGCAGCGCCAGATCCGTCCGCAGCCGCTCCCACGCTGACAGATCGCTGGTCTCGCGCAGATGCACCTTGTGGACCGCAGCGCCCGCCGCATCGAAGACCTGCACCGACCGGCGCGTTCCGGATGGCGTGTCCAGCTGAACCGCGAAGGCATGGACCCAGTGGCGCGGAAATATCCGCAGGTCGATTTCCGGGTCCAGCGTCATCGCGGCGTGATCGCCGTCATGGAAGTCATTGTAGGTGCCGATCTTCTCGATCACGCAGGACCGGTTGCGCGTCAGGGCCATCACCTCGCCCAGGGCCTGCACCGCCGGGATCAGGCGCCCCGGAATCGGGTCGATGCGGGTTGCGCCATGGCCAAGCTCGGCCTCGACCAGGGCGGCCTCGGACAGGCCAAGCTGCGCGGCAAGGTCATAGGGGCGCAGGGCGGCGTCGCGTTTCAGTTCGCGCAGGCGCGCGGGCGTCAGGTCGTTCATGTCAGGCCTCGATCCAATGCAGTTCGGGGGCATCTGGCTGACGGGCTGGACGCTATTCTTGACATCTTTAGTCAGATTCCTTACGCGACGCAAGACGCCAGCCCGATGCCAGCGCGGACATGCGACGCAAAGGGACGAAGATGCGTGGAAACTTGACGGCCTTGGCCGCTCTGCTGGGAACAACACTGATGACGACGCCTCTGCTGGCGCAGGAACAGGCACGCGGGTTGATGCTGGACCCGATCGTCCTGCGCGCGGGCACGGAAAAGGTCGCTTCGTCAGTGCCGCAATCGGTGACGGTGGTGGATCAGGACCAGCTTGACGACCTGAATCCCGGCACGATCGGGGACGTTCTTGCGACAGTGCCGGGCGTTCAGGGCGTGGGCTCGGCAGGGTTCTTCGGGCAGGGCTTCAACATCCGCGGCTTCGGCGCGACGGGATCGGCCGCCTCCGAGGCCGGGATCGTCCAGATCATCGACGGCGAGCGGAAATACTACGAAAGCTATCGCCAGGGGTCTTTGTTCGTCGAACCCGACTTCCTGAAACGGGTCGAGGTGCTGCGCGGGCCGGGGTCGTCCACGCTCTATGGCGCGGGCGCGCTTGGCGGCGTGATCGCGATGGAGACGATCGAGGCGGGCGACCTGATCGCCGAGGGCCGGACCAGCGGCGGGCGCGTGCGTCTGGGCTATGCCAGCAACCCCGACACGGCGCTGGCCAGCGCGGTCTGGGGCTGGCGCCCGACCGACGGGTTCGAGGCGGTCGCGGGCCTTGCATGGCGCAAGCTGGGCGAGACCGAGGATGCCGACGGTAATACGATCGTGCGGTCGAATTCGGAAACGCCGAACCTGCTGCTGAAAGCGCGTCAGCAACTGGGCGATCATTACGTCGAGGCCAGCTATCTGCATCTGGAAGGCGATGGCAGGGATCAGGATTACAACCAGATCGACGGCCCGCAGGTCGGGCTGTTCCCGAACTTTCCGGGCTGGGGCGTGGGCGACATCCTGACCCGCGATCAGACGGCGCGCCTGGTCTGGGGCTACAACCCCGCCGACAATGCGCTGATCGACACGCGGGTGACGCTGTCCTACACGAACACGATCAAGGATGTGCAGCAGGGCTCGGTCGCGGCGGAACCCATCATGCCCAGCCTGCTGGGGCGGCGCGATTACGCGCTGTGGAAGCTGAACGTGCGGAACGTCGCGGACCTGTCGGGCGCGGACCACGAGCATTACCTGACCATCGGCGCGGAAACCTCGCGGCAGGACCGGTCCTCGACGACGATCTCGTCCTCGCATCCCGAGGCCTTCACGCGGCAGAACGCGATCTATGCCCTGTCCGAGGTGACGGTCGGCGCGCTGACCGTGAATACCGGTCTGCGCCAGACTTGGCAGCGGACCGAACCCAAGGACAGCGTCACGGTCAGCGATGACCGCCTGTCCACCAACGCCGCCGAGCCGCAGATCGCGGCGATCTACCGCCTGAACGATCAGTGGCGGGTCTTCGGTTCGGCCGCCGATGTGCGCCGCATCCCGACCGTGGACGAGCTATATGACGGCTTTGCCGGCGGCGCGGCCTCGCCCGACCTCAGGACCGAAAAGGGCCGGAACCTTGAGATCGGCTTCAGCTATCGGGGCGGCGACCTGCTGGCCCAGGGCGACGAGGCCGCGCTGCGCGTGACGCTGTTCCGCAACCACATCCGCGACATGATCGTGCGGACCAATGGCCGCGCCCCCACCCCTGCCTACGAGAACATCGACCGCGCCTATCTGCGCGGCGGCGAGATCGAGGCCAGCTATGCCAGCGCGGGCTGGCAGCTGGGCGCCTCGGTCTCGGTGGTCGAGGGCGAGGATCAGGACGGCACCACGCTGGACACGCTGCAGAACAACCGGCTGGTCCTGCAGGCCGGCTATCGGCTGTCCGACAGCTGGAAGATCGGCGCGCGCAGCACCCTGGCCGATGGCCGGGAGAAGGCCGATGGCACGCATCGGTCGGGCTACGGCGTCCACGACATCTACGCCACCTGGACCGCGCCCGACAGCGTGGCGCCGGGCCTCGAGGTCAATTTCGGCGTCGATAACGTGACCAATCGCGATTATACCCCGGCGACATGGCTGACCGGTCCTGCGGCCGGGCGGAATGTCAAACTGACGCTGACCAAGGCGTTCTGATCCGCCCACCGGGCGGCATGGCAGACAAGGAGCCACCGAATGAACCAGATGACCGAGACCCTGTCCGCCCTGCCCCTGATCGGCATGATCAGGGATGGCGGCTGGACGATGTGGCTGATCGCGGCCCTGTCGGTGCTGACGCTGACGGTGGTGCTGTGGAAGCTGTGGTCGCTGTGGCGGCTGGGCGTCTGGGGCGGGCGCCATTCGCGCCGCGCCATCCAGCTGTGGTCCGAGGGCCGCTGGCGCGAGGCCATGGCCGAGGTGCGGGGCCGCCCCTCGGCCCGCGCCCGCGTCGTGCAGGCAGCCATCGGCACCACGCTTGACCCCGCCTTTGACGACAAGGCCGCCCGCGAGGAAACCGCGCGGGTGGCGCGACAGGCGCTCTATCGCGCGCGCGAGGGGTTGCGGGCGCTGGAACTGATCGCGACGATCGCGCCGCTTCTGGGCCTTCTGGGCACGGTGCTGGGCATGATCGCGGCGTTTCAGGTGCTGCAAAGCTCGGGCAACCAGGCCGATCCTGCGGATCTGGCGGGCGGCATCTGGGTCGCACTGCTGACCACGGCCGCGGGCATGGCGGTGGCGATCCCCGCCGGTGTGGCGCTGTCTTGGTTCGAAAGCATCAGCGACCGGCTGCAGGCGGATCTTGAGGATCTGGCCACCCGCGTCTTCGTTTCGGCGCCGCGCGCGGCGACGCAGACCGATGCGGCGCGGGACGAGCCTTGGCAGAGGCAGGCCGCGGAATGAGCCTGGCCGACGACGACCAGGGCTTCGATCTGGGGCCGAGGCGGCATCCCCGGCGGATGTCGCTGACCCCGATGATCGATGTGGTGTTCCTGCTGCTGATCTTTTTCATGCTGGCCTCGCGCTTCGGGATGGATGCGGTCCTGCCGGTCGCGGGCGGCACCGGCGGCGCCCGGACGGAATGGCAGGGGCCGCCGCGTCTTCTGGATGTCGCGCCTGATGCGCTGCGCCTGAACGGCGCCGAGATCACCTCCGAGGCCTTGCCTGCCGCCCTGGCCGAGCTGATGCCGGTCGAGGCCATGCCCGATGGCGGCGCCGTCATCCTGCGCCCGCGCGACGAGGCCGACCTGCAACGTCTGGTCGAGGTGATGGACCTGCTGCGCGAGGCGGGTTTTACCGACCTTATCCTTATCGAGTAGCCCATGCGGATCGACATGCCCCCCCGACGCCCGCGCGGCGAATCGATCATTCCGATGATCAACGTGGTGTTCCTGCTGCTGATCTTCTTCCTGCTGACCTCGCAGATCGCGCCCTCGACCCCGTTCGAAGTGGCGACACCCGAGGGCGGCGCATCCGAATTGCGGGCCGAGGCGCGTGACGTGCTCTATGTCTCGGCCTCGGGCGATCTAGCCTGGAACGAGGCGCGCGGCGATGCAGTCTGGCAGGCCATCGCCCTGGCCGCGCCCGAACAGGCGGTCGAGATCCGCGCCGACCGGGCCATCCCGGCCGCGATCCTGGCCGCCCATCTCAAGCGCCTGCGCGAGATCGCGCCCGAAGGCGCGCGCCTGGTCGTCAGCGGAGGGTGAGAATGCCACAGAGACGCGTTCTGGAAACCGCCGGCTTCATCACCATCGCCGCCGCGCTGCATGTCTCGGCGGCGGCGATCCTGATGCCCGACCAATTGCAGCGCGGCGAGATGGGCGATCTGGGCCCGACCGCGCTGGCGGCGGGCGGCGTCGAGGTGCAGTCGATGGTGTCCCAGTGGGAAAACACGCCCGAGATCGCCACGCCCACCGATCTGGCGCAACCCGAGACCCCGCCCATGACGCAGCCCATGCCGCAGCCCGAGCCGGTCGAGATCACCGCTTCCCCCGAGACGCCCCCGGCCCTGACCGCGCCCGACATGCCGATGGCCGCGCCGAACCTGCCAGAGGCGCCCCATCCGCCCCGGATCGAAGCCGCCGACCTGAACCTGCCCGAGATCCGGCGCCTCTCACCGCCCGAGATTCCTGTCGAACCCGCGCTGACTCTGGAAGCCTCGGCCCGGCCCGAGCGCCGCCCGGATCGCAGCCGACCCGAGCCACAGCAGCAGCGCGCCGAGCCGCGCCAGCGCGCCCCCGAAGCCCCCGTGCGCCAGCAGGCGCAATCGCAGCCCCCGGCCCAGCAGGCGGGACAAGGTGGCAGCGCGCCCACCTCGAATAGCGGCGGCGGCGGGGCTGGCGGCATCAGCGAGAACCAGCGGGCGAACCTGATGACCCAGTGGGGCGGCCAGATCCGCAGCTGCATCAGCCGCCGGGCCGACACGCCGCGTGGCGCGCGCGGGGGCAGGGTCGTGCTGGCCCTGTCGGTCGGGCGGGACGGGACGATCCAGAACATCTCGGTCGCGACCTCGTCGGGGCGGGCCGATATCGACCAGTCCGTCGCCAGGGCGGCGCAGCGGGCAGGTCGGTGCCCGGCGGCCCCGGCGGGCCTGACCGATGCGCGCTATTCGTTCCAGTTGCCGATCACGATCGACCGCTGATCCCGGCAAGCCGCGAAAGCCGCCCCCATCGAAGGGGCGACTTTCGCCGGGGGCTGCGCCCCCGATCCCGGCCCGACCGGGGCGCGGCAATCAGGCGTGGTGCAGGACCAACGGGCGGCCCTGATGGCGGCCCACCGATATAGGGGCGTCATACAGGCGCGACAGCAGATCTTCGGTCAGCACGGCATCCGGGGCGCCTTCGGCAAGGATGCGGCCATCCTTCAACGCGATGATGTGATCGGCCCAGGCGGCGGCATAGTTCACCTCGTGCAGCACCACGGCCACGCCGCGCCCCTGCTGATCGACCAGCGCGCGCAGGCGGGCCATCAGCGCGCGGGCATGGCTCATGTCGAGGTTGTTCAGCGGTTCGTCCAGCAGCAGCCATTCGGTGTCCTGCGCGAAGGCCATCGCGATATGGGCGCGCTGCGCCTGCCCGCCCGACAATTCGTCCATGAAGCGATCCGCCAGCGGGCCGAGGGCGAAGGTCCGGATCGCCTCGGCCACATGGGCGCGGTCGGCGGCTGTGGGGCGGCCCTTGTGGTGCGGCCAGCGCCCGAAGGCCACCAGCTCGGCCAGGCGCAGGCGGCTGGCGATCAGCGTCTGCTGGCCCAGGACCGCCATGACCTGCGCCAGCCTGTCGGTCGGCGTCGTGGCGATGTCATGGCCCGCGACGCTGATCCGGCCCGCTTGCAGCGGCTCAAGCCGCCCGACCAGCCGCAGCAGCGTGGACTTGCCCGCCCCGTTCGGCCCGATCAGCGCGGTCAGGCGCCCCTCGGGCAGGCGGGTTGTGATGTCGTGCAGGATCGGCGTTCCCGCGATCTGATGGCTGACGGCCCGGATCTCGATCATCGGATGCGCCCCTTGAGAAGAAGATAGAGGAAAAACAACCCGCCCGCGAACTCGACCACGACCGACAGCGTGGCGGCCTGGCCGAGCTGCCGCTCGAACAGCCACTGGCCGCCGATCAGGATCGTGGCGCCGATCAGCCCGGCCGCAGGCAGCAGCACGGCATGCGAGGCGCTGCGCGTCAGCCCATGCGCCAGCCCGGCCACGATCAGCCCGAAGAACGCCACCGGCCCCACCACCGCCGTCGAGACCGAGACCAGCAGCGCCACCAGCGACAGCGCGGCGATGACCACGGCCCGGTGCCGCAGCCCAAGCGACACCGCCGCGTCGCGCCCAAGCGCCAGCACGTCCAGCCGCGCCGACATGCGCCACGCGGCCAGAACCGCCAGAACCGTCACCAGCGCGGCCACAGGCAGCAGCGTGGCGTTCACCCGGTTGAAGCTGGCAAAGCTGGCGGCCTGCACCACTGCGTATTGGGCGGGGTCCATGACCCGGCCCATGAAGCCCGCCAGCGACCGGAACAGAACGCCCAGGATCACCCCCGTCAGGATCATGCGCGGAATGTCCCGCGCGCCCTGCAGCATCAGTGTCCCGAACAGAAGCGAGGCCAGCAGCACCATCAGCGCGATCTCGGAAAGGAACTTCGCGGCGGCGGGCAGCCCCGCGAAACCCGCAATCCCCAGCGAGGCCACCAGCGCCGTCTGCAACAGCACGTAAAGCGCATCGAACCCCATGATCGAGGGCGTCAGGACACGGTTGGCCGCAATGGTCTGGAACATGATCGTCGAGACACCGACCGCCACGCCTACAAGGGCCAGCGCGGCCAGCTTGTTCGCCCTAAGCCCCAGCACAAAGCCCCGGTTGCCCCCGCCCAGCCCCTGCCACATCCACAGGGCCGAAATCACGGCCAGCAGACAGCACAGCCCCGCCAGAACCCAGACGGGGCGCGAGGGACGCGGGGGCGCCGCCGGGATCATCATCACCTCAGCCATGGACCGGCCTGCGATGCAGAAGCCACAGGAACAGGCCCGCGCCCAGAACACCCAAGATCAGCCCGGCGGGCAGCTCGTAGGGGGCGACGACGATGCGCGCGACCAGATCGCAGGCCAGAACCAGAACCGCCCCCGACAGCGCCACCACCGGCAGCGTCTGGCGCAGGTTGTCGCCCATCAGCCGCGCCACCAGATTGGGCACGACCAGCCCGACGAAGGGCAGCATCCCCACCGTCGTCACGACCATCGCCGTGACCACCGACACCACGACCAGGCCAAGCCGCATCACGGCATCGACTGACAGGCCGAGCCCGGTCGCCACCCCGTCGCCCAAGCCCAGTATCGCGAAACGATCGGCCGCAAGCCAGGCCAGCAGCGCCGCGATCCCGGCGATCCACAGCAATTCATACCGCCCCGCAATAGCGCCCGAGAATTCGCCGCTGCCCAGCCAGGTGCCGACGAACTGCATCAGATCATGCTGCCAGGCGATGAAGGTCACCACCGATCCGACGACGCCCGACAGGATGATCCCCGCGATGGGGACCAGCATAACCTCTCGCGCGGGCAGGCGGCGGATCACCGCCAGAAACAGCGCCGTCGCGGCCATCGCGGTCAGGCTGGCCACCACCATCCGCAGCCAGAGCGGACTGGCCGGCGCCCAAATCGTGATGGCCAGCAGGCCCAGGGCCGCGCCCTCGGCCGTGCCCGACGTGTCCGGCCCGACGAAACGGTTGCGCACCAGCGCCTGGATCAGCACGCCGGCCACCGACAGCGCGGCCCCGGTCAGGGCGACGGCCAGCGTCCGGGGCAGGCGCGATTCCAGCAGAACCAGCATCGCCAGCGGGTCCTGCCGCACCATCCGCAGATCGACCTGCGCGGCGCCGATGGTCAGGCTGGCCAGCATCAGCGCGATCAGCGCCGATGACAGGGCGGGCAGGACGCGCATCAGCTGTCGGCTTCGGCGCCCTCAAGCGCCTCGGTCAGCTGGCCGATCAGCGTCATCATCGCACCGTATCCCCCGGCCGAGATATAGGCCGCGCCGGGATCCAGATTGACCACCTGCCCCCGCGACCACGCTGTCGTCTGCGCGACCAGCCCGGAACGCAGGGTCGCCTCGGCGCCCTGCCCCTCCTCGCCGATGGCGGCGCTGCGATCGACCACGATCAGCCAGTCGGGATTCACCTCGGCGATGAATTCATGCGTGATCGCCTGACCATGCGTGGCCTCGTCCAGACCGGGCGCGGCCTCTTCCAGCGCGGTCGCATCGAAGATCCAGCCGAAACGCGACCCCGCGCCGTAGGCCGACATGCGCGTGCCGTTGGTCAGCACGATCAGCGCCCGACCCTTCCCCTCCGAGGCCGCCCGCAACCGCTCCAGCGCGGCATCCAGTTCACCAGTCAGGGCAGCGGCCTCGGCCTCGCGCTGAAACAGCTGGCCATAGCCCGCGATCCGCGCCTTGGCGCTGACCATCAGATCCTCCTCCAGCGTCATGTCTATGGCGGGCGCCACCTGCGACACCGCCTGCAACTGTGCCGCCGACCGGCCGCCGACGATGATCAGGTCCGGCCCGACCCCGGCCAGGGCTTCCAGATCGGGCTCGAACAGCGTGCCGACGCGCTCGGCCCCGGCCACGGCCTCGGCCAGCGCCGGCACGGTCACGCGCTCGATCGTGGCGGCAGGCGTCACGCCAAGCGCGACCAGCGTGTCCAGCGCGGCCATGTCGTAGACCGCCACCCGCTCGGGCGCGGCCTCCAGCGAAACCTGGCCTTGGGCGGTGGGGATCACGACGGTATCGGCCAGCACGGCCGAGGACAGGCCCAGGGTTGCAAGGGCGGTCAGTGCCAGAAGACGCATGCCAATTCCTTTCAGATCGGGTCCGGGCGGTGCATTCCCCCGGCGACAGACGCGGGCTTAGCGCGCGATGTGCACGACGTAAAGAATGGCTGTGTTTTTTTGTCAGGATATCGCCACGCTTTGTTGACAAATTGCATCAACATTCGCTAGCCGCCCCTCAGGACCGCATGACAGGAGTTCCCATGCACATCACCGCCACCTTCCCGACCGAACGCGGCCCGGCCCTGATGGGCACGATGGCCAAGCATTTCGGCCACAAGATCCAGGTCGAGACCTCCGACACCCAGGCGCGGCTGCACTTCGCGGCAGGCACTGCCACCATCGCGCTGATCCCGACAGGCCTGCACCTCGCCGTCGAAACCCCCGAGGCCGAACCGCTGGACACGCTGCGCGGCGTCGTCGAAAGCCACCTGCTGCGCTTTGCCCATCGCGAAGACCCGCAACCGCTGGACTGGCAACCCGCCTGAGCCCTTTGCCTTGGGCCAAATATCCCGGGGGGAATCCCCGGAACGGGGATGGGGGGCAGCGCCCCCCTGCCCGGCCAGCCCCCGCGACGCCCTTTCCTCTGGTTCTCGGGCGCCCTTCGCCCTATGTCAGGGGTCATGCAAAAGATCGCCCTGCCCGTCCGCCCCGACCTAGCCGCGAAGGCCAAAGACGTCGGCTTCACCTTCGCCAACATGCATGGCGAGCCCTATTGGGATGAAAGCTCGGCCTACCGCTTCACACTGGCCCAGATCGAACAGGATATCGAGGATCCGGCGACACAGCTTCACGCCATGACGCGCGAGGCCGTGGCCGCCATCGTCGGCTCGGAAAGGTTGATGGCGCGGCTGGGCATCCCCCCGGAGCATTTCGACCTGATCGCAGACAGCTGGGCGCGCAACGAGCCCGAGATCTATGGCCGCATGGATCTGGCCTATGGCGGCAGCGGCCCGGCGAAGCTGCTGGAATACAACGCCGACACGCCGACCTCGCTTTACGAAAGCGCAGCCTTCCAGTGGCAATGGCTCGAGGATCAGATCGCGGCAGGCCACCTGCCCGAAGGCGCCGACCAGTTCAACGGCATCCACGAGGCGCTGGTCGAACGCTTCCGGGACCTGTTCGCACCCGACACCGACATCCACTTCACCGCCATCCCCGGCAATCCCGAGGATTACGCCACCGTCGAATCCATGGCCTGGGCCGCGCGCGAGGCCGGGATGGGCGCGCATTACAGCGATCTCGACAAGATCGGCGCCAGCGAGGGGGGCCAGTTCCTCGATGCCGAGGGGCGGGTGATCGGCACGCTCTTCAAGCTCTATCCGTGGGAGGACCTGCTGGCCGACGATTACGCCCGCCACATCGCCGGTTCGGGCTGCCTGTTCCTCGAACCGGCCTGGAAGGCGGTCGTGTCGAACAAGGGGCTTCTGCCGGTCCTGTGGCAGATGTTCCCCGGCCATCCGAACCTGCTGCCCGCCTTCTTCGCCGATGACGTGGCCGATGCGCTGGTCTCGGGCGGGCGGACCGCGCCCGACGTGGCCCGCGCCTTCGACATGGCGGCCGCGACCCTGCGCCGGGGCCATGTGGTCAAGCCGCTCTTTTCGCGCGAAGGGGCAGGCATCAGCATCGTCGAGGCGGGCGAGGTCTCGGAATCCAGCCCGGCGGGCGATTACGACCGCCACCCGCGCATCGTGCAGGCCTATCACGCGCTGCCCGAATTCGACGGGTTCCGCCCGGTGATCGGCGCCTGGATCGCGGGCCATGATTGCGTCGGCATGGGCCTGCGCGAGGACCGCTCGCGCATCACGCAGGATCTTTCGCGCTTCAAGCCGCATTTCATCGCGGATTGATCCGCAAGCTTTCAGGCGGAGCGATCCGCCAAGGAGGGGATATGAGAAAACGTTCCAGAACCGTCGCGCTGACCATTCTCGGCGCCGCCGCCTTCACCGTCGCCGGCTGCCGCGAGGAACAGGTCGAGGCGCAGGCCTTCCCCGATCTGGCAAGCTGTCAGGCCGCCGCCGCGCAGGGCGGGCTGTTCACCGCCGCCGAATGCGACCAGGCCTTTGCCGAGGCCGCAGCCCTGCATGTCGAGGCCGCCCCCCGCTATGACAGTCTCGAGGTCTGCGAGGAACAGCACGGCGCGGGCAATTGCGGCTCGGAAGCGCAGCAGGCGGGCGGATCCGGCAGCATCTTCATGCCGCTTCTGGCGGGCTATCTGATCGGCTCGATGCTGGGCCGGGCCACGGCCGGGCAGGCCGCCGCCCAGCCGATGTATCGCAACGCGCAAGGCGGATACACCAACGCCGCGCGCACCACGAATTTCGGCAGCAACACGGGCCGCGCGACGGTCAGCGGCCAGCAATTCACCCGCCCGGCCGCCACCGCCGGCCAAGCCCCCATGAGCCGCGCCACGGCGGCCTCGCGCGGCGGTTTCGGCAGCACCGGCAGCAGCCCGGCCCGCAGCAGCGGCGGCTGATCCGCATCCTGTCGCGGAAATCCGGGAACCGAACGCCGCTCTCGGGAATTGGATCACGGCTCCGCCCGGCCTCTGCCCGGGTCGGAAGGCGTGGGCCGTGACCAGGACAGGAGTTTCCGATGACCCGACGCCGCCTTGCCCTTGCCGCAATCCTGATGATGGGGGCCGCAGGCGCCTCGGCGCAGGAGATCACCGTTTCCTCGAAGATCGATACCGAGGGCGGGCTTCTGGGGAACATGATCCTGATGGCCTTGCAGGATGCGGGGCTTCCGGTCCGCGACCGCCTGCAACTGGGCGGCACGCCGATCATGCGCGACGCGATCACCACCGGGCAGATCGACATCTATCCCGAATACACCGCCAACGGCGCCTTCTTCTTCAACGAGGCCGACAGCGAGGTCTGGCAGGATGCCGAGGCCGGACTGGCCCGCGTGGCCGAGCTGGATCTGGCGCAGAACGACATCGTCTGGCTGACCCCCTCGCCCGCCAACAACACCTGGGCCATCGCGCTGCGGCAGGACGTGGCCGAGGAGAACGCGCTGACCACCATGTCCGAGATGGGCGCCTGGATCGCGGGCGGCGGGACGATCCGGCTGGCGGCATCGACCGAATTCGTGACCTCGCCCGCCGCGCTGCCGGCCTTTCAGCAGACCTACGGCTTCACCCTTGCGCCGGATCAGCTGATCCAGCTTTCGGGCGGCGACACGGCGGCGACCATCGCGGCGGCGGCGCAGCAGACCTCGGGCGTGAACGCGGCGATGGTCTACGGCACCGATGGCGGCATCGCGCCCGCCGGACTGGTCGTGATGGAGGATGACCAGGGCGTGCAGCCCGTCTACCAGCCCGCCCCGATCGTCCGGGCCGAGGTGCTTGAGGCCCATCCCCAGATCGCCGAAATCCTCGAGCCGATCTTCCTGGCGCTGGATCTTGAGACCCTGCAGGAACTGAACGGCCGCATCCAGGTCGGCGGCGAGCCTTCGGACGCGGTCGCCCGCGAATGGCTGACGGAAGCGGGCTTCATCGACGGATGACCGCCCGGCTGGACCGCCCCGGCCTGCTGTTCGCGCTGATCGGACTGGCTGGGCTGGCCTTGCCGCTGGTGCAGTTCCGGCCGAACCGCATCCTGCCCGGAGAGGGTCTGGCCCTGCATCAGGCCCTGCCCTGGGGCTGGGCGCTGACGGCGGCGCTGGCGGCGCTGTTTCTGGCCGCGCCGCGCCTGAAGCCGGGGGCGCGGATCGCGCTGCCGCTGGCGGGGGTGCTGGCGCTGCTGCTGGCCCTGGGCGCAGCGGCAGACGCTCTGACGCCCGAAGGCGACCGGATGGCCCGCATCTCGCCGGCCGCCGGGTTCTGGCTGGCCGCTCTGGCGCTGTCGCTGATGCTGGCCGACGCGATCGCGCGGCTGGACCCGCCGTTGCGGCTGCGCTGGCTGATCCTGGGCGGCGCGGTGGCGGGGATCGGGGCAGTTCTGGCCTCGGGGGCGCTGGATCAGGTCTCTGTCATGCGGGAATATCAGGCGCGTCAGGCGGTCTTTCTGCGCGAGGCGCGGGCGCATCTGGCGCTGGCCTTCGGGTCGCTGGCACTGGCGCTGGCGGCGGGGCTGCCGCTTGGGGTGCTGCTGCATGGCCGGGCGCGGATGCGCGGGCCGGTCCTGTCAGTGCTGAACATCCTGCAGACGATCCCCTCGCTGGCCATGTTCGGCATCATGATCCCGGTCTTCGGCTGGATCGCGGCGACCCTGCCCGGCGCGGCGCAGGCGGGCGTCTCGGGGATCGGCCCCTTTCCGGCGCTGGTCGCGCTGTTCCTTTACGCGCTGCTGCCGGTCGTGGCGAATACGCTGGCGGGTCTGGCCTCGGTCCCGCCCGCCGCGCTGGAGGCCGCGCGCGGCCTCGGCATGACCCGCGCGCAGGTGCTGGCGCAGGTGATGCTGCCGCTTGCGCTGCCCGTGCTGCTGGCGGCGGTGCGGATCGTCCTGGTCCAGAGCATCGGTCTGGCGGTGATCGCCGGGCTAATCGGGGGCGGCGGCTTCGGCACCTTCGTCTTTCAGGGCCTGAACCAGACGGCGATGGATCTGGTCCTTCTGGGCGCGCTGCCTACCATCGCGCTGGCCCTGGTCGCGGGCATCGCGCTGGACCTGCTGACCCGCGCCAGCCGCCGTGAAAGGACCGCGCCATGATCGAGATCCGCAACCTGACGCGGCGCTTTGACGACGTGCTAGCCGTCGACGATGTCAGCCTGACCGTGCCGACGGGCCAGATCGCGGCGCTGGTCGGCACGTCCGGTTCGGGCAAGACGACACTGCTGCGGATGATCAACCGGCTGGTCAGGCCAAGCGCCGGGCAGGTGCTGATCGACGGGCAGGACACGGCGGATCAGCCCGCCCATCTGCTGCGGCGGCGGATCGGCTATGCGATCCAGGGCCACGGCCTGTTCCCGCATCAGAGCGTGGCGCGCAACATCGCCACCGTCCCGCGCCTTCTGGGCTGGCCGCGCGACCAAATCGCCGCGCGCGTGGACGAGCTGCTGACCCTGTTCCAGCTGGACCCCGCCGCCTATCGGGACCGGATGCCGCAGGACCTGTCGGGCGGCCAGCAACAGCGGGTGGGCGTAGCGCGCGCGCTGGCCGCGCGGCCCGACCTGCTGCTGATGGACGAGCCTTTCGGCGCGTTGGACCCGGTCATCCGCGCACAGGCGCAAGAGGATCTGCGCGCCGTCCAGCGCCGCCTCGGGACGACGGTGATCCTGGTGACCCACGACATGGACGAGGCGATCCGCCTGGGCGACCGCATCGCGGTGATGGATCAGGGGCGGCTTGTCCAATACGCCCCCCCGGCCGAGATCCTGACCGCGCCCGCCTCGGATTTCGTCCGCGACCTGATCGGCGACCGGCAGCGGCCCTTCTACCTGCTGTCGCTGTCGCAGGTGGACGCCCTGCGGAGCCCGGGCCATGCCGAGGGCGCGCCGATCCCGCCCGAGGCCAGCCTGCGCGATGCGCTGGCCGAATGCCTGTGGCGCGGGGCCGAGGCGCTGCCCGTGGCCGGGGGCGGCATCGTCACGCTGGCCGCCCTGCGCGCAGCCGCACGGCCCGAGGCAGGGCAGGCATGACGGGGCGCATCCTGCTGGCGCTGGCGGGAATCGGGCTGCTGGCCTTTCTGGTCCAGCCGCAGGCCTTCGCTCCGCTGTTCCAGCCCTTCACCCGCAACAGCGCGCCCGCGATCTATATGCAGACCCCGCTTCTGGCGCTGACGCTTTGGCATCTGGCGCTGGTCGCGCTGGCGGTTCTGGCATCGACCATCGTGGCGCTGGCGCTGGCGGTGCTGGTCGCGCGGCCCTCGGGGCGCGAATTCCTGCCCTTGGCGCGCACGATCACCAGCGTCGGCCAGACCTTTCCGCCCGTCGCGGTGCTGGCTCTGGCCGTGCCGCTGATGGGGTTCGGCACCGGACCGACGCTGCTGGCGCTGTTCCTCTATGGTCTGCTGCCGGTCTTCGAGAACGCGCTGGCCGGGCTGACCGGCCTGCCCGCCCCCGTGCGAGAGGCCGCCCGAGGCATGGGCCTGACCCCCCGCCAGCGCCTGTGGCAGATCGAGCTGCCGCTGGCCCTGCCGGTGATCCTGACGGGGATGCGGCTGACGGCGGTGATCTCGCTTGGCACGGCGACGATCGGATCGACCGTCGCGGCCCGCACCCTGGGCGAGGTCATCATCGCGGGGCTTCTGTCGGGCAACACGGCCTTTGTGCTGCAGGGCGGGCTGATCGTCGGCATCCTTGCGGTGATGATACACGAGGGGTTCCAGCGGGCCGAACGCATCGCGGCCCGCCGGGCTGGTGCGGCCTAGGGCGTGACCGGCGGCACATCCCAGATGTCGCGCATATAGCCCCGGATCGTGCGGTCGGACGAGAAGAAGCCCGAGCGCGCAATGTTCAGGGCGGCCATCCGATCCCATCCCGCCTGATCACGATAGACCCGGTCCACGTCGCGCTGCGCGGCGAAATAGGCGTCGAAATCCGAGGCGACCAGGAACGGGTCGTCGTTCCACGTCCGGTCTAGCAGCGAATAATAGCTTTCGGCACGGCCAAACCGCCCTTCGGCGATCAGTTGCAGGGCGATCTTCATGTCCTCGGACGCTTCGATGGCGGCGCGGGCATGGCCGGGGCGCGATTTCTCGGCGGCGGCCTCTTCGGCGGTCAGGCCGAACAGGAAGAAGTTCTCGGCGCCGACATGCTCGCGGATTTCGACATTCGCGCCGTCCAGCGTGCCGATGGTCAGTGCGCCGTTCATGGTGAACTTCATGTTGCCGGTGCCCGACGCCTCCTTGCCCGCCGTGCTGATCTGTTCGGACAGATCGGCGGCCGGGATCAGGTCCTCGGCCATCGAGACGTTGTAGTTCGGCGGATAGGCGATCTGCAGCAGATCGCGCGTCACCGGGTCGTCGTTGATCGTGGCGGCCACGTCGTTGATCAGGTGGATCACCGACTTGGCCAGCCAATAGCCCGGCGCGGCCTTGCCGCCGAAGATCTTGACGCGAGGCGTCCAGTCGCCGTTCGGGTCCTCGTGGATGCGGTGCCAAAGGGCGATGGTCTCCAGCACGTTCAGCAGCTGGCGCTTGTATTCGTGGATGCGCTTGACCTGCACGTCGAAGATCGCGTCCGGGTCGGGCCTGACGCCAAGCCCCGCCAGCAGCCCGTTCGACAGGGCGACCTTGTTCGCCCGCTTGGCCGCGCGCAGCCGGTCCAGAAAGCCCGCATCATCCGCATGAGGCTCAAGCCCCGCAAGCAGGTCCAGATCGGCGGTCCAGCCGGTGCCGATCGTGTCGTCCAGCAGCCCCGCCAAGGCCGGGTTCGACATGCGCAGCCAGCGGCGCGGCGTGACGCCGTTGGTCTGGTTCACGATCCGGCCCGGATGCAGCCGGTTCAGGTCGGCAAAGACCGTGTCCCGGACCAGATCGGTGTGCAGCGCGGAGACACCGTTCACCCGCCCCGCCATGATGAAGGCCAGCTCGCCCATATGGACCTGATCGCCATGCACGATGCCGACATGCGCCGGGCGGCCGCTGGTCTGGCGGTGATGGTCGTCGATCATCTCGATGATCTGCATGTGGCGCGGCAGCACGCGGCCCACCAGCCAGGTGGACCAGCGCTCCAGCGCCTCGGGCAGCAGGGTGTGGTTGGTGTAGTTCAGACAGCCCTGCGCCAGCTCGCGCGCGCGTTCGAAGGGCAGGCCGTGTTCGTCCATCAGCAGCCGGATCAGCTCTGGCCCGGCAATGGCGGGATGGGTGTCGTTCAGCTGGATCGCGACCTTTCCGGGCAAGAGTGCCAGATCGCCATGTTCCGCCATGAAGCGCCGCAGGATGTCCTGAAGGGCGGCCGAGGTCAGGAAATATTCCTGCTTCAGCCGCAATTCCTTGCCCGATTCCGTCGTGTCGTCGGGATAGAGAACGCGCGACAGCGTGCGGGCCAGCGCTTCGGGCTCGGCCGCCGCCGTGTGGTCGCCAGCATTGAAGCGGCCCAGATCCAAGAGCGTGGTGGGATGCGCCCCCCACAGGCGCAGGCTGTTCGCCCAATCGCCGCCCCAGCCGATCACCGGCGTGTCATAGGCCCGCGCGATCACGCTTTCGCCCGGATGCCAGACGGCGCGGCCATCCACGGTCTCGACATGGCCCTTGAAGCCGATCTCGTAGCTGTAATCGATGCGCACGAATTCCCAGGGATGGGGCTGGTTCAGCCAATCCTCGGGGGTCTCGACCTGCTGGCCGCCCTCGAACCGCTGGCGGAACAGGCCGTGTTCATAGCGGATGCCGTAGCCGAAGGCGGGGCAGGACAGCGAGGACAGCGATTCCATGAAGCAGGCCGCCAGCCGCCCCAGACCGCCATTGCCAAGCGCCGCGTCGGGTTCGTCGTCCAGGATCACCTGCTCGTCCAGGCCCAGCATCTGCAGCGCCTGACCCATCGCGGGCTCGAGTTGCAGGTTGATGATCGCGTCGCCCAGGATGCGACCGATCAGGAATTCCATCGACAGGTAATAGACGCGCTTGGCACCCTGATCGCGGGCGGCGCGGATCGCGCCGACCCAGGGGCCGACCATCAGGTCGCGGACTGTGTAGCTGACCGCAAGGCGCCAGTCGAAGGTGGTTGCGAATTCGGGGCCGCGTCCCTGGGTGTGGGTCAGGTGATGCAGGATCTGGTCGCGCAGGGCTTCGGCAGTCGGACGTTCGGACACGGGCAGGGCCTCATTCAGGCATGTGGTGGATGGATGGCCGCGCCTCAGGGGGCGGGGCAGAACTGAAAGGCGGTCACGCTTTCGGCGGCGACGGTTTCAAGGGCTTGGGCGGGCTCGTCCACGTCGTCGTCGCGGGCGCTGTCCAGATGACGGCGCCAGCGCCCGCCGGTCGGGGTATCGGGCAGGCGCACCTGCGCCTGGGGGCCGTTGTTGAAGACGATGAAGACCGCGCCGGGCAAGGCCGCGTAATCCGGCGTCCCCGAGGCCATCCGCATCTCGACCGCCAGGAGGCGCCGGTCGCGGTCGTTCCAGTCCTCGGGCTGCATCGGCGCGCCGTCCTCACGGCGCCAGAAGATGTCGGGCAGGCCGTCCTGACGGCGCGGCTGGCTGTGCAGGAACCGCTTTTGCCGCAGGATCGGATGGGCCGCCCGAAAGGCGATGACGCGGCGGACAAAGGCCAGAAAATCCGGATCGGCGCCGTCCCAGTTCACCCAGCCGGTCGGATTGTCCTGGGCATAGGCGTTGTTGTTGCCGCCCTGCGAATTGCCCAGCTCGTCCCCCGCCAGCAGCATCGGCGTGCCCTGGCTCAGCATCAGGGTGGCGATCAGGTTGCGGCGGCGGCGGTCGCGGCGCGCCAGGATCGCGGGATCGTCGGTCGGCCCCTCGGCGCCCATGTTGTCGGACAGGTTGTGGTTGTGGCCGTCGCGGTTGCCCTCGCCATTGGCCTCGTTGTGCTTGTCGTTGTAGCTGACCGTGTCCATCAGCGTGAAGCCGTCATGAGCGGCGATGAAGTTCACGCTGGAGGTCGCGGGCCGCCCGTCATGGTCGAACCGCGCCGCCGATCCGGCGATGCGCTTGGCCAGCTTGCCGATCATGCCCGGATCGCCGCGCCAATAGCCGCGGATCTGGTCGCGGAAGCGGTCGTTCCATTCGGCAAAGGGCGCGGGGCAGGCACCCAGCCGATAGCCGCCCTCGCCCAGATCCCAGGGTTCGGCGATCAGCTTGACGCGGTTCAGGACCGGATCCTGCCGGATCGCGCGGAAGAACGGCCCGTCGCGGTTGAACGCGCCCTGCGGCCCGGTGCGCCCCAGAACGCTGCACAGGTCAAAGCGGAAGCCGTCGACATGCATCACCTCGACCCAGTAGCGCAGGCTGTCCATGACCAGCCGCAGCGCGAAGGGATTGTCCAGGTTCAGGACGTTCCCGGTGCCCGCGTCGTTGACGTAATAGCGCGGGTTCTCGGCCAGCCGGTAATACGAGGCATTGTCGAAGCCGCGAAAGGACAGGGTCGGCCCAAGCTCGTTGCCCTCGGCGGTGTGGTTGTAGACCACGTCCAGGATCACCTCGATTCCGGCCTGGTGAAAGCGCGCGACCATCTGCTGGAACTCGGCGATGTCGCCGTCGCGCATGTAGCGCGGCTCGGGGGCAAAGAAGCCGTGGGTCATGTAGCCCCAGTAATTCCGCAGGCCCTTGTCGATCAGGAAGCGGTCATCGGTGAAAGCATGGACAGGCAGCAGCTCGATCGCGGTGACGCCGAGGCGGGTCAGGTGGTCCAGCACCGGGTCCGAGGCCATGGCCAGGTAGGTTCCCGCATCGGCGATGTCGCTGCGCCCGGCGGTCAGGCCCTTCACATGCGCCTCGTAGATGACCGTCTCGGTCATGGGGCGGCGGATCGGGCGATCCTCGCCCCAGGTGAAGGACGGGTCCACGACCACGCAGCGCGGCATGTGGGGCGCGCTGTCGCGGCGGTCAAAGGACAGGTCGGCATCGGCATGGCCCGCGCGGTAGCCCATCACCGCGTCGTGCAAGCGCGGGCTGCCCGTCAGACGCCGCGCATAGGGGTCCATCAGCAGCTTGTTGGGGTTGAAGCGATGCCCCTCGGCGGGCTTGTAGGGGCCGTGGACGCGATAGCCGTAGCGCTGGCCCGGACGCAGCCCCGCGACATAGCCGTGCCAGACATGCCCCTCGCGTTCGGGCAGGTTCACGCGGATCTCGCGGTTGCGGTCGTCGAACAGGCACAGAACGACCCTTTCGCCATGCTGCGAAAAGACGGCGAAATTGACGCCAGCCCCGTCGAAGGTCGCGCCCAGAGGCGCGGGATGGCCCGCCGTCACGGCATGAGGGAAGCGCTGGCGGGACAGGATCATCGGGCCTCGGTCAGTCTTGCGTAAAGCGCGGCATAGGCCTTGGCCGACGGACCCCAGCCCACCGGATGACCCATCGCGTTGCGCACCATGCGGGACCATGTCCTGCGATCCTTGTAAAGCGCGCAAAGGTGTAGCAACGCATTCGTCAGGCTTTCGGCATTGACCGGCGCGAATTGCAGGCCCGTCGCCACGTTCCGCGCCAGCGCCGCCGGCGAGGCGTTGATGACCGTGTCGGCCAGCCCGCCGGTCAGCGCCACGACAGGGATCGTGCCGTAGCGCAGCCCGTAAAGCTGGGTCAGGCCGCAAGGCTCGAACCGCGAAGGCACGAGGATCGCGTCGCCCCCCGCGATCATGCGGTGCGACAGCGCCTCGTCATAGCCGATGCGGACCGCGACGCCGGCATGATGGTCGGCCAGCGCGCGAAAGCGCCCCTCGAGCTCGGCATCGCCCGAACCCAGCAGCGCAAGCTGGCCCCCGCGATCCAGCAGCGCGGGCAGGGCCGCGGCCAGCATGTCCAGCCCCTTTTGATGCGTCATCCGCGAGATCACCACGCAAAGTGGGCCGGGCGCGTCGGGCAGGCCCATCTCGGCGCGCAGGGCGGCCTTGTTCGGGGCCTTGCCCGCCGGGCCGTCATAGGGCGTGATCGCGGGATCGGCGGCGGGGTTCCAGAGCTGATCGTCGATCCCGTTCAGGATGCCCGAAAGCACGTCGCGCCGATGGCGCATCACGCCGTCCAGCCCCATGCCGAATTCGGCGCTCATCAATTCCTCGGCATAGCGGGGCGACACGGTGGTCAGCGCATCCGCCCCCATCAGCCCCGCCTTCAGGGCCGAGATCGCGCCCCAGAATTCGTAGCCCTCGGCGTGGAAGCGGCCGGGGTCCAGCCGCAGCGCGTGGACAAGACCGGGATCGGCCGGGCCGGGAAAGGCGATGTTGTGGATCGTCAGCACAAAGGGCGGGGCGGCGGGATCGGTGCGGCGATATTCCGCGACCAGCCCCGCCTGCCAGTCATGGCCGTGCAGGATGTCGGGGCGCCAGCCGCCCGCACCTTCGGCGCCGATCCGGGCGGCGACCCATGACAGGGCCGCGAAACGCTGCGGATTGTCCGGCCAGTCGCGCCCGTCCGGCCCCAGATAGGGATTGCCCGGCCGCGCGAACAGATGCGGCGCGTCGATCGCCAGAAGGTCCAGACCGGCCGCCTGCCCCGCCAGCAACCGGGCCGGGCCGCCGAAGAGGTCGGGCCATTCGGCCACAGCCTGCCCGCCCTCCAGCGCCGAGAGGATCGCGGGATAGCCCGGAACGAGCGTCCGCATCCGGACCCCCTGCCCCGCCAGCGCGGCAGGCAGGGCGCCCGTGACATCGGCCAGCCCCCCGGTCTTGACCAGGGGCGCGATCTCGGAGGCGACCGACAGGACCTGCATCATGCCCCCGCTCACAGGCTTGCCGCCCGCCGGTCCAGCATGTCCTGCGTGATCAGCGTGATGCCCCGGTCGCTGACGCGGAACCAGCGGGCATCGTCCTGCGGATCCTCGCCCACGACCAGACCTTCGGGAATGGTCACGCCGCGATCAATCACCACGTTGCGCAGCCGCGCATGGCGGTGGACGGTGACATAGGGCAGCACCACCGCATGATCGAGGATCGCGTAGCTGTTCGTCTGGACCTGCGTGAACAGCAGCGAATTGCGGATCTCGGTCCCCGAGATGATGCAGCCCCCCGACACCATCGAGGATATGGCAACGCCCCGCCGGTCCTTTTCGTCATGGATGAACTTCGCGGGCGGCACGCTTTCGGAATAGGTCCAGATCGGCCAGTCGCGGTCCCACAGGTTCAGTTCGGGCACGAAATCGGTCAGGTCGATATTCGCGCGCCAGAAGGCATCGACCGT
>NZ_JAUVVF010000080.1 GCF_030604785.1 Paracoccus sp. (in: a-proteobacteria) | reverse complement strand
GTCGCCGCCGGGATGGCCGAACGCTTCTCGCGCCGTGCCGGGCTGATCGCGGATCAGCTGTCGGGGGTGAACGGGCTTTACGTCCACCGGCCCGAGGCGGGCATGTTCGCGCTGGTCGATGTCCGCGCTACCGGCCTGTCGGGCGAGGAGTTCGCGCTTGGTCTTCTGGACCGCCAGAAGGTCGCGGTCATGCCGGGCGAAAGTTTCGGCGCGGGGCTGAACGGCTGGCTGCGGCTCAGCCTCACCCAACCGGACGAGCTGGTGGTCGAGGCCACCTCGCGCATTGCCGCCCATGCGGCCAGCCTGTTGGGGAATGCAGCATGACCACCGTCGGCATCCGTCTGGTCGAAGGGCTGATCGCCCGCGGCATCGACACCGTCTTCGGCATCCCCGGCGTCCACACGATCGAGCTTTACCGCGGCCTCGCCGCCGCCGGGGACAAGATCCGCCATGTCACCCCCCGCCACGAACAGGGCGCGGGCTTCATGGCCGACGGCTATGCCCGCGTCGCGGGCAAGCCCGCCGCAGCCTTCGTCATCACCGGGCCGGGACTGACCAACACGATCACCGCCATGGCACAGGCCAGGGCGGATTCGGTGCCGATGCTGGTCGTCTCGGGCCTTGGGCGCAGCGACACGCTGGGCAAGGGGCTTGGCCGGCTGCATGAGCTTCCCGATCAGGGCGCGATGATCGCCACGCTCTGCCATACGGAGACCGTGACCGATCCGAAGAAACTGGGCGAGGTGCTGGACCGCGCCTTCGCCGCGATGACCTCGGGGCGGCCGGGGCCGGCGCATATCCAGATCTCGACTAACATGATGGGCCAGCCCTGCCCCGCCCTGCCGCCTCCGGTCGTGGCGGCGGCAGCGGTGCCCCTGCCGATGGGCCGGATGCGCAGCATCGCCAATGCGTTGAACAATGCCGAGCGGATCGTGATCCTTGCCGGTGGCGGCACGCGCGGCGCGCATGACGAACTGCGCAAGCTGGCCGAGATGCTGGACGCCCCCGTGGTCCTGACCGCCAATGCCCGTGGCGCGCTGCATGGCCACCGGCTTTGCGTGCCTGCCTCACCCAGCCTGAATTCGGTCCGCAAGCTGATTGCCGAGGCCGACCAGGTGCTGGCCGTGGGGACCGAGATCGGCCCGACGGATTACGACGTCTATGCCAAGGGCGGCGTGCCGGACCTGTCGGGGATGATCCGCATCGACATCTGCGCCGACCAGCTGGGCCGCCACCCGGCAAAGATGCCGATCAAGGCCGACGCCGGGCCGATGATGGCGGCGCTTCTGGGGATGATCCTGCCCGCCAACCGCGATGGCGCGCGCCGGGCCGCCACAACGCGGGACGCCGCGCGGGCCGAGCTGGCGACGCTGGGCGACCAGCTGCCCATGCAGCTTGAAATGGTCGAGGCGATCCGCGCGGCGATGCCGGGGGCGACCATCGTCGGCGACAGCACGCAGCCGGTCTATGCCGCGAACCTGTATTATGACCACGACCGCCCCGGCGGCTGGTTCAACGCGGCGACCGGCTATGGCGCGCTTGGCTTCGGCCCCGGCGCGGCGGTCGGCGCGGCGCTGGCGGCCCCCGGCACCCCGGTCGTCTGCCTGATCGGGGATGGCGGGCTTCAGTTCAGCCCCGGCGAGTTGCGGACCGCCGTCGATGAGAAGCTGCCGATCACCTACATCGTCTGGAACAACGCCGGCTTCCGCGAGATCGCCGACACGATGCGCCAGTACAAGGTGCCCGAGATCATCGGCTGCGACCCCTCGCCCCTGGACATGCAGCATTTCGCGATGGCCTGCGACATGCTCTTTGCCGCCGTGCCGCCCGACCCGGAGGAACTGGCCGAGATGCTGGCCACGCCGCACGACGGCCCGCGCTTTCTGGAGATTCAGGTCCGCTGACGCGCCAGAAGCGGGACCAGCAGGAACACCGCGCCCACCATGCAGGCGGCCCAGAGGAAGGCCGCCCGCAGCCCGAAGGTCCCGGCAATCAGGCCCAGAAGCGGCGGGCCGAAGAAATAGCCGAAATAGCCCAGCAGCGTGGCGCGTGCGATGGCACGGGCGCGGACCTCGGGATGGCTCAGCTGGCCCACCAGCGAAAAGGCCGTGGGCGCCAGGACCGAGGCGCCGATCCCCATGACGAAGAAGCCGGCATAGGCCCCAAGTGGGCTGCCCGCCTGCGACGCGATCCCCGCGCCGATCGCCGCCACCACAGCGCCGATCCGCAGCAGGGTATAGGGGTTCACCCTGCCCGCCAGCCATTGCCCGCCCAGCCGCGCAAAGCCCATGGTCAGGGCCAGCATCGCGGGGCCAAGCGCGCCTTCCTCGGGGCTGCCGCCCAGGGTCTTCTCGATATGCAGGGCCGACCAGTTCTCAGCCGCGTTCTCGGTCATGAAGGCGATGAGGACGATCCCGCCGCCGATCACCGGGATCAGACCCAAGGGCAGGGCCGTGCCGTCCTTCGGCTTGCGCAGGCCGTCGATCCGCCCGTCCCGCTCCAGCGTCAGGGCCGCGCAGGCGAGGCCCAGAAGGCCCATCACCCCCATCACCCAGCCCGGCCCCCAGCCCGCGCCGCGCATCGCTCCGGTCAGGATCGCGCCCCCGGCATAGCCGAAGGAATAGACGGCATGGGCAAGGTTCATCAGATGCAGCCGCCGCGCGTTCTCCATCGCCGAGACGCGGGCGTTCATCAGGACATCGGTCAATCCCGTCCCCGCACCTGCGCAGGCCATGGCAAGCGGGAACATCCAGACCGCCCAGACCTGACCCGGCAGGATGAACCCCAGCGCCATCAGCGCCGTGGCCAGAGGCAGCGCCACCCGCCCCATCGCCGCTCCGAAGGCCGGGGCCAGCAGCATCGCCGTGATCGCGGCCAGCGGCGTGAAGAACAAGAGAAGCCCCAGCTCGGCCTCATCCACGCCGAGCATCGCCTTCAGGTCCGGCAGCGCCGCCGCGAAGGTCCCCCAGAGCAGACCCATCGCCCCGAAGGCCGCCAGCGCGGGGCGCGAATAGGCAAGGGTGGC
>NZ_JAUVVF010000008.1 GCF_030604785.1 Paracoccus sp. (in: a-proteobacteria) | reverse complement strand
GTCCGGGGGTATGGCGGAATGGTAGACGCAGGGCATTCAAAATGCTCCGCCGCAAGGCATGGGGGTTCGAGTCCCTCTACCCCTACCACCGCCCTGGCACTTTCTGCATCGCAGCATCTTGCATCCCGCCGCCTGGGGTGAAACCATCGACGCGCCCTCTGGGGCGTTTTGATTGACCGTGGGCAAGGGGGATATGCGGATGGGTCTCTTCGGGATCGTGCTGTCGCTTGTTCTGCTGATCGTGCTGGCCTACCGCGAGATCAACGTGCTGGTCCTGTCGCCGCTGCTGGCGCTGCTGGCCGTGGCGATGGCAGGGGGCGTGCCGCTGCTGGCCAGCTATACGCAGGTCTTCATGACGGCGCTCGGCGATTACGTCATCCTCTACTTCCCGCTGTTCCTGCTGGGCGCGATCTTCGGCAAGGTGATGGCCGACAGCGGCGCGGCGCGGTCCATCGCGGAATGGATCATCGCCCGGCTGGGGGCCGAGCGGGCCATTCTGGCGGTGGTGCTGTCCTGCGGGGTGATCACCTATGGCGGCGTGTCGCTGTTCGTGGTGGCCTTCGCGGTCTATCCCATCGCCAGCGCTCTGTTCCGGCGCGCGGACATCCCCAAGCGCCTGCTGCCCGCGACGATCGCGCTTGGCGCGTTCACCTTCACGATGAGCGCCTTTCCCGGCACGCCCGCGATCCAGAACGCCATCCCGATGCCGTTCTTCGGCACGAATGTCTTTGCCGCGCCGGTGCTGGGAACGCTGGCGGGGCTGATCATGCTGGCGGGCGGCACGCTGTGGCTGAACCGCCGCGCCGCCACAGCCGCAAGCCGGGGCGAGGGCTACGGCACCCATCCCGCCACGGGTGCCGATGCCAGCCTGCCCGAGAATGCCGACCTGCCGCCCTTTGCGCTGGCCGTGCTGCCGGTCGTGGCGGTGATCGTGTTGAACGCGGTGCTGACCTGGCTGGTCTTTCCGCGCCTTGCGACCGATTATCTGGCGCTGCCGGAATACGGGCAGACGACGCTGTCGGCGGTGGCGGGGCTCTGGGCGATCATCGTGTCGCTGGTCCTGTCGATCTGTCTGGCCATCGCGCTGAACTGGCGGCGCTTCGCCGATCTGCGCCACAGCGTGAACGAGGGCACGATGGGCTCGTTGCAGCCGATCCTGAACACCGCCTCGGTCGTGGGATATGGCGCGGTCATCGCCTCGTTGCCGGCCTTCCTGATGGTGCGCGATGCGGTGCTGGGTTTCTTTCCCGACAATCCCGTTGCCTCGCTGGCGGTGGCGGTGATGGTCCTGTCGGGGATCACCGGCAGCGCCTCGGGGGGCATGTCCATCGCGCTGAACACGCTTGGCGCGGAATTCGCCGCAATGGGTCAGGCGCAGGGGATCAGCATGGAGCTGATGCACCGCGTGACGGCCCTGGCCTCGGGCGGGTTCGATGCGCTGCCCCATAACGGCGCGGTCATCACGCTGCTGGCGATCACCGGCATGACGCATCGCAAGAGCTATGCGGACATCTTCGTGGTGGCCGTCGCCATCCCGGTCGTCGCGCTGGTGACGGTGATCGTGCTGGGCAGCCTGTTCTAGCGGTAGCCCTGCGCCTGCAACTCGAACAATTCGCGATACCGGCCCGGACGCGACAGCAATTCCGCATGGCTGCCCTGATCCTGCACGCGGCCGTTTTCCAGAACGATGATCCGGTCCGCCATCCGCACGCTTGAGAAGCGGTGCGAGATCAGCAGCGCGGTGCGTCCCTGCGTCAGGTCGCGGAAGCGCTGGAAGATCTCGTATTCGGCGCGGGCATCCAGCGCGGCGGTCGGCTCGTCCAGCACCAGAAGCTGCGCGTCGCGCATATAGGCGCGGGCGATGGCCAGCTTCTGCCATTCGCCCCCTGACAGATCGAGGCCCCGCGCGAAGCGCTTGCCCACCATCTGGTCATAGCCCTGCGGCAGCTTGGCGATGACCTGATCGGCCAGCGCACGTTCGGCGGCGGTGACGATGCGGGGGCGGTCGTCGCGCTCCTCGATCCGGCCGATGGCGATGTTTTCCGCAGCGGTCACCGCGTAGCGGACGAAATCCTGAAAGATCACGCCGACCGTCGCGCGCAGTTGGTCCAGATCATAGTCGCGCAGGTCGCGCCCATCCAGCGTGATCCGCCCCTCGTCCGGGTCATAGAGCCGCGCCAGCAGCTTGACGATGGTGGTCTTGCCGGCGCCGTTCTCGCCCACCAGCGCGACCGTCTCGCCCGCCCCGAGTTCCAGATCCATGCCCCGGATCGCCCAGGCCTCGCGGCCCGGATAGCGAAAACCCACCCCCTCGAAGCGAAAGCCCTGGCGGATGGGTTGCGGCACCGGCAGCGGCCGCTCGGGCGAGGCGATGCGGGGCCTCGCGGTGAAGAAATCGAACAGGTCGTCAAGATACATCGCCTCACCGGCCATGCGGGAAAAGCCCGACAGAAGCCCCTCCATCAGGCCGCGCAGGCGCAGGAAGCTGCCCGACAGGAAGGTCAGATCGCCGATTGTCAGCGTGCCCGTCAGCGTGCGCGCGATGATCCACAGAAAGGCCGCGTAATAGGCCAGCGTGCCAAGCGCGGTCAGCGCGGCCATCACGGTCAGCTGGCGGCGCTGGATCGCGCGGTTCTCCTCATAAAAGCGCCGGGCCAGCGTCAGATAACGGTCGCGCAGCCAGGGGCTGAGGCCGAAGATCTTGACCTCCTTGGCGGTCTCGGCGGTGGCGGCGATCATCCGCAGGTAGTCGCGTTCGCGCCGATCGGCGGCGCGGGCATGGTTCAACGCATAGGTGCGGGCGTTGAAATGCATCTCGCCCATCAGCGAGGGGATCAGCGCCAAGGCCAGCAGCGCGACCAGCCACGGGTTGTAGAGGATCAGCCCCACCGCGAAGCTGGCAACGGTCAGCACGTCCTGCATCTGCTGCATGACCTGCCCCAGCAGCGGGATGCGCCCCATCGTCTGGCGGCGGGCGCGGTCCAGCCGGTCCTGAAAGCTGGCATCCTCGAACGAGGCAAGGTCCAGCCCCGCCGCATGGTCCATCAGCCGGATCGAGATGTCGATGACCAGCTTTTCCTGCAACAGCGCGTCGGTATAGCTGACCGCGCGGCCCAGAAGGTCCTGCGCCACCGCCAGCGCCAGTTCCAGCGCGACCAGAACCAGCAGCGTATCGGCCAGCCCGCTGTCCCACCATCCGGCCAGCGTCGCGGGCCCGCCGCTCTGGGACAGGACCACGACCTCGTCGATGATGAGCTTGGCCAGCCACAGCATCGCCACCGGCACCATCGCGCGCGCCAGGCGCAGCGCGATCATGGCCAGCGTCAGCGCGGGGCTTGCCTGCCAGACCATCCGCAGGAAGGGCGGGATGTTGCGAAGGGCTGCCCAACGGGCCGAAAAATCCGGTCCGTCGGGCGGCTTCATGTCAGGCGACCTCGCGGGCGCGGGCGATCTCGGCCTCGGTCAGGGGGCCGGGGAAATGGCAGGCCACCGCGTGATCGCCGCCCGCCAGCGCCGGCACCTCTGCCGCGCAGCGCGCCTCGGCGCGCGGGCAGCGGGTGCGGAAGACGCAGCCCGAGGGCGGGTTCATGGGCGATGGCAGGTCGCCCTTGAGCGGCACGATGGTGCGCGCGGCCTCGACCGTGGGGTCAGGCACGGGCACTGCCGACAGCAGCGCCTGCGTATAGGGGTGCTGCGGGCTGCCATAAAGGTCGCTTGCAGAGGCCAGTTCCATCACCTTGCCCAGATAGAGCACCATCACGCGGTCGCTGACATGTTTCACGACCGACAGGTCATGCGCAATGAAGATCAGAGACAGACCCAGTTCCTTTTGCAGCCGGATCAGCAGGTTGATCACCTGCGCCTGAATGGACACATCCAGCGCGCTGACCGGCTCGTCGCAGATGACCAACCTTGGTTCCACGATCAACGCGCGGGCGATGCCGATGCGCTGGCACTGGCCGCCGCTGAATTCGTGCGGATAGCGGTTGATCTGGTTGGGCAGCAGGCCGACCTTCTCCATCATGGCGCGCACGCGCTCGCGGATCTCGGCGCGTGGCAGGTCGGGGCGGTGCGTGACCAGCGGCTCGGCGATGATCTGGCCCACGGTCATGCGCGGATTGAGGCTGGCCAGCGGGTCCTGAAAGACCATCTGGATGTCCTGCCGATAGGCCATCATCTGGCGCGGGGTCAGGTTCAGAAGGTCGCGCCCGTCGATCCATTCCGCCTGTCCGGTGGCCGGGACCAGCCCGATCAGGGCGCGGGCCAGCGTGGACTTGCCGCAGCCCGATTCGCCCACGATGCCAAGCGTTTCGCCGGCGCGCAGCGTGAAGTCGACGCCGTTGACGGCGCGCAGCAGGGTGGGGCTGGCCCAGGGCATCGCCCCCTCGCGGCGCAGGCTGAAGGTGACGCGCAGGTCGCGCACGGTCAGAAGGTCGCTCATGGCCTCGTCTCCTCTTGGGGGGAGGGGGTGGAACCGGCCGCCCCGGCACCCGCGACCGCGCCCTCGGGAAGGTCGGTGGCGGGCAGGTCGGTTTCGGCGGCGCCCTCGCCCGCCGCGACCAGATCGGGGCGCGGCTCGGCCCGCATGCGCCGCTCGCGCAACTCGTCCAGTCCGGCAAGGCAGGCGCGCGCGCGGCCGGGTGCGAAACCTTCCAGCGGCGGATCGATCGCGGCGCATTCCGCGCGGCGATAGGGGCAGCGCGGCTCGAAGGCGCAGCCCGAGGGCGGGCGGCTCATGTTCGGCGGCTGACCGGGTATTGCGCGCAGCTCTTCGTCAAGCTGATCGACACGCGGGATCGCATCCAGCAGGCCCTGCGTGTAGGGATGGGCCGGATCGGCGAAGATCGGGCGCACCGGCCCCGTCTCGCGGATGCGCCCGCCATACATGACTGCGACCCGCTCGCAGGATCCGGCGACGACGCCCAGATCATGGGTGATCAGGATCATCGCCATGCCGAAATCGCGGCGCAGATCGGCCAGAAGCTGCATGATCTGCGCCTGCACGGTCACGTCCAGCGCAGTGGTGGGCTCGTCCGCGATCAGCAGGCGCGGACGGCACAGCAGCGCCATCGCGATCATCACCCGCTGCCGCATCCCGCCCGAGAATTCGTGCGGATAAAGCCTGACCCGCCCCTTGGCATCGGGAATGCGCACGGCGTCCAGCATCCGCACGGCCTCGGCCACGGCATCGCGTTTCGACAGGCCCTTGTGCAGGACCAGCACCTCGGCCATCTGGTCCGAGACCCGCATATAGGGGTTCAGCGAGGTCATCGGGTCCTGGAAGATCATCGCGATCTGTTCGGCCCGGATGCGGTTGATGACCTTGGGCGGCGCGTTCAGGATTTCCTGCCCGTCGAAGCGCACGCTGCCCGAGGCGCGGCCATTGCGCGCCAGAAGTCCCATGATCGCGAAGGACAGCTGCGACTTGCCGCTGCCCGATTCGCCCACGATGCCAAGCGTCTCGCCCTGGTCCAGCGACAGGTTCACATCCTGCACCGCGCGCACGATGCCGTCATGGGTCTGAAAGCCGACCGACAGGCCGGTGATGTCCAGCAGGGCCATCTCAGCGCTCCTTCGGGTCAAGGGCGTCCCGCAGGCCGTCGCCCACGAAGAAGAACCCGAACAGGGTGATGACGAAGAAGAACAGCGGGAAGGCCAGCTGCCACAGCGTGCCATAGTTCATCGTGCCTGCCCCTTCCGAGATAAGCGCCCCCCACGAGGTCAGGGGTTCCTGCACGCCGAGGCCTAGGAAGCTGATGAAGCTCTCCGTCAGGATCATCAGCGGCACCAGCAGCGTGGCGTAGACCGCGACGACGCCCAGAAGGTTCGGCACGATATGGCGGATGATGATGCGGAAGGACGACACGCCCGTCGCGCGGGCCGCCTCGACGAATTCGCGGTTCTTCAGGCTCAGTGTCTGGCCGCGGACGATCCGGCTCATGTCCAGCCACGAGATCAGGCCGATGCCCAGAAACAGCATCGACATGGACCGGCCGAACATCACCAAGAGCAGGATCAGCACGAACATGTAGGGGATCGACATCAGGATATCGACCGCCCGCATCATGATCTGGTCGGTGCGCCCGCCGATATAGCCCGCCGTCGCGCCGTAAAGCGTGCCGACGATCACCGCGATGGCCGCGCCGACGACGCCCACCATCAGGCTGATCTGCGTGCCCTGCACCGTGCGGGCGTAAAGGTCGCGGCCCAGATTGTCGGTGCCGAAGTAGTGGCCATTGGCCAGCGAGGGCGCGCCCAGTTCGGCCACGCGGCCCATGACGCTGAAATCCAGCTCTTCGTTGGACCATTGCGCGAAGGCGCCGCCGAACAGCGCAAACAGCGTCACCAGGACCAGGATCGTCAGGCCCAGCATCGCGGCCCGGTTGCGGAAGAACCGCCGCCGGGCATCGGCCCAAGGGCTGCGGCCCTTCACCTCGGCCTCGACCATCCGGGCCGAGAGCGATTGCATCTTCTGTTGATCGATGACCATGGGATCAATACCTGATCTTGGGGTCGATCCATGCGTAAAGCACATCGACGAGAAGGTTGAAGAGGATGGTCAGCGCCCCGATCAGGATCGTCACGCCCATCATCACGGCATAGTCCCGGTTCAGCGCGCTATCCACGAACGCCTTGCCGATCCCGCCGGTCGAGAAATAGATGTCGATCACGACCGAGCCGGTGATCATCGACACGAAGACCGGGCCGAGATAGCTGATCACGGGCAGCATGGCAGGCTTCAGCGCATGGCGCAGGATGACGCGATGCTCGGGCATTCCCTTGGCGCGGGCCGTGCGGATGTGGTTGCTGCCCAGCACCTCGAGCATCGAGGACCGGGTTATCCGCGCGATCGAGGCCATGTAGCTGGTCGACAGCGCGATGACCGGCATGATCCAGAACGAGGGGTCGTTGAAGCTCCAGCCGCCGCCGGGCAGGAGGCGATACCAGAGCGTGAAGACCAAGACCAACAGCGGCGCCATGACGAAATTCGGCAGGACCTGCGCGCCGATCGAGATGCCGACCGCCAGGTAATCCAGCCAGGAATTGTGCCAGATCGCCGCCACGACCCCAAGCGACACGCCCAGCACCACCGCCGCCACGAAGGACAGCGCGCCATAGGTCAGCGTCACCGGAAAGCCCGCGGCGATCAGTTCGTTCACGCTGCGGTCGGGATAGACGAAGCTGGGGCCGAAATCGAAATGGACGACGATGTTCCAGACATAGTTCCAGATCTGCCGCCAGAGAGGCTCGTTCAGGCCGTATTGCGCCTCGAGATTGGCAAGGACGGCGGGGGGCAGCGCGCGTTCGCCCGTGAAGGGGCCGCCCGGCGCAAGGCTCATCAGGACGAAGGAAAAGACGATCAGCAAAAGCAGCGTGGGGATCGCCACCGCCAGTCGTCGAAGCACGAATCCGAACATGGCAAGGGCCTTTCCTGCGGAAGGAACCGGAAAACCGAAAGCCGGGACGGTAAGCACCGCCCCGGCCGATCACGACAGACAGGACGCCTTATTCGGCGACGCGATACAGGTCCTTGGCGTACCAGGTGTTCAGCAGGTTCTCGCGCGGCAGGCCGCGGATCGCCGGGTTGATCATGTCCACCTTGGCGTAGTGGTAGACCCAGGTCGCGGGAACCTCGGCGGCCAGGATTTCCTCGGCGCGGCGGTAGAGCGGCGTCGTGTCATCGGCGGTGCGGGCCTCGGCCAGCAATTCGTCGAATTCCGCGTTCGACCACTTGCCGCTGTTGTAGCCGTCGGTGCGGAACCAGTCGAGGAAGGTCGAGGCCTCGTTGTAGTCGGCGCACCATGCATAACGCGCGATCTCGAAATCCTGGTTCTGCAGGCGGTCGGTATGGACCGCCCATTCCACGTTGTTCAGCGTGATCTCGATGCCGAGCGGGCGCCAGAATTGCTGCGCCGCGATGGCCAGCAGGCGGTGATTCTCGTCGGTGTTGTATTGCAGCGTCAGGCGGACCGGGTTCTGCGGGCCGTAGCCGGCTTCCTCCAGCAGCTCGCGCGCGCGCTCGACGCGGGCCTCGTAAGGCATGTCGGCCATGCCGCCCTCGGGCTCGGCGAAGCCGTTGATCGCCCAATGCGTCCAGGTATAGGCCGCGCGCTGGCCACCCTGCAGGATCTGGTCGACCATCACCTCGCGGTTCAGCGACAGGGCCATCGCCTCGCGGACGCGCTGGTCCTTCAGCGCCTCGGGGCCCTTGTCGGACAGGTTGAACACATAGGCGTAAGAGCAGCCATAGGGGACCGAGACCGCCTGATCGGGGAATTGCTCGGACAGGCGCGGGAACTGGCCGGCCGGGATCTGCACGCGGTCCAGCTCGCCCGCCTGATAGCGGGTCAGGGCGACGTTGTTGTCGTTCACGGTGACGCCGCGCACGGTCTCCATCACGACATTGTCGGCATCCCAGTATTCGGGGTTCTTCTGGAAGACAATCTCGACGCCCAGATTGTGGCTGGCCAGCGTGAAGGCGCCGTTGCCGACCAGAGTGCCGGGACGGGTCCAGTTGTCGCCATGTTCCTCGACCACGGCCCGCGGCACGGGATAGGTCGTGGCATGCGACAGGGTGTTCAGGAAATAGGGGGTGGGCGCGGTCAGCGTCACCTCCAGCGTGCGGTCGTCGAGCGCGCGCACGCCCAGTTCGGCCGGCTCCATCTCGCCCGCGATGATCTGGGTCGCGTTGGCGACGTTCATCAGCTCCATGTACCAGGCGTATTCGGATGCGGTGGCGGGCGTCACGACGCGCTGCCAAGCAAAGACGAAATCATCCGCCGTGACGGGGCTGCCATCCGACCAGTTCGCCTCGCGCAGCGTGAAGGTGTAGGTCAGGCCGTCCTCGCTGACCTCGTAATCCTCGGCCACGCCGGGGACCATGTTGCCCTCGGCGTCCTCGGTCATCAGCCCCTCGAACAGCGAGCGCAGGGCGTCCGAACCCTCGACATCGGTGTTCTTGGCCGGGTCCAGCGACTTGATCGCGTCCAGCAGCCAGTAGGTATAGGTCTGGTTCTCGGCCAGGGTCTCGCCCTCGGCGGGCTGAACGGCAAAGGCGGGCATGGCCAGGGTGGCGGCCAGCGCCGTGGTCAGGACGAAGCGTTTCATCTCCAACTCCTCCAAGTTGTGTGTCGGTGTCTTCTGCACCGGAATAGGGTGCACATTATGCAACTCGGCGTCTTCGGCAAGACGCATTCCCGCTTCACAGGCCGGGCAAGCTGTGGAACAGATGCGGCCCATGGAAGCGAACGGACATATCACGCTGGTCACGGGCGGCGCGCGGTCGGGCAAGTCCGATCTGGCCGAACGCCTGCTGGCGCGCCATGGGCTGCCCCTGATCTACATCGCCACGGCCGAGGCGCGCGATAGCGAGATGTCGGAAAGAATCGCGCGACATCAACGGCGTCGCGGCCAGGGCTGGACCACGATCGAGGAACCGCTGGACCTGTGCCGGGCGCTTTCCGACAGCGACGGGCAGGGGGCGCGGCTGGTCGATTGCCTGACGCTGTGGCTGTCCAACCACCGGGGTCAGGCGGATTTCGGCGCATTGGCTGTGACGTTACGTCAGCAATCCTGTCCTGTCGTGCTGGTCACGAACGAACTGGGGCAGGGCATCGTGCCGATGGACCCGCTGACGCGGCGATTCCGTGACGATCACGGGTTGATGAACCAGGCCGTGGCCGCCATCGCCCACGAGGTCTGGCTGGCCGCAGCCGGGCAGGGGCTGAGACTGAAACCGGGAAAGGATGATCCTGATGCGCCAGTTTGACGAAAGCGCGGCCAATGCCGCCCGCGCGCGGCAGGCCGAACTGACCAAGCCCCCCGGCTCGCTTGGCCGGCTCGAGGATCTGGCGGTCTTCATGGCGGGCTGGCAGGGGCGCGACAGGCCGCGCATCGACAGGGCGCAGGCGCTGGTCTTTGCGGGCAATCACGGCATCGCGGCGCGCGGGATCTCTCCCTTTCCGGTTTCGGTGACACAGGCGATGGTCGAGAATTTCCGCGCGGGCGGGGCGGCGATCAACCAGCTTTGCCGCGTGGCGGGGGCCGATCTGTCGGTCCATGCGCTGGATCTGGACCGCCCGACCGCCGATTTCACCCAAGGCCCGGCCATGGAGGCGGCCGAGGTCGCCCAGGCCATGCAGGCGGGCGCCGATGCCGTAGATCCGGATGCCGACATCCTGATCCTGGGCGAGATGGGGATCGGCAATTCCGCCGTCTCGGCGGCCTTGGCGGCTGCGGTTTTCGGGGGCCGGGCCGAGGATTGGGTCGGCCCCGGCACCGGTGCCGCGGGCGACGTGCTGGCCCGCAAGACGCTCACCGTGGCCGAGGGGCTGGCGCGCCACGCCCCATCGACCACGGCAGAGACGCTTGCGGCCTTTGGCGGGCGCGAACAGGCGGCGATCTGCGGCGCGATCCTGCGCGCGCGAGAGGCGGGCATTCCCGTGATCCTCGACGGCTTCATCTGCTCGGCGGCGGCATCGGTGCTGACGCGTGACGACAAGGGGGCGCTGGATCACTGCCTGATCGGCCACGAAAGCGCCGAGCCGGGCCATCGCCGCCTGATCGCCGCGCTTGCCATGCAGCCCGTCCTGTCGCTGGACATGCGGCTGGGCGAGGGCTCGGGCGCGGCGGTCGCGCTGATGGTGCTGCGCGCGGCGCTGGAATGTCACAACGGCATGGCCACCTTCGCCGAGGCGGGCATTGCGGGCTAGGGCACAGCAACTTGTCCTGGCGCTGGTCTTTCTCAGCCGCCTGCCTCTTGACCGCTTCCTGCCGCCGCAGGTCCTGCCGCTTGGCGCGGCGCTGTGGGCCTTTCCGCTGGCGGGCGCCGTCATCGGCGCCATCGCGGCGCTGCCGCTGTGGTGGTTCGGGCAGGGGCTTCTGCCCGCCGCGCTGGCGCTGGCGCTGCTGGTCTGGCTGACCGGCGCGCTGCACGAGGACGCGCTGGCCGATTTCGCCGATGCCGGGGGAGGGCGCAGCACGGACGAGCGGCTGCGGATCATGCGCGATTCGACCATCGGCGCCTATGGCGCCTCGGCGCTGCTGGCCTGCTACGGGCTGCGTCTGGCGGCGTTGTCGATGCTGGGGCCGCTGGCCCTGGTCGCCTCGGCCGCAGCGGGCAGGGCGGCGGCGGTCGGACTGATGCGCGCTTTGCCGCCCGCGCGCCCGGATGGTCTGGGCCATGATGCGGGCAGCCCGCGGGCATCGGCCCTGCTGGTCGTGATCGCTCTGGTGGCGGTGCCGGCGCTGGCGGTCCTGCCCCTGCTTCCTGCGCTGGCGGCGCTGGTCGCGGCGGGTGTGGCGGCGGCGGCGGTGGCGCGGCGGGCGCGGCGGCTGCTGGGCGGGCAGACGGGCGATGTGCTGGGCGCGGGGGTCATCCTTGCGGAAACGGCGGCGCTGGTCGCGCTGGCGCTGCTGGTTTGAGCATCGCGCCGACGGGCCGCGCCCTGCCCGCCGCGAGGAACTTGACCGGTGACCGCATCCGGCTTAGGCCGGAGGGATGCGCATAAGCCGGAACAACCGGTCGGCCATACCGGCCCGCGCCAGAGGGAGGACAACAATGTACGGGCTGTTGGCCGTATCGCGCGCGATCGATCGCGTGACAACCGTGATTGGCAAGTCGGTCGCCTGGCTGATCCTTGCCGCCATCCTTGTCAGCGCGGTCAATGCCGTGGTGCGCAAGGTTTTCAGCATGTCGTCCAATGCCTGGCTGGAACTGCAATGGTATCTGTTCGGCACGGCCTTCATGCTGGCCGCCGCATGGACGCTGCTTGAGAACGAGCATATCCGCATCGACATCATCTATGGCCGCTGGTCGCGCCGCGTGCAGCACTGGATCGACCTGCTGGGGACGCTGCTGTTCCTGCTGCCCTTCACCGGGATCATGATCTGGCTGGTCCAGCCCTCGCTGATGCGGTCGTGGAATGCGGGCGAGGTGTCGATGAATGCGGGCGGGCTGATCATCTGGCCCGCGAAAGCCGCGCTGCTGGCGGGCTTCATCCTGCTGTATTTCCAAGGGCTTTCCGAATTGTTCAAGAAGATCGCCGTGATGCGCGGCCTGATCCCCGACCCCGTCTCGGTGCAGGACAGCGCCCATCGCGAGGCGGAACTGATGACCGCAGGGATGCAGGACGACCGCATCGACCAGACCCCGGAGAGCCGCAAGTGATCGACTTCATCGCCCACAATCTGGCGCCCATCATGTTCTTCTCGATGGTCGCCTTCCTGCTCTTCGGCTATCCGATCGCCTTCGCGCTGGCCGCGAACGGTCTGCTGTTCTTCTTCTTCGGCGTCTTCCTGACGCCCCTGTCCGACCAGGTGAACCTGGGCTGGAACCTTCTTCAGGCGCTGTCAGACCGGGTCTTCGGCGTGATGCGCAATGACACGCTGCTGGCGATTCCGTTCTTCACCTTTATGGGGATCGTGCTGGAACGCTCGCGCATGGCCGAGGATCTGCTGGACACGATCGGCCAGCTTTTCGGCACGATCCGGGGCGGTCTGGCCTATGCGGTCGTGCTGGTCGGCGCGCTTCTGGCGGCGACGACGGGCGTGGTCGCGGCCTCGGTCATCTCGATGGGTCTCATCTCGCTGCCGATCATGCTGCGCTACGGCTATGACCGCAGGCTGGCCTCGGGGGTCATCACGGCCTCGGGGACGCTGGCGCAGATCATCCCGCCCTCGCTGGTGCTGATCGTGCTGGCCGACCAGCTGGGCCGGTCGGTGGGCGACATGTACAAGGCCGCCATGGTCCCGGCGCTGGTCCTGACGGGGATCTACCTGCTTTACGTTCTGGTCATGTCCTTCCTGCGCCCCTCGGCCATGCCGGCCCTGCCGCCCGAGGCGCGTCCGCTCGGCTCGGGCGGGTGGTCGCTGATCGCGGCGCTGGTCTTTGCCATCGGGTTCTACTGGCTGTCGGCCGGCTGGCTGGATTCGGCCCTCGGGCAGGATGGCGGGATCTGGGCGGCGGCGCTGACGGTGGTCGTGCTGCTTCTGCTGGCGCTGTTCGACCGGGTCAGCGGGCTGAACATTCTGTCGCCGATGACACGGCAGGTCATCATCGTGATGATCCCGCCGCTGGCGCTGGTCTTCCTGGTGCTGGGCACGATCTTCCTGGGCATCGCCACTCCGACCGAAGGCGGCGCGATGGGCGCGGTCGGCGCGCTGGTCCTGGCCGGGCTCAAGGGGCGGCTGTCGCTTGGCGTGGTCAATCAGGCGCTGCTGGCCACGGTCAAGCTGTCGTCCTTCGTGATGTTCATCCTGATCGGGGCCACGGTCTTTTCGCTGACCTATTACTCGATCAACGGGCATATCTGGGTGCGCGACCTGATGACCGCGCTGCCCGGGGGCGAGATCGGCTTCCTGGTGGTGGTCTGCGCGATCATCTTCTTCCTGGCCTTCTTCCTCGACTTCTTCGAACTGGCCTTCGTGATCGTGCCGCTGCTGATCCCGGCCGCGAACGCGCTTGGCATCGATCTGGTCTGGTTCGGGGTGATCCTGGCCGTGACGATGCAGACCTCGTTCCTGACGCCGCCTGTGGGCTTTGCCCTCTTCTACCTGCGATCGGTCGCGCCGCGGCGCGATTACCGCGACAAGGTGACGGGGCGGATGATCAAGGCGGTCAGCACGATGGACATCTATCGCGGCGCCGCTCCCTTCGTGGGGCTTCAGATCCTGATGATCGCGGCGGTGATCGCCTTCCCGCAGATGGTGATGCATTACCGCGGGCCCGTCGTGGACACGACCAATATCCGCATCGAGATCCCGATGGGCGGCGGCGGTGGTCTTGGCGGCGGCCTCGGTGGAGGTCTCGGCGGGGGCTTGGGGGGCGGCCTTGGCGGTGGACTGGGTGGCGGCCTCGGCGGCGGTCTGGGTGGTGGGACGCCGACCCCCGCGCCTGCGCCCACACCCGCACCCGGGACTGCGCCCGCGCCTGACGCTTCGGCGCCGGCTGCCCCGGCTCCGTCCGGCGGCGGCATGGGGCTAGGGCTCGGGGGCCCGCCCCCGGGGCTTTCCGGGAACTGAGACCGGCCAACAAAAAAGCCGCCGCGGGGAAGACCCGCGGCGGTTTCCTTTTCGGGACCGGTTGCGATCAGCCCGGAACGGCCAGACCGCCCGCGCGCTGCTGCAGCATCATGAACGTGTCGAACGTGTATTCGGTCGTCTGCTGATACAGATACCAGTCGTCGCGGAAGGCCAGCTGCGCCTCGTACTGGGTCTTGAAATCCTCGTTCTGGGCCGAGATCTCGGCATAGATCTCGTTCGCAGCCTGGAAGGCGGCGACAAGGATTTCCTCGCTGAAGGACCGCAGCTGCGCGCCCTGGGCGACCAGCGATTTCAGCGCGGTGGGGTTCAGCTTGTCGTATTTGGCCAGCATGTTCTGGTCCACGGCCTGCGCGGCGGTGCGGAACAGCGACTTGTAGCTGTCGGGCAGCGCATCCCACTGGCCCTTGTTGATGAAGAAGCTGACCGTCGGGCCGCCTTCCCAGAAGCCGGGATAGTAGTAGTAGGGCGCGACCTTGTGGAAGCCCAGCTTCTCGTCGTCATAGGGGCCGACCCATTCGGCGGCGTCGATCGTGCCACGCTCGAGCGACGGATAGATGTCGCCGCCCGCGATCTGCTGCGGCACCACGCCCAGCTTCTCCACCACGCGGCCGGCAAGGCCCGCGATGCGCAGCTTCAGGCCCTGCATGTCGGCCAGCGTGTTGATCTCGCGGCGATACCAGCCGCCCATCTGCGCGCCGGTATTGCCCCCGGGGAAGCTGACCAGATCGTATTTCTGCAGGAAGTTGTTGTAGGCGTCGATCCCGCCGCCCTGATAATTGTAGGCCGCCTTCGATCGCGCCGAGAAGGTGAAGGGCAGGTCGGCGCCGCAGGCGAAGGCCGGGTCCTTGCCCCAGTTGTAATAGCCGACCGAATGGCAGCACTCGACCGTGCCGTCGGTGGTGGCGTTGATCGCGTCCAGACCCGGAACGATCTCGCCGGCGGCGAAGACCTGGATGTTGAAGCGGCCATCAGTCGCCTCGGACAGGCGCTGCGCCATTTCCTCGGCGCCGCCATAGATCGTGTCCAGCGATTTCGGGAAGGACGAGGCCAGGCGCCAGTTCACCTGGGGCGCTTCCTGCGCGATCGCGGGCGCGGCCAGAAGGCCGGTCGCGGCTGCGGCCGCGCCGCCGACCGACGCGCGCGCCAGGAAGGACCGGCGGTCCAGTGCTTTCTTTTCGGTCATGTTTTCTCCTCCTCAGGGGCAGTTTCCCTGCCCGTCACCCGGTGCAGTTTAGCGGCGATGCGCGCTCTGTCGAGTGTCAAGGCAGCCGCGCCCACGCGTTTTTTCCGGGCCTTTCATCGCTGCGGCATCCTGTCCGCCAAAGGCCGCGATTGTCGGGGCGGCGCCGCGGCGCTAGATCATCTTCCGGATACAGAATGTTCCCGAAAGGCCGAGTCGCGATGGATGCAAGGATCAAGGATTGGCAGCCCGAACTTTCGGACCGGTCCGAGCCCAAATTCCGCGCGCGTGCCAATGCCTTGCGCGAGGCGGCGCGTTCGGGCGCGCTGCCGCCGGGCACTCGGCTGCCGCCGATGCGCGACATGGCGTGGAAGCTGGGCGTGACGACCGGCACGGTGGCGCGGGCCTATCAGGTCGCCGCCGCCGAAGGGGTGATCGAAAGCCATGTCGGGCGCGGCAGCTTCATCGCGGCGCCGAGGCCCAGGCAGGAGATCCTGCAACCGCTGGTCTATGAAAGCATCGACAGCCCCGTGCGCGCCGACGGGCCGGTCGATCTGCGCATCCCGCATCTGCCCGATTGCGGGCAGGCCGCGATCATCGGCGGCCACATGGCCGAAGCCGCCGCCGACCTGGATGCCGACATCCTCGATTACACGCCGCTCAGCCGCGACCAGCGGTGCCGGCGGGCGGTTCTGGACTGGCTTTCCGACCGCGATCTGGGGCCGGTCGCGGTGGGCGATCTGGTCCTGACCCATGGCGGGCAGCACGCGATCACGCTGGTCATGGCGCTGACGCTAGCCGATCAGGCGCAGGGTGTGATGGCCGAGGCGCTGACCTATCCCGGCATGCGCCATGCCGCACGGCTGTCTCGGGCCGAGGTCTTTCCCGTGGCGACCGATGCCCAGGGCATGCTGCCCGAGGCGCTGGATGCGGTGGCGCGCCAGACCGGGGCGCGGCTGGTCGCGCTGACGCCTTCGGCCCAGAACCCGACGCTGACCGGCATGGGGGCCGAACGCCGGCACCGGATCATCGAGATCGCGCGCCGCCATGACCTTCAGGTGCTCGAGGACGAATGCTATGCGCCCACGCCACGCCCCGACGCGCCGCCCAGCCTGCGCGCGCTGGCGCCCGAACGGGTCTGGCATGTCAGCAGCCTGTCCAAGATCATCGCCGCCGGCCTGCGCTTCGGCATGCTGATCTGCCCCGAGGGAATGGGCGCGGCGGGCCGCGTCGCCGCGCAGCACAGCCATATGGGCCTGTCGCAGCCGATCACCGGGCTGGTCACGCGGCTGATGGAATCGGGCGATGCCGAGGCGATCGCAGCCCGTGTCCAGGTCGAGGTCGCGGACCGTCTGGCGCTGGCGCGCGATTGCCTTGCGCCGCTGCCCGCTGCCAGCCAGCCGGGCGTGCCGATGCTGTGGCTGCCCTTGCCCGCGCCGTGGCGGGCCGAGGATTTCGTCTCTCGCGCGGCTCAGGCCGGGGTGATCCTGCGCCCGGCCAGCGATTTCCACGCCATCCCCCGCCCGCAGGCCGCCCCGGTCGAGGCGGTCCGCATCGCGCTGAACTGCCGCCTGCCGCGCGAGCGTCTGGCAGAGGGGCTGCGGCTGGTGGTGGAACTGGCGCAATCCGATCCGGGGCAGGGACCGGCCTGACGAAGAACGGCGCGACCCGAGGGCCGCGCCGTGATGTCAGCGGATGATCCGGCGATCAGCGCAGGATCGAGCGGCCCGCATATTCTGCGGTGGCGCCCAGCATTTCCTCGATCCGGATCAGCTGGTTGTATTTCGCCAGCCGGTCCGAGCGCGCCAGCGAGCCGGTCTTGATCTGGCCGCAATTCGTGGCGACCGCCAGATCGGCGATGGTCGCGTCCTCGGTCTCGCCTGAGCGGTGCGACATGACGCTGGTAAAGCCCGCGCGGTCGGCCATGCGGACGGCGTCCAGCGTTTCCGACAGCGTGCCGATCTGGTTCACCTTGACCAGCAGGCTGTTGCCGCAGCCCTTGGCGATACCCTCGGCCAGACGGGCGGGGTTCGTCACGAACAGGTCGTCGCCCACCAGCTGCACGCGGCCGCCCAGCTTGTCGGTCAGCATCTTCCAGCCGTCCCAGTCATCCTCGGCGCAGCCATCCTCGATCGACAGGATCGGATAGGCGTCACACAGCGCGGCCAGGTAATCCACGTTCTCGGCCGGCGACAGCGACTTGCCCTCGCCCTTCATCTCGTATTTGCCGCCCTTGAAATACTCGGTCGAGGCGCAGTCGAGGGCCAGCATGATGTCGTCGCCGGGCTTGTAGCCGGCTTTCTCGATTGCCTTGAGGATGAAGTCCAGCGCATCGCGGGTGCTGGACAGGTTCGGCGCAAAGCCGCCCTCGTCGCCGATCCCAGTGGACAGGCCCGCCGCCGAAAGCTCTTTCTTCAGGGTGTGGAAGACTTCCGAACCCATGCGGACCGCTTCGCGGATATTCTCCGCGGCGACCGGCATGATCATGAATTCCTGGATGTCGATCGGGTTGTCGGCGTGCTCGCCCCCGTTGATGATGTTCATCATCGGCACCGGCAGGATGCGCGCGGCAGTGCCACCGACATAGCGGTAAAGCGGCTGGTTCGTCGCATCCGCAGCGGCCTTGGCCACCGCCAGCGACACGCCGAGGATCGCGTTCGCGCCAAACCGGCCCTTGTTCGGGGTGCCGTCCAGCTCGATCATCATGGCGTCGATGGCGCGCTGCTCGGTCGCGTCCTCGCCGATCAGGGCCTCGGCCAGTTCGCCATTGACGGCGGCCACGGCTTCCAGAACGCCCTTGCCCAGATACCGGGACTTGTCGCCATCGCGCTTCTCGACCGCTTCATGCGCGCCCGTCGAGGCCCCCGAGGGGACGGCCGCGCGGCCCATCGTGCCGTCTTCCAGCGTGACGTCGACCTCGACGGTCGGGTTGCCGCGGCTGTCGAGGATCTCGCGGGCGTAGATGTCGATGATGGCAGTCATGAAAGCGCCTCCGTTGATGCGTTGGCGCCTTCATAGCGGCGTGGCGTCGCGGTCGCAATCATCACGGCAATCTGATCCGCGCCCAGATCGGCAGATGGTCCGAGGCCTCGCGCGCGCCGGCCCCGCTGAAGACCCCCGATTCCAGCAGGTCGAGATTGCGCGACATCGCCATCCGGTCCAGCCGCAGCTGGGGCAGGGGCGCGGGATAGGACGGCCCCGGCGCGATCAGGCGGAACCCCGCCAGCGATTCCAGTCCCCTGTCGTCGCGCCATTCGTTGAAGTCGCCCATCAGGACGATGTGATCCTCGGCGATGCGCGAGGCCTGGGCGGTGATGCGCGCAAGCTGCGCCCGGCGCGAGGACCGCGCAAGGCCCAGATGGACCCCGATCACCGTCAGCCCGGGCAGGCGCAGCGCGACCGCACCGCGCGGCTCGAGCCCCGGCAGGGGCAGGCGGCGCAGGGTCGCGATTTCGGCCAGATGGGGGCGCATCAGGATGGTCTGGCCGTGCCAGCCGAGACTGGCATCGCTGGTGCCGTTCAGGCGCGCGGGGACAAGGCCGGTTTCCGCCAGGATCAGCTTGCGCGGCAGGGCCTCGGGGCGGGCGCCATAGCGGAAATCGACCTCTTGCAGGGCGATGATGTCGGGGTCGAGCGCGCGGATCACGGCAAGGTTGCGTTCGGGCGCGTGCGGGCCGGTAAGCCCCCGGCACTTGTGCAGATTGTAGCTGGCCAGTTTCAGCATCGCGTCGGTTTCGGTCCCGCTTGGTCGGGGTCAGTGTCACCGCCCGGGCGGCGGTGACAAGTCAAAAGCCGCTCAGGTCCCGCAGAAGGTGTGGTGCACGATCTCGGCGGGCAGCGGCGGGTTGGACAGGTCGTCCCAAGCGGGCCGCGCCTCGAGGGGCCGGACCAGCGCCTGCGACAGCCGCCGGAAGGGCGCCAGATCATCCGCCAGCGCCGCCTCGATGGCCTGCTCGATCCGGTGGTTGCGCGGGATGCGGACCGGATTCGTCCGCGCCATCAGGCCCCTATCGGGGTTCAGCGCCTGCCAGTCGGCAGCCCAGGCATCAAAGGCCGCACGGTCGGTGAACTCGTCCCGCGCTGTCCCGTCCGCCAGCCCGCGGAAGGTTCGGGTGAAGTCCGCGCGGCCCTCGGCCATCAGGGTCAGAAGCCGCTCGATGAGCTTCTGGTTCGGCACACCCTCGATCCCCAGCTTGTCGCCGAAGCGCCTGAGCCATGCCGCCTGATAAAGGGGCGCGAAGCGGTGAACGGATTCGGTCGCGGCCTCGACGGCGGGGCCTTCCTCGCCCATCAGCGGGATCAGGCAGGTGGCAAATTGCGCCAGGTTCCAGACCGCGATCTGAGGCTGGTTCGCCCAAGCATAGCGCCCCTGCCGGTCGATCGACGAGAACACCGTCTGCGGATGGTAGGCATCCATGAAGGCGCAGGGGCCGTAATCGATCGTCTCGCCCGAGATGGCCATGTTGTCGGTGTTCATCACGCCGTGGATGAAGCCAAGCGCCATCCACGACGCGATGGTCTCGGCCTGGGCCGCGACAACGGCGTCCAGCAGCGCCAGCGGGCTGTCCGCCTGCGGGTAATGGCGGGCGATGACGTGATCGGCCAGCGCCTGCAGCGCGGCGCGGTCGTCGCGCACGGCGAAATACTGGAACGTCCCCACGCGGATATGGCTGGCGGCCACACGGGTCAGGACGGCGCCGGGCAGGGCGGTCTCCCGCCAGACGGTCTCGCCCGTGGCCACCGCCGCCAGGGCGCGGGTCGTCGGCACGCCCATTGCGGCCATGAATTCGCTGACCAGATATTCGCGCAGCACCGGGCCCAGCCAGGCCCGCCCGTCACCGCGCCGCGAGAAGGGCGTCTGCCCCGAGCCCTTCAGCTGGATGTCGAACCGTGCCCCGTCGGGTGCCCTGAGCTCGCCCAGAAGCACCGCGCGCCCGTCGCCCAGCTGCGGCACGAAGCCGCCGAATTGATGGCCCGCATAGGCCTGCGCCAGCGGCTCGGCGCCCTGCGGGACCGCGTTTCCGGCCAGCACCGCCACGCCGTCAGGGGTCCCCAGCCATTCGGCATCCAGCCCCAGCCGCGCGGCCAGGTCGTGGTTCAGCGCCAGAAGGCGTGGCTGGCTGACCGGCGTGGGCATCACCGCCGCATAGAAGCTGCGGGGCAGGCGGGCATAGCTGTTGTCGAACTGGAACATCGGCTTCTCCTTCTGGCATTACATAGGGGCGGGGCGCGCCAATGCCAGCCCGCCGCCCTTGCGCGCCGTCCCCCAAGGGCGTATCGCCTGACCGCAAAAGGAGCCTTGCGATGAAATTTCTCGACCTCGCCAAAGTCTATATCCGCTCGGGCGGCGGCGGCGCGGGCTGCGTGTCCTTCCGGCGCGAGAAGTTCATCGAATATGGCGGCCCCGATGGCGGCGACGGCGGGCGCGGCGGCGATGTCTGGGCCGAGGCGGTCGAGGGGCTGAACACCCTGATCGACTTCCGCTATCAGCAGCATTTCTTCGCGAAGTCCGGCCAGCACGGGATGGGCAGCCAGATGACCGGCAAGTCGGGCGACGATGTCGTCCTGCGCCTGCCCGTGGGCACCGAGATCCTGGACGAGGACGAAGAGACCGTGATCGCCGACCTCACCGAGGTCGGCCAGCGCGTCCTCCTGGCCAAGGGCGGCAATGGCGGCTGGGGGAACCTGCACTTCAAGAGCTCGACCAACCGCAGCCCCCGCAGCGCCAATCCCGGCCAGCCGGGGATCGAACGCACGATCTGGCTGCGGCTGAAGCTGATCGCGGATAGCGGACTTGTGGGACTGCCCAATGCCGGGAAATCGACCTTTCTGGCGGCGGTCTCGAACGCCCGCCCCAAGATCGCCGATTATCCCTTCACCACGCTGCATCCCAATCTGGGTGTCGTGGGGGTGGACGGGCATGAATTCGTGATGGCCGACATTCCCGGCCTGATCGAGGGCGCCAGCGAAGGCCGCGGCCTTGGCGACCAGTTCCTGGGCCATGTCGAACGCAGCCGCGTGCTTCTGCATCTGGTGGACGGCACATCCGAGACCGTGGCCGAGGATGCGCGCACCATCCTGACCGAGCTTCAGGCCTATTCGTCGGTGCTGATGGAAAAGCCCCGCGTCACCGCGATGAACAAGATCGACGCGCTGGACGACGAGACGCTGGCCGAACGGCGCGCGGCGCTCGAGGCCGAGCTGGGCCATCCGGTCCTGTTGATGTCGGGCGTCTCGCGCCATGGCGTGCCGGACGTGCTGCGCGCGCTGTGGCGCGAGATCGAGCCATCGCGCGCCCCCGCCCCGACGGGCACACCCGACGGGTCCTGGCAGCCGTGAGCGCGGCAGCCATGGGCGCACCCGCGCTGGATGCCGCGCGGCGGCTGGTGGTCAAGATCGGCTCGGCGCTGCTGGTCGGACCGGACGGATTGCGCGGCGACTGGCTGCGCGGGCTTTGCGACGACGTGGCCGCATGGCGCGCACGCGGCGTCGATGTGGTGCTGGTCTCGTCCGGCTCGATCGCGCTTGGCCGCCGGGTCCTGGGCCTGCCGCCCGGCGCGCTGCCGCTGGAACAGGCGCAGGCCGCCGCCGCCGTGGGCCAGATCCGCCTCGCCCGCGCCTATGAAGAGGCGCTGGCCCCGCATGGCGTCACCACCGCACAGGTCCTGCTGACGCTGGAGGACAGTGCCGACCGCCGCCGCTACCTGAACAGCCGTGCCACGATGCAGACGCTGCTGTCGCTCGGCGTCGTGCCCATCGTGAACGAGAACGACACCGTCGCCACCGACGAGATCCGCTTTGGCGACAATGACCGGCTGGCAGCCCAGATCGCCGTGACCTGCGGCGCCGATCAGCTGCTGCTTCTGTCCGACGTTGACGGGCTCTACACCGCCAATCCCAAGACCGACCCGACAGCGCGGCACCTGCCCGTGATCGCGGCGATCACCCCCGAGATCGAGGCGATGGGCGGCGACCCCGTCTCGGGCCTGTCCAAGGGCGGCATGAAGACCAAGCTGATGGCCGCTCGGACGGCGGTGGCGGGCGGCTGTGCCATGGCCATTGCAGAGGGTTCGGTCCTGCGCCCCCTTTCGGCAGTGGCAAGCGGCGCCCGCGCCAGCTGGTTCCTGCCCGAGACCGACCCCCAGCAGGCGCGCAAACGCTGGATCGCCGCGATGAAGCCGCGCGGCGTGCTGACCATCGATGCCGGTGCCGCTGCGGCATTGGCGAACGGCAAGTCTCTGCTGCCGGCCGGCGTCACCGATGTCGCGGGCGAATTCGGCCGCGGCGAGCCGGTGGCGATCACCGGCCCCGCCGGCGAGACCCTGGGCTGCGGTCTGTCGCGCTACACGGCGGACGAGGCGCGCCGGATCAAGGGCCAGCGCAGCACCAGCATCGAGGCGATCCTCGGTTATCCCGGCCGCGCCGCCCTGATCCACCGCGACGACATGGCGCTCTGACCAGAGGGACCCGGCCCTTGCTTCCGGCATGCTCTACGGGGGTCCGGGGGCAGAGCCCCCCGGCTGCCGCGGGACGCGACCTGCACCCGGCCTGCCGCCGGATCACCGGCGGCAGGGGCCATGCTCAGCCCTCGCTTCGCGACTGCCCGGCGGCGATCATGCGCGCGACCATCTCGCGGCTGTTGCGGCTGAGACCCTCCATCGCGGCGATCGCCTCCAAAGCAGCCAGCGCATGGCCCCGGCGCGTCGCGTCGTAGCGCGGCCAGGTCTCGAAAGCGGTGGACATGCGCGCCGCGATCTGCGGATTGGCCGGATCCATCCGCATCAGCCATTCGGCGTAAAAGCGATAGCCAGACCCGTCCGCCGCATGAAAGCCTGCGTGATTGGCCGCAAGCCCGCCCAGCAATGCCCGGTAGCGGTTCGGGTTGCGCCAGTCAAAGGCGGGCAGGGCCGCCAGATCGCAGGCGATGGCGACCGCCTGCGCCGGGGGCGCGGCCATGACCTGGACGCTGAACCACTTGTCCATCACCAGCCGGTTCGCGCCGAATTCCGCCGCCATCGCCTGCAGCGCCGCCTCGGCGCGGCCCAGCCGCACCAGAACCGACAGGGCGCCCATCCGCTCGGTCATGTTGCCGGCGGCATCGAACAGAGCCTGCGCCCGCGCGCCGTCATCGATCCGCGACAGAAGCCCCAGCACCGCCAGCCGCAGCGAGCGGCGCGCGGCATCCGGCGCATCGGGACGATAGGGCCCCTCGACCGCCATCCGGTCGTAGAGATCCGCCAGCAGCGCCTCATGCGCGACGGCCAGACGCCGCGCCAGCGCCTCGCGGGCGGCATGGATCGCGTCGGGTTCGGGCTCTGACCTGTCCGAGGCCAGCCGGGCCGCGATCTCTTCCTCGCCCGGCAGATGCAGGCAAAGCGCGCGCAAAGCCGGATCGGCGGCCTCATCGGCCAGCATCCGGCCCATCGCCTCGACCAACGCGCCATCCTCGGGCGGAGCGCCTGTCGCGGCGCGCAGCAGCGCGGCCATGGCCAGTTCGCGCCCGGCCTCCCACCGGGCGAAGGGGTCGCTGTCATGGGCCAGCAGGAAAGCGCGCGTCGCATCGTCCATCGGGCGGCGCAGGATCACCGGGGCCGAGAAGCCGCGAAGTGCCGAGACGACGGGCCGCTCTGCCAAGCCCTCGAAGGTGAAGCTCTGCCGCGTCTCGGTCATCTCCAGAACCCGCGTCGGCGCGGTTTCGGTGCCGTCCGGGCCGATCAGGCCCACCGCGATGGGAATGACGCGCGCGGGCTTGTCCGGCTGACCGGGCGTCGGCGGCGTCTGCTGCGCGAAATCCAGCGTCAGCGTGCCGTCCTGCCAATCTTCCCTCATCGTCAAGATCGGCGTTCCGGCATCGGTGTACCAGCGCTTGAACTGGGTCAGATCGCGGCCTGTCGCATCCTGAAACACGGCCAGCCAATCCTCGATCGTGGCGGCCTGCCCGTCATGGCGGTCGAAATACAGATCCAGCGCGCGGGCATAACCCTGATCACCGACCAGAAGGCGCAGCATGCCGATCACCTCGGCGCCCTTTTCGTAGACGGTCGCGGTGTAGAAGTTGTTGATCTCTTCATAGCGGTCGGGGCGCGGGGGATGCGCCAGCGGGCCCTGATCCTCGCGGAACTGGCGGGCGCGCAGTGTCTGGACATCCTCGATCCGCTTGACTGCGGCCGAGCGCAGGTCGCTGGTGAATTGCTGGTCGCGGTAGACGGTCAGCCCTTCCTTGAGGCACAGCTGGAACCAGTCGCGGCAGGTGATGCGGTTGCCTGTCCAGTTGTGGAAATATTCATGCGCGATCACGGCCTCGATCCGCTCGTAATCGGTATCGGTCGCGGTTTCCGGCGAGGCGAGGACGAGTTTCGAGTTGAAGATATTCAACCCCTTGTTTTCCATGGCGCCCATGTTGAAATCGTCGACGGCCACGAGGTTGAACACGTCCAGATCGTATTCGCGGCCATAGACGTCCTCGTCCCATTTCATCGACTTGACCAGCGAGTCCAGCGCAAAGCCCGCGCTATCCTGATCGCCCGGACGCACCCAGACATTCAGCGCCACGTCGCGCCCCGACCGGGTGGTGAAGCGCCCCGGCACCGCCACCAGATCGCCCGCGACCAGCGCGAACAGATAGCTGGGCTTGGGCCAGGGGTCGTGCCATTCGGCAAGGCCCGGCTCCTGCCGGATCGGGTTGCCGTTCGACAGCAGCACCGGCAGATCGCCGCGCATGGTGACGCGGAACGTCGTCATCACGTCGGGGCGGTCGGGATAAAAGGTGATGTGGCGGAACCCCTCGGCCTCGCATTGGGTGCAGAAGATGCCGCCCGACAGGTAGAGCCCCTCGCACGACGTGTTCGCCGCCGGGTCGATGACGACCTCGGTCTCCAGCGTGAAGGGGCCGGGGGGCAGGGCGGCGGCGGCGATGGTCAGCGTCTCGTCGTCGCGGCGCAGATGCTTCGGGTCGATCGCCGCGCCGTTCAGGGCGACCGAATGCAGGTCCAGCCCCTTGCCGCCGTCCAGCACCAGATCGGAGCCCTCGCATCCCGGCGCGGCGGCCATGTCGATGGCCGCGCGGACCCGCGTCGCGTCAGGCGACAGCGTTACGTCCAGTCGCGTCTCGGTCAGCGTGAACGGATAGGGGCGGTAATCGGCCAAGAGCGTCACGGGGCGGCTTTGCGCGGTTGCATTCATCGGGAAGTCCCTTTCCTGCGCCTGGGGTGTTTTTTCGCGCCGGCCCGGGGAACCGGCATGGCCCGGACCCTGTTATCCACAGCAGCGATATGCCGCAAGGCGGGCGACGAAGTGATTGACACCGCTGGCCTTGTCAACCACAGGGTGACCACCTGCAATGGTGTAACGAGATTCAGACAGAGGAGGCTTGGACATGAGCCATGACCCGAACGATCCGAACCGCCCGCAGCCCGGCATCGAGCCGCGCGAAACCTATGTCGAGCCGGTCGAGCGTCGCTCTTCGGCGCTGCCGCTGATCATCGGTGTGCTGCTGGCGCTGGCCCTGGCCTATTTCGTCCTGCAGCGTTTCATGACCGATGACACCGTCGTGGTGAACGGCGACACGACCACGGTCGTGACGACCGAGGAAGCGCCGGGCGAGCCCGCCGCCGACGAACCCGTCGTGGTGGAAGAGCCCGCCCCGGCCGAGCCCGCTCCGGTCGAGCCGGCCCCGGTCGAGGAACCCGCTCCGGCTCCGGCCGAGCCCGCCGCGCCGGCTCCCGCTCCGGCAGAGCCTGCCGCCCCGGCCCCGGCCGACACCGCCCCTGCGGAAACCGCACCTGCCGAGACCGCGCCGGCCCCTGTCGCGCCTGCTCCGACCGCTCCGGCGGCGGATGACGAGGCCGAGACGACCACGCCGGCTCCGGCGAACTGATCGCGGCCCGTCGGTCGAATGATCGCGATGAACGGCCCGGGCCATGCCCGGGCCGTTTGCCATTCCGGGCAGCTTTGCGCGCACCCTGCCGCCCGCGCGCGCAATCTTCTGACATGAGACCAAGGCAGGGCTTTTGCCCCACGTTACAATCTCGCAGGGTTGTGAACTGAAATTGCGCGGTGTTATGCATGGACCGACGCAATCAGCCGAGCGGGGGACGAAAAGGCCATGAAGATTGGCGCTTTGAGAGAGGGCTTCGAGGGAGAGGCGCGGGTGGCGGTCACCCCGGCTTCGGCGGGGCATCTCCAGAAACTGGGGCATGACGTCCTGATCGAATCCGGGGCGGGCGCGCGCGCAGGCTTTTCGGACGAGGATTACCGGCGGGCGAATGTCACCGTGCTGCCGAATGCGGCCGAGCTGATCGCGCAGGCCGACATGATCGCCAAGGTCCGCCAGCCGACCGTGCCGGAGCTGCGCCAGATGCGCGCCGGGCAGACGGTGATCTCGTTCTTCTATCCCGCGCAGAACGCCGAATTGCTGGCGCTGGCCAAGGAACAGGGCGTCACCGCCATCGCCATGGACATGGTCCCGCGCATCAGCCGCGCGCAGAAGATGGACGCGCTCTCCTCGATGGCCAATATCGCAGGCTACCGCGCGGTGATCGAGGCCGCGAACAATTTCGGCCGCTTCTTCACCGGTCAGGTGACGGCGGCGGGCAAGGTCCCGCCCGCTCGCGTGCTGGTCGTGGGTGCGGGCGTGGCCGGGCTGGCCGCGATCGGCGCCTCGGTCAGCCTGGGCGCGCAGGTCAATGCCTTTGACGTGCGTCCCGAAGTGGCCGAGCAGATCGAGTCGATGGGCGCGGAATTCGTGTTCCTGGAATTCGACGAACCCGCGCAGGACGGCGCGGCGACGGGCGGCTATGCCGCGCCCTCCAGCCCCGAATTCCGCGAAAAGCAGCTGGCCAAGTTCCGTGAACTGGCCCCGCAGATGGATATCGTGATCACCACGGCGCTGATCCCGGGCCGCGATGCGCCGGTCCTGTGGACCACCGACATGGTCGCGGCGATGAAGCCCGGCAGCGTGATCGTGGACCTTGCCGCCGAAAAGGGCGGCAATTGCGAACTGACCGTTCCCGACGAGCGGATCGTGACCGAGAACGGCGTGATCATCATCGGCTACACGGATTTCCCCAGCCGCATGGCCACGCAATCCAGCGAGCTTTACGGCAACAACATCCGCCATTTTGTCACCGACCTGACGCCGGGCAAGGATGGGGTGATCCAGCACAACATGGATGACGACGTGATCCGCGGCGCGACGGTGGCGCATGATCACGACATCACCTGGCCGCCTCCGCCGCCGAAGGTCGCAGCCATCGCGGCCCAGAAGCCCCGCGAGAAGAAGAAGGAGCTGACCCCCGAGGAACGCCGCGCCGCCGAGGCCGCCGCCTTCAAGGCGGAGACGAAATCCCAGGTCACGATGCTGGCCGGGGGCGGGCTGCTGCTGCTGGCCGTGGGGCTGGTCGCGCCGGTCAGCTTCATGTCGCATTTCATCGTCTTCGTGCTGGCCTGTTTCGTGGGCTTCCGGGTCATCTGGAACGTCGCGCATTCGCTGCACACGCCGCTGATGGCAATCACCAACGCGATCAGCTCGATCATCATCCTGGGCGCGCTGATCCAGATCGGGTCGGGCTCGGCCTGGGTGACGATCCTTGCGGCGCTGGCCGTGCTGATGGCGGGCGTCAACATCTTCGGCGGTTTCCTGGTCACGCGCCGGATGCTGGCCATGTTCCAGAAATCGTAAGGGGACAGGAATGGCTTACGGATTCACCACCGCGGCCTATGTGGTCGCATCGGTCCTGTTCATCCTGTCGCTTGGCGGCCTGTCGGGACAGGAAAGCGCGAAACGGGCCATCTGGTACGGCATCGCGGGCATGGCGCTGGCGGTGCTGGCGACCCTGTTCGGACCGGGCGCGGGTAACTGGTTCCTCTCGGCCGTGATGATCGCCATCGGCGGCACAGCGGGCTGGCTGATCGCCAAGCGCGTCCAGATGACCGAGATGCCGCAGCTTGTCGCCGCCATGCATTCGCTGGTGGGCCTTGCCGCCGTCTTCGTCGGCTTCAACGCCCAGATCGAGCTGGCGCGCGTCCTGCGCGCCCGCGCCGAGGGGCTGGCCATGGACTTCCAAGGCTTTGCGGGCGTCCTGATGTACAAGACCCCGGCCGAGATCACCGTCCTGAAAATCGAGGTCTTTCTGGGCGTCTTCATCGGCGCTGTGACCTTCACCGGCTCGGTCGTGGCCTTCGGCAAGCTCTCGGGCCGCGTGGACGGCAAGCCGAAGAAGCTGCCGGGCGGACACATGCTGAATGCGGGCGCGCTGGCGGCCTCGGTTCTGCTGGGGATGCTGTATCTGGCCGGGACCGGCCCGGGCATCCTGTGGCTGATCCTGATCGCGGGCTTTGCCTTCTTCATCGGCTATCACCTGATCATGGGCATCGGCGGCGCCGACATGCCGGTGGTCGTGTCGATGCTGAACAGCTATTCGGGCTGGGCCGCGGCCGCGATCGGCTTCACGCTTGGCAACGACCTGCTGATCGTGACGGGCGCGCTGGTCGGCAGCTCTGGCGCGATCCTCAGCTACATCATGTGCAAGGCGATGAACCGCCATTTCGTCAGCGTGATCCTGGGCGGCTTCGGCGGCGAGACGGGTCCCGCAGCGGCCATCGAGGGCGAGCAGATCGCCATCGACGATGCCGGCGTGGCCTCGGCGCTGAACGATGCCGACAGCGTGGTGATCGTGCCGGGCTACGGCATGGCGGTGGCGCAGGCGCAGGGCGCGGTCAGCGAGTTGACGCGCAAGCTGCGCGCCGCGGGCAAGGAGGTGCGCTTTGCCATCCACCCCGTTGCCGGCCGTCTGCCGGGCCACATGAACGTGCTGCTGGCCGAAGCCAAGGTCCCCTATGACATCGTTCTGGAGATGGACGAGATCAACGAGGACTTCCCCTCGACCGACGTGGTGATCGTGATTGGTTCGAACGACATCGTGAACCCGGCTGCACAGGACGATCCGAATAGCCCCATCGCCGGGATGCCGGTTCTGGAGGTCTGGAAGGCCAAGCAGGTCTTTGTCAGCAAGCGCGGCCAGGGCACCGGCTTTTCCGGCATCGAGAACCCGTTGTTCTACAAGGAAAACACGCGGATGTTCTATGGCGATGCCAAGGACAGCATCAACAAGCTTCTGCCCATGATCGACTGATCGGGCACGGATCCACAGAGACAGGGTCAGGGGCCGTTCGCGGCCCCTGTTTCACAAGGGCCCAAGGAGAGGCGCATGAACCCGGCCGCCGAACATCCGATGCGCTATGCGCTGGTCAACGAGCTTCATGCCCGGCCCTCGCCGCGCCTGTCGGCGCCGGCCACGGCGGTCTTTCTGGCCTTCAAGGAGCCGGGGGACGCCGCCAACCGCGACCGCGCCCGTGACCATGCCCATCTGGCCGAGATCGTGTCGCGTCATGGCGGGCCGCGGCCCGATCCGTCGGACAGCCACTATCAGGGCAGGCTGGGCCGGCACGAGCTGAAATGGGAAAGCCATACCGAGTTCGTGACCTATATGGCGATGACGCCGGGCCTGCCGATCCGGCCCTTCGATCCTTCGGCGGCGGCGATCTTTCCCGATGCCTGGCAGAACGAAGCGCCGGGGCTGCGGATCGCGGCAGTGATGGTGCAGGTCGATCTTCTGCCCGAAGATCCGGCCGAGATCCCCGACCGGATTGCTGACTGGTTCGCGGCAGACAGCCTCGCCGCAGTCTGGGTGCTGGAGGAATCCGCCGTGATCGCCAGCGATTTCCGCATCGACCCCGCTGGCTGGATGCGCATCTCGGTCTTCGTGCGGCCCGGCGTCTCGGAAAGCCGGATCGGTCGGCTGGTCCATCGTCTTGTCGAGCTGGAGACCTACCGCGCGGCCTCGATGCTGGGTCTGACGCGGGCGCGCTCGCTGACGGCGCGGCTGAACGCGCTGGAAAGCCGCCTGTCGGCGCTGGTCGCCAGCATGGCCGACGAAGCCCGCCCGGCCGAGGAGGTGCTGCACGATCTGCTGCCCATCGCCACCGAGCTGGAGGCGCAGGCCGCGCAGCACAGTTTCCGCTTTGGGGCCACGAGGGCCTATCAGGCCATCGTCAGCGACCGGATCGAGGTTCTGCGCGAGACGCGCTTCATGCAGATGAAGATGCTGACCGAATTCATGCGCCGCCGCTATCTGCCCGCGATGCGGACCACGCAATCGGCCGAGGCGCGGCTGTCCGAGATGCAAGCGCGCGCCAGCCGCAGCGGCGAACTGCTGCGGACGCGGGTCGAGGTCGAGCGCCGGGCCCAGAACCAGAAGATCATGGAGCGCATGGACCGCCGCGCCGATCTGCAATTGCGTCTGCAGCATACGGTCGAGGGCCTGTCGGTCGTGGCAATCAGCTATTACGCCATCGGGCTTCTGTCCTACGCTCTGGCGCCGCTGGCCTCGGCGCTTGGGCTGGACAAGGCGGTCACAATCGCGGTTCTGACGCCGCTCGTGCTGGTCGTCGCCTGGGCCGGAATAAGGCGCGTGCGACAAAAGCTGCATCGAAGCGAGCACGGCGAAATATGACTTGTGAGCGGGGCGCGCTGCGGCAATAGTGCCCGCGACCCCACGGAGAAGTCTCATGCGCCCCATTCTGGCCCTGTCCCTGCTGCTGACCCTTGCCGCCTGCGGGGTGCCGTTCGTTCCCTTCATCTGATCGAGGAAACCATGTCCAAGTCACTGACGATGTTCGGTCTTTCGCATTGCTCGACCTGCCAGAAGGCGATTGCCGGCCTTGAGGAGACAGGCTGGAAGGTCGACTTCCGTGACGTTCAGAAAGACCCCCTGTCCGAGGACGAGCGCAAGTCGCTGGTGGCCGATTTCGGCGACAAGATCATCAACCGGGCCAGCCTGACCTGGCGCGGCATGTCCGAGGAAGAGCGCGGCGCCGATCTGGTCGAGATGCTGGGGGCTAAACCCTCCGTGATGAAACGCCCCGCGATCCGCGCAGGCGAGCATCAATCCCTCGGTTGGACCGCAAATGTGAAACGCGCGCTCGGGGTTCCGGCCTGATCGCGGACGGATCGGCCTAGGACCAAGGGGCAGGGCGGTCGCGCCCTGCCTGACCCTTCAGACCTTGCGGCTGGCCAGCGATTCGATCAGCGGGCGCACGCCCGTCAGATCGTAGCCGGCGGCTGCGGCGGTGGCGAGGATCTCGTCCACCGGCTGCTTGCCGGCCTGGTTCAGCGCCCAGAGCACGGTCGAGCGGTTGCCGCTGCGGCAATAGGCGATCGTCGGCCCGGGATCGGCCAAGGCCTCGCCGAAGCCCGAAATCAGCTGCGGAGTGACCTCACCCGGCCTGAACGGCAGGTAATGATAGCGCATCCCGGCCTTCTCGGCGGCCTCGGACATCGCGGCATGATCGATGCCCGGACCGACCTCGGGGTCCGGACGGTTGTTGATCAGGACCTTGAAGCCCGCCTCGGCCAGCGCGCTGACATCCTCGGGCTGGATCTGGTCCGAAACGGCAAGGCTCGGGCTGAGTTGACGCAGATCCATGGCTGACCTTTCCTGATGCTATCGCGCGATTCAGCCCGTTCGCCGGCGGTTGTCAAGGCGCGGGCTGCGCTGCAGGCTGAAGACCGCCCGCACGTGCCACAAGCCCGGGCAGAGCCGCGAAGTCGCTGAAATGCGCCCGGCAGGGCAGATCATCGACGGGGCTGTGGCGATACCCCTCGGTATAGAGAAGGAAGGGCACGTCCATCGCGGCGGCGGCATGGGCATCGAATTCGCTGTCGCCGACGAATACGCCGCTCTGTGTGCCCAGCCCGGCAAAGGCGGCACGCAGCGGTGCCGGGTCAGGCTTTTTCACCGGCAGGGAATTCCCGCCGATCACGGCCGGGAACAGATGCGACAGGCCGAAATGGTCCAGCACAGCGCGGGTCGGGCCAAGCGGCTTGTTCGTGCAGATGCCAAGCGGATGCCCTGCCGCGGCCAGTTCCGCCAGCGCCTCGGGAACGCCGGGATAAAGCCGCGTCAGCGCGGTCGCGTCATGGTAGCGCGCCATGAAGGCCGCGATCAGGTCGCGCCGATGGACCGGGTCGATTCCGCAGGCGGCGATCACGCGCGACCACAGCAATTCGACCCCGCCGCCGATGAAGCTGCGGACACGCGGCAGCGGCAAGAGCGGAACACCGTTCTCGCGCAGGACTGCGTTGACGCAGGCATGGATGTCGGGGGCGCTGTCGATCAGCGTGCCGTCAAGATCGAACACAACCGGGCAGAGCGGCATTCAGGAAACCTTCCACTTGATCGAACAACCCATCGAAGGCACTTGATCCTTCGGTCCTTTTCCGGTTTCGGCGATCTGCATCATCGCCTCGAACAGCTCGCGGCGGGCATCGGCCGCGGCTTCGCGGCCGGATGCGTCGAGCCGCCCGCGATATTGCAGCCGTCCCTCGGCATTGTAGCCGAAGAAATCCGGCGTGCATTCCGCGCCGTAGGCCCGGGCGACCTGTTGGGTTTCGTCATGCAGATAGGGAAAGGTGAAGCCGCGCGCCTCGGCCAACGCCTTCATGCGGTCGGGAGCATCCTCGGGATAGGCCTCTGCATCATTGGCCGAAATCCCAACGACGCCGATCCCGGCCTTCTGCAATTCGGCTGCGTCGCGCAGGATCCGGTCCAGGATCGACTGCACATAGGGGCAATGGTTGCAGATGAACATGACCAGCGTACCGCGCGGTCCCTTGATGTCGTCGAGGCTGTGGATCTGCCCATCCGTGCCCGGCAAGGCAAAAGGATGCCACGGGACATCGAAATCGCAGACAGGAGGTGAAACGGGCATGGTCGTCCTTTCGTGCGGCCTGCTGCGATCCTGCTGCGTCTGGCGCGGAACGGCAAGGGTCGAGGCCGCATGAACTGCGGTGGATCGGAAGTGATAATACATAATTCGGATTATACAGCTATCTGGTGTGCGGGTTCGATCGGCGGGGGCAGCATCACCAGGCTGTTTTGTCGTGCATGTCGAGACCCGATCCCGGGTGCTTACTTACAAATGCTGTTTAACTACCAGGCGGCTTTGCCAGACGGCGGCCCGATGCAGTGATCGCGAGATCACACGAAAGGTCCGGAAAAATCGCGCCTTGCATGCGAAAAGGCCCCGGAGCGCGAGGCTCCGGGGCCGTTCCAAGCGCGATGGCGCGATCAGTCGGCCATCACGTTGTTCGTGTCGAACTCGGGCAGCGCCTCGAGTTCTTCTTGCGTGTAGTTCGTCGCCAGCACGACATCGTCGTCAAAGCGCGCGACATGCAGCATGTCGGCATTCAGCAGCACGGTATGCGTGCCCAGGCCGAGGAAGCCGCCGATATCGGCCACATAGCCGACCAGTTCACCATCGGCCGTCAGGACCAGATCCGAGATCGAGCCGATGTTGTTCCAGTCCTCGGGGCGGTTGCCGCCGGTCACGTCGTTCCACTGGTTGGTCGACGGCTCGTTCGTGGTGTAAACCGCGCGGTCGGTCAGCCACGAGGCGGTGATGCCCTGGTTCTCGGCGCTCAGCGTGGCGCCCAGTTCGGCGCTGCTCTGGCGGTTCATCGCGGTGCCGGCGCCCGCGCCCGTATCGGTCATGCCGGGCTGCGTCATCGCCGCGCCGTCCTGAGCCGCGCCCGGCGCGGGCTCGGTGGTCATGCCGGTCGTGCCGTCTTGCGCCATGCCGCCCTGCGCCGTGCCGTCCTGCACGGTGCCGTCCTGCATCGTGCCGTCCTGCATGGTGCCGGTGGCGGCACCGGTTTCGGCGGTCGTGCCATCCTGAACGGGGGCGGTCTGCATCGTATCGGCCGGGGCCTCGGTCGTCGTGGCCTGCTGCGCCCAGGCGGGGGTCGTCAGGGCGAGGGCGGCGGCGGTCAGCATGAGACGTTTCATGTGATGGGCTCCTGTTAATTCCATGGTCGCCGTGCAGCTGCACAGCACTGCCCCGACAACCAGAGCCGCAAGGGCCCCGTTCCGCTGATCTTTATCAATCCGCTCCGGGCCGCTTTTTCAGGAACAATCGCCCGCCGCGACGGTTACGCGCGGTTGGCTGATCCGCCCGCCGCAGACCGGAGCGGGTGCGGCCGTCGTGTCTGGGCCCGATGTGGGCAGACCCCGCATCACCCGCACGGCCAGCCAGCCGAAGGCCTGCGCCTCCAGCATGTCGCCATCCAGCCCCGCGCTTTCGACCGGCAGAACCGGGAAAGGCAGCCGCTCGGCCAAGGCCGCCATGATCACGGGGTTGCGCCGCCCCCCGCCGCAGACCAGAAGCGATTGCGGCGCCGATGGCAGCCAACGCAGTCCCGCCTGAACCGACGCGGCGATCACCGCGACCAGCGTGGCCGCCGCATCGGCGTCCGACAGCCCCGCCACCAGTCCCGGCAGCGCGCCGAAATGGTCGCGGTCCAGCGATTTCGGGGGCGGCCTATCGAACCAGGGATCGGCCAGAAACCCGGCCAGAGCCGCCTGATCCGGGCGCCCTGCCCCGGCCAGCGCACCGTTGCGGTCCAGCGTCAGCCCGCGCCGTGCCTGCATCAGGTCGTTCAGCGGGGCATTTGCGGGGCCTGTATCGAAGGCCAGACAGGCGCGCTGAGCCTCGGGGGCGGGTGCGCGCGGGTCCAGCCAGGTGATGTTGCCCACACCGCCGAGGTTCAGGAAGGCCACAGGCGCGGGGTCGATCAGGCCGCGCTCCAGCACCCAGACCGCGCAGGCCCAGTGGAAGAACGGGGCCAGGGGCGCGCCCTCGCCGCCCTGCCGCACATCCTCTGACCGGAAATCCCAGACGACCGGCCTGCCCGTCCGCGCCGCCAGCCGCGCCCCAGACCCGGCCTGATGCGTGCCGCGTCCGCGCGGGTCATGGGCGAAGGTCTGGCCGTGATAGCCGATCAGCTCGGCCTCGGGGAAATCGCGGGCCAGCGCGGCATGGGCGTCCTCGGACAGGCGCGCGGCCTCGGCCACGCCGGGATCGCCCGGCCAGCGGCCCAAGGCCGCGCGCAGCACCGCGGCCTCGTTGGCCGAGGTCGCGCGAAAGGCGCTGCGGCCAAAGGCGCCGATGCGGATGCCGTCGGTCTCGATCATCGCCGCATCGACCCCGTCCATCGAGGTCCCCGACATCATTCCCAACGCCCGGATCATCGCGCCTTTTCCTTTGCCTGCCTGCCGGGTATATCGCGGCCAGACAGAAGGAAACAGCCCATGACCTACGCGCCCAAGTCCGATTTCCTCACCCAGCTGATCGAGCGCGGCTATGTCGCCGACTGCACCGATTACGAGGGGCTGGACCGTGCGCTGCTGGCCGGCCCCGTCACGGCCTATATCGGCTATGACGCGACGGCGGCCAGCCTGCATGTGGGTCATCTGCTGAACATCATGATGCTGCGGATCTTCCAGAAGACCGGCAACCGCCCGATCACGCTGATGGGCGGCGGTACGACCAAGGTAGGCGACCCGTCCTTCCGCAGCGACGAGCGGCCGCTTCTGGACGATGCCGCGATCCAGCGCAACATCGACGGGATGCAGAAGGTGTTCGACCGCTACCTGGATTACGGTCCGGGCGCGGCGACGATGCTGAACAATGCCGAGTGGCTGGACGACCTGAACTACCTGAGCTTTCTGCGCGAGATCGGGCGTCATTTCAGCGTCAACCGGATGCTGTCCTTCGAATCCGTGAAATCCCGGCTGGACCGCGAGCAGTCGCTGTCCTTCCTGGAATTCAACTACATGATCCTGCAAGCCTATGATTTCCTTGAGTTGAACCGGCGCTATGGCTGCCAGTTGCAGATGGGTGGGTCGGATCAATGGGGCAATATCGTCAACGGGATCGACCTGACCCGCCGCGTCGACGACAAGGTGATCTGGGGGCTGACCTCGCCCCTGCTGACGACCAGCGACGGGCGCAAGATGGGCAAGTCGGCGGGCGGCGCGATCTGGCTGAACGGCGAGATGCTGTCGCCCTATGAATTCTGGCAGTTCTGGCGCAACACGACCGATGCCGATGTGGGCCGGTTCCTGAAGCTTTACACCGAGCTTCCGGTCGACGAATGCGACCGCCTCGGCGCGCTTGGCGGGTCCGAGATCAATCTGGCCAAGGTGCGTCTGGCCAACGAGGTCACGACCCTTCTGCACGGCGCCGAAGCCGCCGCCAGCGCCGAAGCGACGGCGCGGGCGGTCTTCGAACAGGGCGGCGCGGGCGGCGATCTGGAAGTGGCGCTGATCGACGCGGCCGCGCTGTCGGGCGGGCTTTCGGTCGTGCAGGCGCTGGTCCAGTCGGGGCTGGCCCCCTCTGGGAAGGAGGTCAAGCGCCTGATCGCCGAGGGCGGGCTGCGGCTGAACAACGAACCCGTCACCGACGCGCAACTGATGCTGGACGCGGATGCGATCGGCGAGGGACTCAAGGTCTCGATCGGCAAGAAGAAGCACCGCATGCTGCGGATCGGCTGATCTTCCCATGAACCCGGCGCATGGCTGCCTTGCGCCGGGTCTTTCGCCTCTGGTTTTCTGACCGGCCAGTCAATATCTGCACGTCATGGGAGGGAAGACCCGAACCCGGAGACGAACCATGTCGAAGCTCGACAGCAAGACCGCCCGCATCGCCGACCGCAAGCGCGCGGCCGAGGCCGAGGCCGTCCTTGACCAGATGTATGGCTATTTCACCCGCGAGGAAGCCCCGCGCGTGATCGTCAGCGAACTCGACGCCCGCCGCGCCGCCTGAAGCGCCGCCGCACGCGTTCTCGAAGGGGCCTTTCGGCCCCTTTTCCATGTCCGCCTCACAGCTTCGCGGGCGGCGCCGCTTTTTCTTGGCCTGCCCTGCCCCTTTGGCTAATCTGTCGCCATCAGGCAGGAGGGGTGATGGAAGCGTCGATCAATGTCCTAGGCGGCAGGTTGCAGCCCTGCTCGACCGCGCCCATGACGGGCTTCTATCGCAACGGGTGCTGCGATACCGGCCCCGAGGATCGCGGCAGCCACACGGTCTGCGTGATCGTGACCGCCGACTTCCTGGCCATGTCGGCCTATCTGGGAAACGATCTTTCGACGCCGCGCCCCGAATACGGCTTTGCCGGGCTGAAGCCGGGGGATCGCTGGTGCCTCTGCGCCTCGCGCTTTCTGCAGGCGGCGCAGGAATTCGCGGCGCCCAAGGTCGTTCTGGAATCCACCCATCGCCGCGCGCTGGACATCCTGCCGCTGGAATTGTTGCAAAGCCACGCCGTCAATGAAGAAAACTGATCTGGCCGTTCTGGCCACCGCCGCGCTTCTGGGCGCCCTGCCCGCCCATGCGATCGAGATGACTGACCTGTCCGAGGCGATGCGCCCCGACGACCGCGCCCGGCTTGAGCTTTTCGACGAAACCGCAGGCCGCGCGCTGATGGGAGCACTGGCGGCGGCCGACAGGGGCGATGTCGGCGTGATGGTCGCGGGCCTTGCGGGCGAGCCGCTGCCGCCCCTGGGCGCTGCGCTGATGCTGGAAGGCGACTGGTCCTGCCGCGTGCTGAAACTGGGTGGCGGGCTGCCGCTGGTCGCCTATCAACCCTTCCGCTGCCGGGTCGGCGCCGACGGGCGTTTCGAGAAGCTGACCGGATCGCAGCGCATGCTGGGCCGGATCGGGCTGGTCGATGGCGAGGTGACCTATCTGGGCACGGCCTTCGTGGCGGGCGAGACGCCGCCCGATTATGCCGACCTGCCGCCCGCATCATCCTACCGATGCCGCATCTGGAATCGGATCTGAACATCGTGCTGCTCAGCCGCTGAGGGACTGCGGGCGGCCCGTCGCCGCCCGCCTCGTCCGGCGATCAGGTGCGGATATCGTGGCCCAGATGCTTGGCGACGGTGAAGATGTCCTTGTCGCCGCGTCCGCACATGTTCATTACAATCAGATGGTCGGCGGGCAGCGTCGGCGCGATCTTGATGACATGGGCCAGGGCATGGCTGGGCTCCAGCGCGGGGATGATGCCTTCTTGCGCGCAGCACAGCTGGAACGCGGCCAGGGCCTCGTCATCGGTGATGCTGACATATTCCGCGCGGCCCACATCCTTGAGCCAGGCATGTTCCGGCCCGATCCCCGGATAATCCAGACCCGCGCTGATCGAATGGCCTTCGAGGATCTGGCCGTCATCATCCTGCAGCAGATAGGTGCGGTTTCCGTGCAGAACACCCGCGCGCCCGCCAGACAGGCTGGCGCAATGCTCCATCCGGTCATCGACGCCCTTGCCGCCCGCCTCGACCCCGATGATGCCGACCGAAGGATCGTCGAGGAAGGGATAGAACAGCCCCATCGCATTCGAGCCGCCGCCGATGGCCGCGACCAGCGTGTCGGGCAGACGCCCCTCGCGCGCCATGATCTGCTCGCGGACCTCCTTGCCGATGATCGACTGGAAGTCGCGCACCATCGCCGGATAAGGATGCGGCCCCGCCACCGTGCCGATGCAGTAGAACGTGTCGCGCACATTCGTCACCCAGTCGCGCAGCGCGTCGTTCATCGCGTCCTTCAGCGTGCCGCGACCGCTGGTGACGGGCACGACCTCGGCCCCCAGCAGGCGCATGCGAAAGACGTTGGGTGCCTGCCGCTCGACATCATGGGCGCCCATATAGACCACGCATTTCAGCCCGAACCGCGCGCAGACGGTCGCGGTCGCCACGCCATGCTGGCCCGCGCCGGTCTCCGCGATGATGCGCGTCTTGCCCATGCGGATCGCCAGCAGGATCTGGCCCAGCACGTTGTTGATCTTGTGCGCGCCGGTATGGTTCAGCTCGTCGCGCTTCATGTAGATCCTGGCGCCGCCCAGATACTGGGTCAGCCGCTCCGAGAAATAGAGAGGCGAGGGACGGCCCACATAATGCGTCCACAGATCGTCCATCTGCGCCCAGAAGGACGGGTCGGTCTTGGCGCGCTCGTATTCGGCCTGAAGGTCCAGGATCAGCGGCATCAGCGTTTCCGACACGAAACGGCCGCCATAGATGCCGAAACGGCCCGTTTCGTCGGGGCCATGCATGAAGCTGTTGGGCAGGTCGTCGGCCATGGGATGCGCCTTTTGGATTGTCATCAGGTAGGGTCGGGCAGGATCGTTTCCGACCTTCTAGCCGCATTCCGCCCGCTGGTGAAGCCCGACCGGGCGTGACAAAGAACCCGCCCCCCGAAGGAGGCGGGCCAGTCCGGTCCGCGTCTTGATGCGCGCTTTCTGCTGCGACGATCCCGCCTGCCACCCCGCCCCCGTCGCCGGGGACGGTGTCCCCGGTCAACTGCAGCCGCTGGTGCCGCCGCAGGTATTGCACTTCATGCAGGTGCCGTTCCGCACCAGCGTGTAATTGCCGCATTCGCCGCAGGGGTCGCCCTCGTAGCCCTGCATCCGCGCACGGGCGCGGGCGTCGATGGCGGGGCCTTCCAGCGTCGCGCCTTGGGCCAGGCTGCTGGTTTGCAGCACCATCAGATCCTGCGGAAGCCGCTTGCGCAGATAGCCCGCGCTGCTGATCTGCTTCAGCATCGTCAGCGATTTCAGCTCGGTCTGGTCGCTGACCGGGGCGACGTTGGCGGCTTCGGCCTCGCCGCCGCCGATGTCGTCGAACCGCGCGCCTTCGGGCTTTACATGGGCCAGATCGGTGCGGTCCAGATAGCTGACGGCCAGTTCGCGGAAGACATAGTCAAGGATCGAGGTCGCGTTCTTGATGCTGTCATTGCCCTGCACCATCCCCGCCGGTTCAAAGCGGGTGAAGGTGAAGGCGTCCACGAATTCCTCCAGCGGCACGCCGTATTGCAGGCCCACGGACACGGCGATGGCGAAATTGTTCATCATCGCCCGGAAGCCCGCGCCTTCCTTGTGCATGTCGATGAAGATCTCGCCCAGCTTGCCGTCATCGTATTCGCCGGTGCGCAGATAGACCTTGTGCCCGCCGACGATGGCCTTTTGCGTATAGCCCTTGCGGCGCTGCGGCAGCTTTTCGCGGTGGCTGCGGACGATCTCGCGGACGATGACCTTCTCGACGATCTTCTCGGCCAGAACGGCCGCCTTCTCGCGCGGAGAGCCCTGGGCCAGGGTCTCTTCGGCCTCGTCATCATCCTCGATCAGGGCGCTGGCCAGAGGCTGGCTGAGCTTCGAGCCGTCGCGATATAGCGCGTTGGCCTTGATTCCCAAGGAATGGCTCAACTCATAGGCCGCCAGCGCATCGGCGATGGTCGCCGAGGCGGGCATGTTGATCGTCTTGCTGATCGCGCCCGAGATGAAGCTCTGGGCCGCCGCCATCATGCGGATATGGCTTTCGACCGACAGGAAGCGGCTGCCCTTCTTGCCGCAGGGATTGGCGCAGTCGAAGACCGGCAGATGCGCGGGCTTCAGATGCGGCGCGCCTTCCAGCGTCATGGTGCCGCAGACATGATCGTTCGCAGCCTCGATCTGGGCGCGGGTGAAGCCCAGATGGCGCAGCAGGTCAAAGCCGGGATCGGCCAGCTTGTCGGCGGGGATGCCAAGCGTGCCGCGGCAGAATTCCTCGCCGAGCGTCCATTGGTTGAAGACGAAGCGGATGTCGAAGGCCGAGGGCAGAGCGGCCTCGATCTTCTCGATCTCGGCCAGACCGAAGCCGTGGCCGGCCAGCGCGGTGTGGTTGATGCCGGGGCAGTTGCCAAGCGTGCCGTGGCCGACCGCATGGGCGACGATCTCGGCGATCTGACCCGAGGAATAGCCAAGCGTTTCCAGCGCGGCGGGCACCGACTGGTTGATGATCTTGAAATAGCCGCCGCCCGCCAGCTTCTTGAACTTGACCAGCGCGAAATCGGGCTCGATGCCGGTCGTGTCGCAATCCATGACCAGACCGATCGTGCCGGTCGGCGCGATCACGGTCGTCTGCGCGTTGCGGTAGCCATGCGCCCGCCCAAGGGCCAGCGCCTCGTCCCAGGCCTCGCGGGCCAGGGCGACCAGCGTACGGTCGGGGCAATTGGCGGCGTCCAGCGCCACGGGCGCCACATTGACGCCCTCATAAGCCGTGCCATGGGCGGCGGCGCGGTGGTTGCGGATCACGCGCAGCATGTGGTCGCGATTGCGCGCATAGCCGGCAAAGGCGCCCAGTTCCGCCGCCATCTCGGCGCTGGTGGCATAGGCCACCCCGGTCATGATCGCGGACAGCGCTCCGCAGAGCGCGCGACCCTGATCGCTGTCATAGCCAAGGCCCATATTCATCAGCAGACCGCCGATATTGGCATAGCCCAGACCAAGCGTACGGAAATCAAAGCTGCGCTGCGCGATCTCGCGGCTGGGGAACTGGGCCATCAGCACGCTGATCTCCAGCGTGACGGTCCACAGCCGCACGGCATGGACATAGGCCCCCGAATCGAAGCCCTCGCCCGACCAGAAGGTCAGCAGGTTCATCGACGCCAGGTTGCAGGCCGTATCGTCCAGGAACATGTATTCGCTGCACGGATTGCTGCCGCGGATCGGCCCGTCCTCGGGGCAGGTATGCCATGCGTTGACCGTGTCATGGAACTGGATGCCGGGATCGGCGCAGGCCCAAGCCGCATGGCCGATCTGGTCCCAAAGCTCGCGGGCCGAGACCGTCTTGGCCACCTTGCCGTCGGTGCGGCGCACCAGCTCCCAGGGCGCATCCTCGCGCACGGCGCGCAGGAAGGCGTCGGTCACGCGGACCGAATTGTTCGAGTTCTGCCCCGAGACGCTGGTATAGGCCTCGGAATCCCAGTCCGTGTCATAGGTAGGGAACTCGATGCTGTCGAAGCCCTGCTTGGCGTATTGCAGCACGCGGTTCACGTAGGTCTCGGGGATCATCGCGCGCTTGGCGCTGCGGATCGCGGCCTTCAGCGGCTCGTTCTGCGCCGGATCGGTCGCATCCTCGGCCCGGCCATCCCAGGCCCGGATCGCGGCGAAGATCGCGTTCAGCTCGCGCTCGTGCATCTTCGAGCCGGCGACGAGGCTCGCCACCTTCTGCTCCTCGATGACCTTCCAGTTGATGAACTGCTCGATATCGGGGTGATCCATGTCGCAGATCACCATCTTGGCCGCCCGCCGCGTGGTCCCGCCCGACTTGATCGCGCCCGCAGCCCGGTCGCCGATCTTCAGGAACCCCATCAGCCCCGAGGATTTGCCGCCGCCCGACAGCCGTTCCCCCTCGCCGCGCAGCGACGAGAAGTTGGTGCCGGTGCCCGAGCCGTACTTGAAGAGCCGCGCCTCGCGGACCCACAGGTCCATGATCCCGCCCTCGTTCACCAGATCGTCGCTGACCGACTGGATGAAGCAGGCATGGGGCTGGGGATGCTCATAGGCGCTGTCGGACCGGACCAGCTTGCCGGTCTTGTGGTCCACGTAGAAATGCCCTTGCCCCGGCCCGTCGATGCCGTAGGCCCAGTGCAGGCCGGTGTTGAACCATTGCGGGCTGTTCGGCGCGCCCATCTGGCGGGCCAGCATATGGCGCATCTCGTCCAGATAGGCGCGGGCATCCTCCTCGGTCGAGAAATAGCCGCCCTTCCAGCCCCAATAGGTCCAGGCCCCCGCCATGCGGTCAAAGACCTGGGCGGCGCTGGTCTCGCCTCCGTAACGCTGGTCCTCGGGCAGGTCGGCCAAGGCGGCCTCGTCGCCGACATGGCGCCACAGGAAGTCCGGCACGCCCTTTTCGCGCACCGGTTTCAACCGCGCGGGAACGCCCGCCTTGCGGAAATATTTCTGCGCGATGACGTCGCTTGCAACTTGGCTCCAGCCTTCGGGGACCCGGACCCGGTCATTGCGGAACACGACCGAGCCGTCGGGATTGCGGATCTCGCTGGTGGTCGTGGCAAAGGCGATCCCGCCATAGGCCCCGCCCTCTGCGGTGGTGAAGCGCCGTTCGATCTTCATGTCCGGTCCCTGCCCTGTTCAGCCGCCCGATGCGCCCAAGGCCAGAAGCCATCCACCCGCCAAGGCGGCCCGGCCGGGCGTGACCCGGTCAGAAACAGGCTTTCATGAGGTTCCGGGGACCCGATCAGGCCCACCAGATCTTGTGGTGCATCATATACAGCCCACAACCTGCCGGGCGTTCGGGCGCAATTCAACTGATATTTTTTGCATTTCGCGGGGGCGGGGCGATTGACAGGCCCCGCCGCACCAGACCCCGAGATTCGCGCACAATCGCGGGGCCGCGATCTTGTCCCGTCCGGACAGTGGCGCGAAAAATACAATTCTGACAAGGGCTTGGCGCCGATCTTCCCGAAATTTTCCACAGGCTTTCCGGCAGATCATCCCCAGGTTGTGCACAGATGATGCAAGCCTGCCACAGGCGGCGAAATTCAGCCTGCGGGGTGCAGCGCACCGCGATCGGTCACGATCAGGTCAAGCGGCTGATCAAAGACTTCGGCGGGGATGTTCGGCACCTCCTGGCAGCCAAAGGCCAGCCCGATGGCCCGGACCGGCCCCGAAGAGCGCAGCATTTCCAGCGTCCTGTCGTAGAACCCGCCGCCATAGCCCAGCCGGTTGCCCGCCCGATCAAAGCCCGCCAGCGGCACGATCAGGATGTCGGGCCGCATCTCGGGTGCCGAATCAGCCGGGTGGCTGGTTCCCCACGGGCCGGGCTGAAGCGCCTCGCCCCGCCACAGGCGGAACAGCAGCGGCATGTCGCGCCCTGCCACCACCGGCAGGCAGAGCGGACCGCGATGCGCGGCCATGGCCGGGCGCGGATCGGCCTCGTCCCGCATGGGCCAATAGCCCGCCAGAACCTGCCCGGCATGCGGCGCCAGGGCCTCGGCCAGATGCCGCGTCAGTGCCTCGGCATCCCCGTCCGCGGCCCGCGCGGCCAGCGCCATCCGCCGCAGTTCGGCCTTGGCCGCCCGGGGGTCGGCGATCATATCAGGATCACCGTCGCCAGGCCGAGGAACGCGAAGAAGCCCATCACGTCGGTCATCGTCGTCACGAAGGTTCCCGAGGCCAAGGCCGGGTCCAGCCCCAGCTTGTCCAGTGTCAGGGGCACCAGAACGCCGCCAAGCGCCGCGACGATCTGGTTCACGACCATGGCCAGCCCCAGAACGACGCCCAGCTTGACGTCGCCGAAGATCAGCGTGCCCGCCACGCCCAGGATCAGCGCAAGGCCCAGCCCGTTCAGCATTCCCGCGAACAATTCGCGCCGGACCACCCGGGGCGCGTTCGAGCGGTTCAGGTCGCGCGTCGCCAGCGCCCGCACGGCCACGGCCAGCGATTGCGTCCCCGCAATGCCCCCGGTCGAGGCGACGATGGGCATCAGCGCCGCCAGCGCGACCAGCGCGGTGATCGTGTCCTCGAAGCGGCTGATCACAACCGCCGACAGCGACGCCGTGAACAGGTTCACCACCAGCCAGGGCAGACGCTGACGCGCGGTCGTGACGGGCCCGTCCGAGACGTGGCTTTCATCGTTCACGCCCGCCAGGCGCAGCATGTCCTCCTCATGTTCCTCGTCCAGCACGGCCATGGCGTCGTCGATGGTGATGACGCCGACCAGCCGGTCGGCCTCGTCCACGACGGGCGCCGAGATCAGGTGATACTGGTTGAACAGATAGGCCACGTCCGATTCCTCGGCCAGGGCGCTGATCGTGCGGAAACTGTCCTCGGTCAGGTCCTTCAGCGGGATATCGCGCTTGGCGGCCAGCAGGCGGCCAAGCGTGACATAGCCGATGGGCTGGCGGCGCGGATCGACCAGGATGATGTGATAGAATTGCTCGGGCAGCCATTCCTCGGCACGCAGGAAGTCGATCGTCTCGCCCACGGTCCAGTGTTCGGGGGCGGTCACCACCTCGGACTGCATCAGGCGGCCGGCCGAGTATTCGGGATAGGCCAGCGACTGCTGGACGGCGGCGCGGTCGCTTTCGTCCAGCGCGGCCAGGATGTGCTCGCGTTCCGGCTCGTCCAGATCCTCGATCAGGTCCACGACATCGTCGCTGTCCATCTCGCGCACGGCCTCGGCCAGGACGCTGCGGGGCAGCAGGTCGATGACCTCCTCGCGGATGGATTCGTCGATCTCGGAGAGGATCTCGCCGTCGATCTCGCCGGAATAGAGCTCCAGAAAGGCGCGCCGGCGTGCGGGCGGCAGGCGTTCGATGATGTCGGCGATGTCGGCGCCGTGCATCGGCTCCAGCAGGCGGTTCAGAAGATCGGCATCCGACTGTTCGATGGCGGCGTCGATCTGGGACAGCCAGGCACGGCTGGGGCCGAAATCCTCGTCCTCGCGCTCGGCTTCGGGCTCGGCCAGAGAGGATTGGCTTTGGTCTTCTGCCATGATGCGCTCCTGTCGGGGTCTTCGGGGTCTCGCCTTGCGGGGCGTCAGGCGTTCAGCAGGTCCAGCGCCGCGCGGTGCAGGTCGGGGGTGGCGGCGGCGATCACCTGCCCGCCGCCTGCAGGGTCGCCGCCCTGCCAGTCGGTCACGATCCCGCCCGCCGCCCGGATCACCGCGATGGGGGCCACGATGTCGTAGGATTGCAGCCCCGCCTCGATCACCAGATCGACCTGCCCCATTGCCAGCAGCGCATAGGCATAGCAATCCAGACCATAGCGGGTCAGTTGCACCTCGGCCGCCACGCGGGAAAAGGCGGCGGCCTCGGCAGGGGTGCCCACCTCGGGGAAGGTCGTCATCAGACGTGCCTCGTTGAGACTGGTCGTCGGGCGCACGGACAGCGCCGTCCGGCCATGCGGGCCCTGCATCTGCGCATGACCCAGACCGCCCTCGAAACGCTCGCGCGTGTAGGGCTGGTCGACCAGACCGTAGAGAACCCCCTCGGGGCCGGTCAGCCCGATCAGCACCCCCCAGGAGGGCGCGCCGCAGAGAAAGGCGCGCGTGCCGTCAATCGGGTCCAGCACCCAGGTCAGACCGCTCTGGCCGTCCTGCGCGCCGTATTCCTCGCCCAGGATCGCGTCCTGCGGGCGGCGGCGCGCCAGAACCTCGCGCATGGCGCGTTCGGCGGCGCGGTCGGCCAGCGTCACTGGATCATAGCCGTCCGGGCGCTTGTTGTCGGAAGCAAGGTCGGGCTGGCGGAACAGCGGCAGGATCGCCTGCGCGGCGGCATCGGCCATGGCGTGGGCCACGGCCCTGATCTCGGTGCTGTCCTTCATGCCTGCCCCCTGCGCTGTCGTTCCGGTCCGTTCCCGCCGGATTGCGACCCGTTGGGCGCGGTCCCGGCGCGACAGACTTAACCCGACGCGGTGCAGGGGGCCAGTCATGTTCGTCGGCGGTCATGACGCTGTCACGATCGCATGCCACGATCACGCGCGGGCGTCAGGCGCCCGCCCGGCGCGTTTCAGGCTGCGTCGGACAGCACCCGCGCCAGTTCGAAGATCTGCCGGCGCTGCGCCTCGGGCATGGCGTAATAGGCGCGCACCAGTTGCAGCGCCTCCTTGTCGGCGAAGATGTCGCCCTCGACGAAATCCGAAGCCGCGCCGTCCTGCAGCCCTTCGAAGAAGAAGCTGACGGGCACATCGACGGCACGCGCGATATCCCAAAGCCGAGAGGCTGAAACCCGGTTCATCCCGGTTTCGTATTTCTGGATCTGCTGGAACTTGATCCCGACCCGGTCAGCAAGCTGCTGCTGGGTCATCCCGATCATCCACCGGCGATGGCGGATGCGCTTTCCCACATGAACATCTACACCGTGCTTCATTGTACCCACCTCACTCAATCTGAGGAAGCACTAGCGCAGCCTTCCGCAATTTTCGAGTGTCTTCATGGTTAACGCGAGGGTTTCTGACCAAAAAGACAGGTATGGTTGGCAGGACCTCTGCGGGCTGGCCCGCCAGAAAGGCGTCCTGCCGCGCGGCAGCGCAGCAACGCGACCGGATCAGGCGCCTTGACCTGCCGCAAGGTTCGCGATGCAGGACAGGCGCGCAAGGCACGGCCTGCCGCCGGGCGCAAGGGTGCCGCCGGTTGAATTTTTCGGGAACGGCCCCGACGAAAGGACTGTGCGGCATTGAAAAACTGGCGGTTTCGGACAATATATCCGACGAAGGGAAACCCCCAAGTCTTGAGAGGGAGTCGTTGATGGCAGATTACAACACTTACCGTACCGCGCAGGGCGTCGGGCAGCGTCAGGCTGTGATCGACGAAGGGCTGCGGGCCTACATGAACAAGGTTTATGGGCTGATGGCGGTCGGCATGGGTGTGACTGCCGTCGCAGCCTTCGGTATCGCCAATGCGGCCGTCTCGCCCGAAGGGCAGCTGACCGCGCTCGGCGCCGCGATCTACACCTCGCCGCTGCGTTGGGTGATCATGTTCGCGCCGCTGCTGATGGTCTTCGCCTTCGGCGCCGCGGTGAACCGGCTGTCGATCCAGGGCGCGACCGGCGTGTTCTACGGCTTTGCCGCGCTGATGGGCCTGTCGATCAGCTCGATCTTCCTTGTCTACACGTCCTATTCCATCGTGCAGACCTTCCTTGTGACGGCCATCGCCTTTGCGGGCCTGTCGCTCTGGGGCTACACCACGAAAAAGGACATTTCGGGCTGGGGCAGCTTCCTGATCATGGGCGTGATCGGCCTGATCGTTGCCTCGATCGTGAACATCTTCCTCGGCTCGCCGGCGATCCAGTTCGCGATCTCGGTTCTGGGCGTCCTGATCTTTGCGGGTCTGACCGCCTATGACACGCAGAACATCAAGAACACCTATCTGGAAATGGCCGCCCAAGGGGCCGATCAGGACTTCATCGGCAAGACCGCGATCATGGGCGCGCTGCGTCTGTATCTGGACTTCCTGAACCTGTTCATGTTCCTGCTGCAATTCATGGGCCAGCGCGAGTGACCGTCTCGCCAGCCTGATGAAACAAACCCCGCCGGTTCGACCGGCGGGGTTTTTTCGTGCCCGGCCGCAGGCGTCCCGATCGCGTCAGACGAATTGTTCGCGCAGAAGACGTTCGTCCAGCCCGTGGCCGGGATCGAACAGCAGGCGGTGGCGGATCTCGGTCGCCGAGCCGATCCGCACGCGGATCACGTCGCGGAAGGACCGGCTGTCGGCATCGGCCATGACCGGGCGGCGCTCGGGGTGGATCACCTCGACCTCGACCTCGGCCGCCTTGGGCAGCAGCGCGCCGCGCCAGCGCCGGGGGCGAAAGGGCGCGATCGCGGTCAGGGCCAGAACCTCGGCGCCGATGGGCAGGATCGGGCCGTGGGCCGAGTAGTTATAGGCGGTAGATCCCGCCGGCGTCGCCACCAGCGCGCCATCGCAGACCAGTTCCTCCATCCGCAGTCGGCCGTCCACATGGATGCGCAGCTTGGCGGCCTGCGGGCCCTGGCGCAGCAGGCTGACCTCGTTGATGGCCAGAGCCTCGTGCTGGCTGCCATCGGTGCAATCGGCCTGCATCCGCAGCGGGTTGATCACCGTCTCCTCGGCCTTGGCCAGACGCTCGGGAAGACCGGTCTCGCCATAGGCGTTCATCAGAAAGCCCACCGTGCCGCGATTCATCCCGTAGACCGGCAGACCCAGCCCCTGCGTCGCATGCAGCGTCTGCAGCATGAAGCCGTCGCCGCCCAGGGCGACGACCAGATCCGCGCGCGTCAGGGGCGCCTGCCCGTGACGCGCGGTCAGCGCGGCCAGCGCCTCTTGCGCGGGCGCGGCATGGCTGGCGGTGAAATGGATCGCAGGCGTCATGCCGTCCCCCCTGATGACGACCGGCAGCATCCCCGCGCCGCGCCCGGAAGGCAAGCCCCCGAAAGACAGCGGGTCGACCCGTCGCCCGTGCGGCGCTGCGGGTCGTTTTGTCACTTTCCGCAGGGGCCGCCATGGGGTAAAAGCCCCCAATCCGCAGCCGCCCGAGCCAAAAAGGACGCGAGAGACATGAACGCCCCCACCCGCGACAACGGTTTCTTCACCGAAACCCTGGCCAGCCGTGACCCCGAAATCGCCAAGGCCGTCACCCAGGAACTGGGCCGTCAGCGCGACGAGATCGAGCTGATCGCCTCGGAAAACATCGTCAGCCGCGCCGTGATGGAGGCGCAGGGCTCGGTCCTGACCAACAAATATGCCGAAGGCTATCCGGGCAAGCGCTATTATGGCGGCTGCCAGTTCGTGGACATCGCCGAGAACCTGGCGATCGAGCGCGCCAAGGAATTGTTCGGTTGCGAATATGCCAACGTCCAGCCCAACAGCGGCAGCCAGATGAACCAGGCCGTGTTCCTGGCCCTGCTGCAGCCGGGCGACACGTTCATGGGGCTGGACCTGAATTCGGGCGGCCACCTGACCCACGGCTCGCCGGTGAACATGTCGGGCAAGTGGTTCAACGTGGTCAGCTACGGCGTGCGCCAGCAGGACCATATGCTGGACATGGAGGCGATCGCCGAGAGCGCCCGCCAGCACAAGCCCAAGCTCATCATCGCGGGCGGCACCGCCTACAGCCGCACCTGGGACTGGGCCGCCTTCCGCGCCATCGCGGACGAGGTCGGCGCCTATCTGATGGTGGACATGGCCCATATCGCGGGTCTGGTCGCGGGCGGCGCGCATCCCTCGCCCCTGCCCCATGCCCATGTCGTGACCTCGACCACGCACAAATCGCTGCGCGGCCCGCGCGGCGGCCTGATCCTGACGAACGACGCCGAGATCGCCAAGAAGGTCAACAGCGCCGTCTTCCCGGGTCTGCAAGGCGGCCCGCTGATGCACGTGATCGCCGCCAAGGCCGTGGCCTTCGGCGAGGCGCTGCGCCCCGAATTCAAGCTTTACGCCCAGCAGGTCGTGAAAAACGCCGCCGCCATGGCGGACGAGCTGATGAAGGGCGGCATCGACATCGTCTCGGGCGGCACCGACAACCACCTCTGCCTCGCCGACCTGCGGCCCAAGGGCGTGACCGGCAAGGCGACCGAGGCCGCGCTCGGCCGCGCCCACATCACCTGCAACAAGAACGGCGTGCCGTTCGACCCCGAAAAGCCCTTCGTGACCTCGGGCATCCGCCTCGGCGCGCCCGCCGGCACCACGCGCGGCTTTGCCGAGGCCGAGTTCCGCCAGATCGCCCGCTGGATCGTCGAGGTCGTGGACGGTCTTGCCGCTCATGGCGAGGACGGCAATGGCGAGGTCGAGGCCAAGGTCCGCGCCGAGGTCAAGGCGCTCTGCGACCGCTTCCCCCTCTATCAGGGCATGTGATCGGCCCGGCCCTGTCAGGGTGACATGCAAAGGCCCGCCGCTGGTTCAGCGGCGGGCCTTCTGCTTGGGCAGGTTTCGTCGAGAAGGCCGGATCAGCCGTCCGCTTGCCACGACGGTTTGCGGCGCTCGAAGAAGGCCGCGATGCCCTCGGGGGCTTCGCGGCCCTGCCAGACCGAGACGAGCCGTTCGATGCTGTCCTCGATCACGTCCGCGTCGATGCGCGGCCCAAGGGCGCGGCACTGCGCCTTGGCCGCCGCGATGGCTCCGGGCGCTGCCTGCAGGAAGGGCTGGGTCTCGGCCTCTATGGCGGCGTCCAGGCTGTCGGCGGGCACGACCCGCGAGGCCAGGTTGAGGGATTGCGCCTCGGCCGCATCGAAAAGCCGGGCCGAGAAGAAGACCCGCCGCGCCGCCGGCTCGCCCATCCGGGCCAGCACATAGGGACCGATCGTGGCGGGGATCAGGCCCAGCCGAACCTCGGTCAGGCCGAAGCGGGCGCTGTCGGCGGCGATCACGATGTCGCTGACCGCCATCATGCCGACTCCGCCGCCGAAGGCATTGCCCTGCACCCGCGCGATCAGCGGCTTCGGCAGCAGGTTCAGCGCCGACAGCATCCCCGCCAGCGCCCTCGCGCCCTCGCGCCGGGTCTCGGCATCGGCCTGCATCTGCTCGCGCATCCAGCCCAGATCGCCGCCCGCGCAGAAGCTGGCGCCCTCGGCCGCCAGCACCACGACGCGCACGCCCGGATCGGCGCCAAGCGTGGCGGCGGCCTCGGTCAGCTCGTCCATCATCTGGCGCGACAGGGCATTGTGCTTGTCGGGCCGGGCCAGCGTCAGGGTCGCCACGCCGCGCGCATCCGTGGTGATGCGGATGGTCTGCATCGTCATTCCTTTCTCATGCCTCGGGCCATGTCGGCCGCCTCCCGCAGCAGCGCCATGTCCAGCCAGGTGCGGAAACCGCGCGTCTCTAGATGGGCCGCGACGGCCTCGGTCGCGACATTGCCTGCGGCACCGGGCGCATAGGGGCAGCCGCCCAGGCCACCGACGGCAGCGTCAAAGACCCGCAGGCCGCGCGCGAGGCTTGCGTCGATGTTCTCCAGCGCCCGGCCTGCCGTGTCGTGATAGTGACCAGCCAGCCGGTCTGGGGGCAGTTCGTTCAGCACGGCTTGCAGCATGGCATCGATCGTCTCGGGGCGACCCTGCCCGATCGTGTCGCCAAGGCTGATCTCGTAGCAGCCCATGTCGCGCAGCGCTGCGGCGACGCGGGCGACGGACCCGGGCGGGGTCGGCCCGTCAAAGGGGCAATCGGTCACCACGCTGACATAGCCGCGGACGGGGATTCCATCGGCGCGCGCCGCCTCGGCCACGGGGGCAAAGCGTTCCAGGCTTTCGGCGACGGTCGCGTTCAGGTTGGCGCGGCTGAACCCTTCCGATGCGCTGGCGAAGATCGCCACCTCGTCTGCGCCCGCAGCCCGCGCCGCCTGATAGCCGCGCAGGTTCGGCGTCAGCGCGGCATAGCGGATGCCGGGGCGGCGGGTGATGCCCGCCAGCACCTCGGCCGCATCCGCCATCTGCGGCACCCATCTGGCGGGAACGAAGCTCGTCACCTCGATCCGGCGAAAGCCAGCCTGCGACAGCAGATCGACCAGCGCGATCTTCTCGGCCGCCGGGATCAGGCGCTTTTCGTTCTGCAGCCCGTCGCGCGGGCCCATCTCGAAGATCTCGACGGTCTCAGGCATCGGGCACCGCGTAGAAATCGCGTGAGAACAGGCTGCCGCCGCCTGCCTGCTCGGCCCGCTGATAGGCGGGCCGGGCCATCATGCGTTGGCCATAGGCGTCCAGCGCAGGGTAATCCGCCCGCGGCAAGAAGCGGAAGACCGCGTCGATGTTGAAGCCCAGCATGCAATCGGCGGCGCTGAACGCGTCCAGCAGCGTCTCGCGCCCGGTCAGATGGGCGTCCAGCGCGCGGGCCGTCACGGCCAGCCGCTTCGTGTCCAGCTTCATCAGCGGGATCGAGCGCGCACTCTCCGGGCGCAGGAAGATGTGGTGGATGTTCAGCGCCTGGATCACATTGGCCTGCGTCTCGGCGAAATGCACCCATTCCAGGAAATCCGTCCTTTCCGGCGCGCCGGGGCGCGGGGCCAGACGCCCTTCGCGCTCGGTCAGGTATTCGACGATGGCGCCGGATTCGAAGATCGCGCGGCCGTCGATCTCCAGCGCCGGGGCGCGGCCCGCGGGCGACATCGCCAGGAATTCGGGGCTGCGCATGCTGCCATCGGTCAGCGACCACAGGCGCAGCTCGTAGCGCAGTTCCAGTTCCTCAAGCAGCCACAGGACGCGCATCGAGCGCGAGCCGGGAATGTGATGCAGGCGGATCATGCGACCTCCTCCAGCCGGATCAGGGGGGCGCCGGCCTCGACCTGATCGCCGGGGCGGGCCAGAACCTCGGCCACCACGCCGTCACGGCTGGCCGTCAGGCTGTGTTCCATCTTCATCGCCTCCAGCACGGCCAGACGGTCGCCCGCCTGAACGGACTGGCCCGCGACCACATCGACGGCACGCAGCAGGCCGGGCATCGGGGCGCGCGTCAGCGCCTCGCCGCCCGCATCGGCTCCGGCACGCTCCAGCGGGTCAAGCGCCACCAGATGCACCCGGCCCGCCCCGAAGACGCCGACGCCCGCGTCATGGCGGACGATGCGCGCGGGATGGGGCCGGTCATCCACCCACCAGCGTCCGCCATGCCAGCGGACCTCGTGGCTGCCGCTCTCCAGCGTGACGCGCGCGGCGCCCGGTCCCAGAACCTCAAGGATCGCGTGCCCCCCCTCCCAGGCGATGCTGCGCCGCAGGGGCTGCCACAGGACCGTCCCGCCGCGCATGGCCGGATCCTCCAGCCCCGCCAGCCCGATCACGCCCAGAGCCAGCGCCGCTCCGTCGGGTTCGGATTGCGCCATAAGGCCGTCCAGATCGCGCGCGATCAGGCCGGTATCGACCTCGCCCCGGCCAAACCCCTCATGGCGCGCCAGCGCGACCAGGAAATCGAGATTGGTCACCGAACCCGCCACCTCGGTCTGCCGCAGCGCACGCTCCAGCGCGCGCAGCGCGATGGCACGGGTCGGACCATGGGTGATCACCTTGGCGATCATCGGGTCATACCAGGGACTGATCCGGTCGCCCGCGCGCACGCCGGTCTCGATCCGCGCGCCATCGGGGAAACGCAGATGCGCCAGCGTGCCCGTCGCGGGCAGGAAACCGGCGGGCACATCCTCGGCGTAAAGCCGCGCCTCGAAGGCATGGCCGGTGATGGCGATCTCGTCCTGCCGCGCGGGCAGCCCCTCGCCCGAGGCGACGCGCAGCTGCCATTCGACCAGATCGATCCCGGTGACGGCCTCGGTGACGGGATGCTCGACCTGCAGGCGGGTGTTCATCTCCATGAACCAGAACCCGTTCGGGCGCAGGCCCCGGCTGCCATCGACGATGAACTCGATCGTGCCGGCGCCGGAATAGCCGATCGCCTCGGCGGCGCGCACGGCGGCATCCCCCATCGCGGCGCGCATCTCGGGGGTCATGCCGGGGGCGGGGGCCGCCTCGATCACCTTCTGGTGGCGACGCTGCAGCGAACAATCGCGTTCGAACAGATGCACGGCGCTACGGCCGTCGCCGAAGACCTGAACCTCGATATGGCGCGGTTGCAGAACATATTTCTCGACCAGCACATCCGGGTTGCCAAAGGCGCCCTGCGCCTCGGACCGCGCGCTTTCCAGCGCCTGGGCGAACCGCGCCGGGTCCTCGACCAGGCGCATCCCCTTGCCCCCGCCCCCGGCCACGGCCTTGATCAGCACCGGATAGCCGATCCTCCCGGCCTCGGCGGCCAGCCGCTCGGGCGATTGGTCCGCACCGTGATAGCCCGGCACGACGGGAACGCCCGCCTTCTCCATCAGGGCCTTGGCGGCATCCTTCAGCCCCATCGCCCGGATCGCGGCCGCCGAGGGTCCGATGAAGACCAGCCCCGCCGCCTCGACCGCCTCGACGAAATCGGGGTTCTCGGACAGGAACCCGTAGCCCGGATGGATGGCCTGCGCCCCGGTGGCGCGCGCGGCCGCGATGATGGCATCGCCGCGCAGATAGCTGTCGGCGGGCGCGGCCCCGCCCAGCCCAACGGCCTCGTCGGCCATGAAGACATGCCGCGCCTCGCGGTCGGCATCCGAAAACACCGCCACCGTCGCCACGCCCAGCCTGCGGCAGGTATCGATCACGCGGCAGGCGATCTCGCCGCGATTGGCGATCAGGATCTTGTCGAACACAGCCGCGCCCTCCCCTTCTTCGTTGTCCAAATACCCATGCGACGCCGCCCCCTCACATCCGGAAGAGACCGAAGCGCGTCGGCTCGACCGGCGCGTTCAGCGAGGCTCTGAGCGACAGCGCCAGAACCTCGCGCGTCTTGCGCGGATCCACGATCCCGTCATCCCAAAGCCGCGCCGAGGCATAGAGCGGATGGCTCTGCCGCTCGAACATCTCGATGGTCGGGCGCTTGAAGGCGGCCTCCTCCTCGGGGGACCAGGAACCGCCCGCGCGCTCGATCCCCTCACGGCGCACGGTCGCCAGAACGCCCGCTGCCTGCTCGCCGCCCATCACGCTGATGCGGCTGTTGGGCCAGGTCCACAGGAAGCGCGGCCCATAGGCCCGCCCCGCCATGCCGTAATTGCCGGCGCCGAAGCTGCCGCCAACCAGCATCGTGATCTTCGGGACCGAGGTCGTGGCCACCGCCGTCACCATCTTGGCGCCATGCCGGGCGATGCCCTCGTTCTCGTATTTGCGGCCGACCATGAAGCCGGTGATGTTCTGCAGGAAGACCAGCGGAATGCCGCGCTGGCTGCACAATTCGATGAAATGCGCGCCCTTCTGCGCGGCCTCCGAAAACAGCACGCCGTTATTGGCGACGATGCCGACCGGGCAGCCCTCGACATGGGCAAATCCCGTCACCAGCGTCTCGCCGAAGCGGGCCTTGAACTCGTCCAGCCGCGAGCCGTCCACGACCCGCGCGATCACCTCGCGGATGTCGTAGGGCGTACGCAGATCGGCGGGCACGACTCCCAGGATCTCGTCCGCGTCATAGGCGGGCGCCTCGGGCGATTGCCACAGCACCGTCTCGGGGCGGCGGCGGTTCAGATGGCTGACCGCGCGGCGCGCCATGGCCAGCGCATGGGCGTCATCCTCGGCCAGGTAATCGGCCACGCCCGACAGGCGGGTATGGACATCGCCGCCGCCCAGATCCTCGGCGGTGACGACCTCGCCCGTCGCGGCCTTGACCAGGGGGGGACCGGCCAGAAAGATCGTCCCCTGCCCCTTCACGATGATCGTGACATCCGACATGGCCGGCACGTAGGCGCCGCCCGCGGTGCAGGACCCCATCACGACCGCGATCTGCGGGATGCCCTTGGCGCTCATCCGGGCCTGGTTGTAGAAGATCCGGCCGAAATGGTCTCGGTCGGGAAAGACCTCGTCCTGGTTGGGCAGGTTCGCGCCGCCGCTATCGACCAGATAGAGGCAGGGCAGATGGCATTCCTCGGCGATCTCCTGCGCGCGCAGGTGCTTCTTGACCGTCATCGGGTAATAGGTGCCGCCCTTGACGGTCGCGTCATTGGCCACGACCATCACATCCTGCCCGTGGATGCGGCCCACGCCCGCGATCACGCCCGCGCAGGGGGCCGCGCCGTCATACATGCCATGCGCCGCAGTCGCGCCGATCTCGAGAAACGGGCTGCCCGGGTCCAGCAGGTTCGCGACCCTCTCGCGCGGGGGCATCTTGCCGCGGCTGACATGACGCTCCAGCGCCCGCGCGCCCCCTCCGGCGGCGGCCGCCTCGGCGGCCTCGCGGATGGTGGCAAGCATCTCAAGATGCGCCGCTCGGTTGGCGCGATAGGCGTCCGAACTGGTCAGGGCAGCGGATCTCAGCTTCATGGGCGGGCCTTTTGCAACAGATGGGACGGGATCGCGCGCAACGGGTTGGCAGCACGGGTTCCGGACTTGATTTCGGCGCGGTCCTGCGGACGATGCCGACAGATCGCGGACGATGGGTTGCCGCGACGAGGGTGGTCATGATGAAGATGGTGATGATGGCGGCACTGGCCGCGCTGATACTGGGCGGACAGGCCGATGCGCGTCAGGCCGGTGACTGGTTTGTCGGGCTGGGGCTGGCCCGGGTCGAGCCGCCCGCCGAGAACGGCACCGTGATCGGTGCGACGCTGGACATCGACGCCGACACGCGGCCCTTCGTGACGATCGGCCATGCGCTGACCGACCGGCTGGGGGCGGAGCTGATGCTGTCCGCGCCCTTTCGCCACCAGATCGAGCTGCAGGGTCGCGGCACGATCGGCAGCTTCCGGCAAAGCCCCGCGATCCTGTCGCTGCAATATCACCACCCCGTGAGCGACCGACTGACGCCCTTTGCGGGGATCGGGCTGGCGCATGTGCAATTCTCTCGCGCGCAGGGGACGGGCCTGTTGCAGGGCGCGGCGCTGGATCTGTCCGACGAATGGGGGCTGGCACTTCAGGCCGGGCTGGATGTCGCGGTCGGCCCGCGCGGCGCAATCCGGACCGAGATCCGCTGGCTGGACCTGCAACCCGATCTGCGCCTGAACGGCGCCGGACTGGGCGAGGCGCGGATCGACCCGGTGGCGATGGGCCTGTCCTACGTCCTGCGCTTCTGACACCATGAGCCGCGCGCGCATCATTCGGCCTCGGCCATGGCGCGCAATTCGCGGCGCATGACCTTGCCGGTCACCGTCAGCGGCAGCGCGTCCAGAAAGGCGATCTCGCGCGGATAGGAATGCGCAGCCGACAGGCGCCGCGCGTGATCCTGCAACGCGGCGGCCAGCGCATCCGAGGGCGCATGGCCGGGCCGTAGCACGACATAGGCCTTGACGATCTGCGTGCGCAGCGGACAGGGCTTGCCGATCACGCCCGCCTGCGCGACGGCGGGATGGGTCAGCAGCACGTCCTCGATCTCGGACGGGCCGATGCGGTAGCCGGCCGAGGTGATCACGTCGTCGTCGCGTCCGACAAAGCGGATATAGCCGTCCTCGATGACGCCGCGGTCGCCCGTGACCATCCATTCGCCGCGGAACTTGGCCTCGGTCGCCTGCGGGTTCTGCCAATAGCCCAGCATCATGCTGCCCGCGCCGCGCCGGATGGCGATATCGCCTTCGCCGTCGGTCGGGTTGCCGTCCTCGTCGATGATGCGGATCTCGAAACCCGGCACGGGCTTGCCGAAGGCGCCGGGGCGGGAAGGAAACATCGCCCCCGAGGACGAGGCGACCATGTTGCATTCGGTCTGGCCGTAGAATTCGTTGATCGTGAGGCCAAGCGCGCGGCGCCCCCATTCCAGCATCTCGGCGCCCAGAGGCTCGCCGCCCGAGGCGACGCTGCGCAGGCCCGACAGGCTGATATCGGCGGCCTTGAGCATCTTCAGCGCGGTCGGCGGGAAGAAGATGTTGCGGATGGCGCAATTGGCGATCAGGGCGGCCACGGCTTCGGGCTGGAAGCGCGCCATGCGCGAGGCGACGACCGGCACGCCAAGCGCAAGGCCGGGCATCGCGACGTCGAAAAGCCCCCCGATCCAGGCCCAGTCGGCAGGCGTCCAGATCACGTCGCCGGGCTGGCCCAGCAGGTCATGGCTCATCTCGACGCCCGGCAGATGGCCGGTCAGCATCCGGTGGCCATGCAGCGCCCCCTTGGGTGCGCCGGTCGTGCCGGAGGTGTAGATCAGCACGGCGGGATCGTCGGGGCCCGTCTCGCGCGTGGCGAAGGGACCGGCCTCGGGCAGCCCCTCTTCGGGGACGATCACGCGCAGGTCGGGAAACGGGGCCAGCATGGCGCGCCCCTCGGGGTCGGTCACGACGATCCGCGCGCCCGCATCGTTCAGGCGCAGGGCCAGAGCCTCGGGCCCGAACAGCTTGAAGAGCGGGATCGAGATCGCCGCCGATTTCCAGACCGCCAGATGCGCCGCCGCCGTCCAGGCCGATTGTGTCCGCAGGATCGCGACGCGCTCGCCCGGCGCGACGTCCAGCGCATGGGCCAGCCGGTCGGTCATGGCGGCCAGTTCGCCAAAGGTGACGGGCCGGGGCTGGCCGTCATGTTCGATGATCGCCACGCGGTCGGGATCATGGCCGAGGCATTGACCGGCCATGTTCAGCCGCGCCGGAAAGCTCCAGCAAAAGTCGCGGCAGAGCGCGTCGTGATCGGTGCCGGTCAGCATCACATCTGCCGCTGATAGCCGCGCAGCCACAGGGCCTGTCGCGCGGTCAGTTCCAGCAGGCATTGCGCCGCGCCCGTCGACCCGCCGGTGCCCCCGCCCCAACGCGTCCGTTCATAGGCGCAGGCGGCGTCGCGATAGGCGATCCAGCGGCGCTGCATCTCGCGAAGCGCAGGCTCCTGCTTCTCGGCGGCCGAGCCCAGTTCGGCCATTTCTGCATCCGCCTCCTTTGCCGCCGCCATCACGTCGCGATAGGCCGCGTTCAGTAGCCCGTCCCAATGCTCAACCTCCTGCGAGAGGCAGTAGCCCATGCCGACGGTGGAATAGCCGCCCGGCTGCTCCATGCAGGCATTGGCCGCAAGACCGATGCAGCTTTCCGGGCGGTCGTCATCGCCCGCATTCCGCGCGAGGCAGGCATCGACCGACGCCGCGTCGAAGGCGGGCGCGTCCTGCGCCGCCGCCGGCGCCGCAAGGACCAGCACCAGGGCCAGCGCACGCATCAGACCAGCCCCATCAGCTCGCGTCCGATCAGCATGCGGCGGATCTCGCTGGTGCCGGCGCCGATCTCCATGAGCTTGGCGTCGCGGAACAGCCGGCTGACCACGCTGTCATTGAGGAACCCCGCCCCGCCAAGCGCCTGCACTGCCTGATGCGCCTGCACCATCGCCTGTTCGCTGGCGTAAAGGACCGCGCCCGCCGCATCCTGCCGCGTGACCTTGCCCGCATCACAGGCGCGCGCGACCTCGTAGACATAGGCGCGGGCGGTGTTCAGCGCGACATACATGTCGGCGATCTTGCCCTGCATCAGCTGGAAGGACCCGATCGGCTGGCCGAACTGCTTGCGGTCGCGCAGATAGGGCAGCACCTCGTCAAGGCAGGCGGCCATGATGCCCGTGCCGATCCCGGCCAGAACGACGCGCTCGTAATCCAGACCCGACATCAGCACGCGCACGCCCTTGCCCTCGGCGCCCAGCACGTTCTCGGCGGGAATGGTGCAGTTCTCGAAGATCAGCTCGCCCGTATTCGAGCCGCGCATCCCCAGCTTGTCGAAATGCGGCCCGGTCGAGAAACCGGGCATCCCGCGTTCGACGATAAAGGCGGTGATGCCCTTGCTGCCCGCCTCGGGGTCGGTCTTGGCATAGACGACCAGCACATCGGCATCGGGGGCGTTCGTGATCCAATATTTGCTGCCGTTCAGCACATAGGCGTCGCCGCGCTTCTCGCCGCGCAGCTTCATGCCGACGACATCGCTGCCCGCGCCCTCCTCGGACATGGCCAGCGCACCGACATTCTGGCCGCTGCACAGCTTGGGCAGGTATTTCGCGCGCTGCGCGTCGGTGCCGTTCAGCTTGATCTGGTTCACGCACAGGTTCGAATGCGCGCCATAGGACAGGCTGATCGAGGCGCTGGCGCGCGCGATTTCCTCGGTCGCGATGACATGGGCCAGATAGCCCATCCCGGCGCCGCCGAATTCCTCGGGCACGGTGATGCCCAGAAGGCCCAGCTCGCCCATTTCGGGCCAGAGTTCGTTGGGAAAGGCGTTGTCGCGGTCGGTCGCCGTGGCCAGCGGCTTCACGCGGTCCTGCGACCAGCGATGCACCATCTCGCGCAGCGCGTTCACATCCTCGCCCAGGTCGAATTCCATGCCCCGCGTGAACATCCGCAAGCCCCCTCCTGCTGCCGATATTAAATGAACGTTCGTTCATTTAATGGATAGCGCGGCCATCCCCTCCGCGTCAAGACCAGCCTGCATCCGGCCGGGGGGCGGCGTCAATCGGTCCGTCTTGCCCTTGGCGCGCGGCCGCCGCATGGTGCGCGCGATCCAGCGGAGGACGCAATGAGCCTGATGATCCTGCGCCACGCCGCGGCTTTGACCGGCGGCCTCGTGACCGGACGGCGCGAGGTCGAAGCCGATTGCTCGGACCGCGCGGCGCTGGCCCGGATGGCGGCGCAGATCGGGCGTCCGGCGCAGGTCTGGTCCAGCCCGGCGCGGCGCTGCCTGCAAACGGCCCATGCGCTTGGCCTTTCGCCCGACCGCATCCTGCCCGCGCTGCTGGAGCAGGATCAGGGCGAATGGGAGGGGCGGCCCCTCGCCGACCTGCCCGATCTGGGACCGCTATCCCCCGAGGCGCTGGCCCGCCACCGGCCCCAAGGCGGCGAGAGCTTTCACGACATGGCCGCCCGCGCCCGCCCCGCGCTGGTCGAGGCGCCGCCCGGCACGCTGATCGTGGCCCATGCCGGGACCGTCCGCGCGGCCCTGGCGATGGTGGTGGGTGCGCGGGCGCTGTCCTTCGCGGTGGCGCCGCTGTCCTTGACCATCCTGCACCGGATCGACCCCGAGGGCGCGGAATGGGCGGTCGAGGCCGTGAACCTGACCCTGCCGGGGGATGCGTGATGGCCATGATCGCGGCCATCGCGCTGCTGATCGATGTGCTGATCGGCTGGCCGCAGGCGCTCTATCGCCGGATCGGGCATCCGGTGACATGGCTGGGGCGCCTGATCGCGGTGTTGGATCGATCGCTGAACCGAGGCCGCGCGCGGGGCGCCAAGGGCGCGCTTGCGGCGCTGGTCGTGATCGGCGCGGCGGCATGGCCCGCCGCGCTGCTGCAGATCTGGCTGGGGCCCTGGGCGGCGGCGATCCTTGCCTGGCCGCTGGTCGCGGCGCGGTCGCTGGACGATCACCTGCGGGCGGTGCTGCGCCCGCTGCGCCGGGGCGACCTGGCCGAGGCGCGGGCGGCGACCGCCATGATCGTGGGCCGCGACGTCACGCGCGCCGACAGCCCGGCCCTTGCCCGCGCCAGCATCGAGAGCCTTGCCGAAAACGCCAGCGACGGCGTGATCGCGCCCCTCTTCTGGGCCGCGATCGGCGGCTTGCCGGGCATCGCCGCCTACAAGGCGATCAACACGCTGGACAGCATGATCGGCCACCGCACCCCAAGACACGAGGCCTTCGGCGCCTTTGCCGCAAGGCTGGACGATGTGGCGAACCTGATCCCCGCGCGGCTGACGGCGGGGCTGCTGGCGCTGGCCGCCGGGCGGCGGGCGGGGGCGGCTTTCTCGACCGCGCTGCGTGACGCATCGGCCCATCGCTCGCCCAATGCCGGCTGGCCCGAGGCGGCGATGGCGGGCGCGCTTGGCATCCGCCTGTCGGGGCCGCGCGTCTATGCCGACCGGGTGGCCGACGAGCCGTGGCTGAACGCGGGCGCAGCCGATCCCGGCGCCGGGGACCTTACCACCGCGCTGCGGCTCTACCGCCAGGCCGTGGCGATCCTCGCGCTGGCGCTGATCGCGGCCTGGGCGTTCTAGAGGATCTGGCTGACCTGCACGCTCTGCCCGTTCATCGTGGCGGGCGTGATCGTCGTCAGGAAGGCCACATCCACCGCATCGCGCCCCACCGCCACCAGCGCCATCTGGTCGGCGCTGGCCATCCCGGTCGGATCGACCAGATGCCACGCACCGTCCAGATAGACCTGGACCACGGCGTGGAAGTCCTGCGGTTCGACCGAATGGGAATAGACGCTGGCGATGCGCGCGGGCACCTGCCCCGCCCGGCACAGCGCGATCAGCAGATGCGCGTAATCGCGGCAGACGCCCTGGCGCTGCACGAAAGTGTCGGTGGCGGTCGTGTCGGCGCTGCTGGCGCCCGGCACATAGGCCAGCGCGCCCTGCACCCATTCGGCCAGCGACGCGACCAGAGGCCCACCCGACAGCTCGTCGAACCGCGCGCCCACATAGGCGAGAAACCGGATCGGGTCGCAATAGCGCGAGGGCATCAGCGCCCGCAGCGCCTCGGCCGGCAGGTCCTCGACCGGCACGCCCGCAAGACGCGGCAGGTCGGGCACCGGCCGCACGATTCTGAGATCGGCACGATAGCGGCAGGTCAGCCGTTCGGGCACATGCATCGCGATCTTGCGGCCGATCCCCTCGTCGCCGGACAGCCGGCGCGGCGCAAGGCCCGGATCAAGCCGCAGATCCGAGGCCAGCACCTGCTGGCCCTCGATCTCGGCCGCCTCGACGGACAGGATCGCGGCGCCGGGCGCGGCCAGATGGTAGTCCAGATCGACCTCGATCGTCATCCGCATGAAACCGCTCCCGTCACTTGCCCAAAGGCCATGAATGCCGCGACCGCGCGGTTCGTTCCCGTGGCCCGGAAGGGCCGGGCGTGATCACTCCGGCGCGGCCTCGCCCGAGACCTCGGCCAGACGCAGCCGCAGCTCGAACCGCGCGCCGCCCTCGGCCGAGGCGCCCGCGCTGATACCGCCGCCAAGCTGGCGGGCATAGATCGAGCAGATCTGCATCCCGAGCCCGGTCCCCGTCTCGGGGTCGAACCCCATGGGCAGGCCCGGCCCGTCATCCTCGACCACCAGCAGCAGACCGTGATCGTCGGTTTCGGTCAGCGCGACACGGATCTGCGGCGGCCGCCCGCTTGCGCTGCCATGGCGAACGGCATTGCCAAGCAATTCCGCCAGGATCTGCCCGATCGCCGCCGCATCCGCGGGCGCGACCCGGACCTGCGGCATGGGCGCAAGCGCCACACCCGCGCCAAGCGCGCCGCAGATGTCGCGCGCAAGCTGCCCCAGATAGTCGCAAAGCTGGATCAGCCGCGATCCGGGGTCCAGATGCAGCTGTTCGTGCACGCGCGCCAGGGTCGAGATGCGGTTCGCCGCATCGTCCAACGCCGTGCCGGCCAAGTCGCCCCGATGGCCGCGCGCCTGCATCCGCAGCAGCGCGATGACGGCGGCAAAGCTGTTCTTCACACGGTGGTCGATCTCGCCCAGCAGGATCTTCTGCTGGGCCAGCGCCGCGTCCTTCTGGGCGACCTCGTCGGCCAGATGCCGGGCCTGTTCCTCAAGCTGGCGGCGCGCCTCGACATTCTCGGTCACATCGCGCGAGATCGACAGGATACGCTCGACCACGCCGCGCGCGTTGCGGACGGGCGAGACCGTCACCTGCCACCAGCGCGGCGTGCCGCGCGCGGTCGGGCAGAAGGCCTCGAACCGGCTGATCCGGCCCTGGGATGCGTCGCGGATCGCGGCGGTCAGCGTCTGGCGATGTTCGGGCGGCCAGAGATCCGGCCAGGGGCGGTCGGCCACCTGCGCGAAATCGTCGATCTCCATCGCACACAGGCCGTTGGGGTTCATGTAGCCGAGCGTGCCGTCCAGTTCGATCAGCTTGATGCAGTCCGGACTGTTGTCGAGGATCGACAGGGCAAGGCCGCTTTCGACCCCCGCCATCATCCGCGCCGCCCGCGTTGCAGGGTCCGGCGGCGTGACGGCAAGAGGCGGGACAGGCGCGTCATTGGACATGGAATACACCGTCCGGTTCAGGATGAGTGACGACAGGGCGATGCGCAGGCTTGACAGGATCGGCGCCGCCGGTCAAGCCGCACGACATCACGTCATCTCACGCCAGCACACGACCCCGCGCCAGCCCGGCCGCGACGCGCGACAGGTCCGGCACCAGCGGGAACAGATCGGCCTGAAGCGCGTGATAAAGATCGGGCTTTCCCGGAAACTGCGTCTGGGTCGGGCGGTTGCCCTGGCCCAGTTCGTGCCACCAGCCGCCACGTTCGTGATCGACCAGATGGCTGGCCGCGAAATCCCACAGGCGGCGATACCAGACCTCGTCGCCCGGCAGCGGGTCCAGCTTGATCAGCGTGGCCAGCGCGCCGATCGCCTCGGTCACGGGCCACCAGTAGCGCGCCGGGTTGTCCACCGCGCCCGTCTGAAGCGACAGCGTATAGACCAGCCCACCCTCGGCGTGGTTCCAGCCGCTCGCCAGCGCGGTTTCGGTCAGCGCCCGCGCCATGGCCGGGCTGCCGTCGTCGGGGCGGCCCGCCAGATCCCACCATTGCAGCAGCAGCCGCGCCATCTCGACGCTGTGGCCGGGCGTGGTGCCTGCGGGACGAAAGACCGGGTTGCCCGCATAGGCCGCATCGACACGCCAGTCCTGATCGTAATGTTCGGGGATGCGCCAGCCATGCGCGCGCGCCTGCCCGTCGATGAAGAAGCGCAGGATCCGGCCCGCGCGGTCCAGATGCAGCACCTCGCCGGTGGCCTCATGGGCGGCCAGCAGCGCCTCGACGCCGTGCATGTTGGCGTTCATGCCGCGATAGGTCGAAAAGGGCTGCCAGTCGCGGGTGAATTCGTCGCGGAAAAGACCCGCCGCCTCGTCCCAATAGTGACGCTCAAGCACCTCGGTCACATCGGCCAGCAGGCGGTCGGCATCGGGATGCCCTGCCAGTTTCGCGCTGGAGGCCGCCAGCAGGACAAAGACCTGCCCATAGGCCAGCTTGGTGCCATCGGCGATCCCGTCGCCCTCAAGCCCCCAAAGATAGCCGCCGTGATCCGCATCGCGGTGACGCCGCCAGAGGTAATCCATCCCCTGATCCACGATCCCGGCCCGGTCGGGCCGACCCGCGGCATGCGCCAGCGCATAGGAATGCACCAGCCGCGTTGTCGTGTGCAATTCCTGCAAGGCAGTCGGGCGCGGCCTGCCCTGCCAGTCCAGCAGATGAAAGCCGCCGCCAGCCCGGGGGCTGGCATCGAAGAAATCCAGAGCCCGGCGCGCATCCGCCACCAGAAACGCCCGGTGCGCGGGGTCGTCGAGCCATGTCCCCTGAAAGTCCGGATCGCCTGCCTGCATGGTCCTCTCCATCACCGTTTGCGGAACGCGTCGGCCAGGGCCGCGCCGAACGCGCCCTGCGAAGCGCCCGAGGGTCCGGCCTGCATCTGGCGCGGCTTTGCGCCGCGATCCTGCCGGTCGCCGCGCGGCCCCTTGGGGGCGGGCTCGGCGCCGTCCTTGCGCATGGTCAGGCCGATGCGCTTGCGCGCCACGTCCACCTCGGTCACACGGACGCGGACCACGTCGCCGGCCTTGACGACCTCGTGCGGGTCCTTGACGAAACGGTCTGCCAGCTGGCTGACATGGACCAGCCCGTCCTGATGGACCCCGATATCCACGAAGGCGCCGAAGGCCGCCACATTGGTCACGGTGCCCTCGAGCGACATGCCGGGGCGCAGATCCTTGATGTCCTCGACTCCCTCGGCGAAGCTGGCGGTGACAAAACCGGGGCGCGGATCGCGGCCGGGCTTTTCCAGTTCGGCCAGAATGTCGCGCACGGTGGGCAGGCCGAATTCCTCGGTCACGAAATCGGCCGCGTTCAGCCGCTTCAGCGCCGCCGCGTCGCCCATCACCGCCCGCAGATCACGCCCGCAGGCCGAGACGATCCTGCGCGCCACGCCATAGGCTTCGGGGTGAACGGCCGAGGCGTCCAGCGGCTCGTCCCCATCGCGGATGCGCAGGAAGCCCGCGCATTGCTGGAAAGCCTTGGGTCCCAGTCCCGCGACCTTTTTCAGCGCCGCGCGCGACCGGAACGCGCCCGAGGCATCGCGATGCGCGACGATGGCCTGCGCCAGCGACGGCCCCAGCCCCGCCACATGCGCCAGAAGCGGCGCCGAGGCAGTGTTCAAGTCCACGCCCACCGCGTTCACCGCATCCTCGACCACGGCTTCCAGCGATTTCGCAAGCTGGCGCTGGTCCACGTCGTGCTGATACTGGCCCACGCCGATGCTCTGCGGCGGCACCTTGACCAGTTCCGCCAGCGGGTCTTGCAAACGCCGCGCGATGCTGACCGCGCCGCGCAGGCTGACATCCAGACCGGGGAATTCCCGCGCCGCCAGTTCGGATGCCGAATAGACCGAGGCCCCGGCCTCGGAGACCACCACCCGCGTGGGCGCCTTGATGCCCTTGGGCAGGCGCTTCAGCACTTCGGCCACCAGCCGTTCGCTTTCGCGGCTGGCTGTGCCGTTGCCGATGGCGACCAACTCGACCCCGTGTTTCGCGATCAGCGCCAGCAGCGTGGCCTCGGCCCCGCGCAGGTCGTTCTTGGGCTGGAAGGGATAGATCGTCGCCGTATCGACCAGCTTGCCGGTCGCGTCCACCACGGCGATCTTGCAGCCCGTCCGGATGCCGGGATCGAGGCCGAGCGTCGGGCGCGGCCCGGCCGGCGCGGCCAGCAGCAGGTCGCGCAGGTTGCGGGCGAAGACCTGGATCGCCTCGGCATGGGCGCGCTGGCGCAATTCGGTCAGAAGGTCGATATACATGCCGTTCGACAGCTTGACGCGCCAGGCCCAGCCCGCCGCCGCGCGAAGCCAATCCCCGCCTGTCCCGTGCCCGACAGGGCCAAGGGCCTGCGCCACGATCCCCTCGGCGCGCGCGGCGCCGGTCTCGGGATCGGGGGCGATCTCGATGGTCACGACATCTTCCTTGGCGGCGCGCAGGATCGCCAGCGCGCGGTGGCCGGGGATGGTGGCCCAAGCCTCGCGATGATCGAAATAATCGCTGAACTTGGCGCCGCTTTCCTCCTTGCCCGCAACGACGCGGGCCGAGATCACCGCCTCGCGCCGCATGAAGTCGCGCAGACGGCCCAAGAGATCGGCATTCTCGGACAATTCCTCGACCAGGATGTCGCGCGCACCGTCAAGGGCAGCCTTGGGCGTCTCGACCGCGCCCTGCACATAGGCGGGCGCAAGGGCCTCGGGATTGGCGGCGGGGTCGGTCTGGATCGCGCGCAGAAGCGGTTCCAGCCCGTTCTCGCGGGCGATCATCGCCTTGGTGCGGCGCTTGGGCTTGAAGGGCAGGTAGATGTCTTCCAGCGCGGCCTTGGTGTCGGCAACGGCGATCTTGCGGGCCAAATCGTCGGTCAGCTTGCCCTGCTCGCGGATCGAACCGAGGATCGCGGCGCGCCGCGCCTCCATCTCGCGCAGATAGGTCAGGCGATCGGACAGGGTGCGCAGCTGCGTGTCGTCCAGCCCGCCCGTCGCTTCCTTGCGGTAGCGCGCGACAAAGGGGACGGTCGCGCCCCCGTCCAGAAGATCGGCCGCCGCCGTGACCTGCGAGGGGCTGGCGCCGATCTCGGTCGCGATCTGGCGGGCGATGCGGGCGGCGGTCTGGGCGGCTGCGTCCATGAGGAACCCTTCTGTCTGGTCTGGACCGCCTGTCTAGCGGCTGGCGCCGGCCTCGCCAAGCGGCTCGGGCGCCGCCGCGGCCTCGTCGAGGCGGAATTCCGGCAGGCGCAGCACCTCGCCGGCCGAGGACTTGCCCACCACGCTGTCGCGCACCGCACGCCTGAGCGCGGGCGAGCGTTTCAGCAGGCGCCGGAAGCCCGTCTCCTCGAGGATCAGCAGGGTCGAGGGCGTGATGGCGCGCACCTCGGCCCGGCGGATGCGGCCGGTCAGGACGCCCATCTGGCCGAACATCTCGCCGCGGCCCAGCCGGGTGGTCTGGCCCGCGACCTCTTGTTCGACGGCGCCCGAAGCCACGAAGAAGACGCTGCGCGCGGGCGTGTCCTTGCGGGTGATGATCTGGCCCGCATTGACATAGCGCGTCCGCAACTGGCGGCTGAGACGCTTCAGCTCGCCATCGTCCAGGTCCGAGAACAGCGGAAAGACGCGCGCCAGCTCGTCCTTGCGCAGCGCCAGGTCAAGCGGCGGCCGCATCTCGGTCTGGGCGCGGCGGCGCATGATGTCGGCGATCAGCTCGGTATGGACCTCGGCGCCGATCAGCCCGTCCTCGCGCATGGCATTGTATTCGCGTTCCTCCAGCCGCAGGGCGGTGCGGCGGATGAAGCGGCGCTCCAGTTCCTCGGCATAGCCGGGATATTGCAGCCGCAGACCGTCCAGCGCGGTATCCACGGCCTCGATCCGGCGGTTCAGCAATTCGTGCAGCAATTCGGCCACGCGGCGGCCATGGATACGGCGGATGCGGCGGTCGATGAAGCCGTGCAGGTCGCGCAGGATCAGCCGCTTGGCCAGCAGGATCTCGAACCGGTCGGCGGTCATGCGGGCCAGCGGGCCGGAAATGCCCAGCCGGTTGCGCAGAAAGGCCGCCAGCCGGAACGCGGGGCCATAGCTCAGCGAGCCGCGCGCCGCGCGCTGATAGCCGGTGCGGCCACCCTGGCGCGCGCCCTCGATCACGCGGTCGGCGTCGAAGAGCGCCTGTTCCGACAGCCGGGCCGAGATCGCCCGCTCGCGCACGCGTTGCAGGATCGCCTCGCGTTCATGGCCCGCCAGCGCGATCAGGCCAAGCGTGATGCGGTCACGGTCCAGGATCTCGGCATTGTGTTCGGCCTCGGCGCGTTCGACGGCCTGATCCAGCCGGGCGGCAAAGCGCTTGGCCTCGGACCGCACCGTCTCGCGCGGCAGATCGTATTTCTCGGTCGTGGTGGCGACCTCTTCGCGCACGGTCTGCAGCGCGACGGCGACGACCTGATTGGACAGCGCCCGGTCCAGCGGCGACAGCCGGTCCAGACCCAGAAGGCTGATCACCCAACGCAGCGTCGTGCCCTGCACCAGCAGCGTGAAGAGCGTGAAGCCCGTGGCCAAGATGCCGACAAGACGCTTGGTCTCGACCGGGACGCGCAGGCTTTCGGTCACCGCCAGCGCCAGTGCCAGCGTGACCGCCCCGCGCAGGCCGCCCCACATGATCGCCACGCGGTAAGGACGCTCGATCCGGGGCGACAGACGCAGCGCGCCCAGCAGCGGCAGAAGCCCCCACAGGATCATCGCCCGCGCGGCAAAGGCCGCCAGGATCACCACCCCAACCAGTGCCAGATCGCCCGCCCGCAGATCGCCCAGCAGGCGCGGGATCAAGAGCGCGGCCAGGATGAAGATCAGCGCCCCCGCCCAGTGGGCCAGCAACCGCCAGACCTCGCGCAGGTTCACCCAGAAGGCAGGCGCCAGCCGTCCCGGCCCCATCAGGTTCAAGGTCAGCGCCGCCGCCACGACCGCGATCACGCCGGAGGCGCCCAGAAGCCGCTCGGCCCCGATATAGGCCAGATAGGGCACCGCGACCGAGACCGAGATCTGCGCCATCTCGAATCTCTGGAACAGCGTCATCAGGGCCAGCGCCACCCGCGCGATCAGCCAGCCCGCGAAGGCCCCGCCCAGGATCAGTTCGGGGAATTGCGCCATCGCCTCGGACAGGCTGGGATTCGGCACGCCCAGCATCACGAAGCCCATGAACAGCCCGAACAGCGCAATGGCTGCGGCGTCGTTCAGCAGGCTCTCGCCCTCGATGATGCGCGCCAGCCTGCGCGGCGCCGAGATCGACCGGAAGATGCTGACCACCGCCGAGGGGTCCGTGGTCGAGACGATCGCGCCGACCAGCAGGCAGACCATCAGCGGCAGACCGCTGACCCAGGCCAGCGAATAGCCGATGGTCAGCGTGGCCACGACCACCGCGACCACGGCCAGCGTCAGGATCGGCACCCAGTCGTCCAGCATCCGCCGGACATTCATCTCCAGCGTGGCCTGAAAGATCAGGGTGGGCAGGAACACGTAAAGAAAGACGTTCGACCGGATCGGCAGCGCCAGGATGGTTTCCGCGATCGGATTGAAGACATTCGTGTAATCGGTGCTCAGCAGAAAGATCGCGCCGCCCCCGATCAGCATGCCCAAAAGCGCAAGGATCGCGCTGAAGGGCAGCGACAGGCGGTCCGCGACCGGCTCGGCCGCCGCGATCAGCAGAAACAGAAGCGCCGTGATTGTGGTCAGGAGAACAAGATCCATGATGGCTCGATAACGCCAGAAGCGCGGCGCGGGAACAAGGGCCGCGGTAAAGTTAAGGCGACTTTTCCGCCCCTTGAAACCGCCGGCATCCGGCAACAGTTGAAGCCGCGGGCGCCTGTCCGCCCGACAAGTCGAAAGGATGCCGATGCCGACCCTCTTTGATCCGGTGACCATGGGCGCCGTCACGCTGCGAAACCGCATCGTCATGGCGCCGCTGACCCGTTCGCGCGCGGGCGAGGCTCGCCTGCCCAACGCGCTGATGGCCGAATACTACGCGCAGCGTGCCGGGGCCGGGCTGATCCTGTCCGAAGCCACCAGCGTCACCCCGATGGGCGTCGGCTACGAGGCCACGCCGGGCATCTGGTCGGATGCCCAGGTCGAGGGCTGGTCGCAGGTCACGCGTGCGGTTCATGAACGCGGCGGGCTGATCTTTCTGCAGCTGTGGCATGTCGGGCGCATCTCGGATCCCCAGCTTCTGGGCGGCGCCCTGCCGGTCGCGCCTTCGGCCATCGCGCCTGCGGGACATGTCAGCCTGTTGCGCCCCAAGCGGCCCTATGTGACGCCTCGCGCGCTTGAGACAGACGAGATCGCCGGCATCGTCGAGGCCTATGCCGATGCCACCCGCCGCGCCCGCCATGCCGGGTTCGACGGGGTCGAGATCCACGGCGCGAACGGCTATCTGATAGACCAGTTCCTGCAGGATCACAGCAACCGCCGCACCGACCGCTATGGCGGCAGCGTCGAGAACCGCGCGCGCTTTCTGTGCGAGATCGCGGATGCGGTGATCGGCGCCTGGTCGGCGGACCGCGTCGGGCTGCACCTGTCGCCGCGCGGCGACAGCCATGACATGGGCGACAGCGATCCGCATGCCCTGTTCACCCATGTCGCCGCCGAGATGCGCGCCCGGCAGCTGGCCTTCCTGTTCCTGCGCGAACATCCCCGCCCCGACAGCCTGCTGCCCGCGATCCGCGCGGCCTTCGGCGGACCGGTCATCGCGAATGAGGGTCTGACGCGCGAGGTCGCGCAGAGCCTTCTGGCCGAGGATCGGGCCGATGCGGTCAGCTTCGGGCGCGACTTCATCGCCAATCCCGATCTGGTCGAGCGCCTGCGCCGCGACCTGCCGCTGAACGCCCAGGACCCCTCGACCTTCTATGTCGGCGGGCCGCGGGGCTATGTCGACTACCCGGCCGCGACCGGGATCGCTGCGGAGTAGCCGCTCACGCCGTCAGGACGCCCGCCAGGATCGAGACCGACACCGCGCCCAGCCACAACGAGGCCGCCCGCTGCAGCAGCGGCAGGCGGCCACCCGCAGCGCCTCCGCCAAGAGCGCCCAGCCCGCCCCACAGGGCGGCGACCAGCGCGACCGAGGCGGCAAAGGCCGCCAGCCCCGCCGGCGCGGCGCCCTCTGGCAGCGCCGGGACAAGGACCAGGCCCACGACCAGCGCCTTGGGGTTCAGAAGCGTCGTGACCGCAACCTGCCGCGCCGAGACATGGCGCGGCGCACGCGCTCCATGCGGCCGCTGCCACAGGCGCAGGGCCAGCCACATCACCCAGATCCCCGCGACCAGCTTCAGCGCGGTGGCCAATGTCGGAAGCCCCGCCAGAAGGTCCGCCCCCAGCACCGACAGCGGCACGACGACCGCCAGATAGGCGCACAATTCGGCCGGGATCAGGCGCAGCATCCCCGCAGCGCCCCGCTGCGCGCCGGCCAGCGCCATCAGCGTGTTGGTCGGCCCTGGCGCCAGCAGCAGGGCAAGCACCGCGCCCAGAAAACCCGCCATCGTCATCGCCATTCTCCGACCTGTTCCGCCACCCTCGTGTCATGGGCGTGCAGTCGGGGCCTTGATCTGGATCATGGGCGCCGATGCGAAAAGGGGGCGCCCGGCGGCGCCCCCTTCAGGATCAATGTCCCTCGCTCTCTCAGCAGCTGTAATACATCGCGTATTCCACCGGGTGAGGCGTGTGCTCGTAGGCATAAACCTCTTCCCATTTCAGGGCCATGTAGCCCTCCAGCTGGTCGCGGGTGAAGACGTCGCCCGCCAGCAGGAAGTCCATGTCCTTCTCCAGTTCCTCCAGCGCCTCGCGCAGCGAGCCGCAGACGGTCGGGATTTCGGCCAGTTCCTCCGGCGGCAGATCGTAGAGGTCCTTGTCCGAAGCGGGGCCCGGATCGATCTTGTTCTTGATCCCGTCGAGGCCCGCCATCAGCAGCGCCGCGAAGCACAGATAGGGGTTGGCCGAGGGGTCCGGGAAGCGGGCCTCGACGCGCTTGGCCTTGGGCGATTCCGTCCACGGGATCCGCACGCAGCCCGAGCGGTTGCGGGCCGAATAGGCGCGCAGCACCGGGGCCTCGAAGCCCGGGATCAGCCGCTTGTAGCTGTTGGTCGAGGGGTTGGTCAGCGCGTTCAGCGCCTTGGCATGCTTCAGGATGCCGCCGATGAAATACAGCGCCTCCTGCGAGAGGTCGGCATACTTGTCGCCGGCAAAGAGCGGCTTGCCGTCCTTCCAGATCGACATGTTGACGTGCATCCCCGAGCCGTTGTCGCCCTTCATGGGCTTCGGCATGAAGGTCACCGACTTGCCATAGGCATGGGCGACGTTATGGATGACATACTTGTATTTCTGGATGTTGTCGGCCTGCTCGACCAGACCGCCGAAGATCAGACCCAGCTCGTGCTGCGCGCTGGCAACCTCGTGGTGGTGCTTGTCGACCTTCATCCCCATGCGCTTCATGGTGGACAGCATCTCGCCGCGGATGTCCTGGCCGGCATCGATCGGGTTCACCGGGAAGTAGCCGCCCTTGTGGGCCGCGCGGTGGGCCTGGTTGCCCATCTCGTATTCGGTGTCGGTGTTCCAGGCGGCGTCAACGGCGTCGATCTGATACGACACTTTCTGCGGCGTGACCGAATAGCGCACGTCGTCGAAGATGAAGAACTCGGCCTCGGGGCCGAAATAGGCCGCGTCGCCGATGCCGGTCGATTTCAGATAGGCCTCGGCCTTGGCGGCGGTCCCGCGCGGGTCGCGGCTATAGGCTTCGCCCGTATCCGGCTCGACCACGTTGCAATGCACGCAGAGCGTCTTTTCGGCGTAGAACGGATCGATATAGGCAGAGGCCGCGTCGGGGATCAGTTTCATGTCCGACTGGTCGATCGACTTCCAGCCCGCGATCGAGCTGCCGTCGAACATGAAGCCTTCCTCGAAGAAATCCTCATCGACCAGATCGCGGTCCAGCGTCACGTGCTGAAGCTTGCCCTTGGGATCGGTGAAGCGGACGTCGACATAGGCGACATCCTCGTCTTCGATCAGCTTCAAGACATCCTTGATTTCCATCTCTTCCCTTTCTTCGTGGTAGCGGCCCGGCGGCCGGGGCCGGCCGGGCGGAAGTCCTGTTGGAACTGGTTTCTTGTTGTTGTGTCTGGCTGCCGGGGATCAGACCGCGTCGTCGCCGGTCTCGCCGGTGCGGATGCGGATGGCCTGCTCGACGGGCAGGACGAAGATCTTGCCGTCGCCGATCTTCTCGGTGCGGGCGGCGCTGACGATGGCGTCGATGGCGGCATCCACCTGATCGTCGGGCAGGACCATCTCGATCTTCACCTTGGGCAGGAAATCGACCACGTATTCGGCGCCGCGATACAGTTCGGTATGACCCTTCTGACGGCCGAAGCCCTTGACCTCGGTCACGGACAGGCCCTGGACCCCCACCTCTTGCAGCGCCTCTTTGACATCGTCCAGCTTGAACGGCTTGATGATCGCCTCGATCTTCTTCATCGCAATTGATCCTTCCTCGCGGCTTGCCTTGAAGACTGCTTGGCGGGTTTCCGGGGCGGGGTAAATGTGGCAGCCTGTTTTGACCGCCGCTGAAATGCGTTCACCGGGATTGATGCACATAAATTGATCATACAGCACAAAATGCAGGCAAAACTGGTGCCGGACTGCACGGAAGTCATGAATGCCGCCCAAACGCGCGCCATGGAATCCGATGCGATCGCCCGCGGAGAGGCAGATGCCCATGATCTGATGCAGCGCGCCGGCGCGGCGGTCCTGGCCGCGATTCTGCAGACCTGGCCCGACCTGCGCGCGGCACGCCCGCATGATCCGCGCCGTGCGCTGGTCCTGTGCGGGCCGGGCAACAATGGCGGCGACGGCTTCGTCGTGGCGCGGCTTCTGGCGGGGAGCGGCTGGCGGGTGCGGGTGCTGTTCTGCGGCGAGGCCGCGCGCCTGTCGCCCGAGGCCCGCGCGGCCCATGATGCCTGGCTGGATCTGGGCGAGGCCGAGCCCGTGGACCCGGCCGATCCCGGCCCGGTCGGGGATGCCGATCTGCTGGTCGACGCGCTGTTCGGCTTTGGCCTCTCGCGCCCTGTGACGGGGCATCAGGCGCTGCTGTCGCAACTGGCGCTTGCGCGCCAGACCGGGCGGATCGGCGCATCCGTGGCCGTCGATCTGCCAAGCGGGCTTTGCACCGATAGCGGGCGCGCGCTGGTCCCCGAGGGCGGCAGGCTCGTCCCCGCCGACCTGACGATCAGTTTTCACAGCCTCAAACCCGGGCATCTGCTGGCCGAGGGTCCGGCGCTGTGCGGGCGGGTCGTGGTGGCCGATCTGGGGCTTGCCCTGCCCGGCTCGGGGATCAGGCGCAGCCTGTGGCAGGCCCGGCCAGCGGCATTGCGTCTGGCGAAATCGCCGGCGTCGCACAAATACGATCACGGTCATGCGGTCGTGGTCGCTGGCGGGCCGGGCGCCGGAGGAGCCGCCCGCCTGTCGGCACGGGCCGCTTTGCGCGTGGGGGCGGGGCTGGTGACGCTGGCGCCCCCGTCCGAGGCCATGGCCGAACATGCCCGCGCGCCCGATGCGCTGATGCGACGCCCGGTGGACGACCCCGAGGCGCTGGCGCAATGGCTGTCGGACGGGCGTATCCGCGCGCTGTGCCTTGGGCCCGGCTGCGGGATCGCGCGGGCCGAGGCGCTGCTGCCGGTCGCGCTGGATTGGGGCGGCGCGCTGGTTCTGGATGCCGATGCGATCAGCGCGCTGGCCGGGCGGCCCGACCTGCGCGCCCGGCTGCATCCTCTCTGCGTCCTGACGCCCCATGGCGGCGAATTCGCGCGCCTCTGCCCCGATCTGGCCGCCCGGCTATGCGGCGCGCAGCGGCCCGCCCTGTCGCGGCTGGAGGCCGCGCAGCAGGCCGCGCGCGAACTGGACGCGACGCTGCTGCTGAAAGGCCCCGACACGGTCATTGCGACGGGTGATCGGGCGGTCATCCATTCGCGCCACGATCTGGGCTGGCTGGCGACGGCGGGGGCGGGCGACGTTCTGGCGGGGCTGATCGCCGGCCTTCTGGCGCGCGGCTGGTCCGGCGCCGATGCCTGCGAGGCCGCGACCCTGCTGCATGCCGAGGCCGCCTGCCGCTTCGGCCCCGGCCTCATCGCCGACGACCTGCCCGAGGCCCTGCCCGCGATCCTGCGCGATATGGAACGGTGATTTTCCCCCTCGCCCCCGCTTTCCGGCTTTGCTAAGAGGACGTCGATGCGGGTGTGGCGAAATTGGCAGACGCACCAGATTTAGGTTCTGGCGCCGCAAGGCGTGGGGGTTCAAGTCCCTCCACCCGCACCAACCCATCCCATGACCTTGGGTCGCGATGCCGCAAGCGTGAAGGAACCCGGCGCGGCAAGGGATGAACTTGCGCGATGATCCTGCTTATCTGCGCGCGACGATCCTCTTGCAGCGAGGCCCCATGGACCAACCCGACCGCGCCCTTCCCGACGATCCCGGCAACCGCTACGCGCGAGAGCTGGAACGCCATCTGGACTGGCTGGACAGCTTCACCCCGACCGCGCTTGGCGTGCTGGCGGCGGCATCCGGGATCTACACCTATCTGGGCGTGCGGACGCTGCTGGAAGAGCCGGGCCTGTGGACGACCTTTGCCGCCCTGGCCTATTCCATCGCGGTGTCGGTCGGGATCTTCGTCTTCTGGTCCTACCTTCTGCGGCTGCTTCCTGCGGTGCGGGGGGCCACGGCGCGGATCGGGCTGTTCCTGTCGATGGCTCTGGGCGCGGTGGCGATCATCGCCATGTCCTCGTGGCTGAACGCCGCCGCGCTGGCGGGCGGGGCGGCGATGGAAACCCACATGGCCACCACCGTCAAAAGCTATCAGACCGCGCTGGAACGCGCCCATGCCAATGCGGTTTCGGGTCAGTCGCTTGCGCGCGACGTGGCGCGGGTCAGGCAAAGCTTCCAAGACCTCTCCGAGCAGGAGGAAGGCGGCATCCTGTCGGGCTTTTCCGGGCGGGGCGCGGTCTTTCGGGTCCTGACCCAGAAGGGCACCGAATTGCAGGCACTCGAGGATCAGCTGCTGGCCATCGAGGCGCCCATCGAACGCACCTTCGCGCAGGGCAACGTGATCCTGTCGCGGATGCGCTCGATCTCGGTCGAGGCGGGCGGGCTGCCCGACCGCACCGTGCGCTTTTCCGAGGATGCGGTCGCCCTGGCCGGCCTCATCACCGAATTGCGGCAGCTGAACCCCGCGCCGCTGGTCCTGCGGGCGGCTCAGGATCTGGCCGATGCGGTGGTGCTGCCCGAACTCGACGGACGCACGGCCGAGATCCAGGCGGGCCAGAGCAGCACGATCAACTCGGTCCTGACGCTGGTGGCGCAGCGCGCGACGACGCTGTCGCAGGCCGCCGCCGAGGTCATCGCCCTGCCCCAGCCCGACGATGCGATCTACACGCCCATGTCGGCGGCGGATGCGGTGATCGTCTACGCGGGCAACTTCGTTCCGGCCTGGGCGGGCGCGATCTCGATCGACCTGCTGCCGGCGGTGCTGGTCTTCATCATCATGGTCGTGCAGGCCGCCATCCGCTCGGGCCGCGGCGAGGGACGGTCGGATGACCGCATGACCGTGGGCGAGCTGCGCGCCGCCCTTGCGGCGGCCGATCTGCTGCGCCCGGCGCCGCCACCCGCCGCGCCCGAGGCCACCGCGCGGCCCGAACCCGAGGTGCCGCCCGCCACCCCCCGCGCCGAGGGCTGAGATGCGGTTCCTTTCGACCCCGCAACGGGCCATTCGCGCCGTGCTTCTGTCGCAGGTGCTGCTGGGGGCCGCGATCGTCGGCGCCGATATGTGGCGCGCACCCGGCGCCGCGGCGCCCGACCTTTTCGCGCCGCCCGCGCAGGGGCCAAGCACCCGCCCCTATCGGCCCGATCTGCGGCCCGGCGCGCCGGGCGGCCCCGCCATGCGGCCCATGCCCGAACAGCTTGAATTCAGCCAGGAGGAGGGCGCCATCACCATCACCGGCCAGATCGCGGCGGGCGATGCCGACCGCTTCCTGGCCTGGCTGGACGAGACACGGGCCGAGGAACGCACCGTCCGCCTGGACAGTTCGGGCGGTTCGGTCGGGGATGCGGTAGCCATCGGGCGCGTCATCCGCAGCACCGGGCGCAGCACGCTGATCGACGAGGGCGCGGTCTGCCTGTCGGCCTGCCCCTACATGCTGGCCGGTGGCGTCGAACGGCGTGCCGCGCCGGGGGGCGTCGTCGGCGTGCACCAGCATTATTTCGGCCAGAACACGATCCTTCCGGCCTTCATGGCGGTGCGCGACCTGCAACGCTCGCAGGCGGGCGTGATGGATTACCTCAGCGAGATGGGCGTCGATCTGCGGCTGATGCCCTACGCACTGCGCACCCCGCCCGAGGACATCACCATCCTAGATCCCGCGCAATTGCTGGATTTCCGGTTGGTCACCGAAGCAGCGTCGGGCTGAACGAACGAAAAGGCCCGCGGCTCGCGCAGAGCCGGGGGCCGATCACTGTCCCATTGGCAGAGCCCTTGCGGGGCGCCTGACCTCAGTTCAGGCGACGCGCCACATCTTCGATGGCGTCGTCAATCCCGGCCGAGCGGTTACCCGCGCGGACCTGAGCCTGCAGCAATTCGGCAGCCGCAGCGACCGAGGCGGCCACGGCACGGTTGCGGACGGCGCGAACGGCATCCGCCTCTGCGCTGGCGATCTGGTCCTGCGCGGCCTGAAGGCGACGCTCGATCGAACGCGCCAGGTCGTCCTTGGCCTTGGCGGCCTGGGCCTCGGCCTCGCGCTTGGCATTGGCCACGATCTGGTCAGCCTGGGTCTTCACCTCACGGGCGCGACGCTCGTAGCTGGCATAGATCTCCTGCGCTTCCTCGCGCAAGCGACGGGCCTCTTCCAGTTCCTTGCGGATCGTCTCGGCGCGCTTGTCCAGCATGCCGCCCAGCAGGGCCGGCACCTTGTAGTAGACGAGGATGCCGACGAAGACGAGGAACGCGATCAGGACGATGAAATCGGTGTTATCCAGCCTGAAGAACGGCCCGCTGGCGGCGGTAGCCGGACCGGCCGCAAGCAGGGCGGCGGACAGGGGGGCGATCAGGCGCTTCATTGCACGGACCCTTTCATGCGGCTGTCCAGCGCGGCCTCGACGGCGGCTGCATCGGCCTTGCCGCCGAAGCTTTCCACCAGCGTGGCGGTCACGTCGCGGGCGACCTCGCGGGCGCTGTCATCGGCCGAGGCGCGGATTTCACGGATGCGGGCCTCGGATTCGGCGGTGCGCGCCGAAATCTCGGCATCCGCCTTGACGATGGCCCGGTCAAGCTCGGCCTGGATCTCGGCGCGGTTCTGCGCGACGATCCGCTGCGCCTCGCTGCGGGCTTCGGCCAGGGCCTTGTCATAGGCGGCTTCCGCCTCGCGGGCCTTCTGCTTGAATTCCTCGGCCGCCATCAGGTCGCCGGTCAGCGCCCCCTGACGATCCGACAGAACGGCAGCGATCCGCGGCACGGCGACGCGCGACAGGACCAGATAAAGGACCACAAGCGTGACGACCAGCCAGAAGATCTGGTTGCCGAAGGTGGTGACGTCCAGCTGCGGAAGGCCCGCGCTTTCCGCCGCGTAATGCGCCGCATCCCCGTAAGCGTGGGCATCGGCGGCATGGGGCGCGGTCTCGTCGATGACGACGGCCTCTTCCCCGGTGATCTCGACCGCGGTGGTGGCGGCCTCTTGCAACAGGCTGAACATATCCTACCCCATGGCCTTGTAAGTCACGAAGGGGTGGGGGCTTGGCCCCACCCCGCCGCAAGGATGGCGCAGGATCAGACCGCGAACATCAGCAGAAGCGCGACGAGGAACGAGAAGATCCCCAGAGCTTCCGCAAAGGCCATGCCGATGAACAGCGTGGCGGTCTGGCCGGCAGCGGCCGAAGGGTTGCGCAGGGCGCCGGCCAGGAAGTTGCCGGCAACGTTGCCCACGCCGAGGGCGGCAAAGCCCATGCCGAACGCGGTCAGACCGACGCCGATGTACTTGCCCAGATTTGCGAGTTCGCCTTCCATGGTATGTCTCCTTGCGGTTGGAAGAGGGTTGTCCGGTTCTCTGCGGCGCCGGGATGGCGCCGCCACAGTGCTGCTGTCGTCGGCTCAGTGCGACGGGTGCAGCGCATCCTTCAGATAGACGCAGGTCAGGATCGTGAACACATAGGCCTGCACCAGTGCCACCAGCACCTCGAAGGCATACATGCCGACCACGGCGACGACCGCGACAGGGGCGACGGCGGCGATGGCCGCGAAGCCCGCGAAGACCTTGATCACGGCATGGCCGGCGATCATGTTGCCCGCGAGGCGGATGGAGAGGCTCAGCGGGCGTACGAAGTAGCTGATCACCTCGATCACGGCCAGGATCGGACGCACGGCCAGCGGCGCCGAGCGGACCCAGAACAGGTCGAGGAAATGCGCGCCGTTCTTGATGAAGCCGATCGCCGTCACGCCGAAGAACACGCCAAGCGCCAGAACGCCGGTCACAGCGATATGCGACGTGACGGTGAAGGCCATCGGCACGAGGCCCAGCAGGTTCGCGAAGGCCACGAACAGGAACAGCGTCAGGATATAGGGGAAATAGCGCAGGCCGTCCTTGCCCGCGATGTCCTCGATCATCTTGTGGACGAGGCCATAGGTCAGTTCCGCCACCGATTGCGCGCGGCTGGGAACGATGGCGCGGCCACGGCTGCCCAGCACCAGAAGCGCGGTCGCCGCCAGCGCGGTCAGGAACAGCCACAGCGTCACGTTGGTCGGCGTGTACCATGCCACGGTCTCGCCGCCGAAGAGCGGCTTGACGATGAACTGATCCATCGGATGGAATTCAAGGCCGCCAGTCGCTTCCGTCGCCACGTTCAGTCCCTCTCGTCTCGGTCCGGGCCGTCGCCGGATTTCCTGTCTAGCTCGGACGCGGTGCGCATCATCGTCTTGATGCCGGCCGCAAGGCCGAGGAATATGAACACGATCATCATCAGGGGGCGGGTCCCCAGAAGATGATCAAGACCGTAACCGAGCACGCCCCCCAGCCCCAGGCCGGTCACAAGCTCGATCACCATTCGCCAGGCAAGGTTTGCCTGTTCGTATTTCCCCATCGGGCCGGGACCCCGGGGCTTGGGCGTCAGCGCGGCGATCCGTTCTTCCAGTGCGCGAAGCCGTTCGGCATCCGCCGACCGATCCTCCGCATCCTGGCGATCCCCTGGTTGGGGCTTTTCGGCCACCTGTCACGCCCTTTTGTTCGTTGGCCGCTGTCTAGGGGCTGGGGGCGGTCAAGTCAAGCGCCGGGATTTCCTTCCTAACCCATTGCGATCCATCATGTTTGCGCGCATCAGGGGATTGTGCCGCCCCCTTGCAATCGCGATCCGCGCGCCGCATCATTCAACCGCAAAGTTGAGCTTTGGCGCCCCGGCGCCGCCCGAAAACCGCCCGAGGACCTTGCCGGACGTCCCATGAGCAACCCTTCCGCCCCCTCGGCCGCCGGTCCCGGCGCCCTTGACCAGATCTTTGCGGCACTGGCCGATCCGACGCGCCGGCGCGTCCTGTCGATGCTGCTCGAGGACGACATGGCCGTCAGCGACGTCGCGCAACCCTTCCAGATGAGCCTGGCCGCGATCTCGAAACATCTCGCCGTGCTTGCAGCCGCCGGGCTGATCCGGCAAGAGCGGCGGGGCCGGATCACATGGTGCATGCTCGACCCCGACGGGATGCGCGCTGCCTCGGTCTGGATGCAGGGCTTCGGGCAGTTCGACCCGGTGGACCTGGACGATTTCGAACGCTTCCTTGAGGCCGAGTTGAGAGGCGAGGATGACCAAGACCCCTGACGTGCTGTGCATCGGCGCGATGCTCTGGGATGTGATCGGCCGCGCGCCGCGCCGCATGGCGCCCGGCGCCGACGTGCCGGGCCGCATCCGCCATCTGCCGGGCGGCGTGGCGCTGAACGTCGCGGTCGCGCTGGCGCGGTGGGGGCTGACACCCGCCGTTCTGTCCGCCGTGGGCCGCGACCCCGAGGGAGAGGCCCTGATCGCCGAGGCCGCCCGGCTGGGCGTCCTGACCGATCATCTGGCGCGCGACACCGGCGCGCCGACCGATTGCTACATGGGCATCGAGGACAGCGAGGGGCTGATCGCCGCCATCGCCGACGCGCATGGGCTGGAACAGGCCGGCGCGGCGATCCTTGAGGCCCTGGACGCCCTGCCCGCCTGGACCGGTCCTGTCGTGCTGGACGGCAACCTCACCGAGGATCTGCTGGACGCCATCGCCCGCGATCCGCGCCTTGGCCGCGCCGATCTGCGTGTCGTCCCCGCCAGCCCCGGCAAGGCAGAAAGGCTTGAGCCGCTGATCGCCGCCCGGCGCGGCTGCTTCTACCTGAACCGGCTCGAGGCCGAGATCCTGGCGGGCCGCGCCTGCCCCGACGCCGCCACCGCCGCCGAGGCGGTCGTCGCGCGCGGTGCCGCGCGGGTTCTGGTGACGGATGGCGCCGCCCCCGCCGCCGAGGCGCAGGCCAATGCGCCGACCATCACCTGCCGTCCGCCCTCGGTCACGATCGCGCGCGTGACCGGCGCGGGCGACTGCTTCCTCGCGGCGCATCTGGCCGCAGAACTTGATAACCAGCCGCGCGACGCGGCGTTGCGCCGCGCGGTCGAGGCCGCCGCCGCCCATGTTTCCGGAAAGGATGTCCCGTGACCGCCCTGCCCCTGACCTATTCCCCCGACGTGGCCGAGGCGTTGGCCGCCGGCCGCCCCGTCGTCGCGCTGGAATCGACGATCATCACCCACGGCATGCCCTGGCCGCAGAACCTCGAGATGGCGCGCAAGGTCGAGGCCGTGATCCGCGAGGGCGGCGCGGTTCCCGCGACCATCGCGGTGATGGGCGGGCAGATCCATATCGGCCTGACGGACGAGACGCTGACCGCGCTCGCGCAGACGCCGCCCGATCAGGCGATGAAGCTGAGCCGCGCCGATCTGGCCGTGTGCGTCGCCTCGGGCCGGACCGGCGCGACGACCGTGGCCGCGACGATGATCTGCGCCGATCTGGCGGGCATCCGCGTCTTTGCGACCGGCGGCATCGGCGGCGTCCATCGCGGGGCCGAGACCAGCTTCGACATCTCGGCCGATCTGCACGAACTGGCGCGCACACCCGTGACCGTGGTGGCGGCAGGGGCCAAGGCGATCCTTGACCTGCCCAAGACATGGGAGGTTCTGGAAACGCTTGGCGTGCCGGTCATCGCCTATGGCCAGGACGCCCTGCCAGCCTTCTGGTCGCGCGATTCGGGGCTGAAGGCGCCCCTGCGGATGGACAGCCCCGCCGAGATCGCCGCCGCCGCCGAGATGCGCGCGCGACTGGGCCTGGGCGGCGGTCAGCTGGTCGCGAACCCGATCCCGGTCGAGGCCGAGATCCCGCGCGACCAGATCAATCCGGTGATCGAGCAGGCCCTGGCCGAGGCCGAGGCGCAGGGCATCGCCGCCAAAGCGGTCACGCCCTTCCTGCTGTCGCGCATCTTCGAACTGACCGAAGGGCGTTCGCTGGACAGCAACATCGCCCTTGTCCTGAACAATGCGCGCCTTGCCGCCGCCATCGCGGTGGCGATGGACTAACGCGCGATCATCCCGGCAAAAAGCTGCGACAGGTCGAAGCTGTCGGTCTCGTTCAGCTTGTCGGCATGGTCGGTCAGGAAAGTGTCGGCGGCGGCCTGTCCCGCCGCCTTCATCCGGTCCAGCATGCCGGGGCGGGGCATGATCTTGGACCGCGCTGTCAGGTCGGTCATCAGCGCATCGTCGATGATCATGTGGACCAGAACGTTCTTCATCGCCTTGTCGGACAGGCGGTTCTCGGTGAACAATTCCTTGACGAAATTGATCGCGCGCAGCTGAGATAGAAGCGAGGCGTTGAAGCTG